>NZ_JBFAXH010000008.1:0-313857 GCF_040680755.1 Nocardia sp. NPDC051990 | reverse complement strand
CTCGTGATCTGGGACTGCTCCGAACAACCCGGTCGCCGAACACGCGACTATGGCGCGTTCGGTCCATTCCGGTTCGACCGCAACCAATACGACGAAGCTCTGCGGGACCTGAGTAGGCCCATCAGCTCAGGGATCGCGTGAACACGATTCGCCGCATGTCTCGCTGCTCGCATCTCGCAATGCACTCACATGCCGCGTTGCGCGCCGAGAGAATCGGCCAAAGCGGCGGCCGACCGAACACGTCATGCCGGGTGCAGCGGCTTCCCCCTCGGCCCCCGGACGGCGGTCAGGAAATGAGCAGCAACTCGGGTTCGGATGCTTCTGCAGCGAGCCGAGTGAGGTCGTGGGCGTTGTCGGGCACCAGGGTTCGGGCTACGGCGAGTGGAGGACATGCCGGTACGGGCAGACACAATGCAGGACCTGATAAACGGTGATGACAAGGCAGCGCCCGCGCCCTCCCTTGCGGTGACCAGATGGACGGTGGGTCTGACCTGCGTCGCAACCGGGTACCTCATCGCCGTGCTGCTGCACGAGCCGGAGCCGGAGTTGACGACCGCGCCGGTCATCCCCACCACGTCGGAGCCGCCGGATCCGGCGGCATCCTCCTATGTCACTCCGCCGGTCATGTTTCCGGTGCAGATCCCAGGCTGTGATGTCGTAGAACCCCCACAGCAGCGGAAATTGTTCTCGATGCTTCACACCGACACGTATGGATACGACAATCCGTCCTATCCGTGGTTCTCCGGTCCCAAAGCCGTCGCGATGACACAGGCGCTGCGTGATGCGCTCCCCGATGATGTCGAGGTCGCCTTCGCGCCGACGGATCGCTCGCTGGTGTTCCAGCCGATTCTCGGCGATCCCACGGAGGACAAGGAATTCGGCGGTTGGACCGATGCGCACGCCACGCTGCTGCGCGGTGACCGAGCGGGCGCGCTGTCGGTGACCGTTCGGAAGTCCACCACACCGATTCCACCGTGCGTCGCCGGCGATCTCGACGAGCGGCGACACCTCCCCGACGGCACGATCGTCGATACCGATGACACCTGGTACGAGATGAATGGGGTTCGTACTCCTTCGCGGACTGCCACCGGCTACCCCCCGGAACGCCGAGCCCGCCCGAGTCCTGCCTTCGCTTCGCGGAATCCTCCGCGGTGATCGATCAGGCCCAGGCTCGTCGATGGGACGCGGTGCTGGCGCAGATTCCACTCGACGGTTTGACCTTCGATCGGCCACTAGGGGCGCTGCTGCCAGGGGTGTTAGCGGCCACCGGTTTCTCCCCAGTGGCGGTCAGTTCGCCTAACACACTGGCGGCCAACAAATCTCCCCATTCGAGTTAGCCGAAGGCCCCCGGAATCCGAGATGCTTCCGGGGGCCGAACGGTGTCCAGTTGAGTGCGACGACGCCGTTGCCGCCGACGGCCTCGGTGAGGCGCTGGCTGTCGCCGGAGGTCCCGCTGCAGCTCTCACCGCAGATCCAGCACCGCTTTGCCACTCAACCGGCCCGACAGCAGCACCTCGATCGCCTCGTCGACGCGGGACCAGTCGCCACGCCAGGCGATATTCGGATCCAGATTCCCGGCCGCGACCTGGGCAGCCAGCCAGCTCAGATCCGGGCCCAAGTTCGGGCAGGAGAACAGGAAGAATGTGGTCAGAGTGCGGTCGTGGCGACCCTGGTCGCCGAACAGCGCCCCGAACGGGAACGTCTCGCCTTGCCCGGCGGCGTGGCCGACCGCGACCAGCGTGCCGCCCTGCGACAACTGCCCATAGGCATCGACCAGTGGGGTCCCACCCACCAGGTCCACCACCGCGTCGACGCGGGCCGACAGCTCCGCCGGGTCGGTGATGATCTCCTCGGCTCCCAGCGCGCGCAGGTCCTCGGCGCGGCCGTCCGAGTCGTCGGTGGCGGCGATGACGTGCGCGCCGCCGCGTGCGGCCAGCTGCACGGTGTACCGGCCGACGCCGCCACCTGCGCCGAGGACCAGCACGCGGCGGCCGAGGATTGGGCCCAGCCGGTGCAGCGCCCGCAGCGCGGTCGCCCCGGCGACCGGGATCGTGCTGATCGCCCCCGGATCCGCGCCCGCGGGAACAGTGCCGATCAGGTCGGTATCCGCTGCGCGCAACTGCGCCCATGCCCCGGTCAGGCCGAGGGTGACCACCTCGGTGCCGACCGCCGGACCGGATCCGTCGGCGGCGGCTTGCTCAACAATCCCGGCCGCGTCCCAGCCCAGCACCGTGCCTTCGGGTGCACCAGTGAGCCCGAAGCGGACCTCGCCGCTGTTGAGCGAGGTCGCCTCGACCCGGATGACGGCCTGATTCGGAGCCGGAATCGGGTCGGGAACCTCGCCCAGCCGCAGCCCGGAAGGGGTGGAGCGGTCGACAACCAATGCACGCATGAACAATGCCTTTCGCGCCGGGAACTGTGATCAGAGCCCGTTCAGCCGAACGGGCGATCCCATAATCTGCCACCGAGTGGCAAATGCTGTCAAATGGCGAAAGCCGCTAGCTGGCGACGGTTGGTTAGGCTGGCGACCATGGCTGATGCTGCAACCGACCAGCTGCCGCTGCGAGAACGCAAGAAACTACGGACTCGGCAAGCGCTCATCGACACCGCACTGGAACTGTTCACCGACCGTGGATTCGACCAGACCACCCTCGACGAACTCTGCGATGCCGTCGAAGTCTCCAAGCGAACGTTCTTCCGCACCTTCACCAGCAAGGAAGACGTCGCCATGGCACCACTGCAGGACCTGTGGACCGGATTCCTCACCGAACTGTCGGCCGCCGAACCCGGCGACGACACCCTGCTGGAAATGCTGCAAGACACGGTGCTTGTTGTCGTGGGCCAACTGCCGACCGACGGCTGGGCCGAACGCGCCTCGCGCAGCCACCGCCTCGCGCAGTCCACCCCCTCGACAGCCGCGCACAACCTGCAGTTCTGCGACCGGATCGTCCGCGACGCACTCGCCCTGCTGCACGAGCGCTACGACTTCGACCCAGCCATCGACCCACGGCCCCGGCTGGCACTGGACATCCTCATCGCGGCCTTCCACTGCGCCCTCGACACCTGGACTGCCCGCAACAATCCGATCGACACCGCCACCCTCGCAACCGATCTACGCAACGCGTTCACCGCTGTCCCCGGCGCACTCGCCATGCCCCTCGAGCCCCATTCGGCCGGCTGAATTCGCAAGACTGAACAAGTGGGGAAATCTGCTGTCCGCCAGTGTGTTAGATCTTCTGACCGCCAGTGGGGAGATCTAACCGGCCGCTAACACGCTGGTGCACCGAACATCACCTCCTGCCGTTAGCAGTGGCTCGGGCCGAGATCGAACGGCATCCAAATTACATCCTCGCCGCCTATATGGCTTCGGGCACATGACAGTTCGACACAGGCGCATGCCGATGTGCGTGCAATCGATAGTCAATCGGCGTGCGCGAAGTGTCGGTGCTCCATGCCACCATCCGCATATGTCACTGATGTTCTTCAATGGGTTGTCCGGGACGTTGGCGATCGAGCTGACGGAACCGACCGAGAATGTAGCGGCGAACCTGTCTAATCAGCGCACGACAGCAACCGCGGCGATCAGGGGATTCTCGTTCACGCTGAATGTGTTCGAAAATGGGGACTTTCGTGACTTGACCGTCGACGAGTTCGACCGCGTTGTCCTGGAATTGCCCATGCTGAACTTGCGTGGGTTCGGTGATCCCGTTGAACACCGAGCGCCCAACGGTAAGTGGTTCACGGTGCGTGACCTTGCCGCCGCCATCGCCGAGACGGAAAGGAGCACTCGCCAGCAGTCGCAGTGGTTCGGCGGCGTCGACGTGCATCACATCTTCTTCGAAGGCATCCACGAGAGCGACGATGGAGTTTGGGAGATCTACTGGGGGTCGTGAACATCCTGTATTGCCGCATACCGCGCTGACCGAACCGGCCAGCGCGAGGCGCCGGCGGCCGGAACCTGGTGCGGCGCAGAACGTCCGCTATTGCCGAATATCGCGCACCTAGATGAAACAGACCGACGTGAGCAGCACATCCTGCCCGATTGCAGGTCCGCGCTCGCCCACGAACCGGTCGGCGTGTGATCGATTATTGGATGCAGTCGTAGCCGTTGACGTAGGCCGGAGCGTTCGAGACGTCGCCGGAGATGGTGACGAACTCGATGGGTTTGCCGTCAAGGCCCACGGGCACCGGAGGTTGCTTTCCGCAGCTGTAAGTGACGGTCGTCGGGCTACGTTGGGTGATCTGCCAGGGACCTCTCATCGTGTTGTCCTGTCTGACAGTACTTTCAGCAGGTTGGCAGTCGCCTCGGCCGGTTACCACGACGGTGTCTCCGTCCTTGTACCCCAAGGGTCGCACTACTATGGCCTCATCGCACACGTAAGTGGGGACCTGGCCGGGCCCGGCGTGGCTGTCCTCGACGGTGTCGCATGCGGTGAGAAATGTTGCGATAGTGATTCCTCCGAGAGCGGTCAGTGTCTGTGGGATGCTCATGTTCGACGTCCTCCATGCGGCGTGTGGTTGGATCCGTATCGATCTCCCCAGCCTGAGCGTTTCAGCATCGTCGGCGATGCCCCTGCACGGACCGTGCCGTACCGAAACCTCTCAGGCTGGCGTCAACCCTTTGCCGCATGGTGCCGTAATCGGCCGGGTCGACGTCACCACCGCTGCCCGCTCGCCACGTCTTTTGCGACCGGATTCGGCAAACACTGCCGGTGGTGGCGCGCGATCGCCCGCGGGAAGATTCCCGACGGCATCGATCCCGCCGAGATGGTGAAAACACTTGTGGCGCCATTCTATTTCCGTGTCCTGATCACCGGCGAGCCCGTCGATGAAAGTACCGCCGACGCGGTGGGACTGACAGCCGCACGCACCGCTTGTTCACCAATGACTGAATGCCCGCTCATCCGCTTGCGGGGCGGCACGGACCGTCCGAGCCACGGCCGACCGAACGCACTGGCATGCCGATTACTGCGCTGTTCGGACCTGCTAGTTCGGGCCAGCTGAATCAAAAGGCCACGTGGGAGAACGTCTAGCTCGCCAACCGATGACGGATCGAAGCGAGATCGGCCGCGCTGGCCCCCGCGGCGAGCAGGCAGGCCTCGACGTCGAGGCCATCAAGAGCCTCGAGGACGGCCTGGACATGCGAACTAGTGTCCTGTCCAGGGCGAAACGACAGCGTGTAATCCTCGGCGATGGCCGAGGGTTCCGCATCAACCAGGGCCAGCAGCAGAAGCGCTATCAGACCCGTACGGTCTCGACCGAGCCCGCAGCGGAACAGGACGCCGCCTTCTTGCGCTCGGGCCATGGCTCGCACGACAGCTACACAGCGTTCGGGCTTGCGTTCCAAGAACGGGCGGAAGAACCTCGGTGTGCCGCTGAGGCGTTCACGCTCGAGATACTCCCAGAACTCCGGGTCGGACTTGTCGTCAAGAGGCAATTCGATTCGATCGACGTTGGCGGCGCGGCGCGCTCTCGTGCCGCACGACCCGGAGGATGTGGTCTTCCCATCGGTGCGCGGCACCCTGCGAGATCCGCGCAACGCGCGCAAGCAACTCAAGCGGATCCTCACGCGGCTCGGGTTCACCGACATACCGCAGAACCCACATGCTGCCCGCAAGACCGTCGGCACGTGATTGGCCGAGGACGCCGACGGCGGCAAGTCGGACATCGCGATCGCTGCCGCGCAGCTTGGCGACACCGAGGCAATCACCCGTCGGCATTATGTCCAGCGAACTCACGTCGGCCCGGACGCTCGCGAACGCTTCGACGCCTTCGCTCTCCCCGACGAAAATAGAGAGTTGGCCCCTGCTTGGCACGCTTCCACACGCCCCCTGGCTCGTTGACCAGGGGGTTTGTGGGGCGGGCGGGGCTCGAACCCGCGACCAATGGATTATGAGTCCACGGCTCTAACCGACTGAGCTACCGCCCCTTGCGTGGTGGATACCGACAGCTTTGGGGGATGGTACCGGGTGGGGTGGGGTGGGCACCACTCGGATGGGGGATGGCGCGGTGACGGGGGATGGGGTCTCAGGTGGTTAGGGTGGAGATAAATCGGGAACTGGCTGGAGGGTGGGCTGTGGCGAGTGTGTTTGCGAATGTGCTGAAGGTGCATCAGTGGGTTTATGAGAACAGCGCCGGGGTGGTGGGGCATCGGCTGCTGTTCGGGAATCCGACGTTGTTGTTGCGGACGGTGGGGCGCAAGTCGGGGCAGGCGCGGACGTCCGCGCTGACCTATGGGCGGGATGGGGCGGATTATTTGGTGACCGCGTCGAATGGTGGGTCGCCGCGGCCACCGGGGTGGTTGGCGAATGTTAAGGCGAAGCCGGAGTGTGAGATTCAGGTTGGGCGGCGCAAGCTAGCGGTGATCGCGCGGGCAACGCTGCCCGACGATCCGGATTACGCACGGCGCTGGGCGATTGTCGACAAGGTCAATCAGGGGCGCTACAGCGCGTATCAGAAGATGACCAAGCGGCCGATCGCGATGGTGGTGCTGACTCCGGCCGGCTGAGTTCAGTCGGCTTTCCAAGATTCGTAGTCGTCCTCGACATTGCCACGGGCCCAACGGGACTCACTCCGCGGCGAGCGGCTGGCCCACTGCACGACGAGAGCGACGAGACCGAGCACTGCGAGGACGACGACAACGACAATCAGTGTTTCCACGCGGGGCACCCTAACCCTCAACCGGGGTGCCCGCAGCTACGTGAGACAAGTTGTCACGGAAGGCCGTTCAGACCGTAAGAATTGTGCGTCCTACGGCAGTTCGCGATTCAATTGCCACATGTGCGCGATCTGCCTGATCGAGCGGGAAGGATTGGCCGACAACGACTTCCAGCCGTCCAGCCGTTGCTTCGATCAGCGAACGTTCGGTCAAGGCGAGCCAATCGATATCGCTGGTCCCGGTCAGGTCGAACAACCCGAGCACGTTAATCCGCTTCGCTGCCACCACTTCTCGATCGATTTCGGCGAATTGTCCTGCGGCAGCGCCATATCCGATGAAACGACTGCCGTCGGCTGCGGCTTCGATCGCGCCAGCACCCAATGCGCCACCCGCACCGTCCAATACGACATCGGCACCGGCCCCACCGGTCGCGGCGCGCGCCTTCGCCGACCACTCGGACTCGGAGTAGTCGACGACCGCATGCGCGCCGAGTCGGGTCGCGAGCTCCAGTTTGGCGCTACCACGCGCCGCGGCAACGACATTCGCTCCGGCCGCGCGGGCGAGTTGAATCAGCAAGGTGCCCAGTCCCCCACCCGCCGCGGTAATGAGCACCGATTCGCCGGGCTGGATCGCGGCTCGATCGAAGATAGCGAGCGCTGTCTTGCCGTCGTGGGCGAGCGCCACCGCCGCCGACAGGCTCAGCCCCTCGGGCACAGCAACCAGGGTGTCGGCCTTGGCGAGCGCCTGCTCCGCATAGCCACCGATCGGCTGGCCACCACCGATGCCGCTCGCGGCGGTATCGGTGACAACGCGCTTGCCGACCCAACTCGGGTCGACCTCCGGACCGACCGAAGTAACCACCCCGGCGACCGCGCCACCCGGCACATACGGCGGTTCGAGCTGGAAGAACTCGGTGCCCCAACCACTTCGGAGCTGAACATCCAAGAACATGACATCGGCGGCCACGACCTCGACGACCACCTGCCCCGGTCCGGCAACCGGCTCGGGCACCTCACGCACCGAAAGAACCTCGGGCCCACCGAATTCCGTGGCGTGCACAGCGCGCATGACAACCTCCATCAATTTCCGATTCGATCCGACATGGATCAGCCTGGAACCTTAAGCTGGGTTGAGGTCAAGCCGAGCGCGCGAATTCCGCTGAGTGCGAAATTTCGGAACTGAACCCCGAGGTCCGAGCACCCTCGCCGACCCGAGATCGAGTGAAACCAACTGGATCAGGAACCGCCCGAACCACCCCCACCACCACTGCTGCCCCGCCACAATCGCCAGTGCCTCCACCGCAACCGCTACTGCCCCCACCACAACCGCCCGAACTTCCCGGAATCACCGTCCCCGAATCTCCGGCATCCCAGGACGACGAGTTCGGTCCCCCGATCAACCCGAATCCGCGGCGGGCAGGCCGGCGCGGCAAGCTGGACGCCCGCAGCACAAAACCGGCGATCCCACCCATGATGAGGACCGTAATCAGCAGACCAGCAGCAGAGCAAGCATTTCAGAGTCTGTTGCCGAATACGCCGAATACGCCGAATATGCGATCGTGCCGTCATACCCCCGTCACCGCGGCAGACAAAATCACCTAGCGGCGAGCATGATTGCGGCCCAGCCGTCCACATAGACACGTGACCTGCGCCATGGCCAAGAACCGCGTCAATTCGGCAACAGGCTCTTCAGGACCCGCCACCACCGCAGCTGCTCCCGCCACCACCGCAGCTGCTCCCGCCACCACCACAACTACTACTCCCGCCACCACAGCTACTTCCCCCACCACAACTGCTACCGCTACCACCATCGTGGCCATGATGCCCATGACTGTGGTCATGACCATGCCCATGGCCGCCACCACTGCCCGGATCGAACCCCACCCCCGAATCGAGCCCGGCGGCCCCGTAAGCCCACGGCGAGTCACTGGACGCCCCATAACCGGCCCGCCCCGGCGGCAACGGCCTGCGCGCCGCCCGCACGATCAGATACACGACCAATGCCGCGATGCCACCGCCGACCAGGAGGATCAGCAGAAGCAGAACGAAGAAAATCCCCATTCCGAAATGGTAAGGCCCACTCCCGCACTGAACCCATGAAAAGCAAAGGTTCGCCGAACAATCACCCCTTCGCCGTACAGTGAATTGTGGCCTTCTTACGTCTCGGAAATCGTCCCCAGCGCCGAATCGACCTGCACGATGTCGACCGGGTGGTGGCCGCCCTCGAATTTCCCGACGCGGTTTTCAGAACCACCCCGTGGCAGCGTTTACCCACCCCGCCGACTCCGTCGGCTGCCATCCCCGAGCCGCGGGAACTGGTGGAAACCGGGCTGCGGCAGTGGCTGCGTTGTTGCGGTGCGGCCATGCGCGACGGTCAGGTCATCGGCATGCCGTCACATGCGGTGGACGAGGCATGGCACGGATTCATCCTGTGCACCGAAATGTATGCCGCGTTCTGCGCCACGGCATATGGCCGGTTCCTTCATCACTTTCCGGAAGGCGTTGCACCGAAAGCTATTTCGCACGGATCCATGAGCGAACAACTCGGCCGCACAGTTGTCGCATGGTCGATGGTCGCGAAACCCGCCGAGAAGTGTGTGCTCTGGGATCTCGACAGCAAGGTGGGCGTCGAGCACCCGTGGGGCATCGGCGCCGAGCGAGTTGCGGCCATCGAGGCCGAACTCGCCGACACACCTGTTTGATTCGGCTCAGGTGAGCTTCACTCGTGCGGCGAAGAACCGGACCAGTGCCGGGGCGAACTTGTTGAACTGATACTGCAGCCGCGCCTCCGGGGTGACCGGCACAATGCTGCGATCCCGTTCGACCGCACGCACGATCTGCGCCGCTACCTTCTCCGGACCATAGCGCCGCGCCTGGTACAGCTTGTCGTAGCGCTCCTGTTTGCGCTGCTCCTCCTCCACAGTGAAACCCGAAAATCTGGTTATGGCAACTATATTGGTGTGCACGACGCCGGGGCAGACTGTCCCATTCGAGATCGAATTCGCCTCCACCGATGTGACCGACATCCCCACGATTGACCATTAAACTAGAACACGTTCTAGTAGTCTCTTGCTATGGAGCGACTCGCCGGATTGGATGCCAGCTTCCTGTATCTCGAGACCGGGACCCAGCATCTGCATGTGTGTGCATTGCTGATCCTGGATCCCACCGCAGGGGGCGCGCACTACACCTTCGAAAAATTCAAGGCAGAACTCGGCCGCAGACTGCCGCTGATCCCGCAGATGCGGCGGCGGATCCACGAGGTGCCGTTCAATCTCGATCATCCGGTCTGGGTGGAAGACCCGGATTTCGATCTGGACCACCACATCCGACGCATCGAAACGTCACAGCCGCTGGAACGCCGAGAACTCGCCGACCTGGTTGGCGAGATCGCCAGCGTGCCCATGGACCGCCGCCGTCCGCTGTGGGAATTGAGCGTGGTGGAACAGCTCAAAGACGGCAAAGTGGCGGTGATCTGCAAGTACCACCACGCCGCCGTGGACGGCGTCACCGGTACCAATATGATGAGGCATCTGTGCGATCTGGAACCCGGGCTCCGCGAGTCCGAACCGGCCGAGCAGTGGCACCCCGAACCCCAGCCCAGCGACTTGAAGCTGGTGGCGGAGGCGGTACTCAACCTGCCGAACAGGCTCGGGCTGGTCAGCATGGTGCCGAAAACCCTTGGCATGGTTGCCGGTTTCGCCCACCGCCGCCGAAACAACCAGGCGGGCATGGCCTTACCGCTGACTGCACCACGAACCCCGTTCAACGGCGCGATCAGCCCGGATCGCGTAGTGGCCTGCGCCGAAACCGATCTCGGCGCGATCAAGGAGATCAAGACCGCCTTCGATGTGAAGGTCAACGATGTCGTCCTGACCATCGTGGCGGGCATACTGCGCACCTATCTGGACAAGCACAGCGAGTTGCCCGACAAATCCCTGATCGCCTCGGTGCCGGTATCGGTGCACGACACCTCCCGGCACACCGCGGGCATCAACAAGGTTTCCTCGCTGTTCTCCCGGCTCGGCACCGATATCGCCGATCCGGTAGAGCGTCTGCGGCAAGTAGCCGAGGCGAACCGCGATGCCAAACAGGAACATGAATTCGTCGGCGCGGATTTCCTGATGGACTGGTCGAAGTACGCTCCGCCGAATACCTTTCAGTTGGCCGCGCGCGTCTATTCGTCGCTGAAACTGGCCGAGCGTCATCCAGTGGTGCACAACCTGGTGGTGTCGAATGTGCCGGGTCCGCCGATGCCATTATATTTCCTCGGGCATCGGGTCGAGGCCATGTATCCGTTCGGGCCGGTTTTCCACGGCGCGGGGCTGACGGTCACCGTGCTGTCCAATAACGGTGATCTGGACTTCGGGTTCATCGCCTGCCGGGAATTGGTGCCCGATCTGCAGGCAATCGCCGATGCGGTCCCCGGCGTTGTCGATGAATTGCTGACCGCGGCACGCGATCTGGGCTGATGCCCACCGCTGCCCTGTTCGTCATCGCCGCCGAACAGGGCCGCATTCGAAGTTCTCTACTGCCTTGCGGCAACAGCGGCGCAAGCCTCCACCAGTACTGGCACGAAGCGGTCGGCCTCGAGCACACAGGATGCGTGACCGGCCTTGACCAGATGAATGCTCGCACCGGGAATCATGGTCGCCATCTCCAATTGCCGATCGACCGGAATCGCACGGTCCCGCGCCGTGATCACGACGGCGGTCGGCATACTCAGCGTGACAAGCCAAGCGGTCGCATCGAATCGGCCGAGCTCGGCGATGACCTGTGCCATGGCCCAACCACTGCTGCTGCGAAATTCGTTGAGCGCCCAGCGATTCAGTTTACTCCGAGCCCACGTATGCTCCGGCAACTCGGGTAGTCGGCCGACATACTCCGCCGCACGACGGTACGAATAGGGGGCGACGGCTCCGGCCACTGCGCCGAATGCCTGATGAAAGGCGCGCTCGCGCAACTTCTCCTGGAAGCGATACGGCGTCGCGCATAGCACCAGACCGCTCACCCGGCCCGAATGCCGGTGTGCGGCAAGCAATGCCACGACGCCGCCGAGAGAGTATCCGGCCAGGATCGCCCGCTCCACGCCGAGTACGTCGGCGACCGCGACGACGTCGTCGGCACAGTCACGCACCGTAAACCGCTGCGAGCGGATACCACGGCCGTGCCAGCGCTGATCGAAGACGATCACGCGGTATCGCTCGGCCAGCGCGTCGAGCGCCGGAAACCAGGTCAAGTAGCCCGTGCAGGCGGCGGCATGCAGCAGGATCAGGGTCGGCGCGCCCTCGGGACCAGGAATATCGACGACGTAGGTGCGCCCGCGCCCCGGCAGCTCGACGAGCCGTCCGCCGGGCACCTCGGCAATATCAGGCACCCCCCAACGTCGGGAGAACCGCCGCATGGCCACCACCGGCGGATTCGTCATTGTCGACCTCCTCGCGATCTATTAGAACGCGTTCTACACCGATGATGCCATAGCCACCGGCCCGGCTCAGGCACGATCCGCAGGCCACCGGAGACCACGTCGACGCTCGCGATCTGGGCGCGGCCGCGAATGCGGGAACCGGCGGGCACGGGTGACGCCGAAGCGCACCTTGTTCCGGCCGTGTTTGTTTCGCACCGAGGCGTCCTTGATGGAAATAGGTCGGCCATCAGCGGCGGGAGCAGCGAGAGGGTAGCGTGGCCGGGCGCGATGGTGGTGCCGTAGCAGCCGCTGACGGCGCGTTCCGGATCGACGTGGATCCACTGCCGATCCTCGGTCGCCTCGGCGACGCGGTCTCGAGCGACCTCGATCCAGCGGCTCACACCGAGATCGGCGCCCCGCGGCGGTGCGCGGTGACGCCGTCCTGAAGACGGTGGGTTCACGCCCGCCCGCCGCCCTTGCCGAGTTCCGCTGACCGAAATCGAGCGGGAGCGAATCGACGATCCTCTGTAACGTGTTTCAGTAAGTCGACGGGATCGAGAGGAGGCCGCGATGGGGCGGTTGACCGGCAAAGTGGCACTGATCAGCGGTGGGGCGCGGGGTATGGGCGCCGCGCACGCACGGGCGCTGGCGGCCGAGGACGCGCGGGTGGTGCTCGGCGACATCCTCGACGAGGAGGGCGCCGCGCTGGCCAAGGAAATCGGCGACAGTGCCGCCTACGTCCACCTCGACGTGCGCGAAAAGCAGCAGTGGCAGGATGCGGTCGCCGCGGCGGTGCAGCGCTTCGGCGCACTGCATGTCCTGGTGAACAATGCCGGGATCGTCAATGGCAATCTGCTCGTCGACTTCGAATTATCCGAGTGGCAGAAGATCATCGATATCAATCTGACCGGCACCTTCCTCGGCATGCAGGCGGCAACCCCCGCGATGATCGAGGCGGGCGGCGGTTCGGTCATCAATATTTCCTCGGTCGAGGGCCTGCGCGGCAGCCCCGGCCTGCACGGGTATACCGCCACCAAATTCGCGGTCCGCGGACTGACCAAATCGACCGCACTCGAGTTGGCGCAGTACGGAATTCGAGTGAATTCGATCCACCCCGGCATGATCCGCACCCCGATGACCGAGGGCATTCCAGAGGATTTCCTGCAGATCCCGCTGGGACGCGCCGCCGACCCGTCCGAGGTATCAGCACTGGTGACCTATCTGGCCAGCGACGAATCGTCCTATTCGACGGGCACGGAATTCGTCATCGATGGCGGCCTGACCGTGGGCGTTCCGCATAAGACGTTCTCCTGAACGCTAGCGCTGCTGTGGGCGCGGGCCGCTGGCAGCCCGAACAGCAGATCCGTTTGCATCGCGAGATCGCCTTCACCGCTGGCGTCACCGACGGAGGTTCCAGTGCCCGGCGGCATATCCGGAATATCCACGACAAGCTGCACGTGACGGGTGATAGCACTGGCGAATCCGGCGGAGCCGGGCCGCCTCTGATCGATGTTCGGTGTAGGGATTGCGACCGGAGTCAACGAGCGGTCAGGGTTTGGTGGCTTCGATGAGGGTGCGGGTGGAGTGGGCGACGAACGGCCCCCGATGTTGGATCTGATCGTGAAGTTGGCGCAGCCGGTCCCGGTAGGCGTCGACGGTGAAGCCGGGGACCATCCAGATCACCTTGCGCAGAAAGTACACCACGGCGCCGATGTCATTGAATTCCATGCGCAGGCGCTCGGTGCGCTGGTCGGCGATCTCCAGACCGGCTGCTCGGCCGGCGGCGGCTTCGTCGTCGGGATGGCGCCCGCGCCGGGCTTTCGGTTGCGGTCCGAGGAAGTATTCGACCAGTTCGAATACGCTGGCCGGTCCGACATGCTGGGCGAAGTAGGTGCCGCCCGATTGCAGAACGCGGGCGATCTCGTCCCAGCAGATGGTGGCCGGATGACGGCAGGTGACCAGGTCGAACGCTGCGTCGGCGAACGGCAGCGTCGGCTCGTCGGGTGTGGCGACGACGACCACGCCGCGCGGGTGCAGTAATGCAGTGGCATTGGCGATGTTGGGTGGCCACGACTCGGTGGCAACCATGGTCGGCGGGAAGATCTCCGCCTCGGCGAGGACTTCACCGCCGCCGGTTTGGATGTCCAATGCTGCGGTGGCCGTCTTCAGCCGGGCGCTCATCAATCGCTGGTAACCCCATGACGGACGCGCTTCGGTGGCTCGGCCGTCGAGCCAGGAGAAGTCCCAGCCAGCCACGGATACCGACGCCGCTTCGCCAAGCAGGTCCTCCAGCGTTCGTTCCATATGGGAATACCCTGCCAGAGACCCTGTGCGGGATCGACCGATTTCCCAGCGCCGGATCGGGGTGCGTGCGGCGGTTGGTCTCACGATGAGATCTGGTCTCCCACTGCCGCCACTGCTTCCAGTCTCACATCGATGGTTTTTCTTCGGCTCCAGCCTGGTCGTCGAAGCGCGCGCGGGCGCACTCGACGTCAGGCAACGTGGCAGTGGCCCAGTGCAGGAGTGCGTCGATGAGGTCTTGCAACGACCGTCCGAGCGGCGCGATGCGGTACTCGACGGCGATGGGTCGCGTACTTGTGATGACGCGCTCGACCATCCCATTGCGCTCCAGGCGCCGGAGTGCGGCGGTGAGCGATTTCTGCGTGACGACGGGGATCGTTCGACGGAGCTCGTTGAAACGCAGAGGTCTCCCGCACAACGCGTCGAGCACCTGAAGCGACCACTTGTCGAGCACTTGGTCGAGTAGCTCGCGGTGTTGCTCGGTGAGCTGAGGGCTGTCCGACTGTAGTGGAGCGGTTTCCGGCATGACACCTAGTCTCGTTGAAGTTCCCTTGGGGCACCAGGTAGACATCAGATACCAACTCCGACAGCGAAGGGACACCCCCGTGCCAGTACAGCTACTGACCCCTGAGGGCATGTTCAATCCCGTTCCGTACCACCATGTTTCGATCAGCACGGGCGCGCGCCAGGTCCATGTGGCCGGTCAGATCGCGCGCGATGCCGACGGCAACCCCGTCGCGACAGGTGACCTCACCGGTCAGGTCGCGCACGCGCTGCGCAATACGGCACGCGGCCTAGCCGGAGCGGGAGCGAGCTTCGCCGATGTTGTACGTCTCCGGTTCTTCGTCACGCACTGGAGCCCGGACAAGTACCACGACTTCATCGCGGGAATCGAGCGCGTCGCAGACGAACTCGGGATACCGCAGCCGTTGCCGCCCCTGTCGGCGATCGGCGTCGACTACCTGTTCGAGCCCGATGTGCTCGTCGAAGTCGAGGCGTTCGCAGTGCTCGACTGATATCAGGCCGCGCGGACCGGGACCGGCGAAGATCATCCTTCGGCGGTCCCGTCGGCGCCGCGGAATCTCACAACCATGGCCAACAGGCCAGGTCTTGGCCGATCATTCCGAGATTCGGCCACGACTTCTGGGGCCCTACCAGTCGGCTGGCTGCCGACCCGCGATGTCGTCGAACTCGCCGTCGATGACGACGCGGGAGGCTTCCTACTCGGCGGGGTGTAGTCGAGCGTGACACCATCGGCTGCCGTCGGAGTCGCGGCCCCGTTTGCGTGCACGGTGACGTGCGGCTCTGTGGCATCTGTGGAACGGTTGCACGCTGATCAACCGGTCGGTACGGTCGATCCAGCTGCACTGGGGGCGGAGCCGGGCCGACCCTGATCAATGTCATCGACACAGTCGGTAACCGGAAGGAATCTCAATGACCAGCAGGGGGAACACATTGCGCGGCACCGTCTTTGCGCTCGGCACTGTTCGCTTCGCGTCCACGCCGTGATGGAGTCGCATTACAAGGTCATCAAAGCCTTTCCAGGCCCTGTTCAGCACGGTCCGCGAACGCATCACCAGCGTCGACACCGAGCAAGCGACGAAGTACCTGGACTTGGAGAAGAACCCGCCCAAGCAGGCACCAGCGGCACCGAACATCTTCTCCCGGCCAGGTCGGTAAGGAACGAGGCAAGCCGTTGACCGGCAACGAGTCCACCCAGATACCCCCGCACGGGGAGAACGTATTCCGTTGGGAACGCACCGAGATCGAGGACGCGTTCAAACCACTGGACCCCAAGCTCGCCCACGACGCGGCCATGTCCTATTCCAATGTGGCCACCCAATGGGACCAAGGTCTCGAAACCTTCGCCCGCTCCGTGCACACCTCGATCGCCGAAGCGTGGGAGGGCTCAGCGGCCGACAAAGCCAAGGACGCCATCACCCGCTACGTCACCGACGCCCACAACCTGACCCCGATGCTCACCCAAATGTCCAATGACATGCAAGCTGCCGCCGATGGGATCCGCGCCGTCGCCAACGGCATCCCCGAAGCCAACCACCACTCCTGGACCGCGAACGTCTGGCCGCCTCGCGCCCATGAGGAAGAGAACACCAAGAACGAGGCGACCGCTGGCGCCCGCAACGCCATGCTCACCAACTACGTGAACAAGTTCGCCGAATTCGACGGACGAGTTCCCGTACTGCCCACGGCGCTGGACCCGACCAACCCACTGGACATCGCAGGCCCGACCAAGTCCGGCGGTGACGATCCGGGATCGTCCGGCGGCACCGGCGGCGGCACGACGGGCGGCACCTCGAACAGCGAGACCAAGGACGGGACCGAATCCGAGGGCAAGTCCACCGAGGAAACCACGTCCACGGACACCAACCCGAGCGACACCACCTCGAGCTCGACTACCCCGAGCAGCACGACGTCGACCACACCTACCTCGACAACGCCGACCACAACCACCCCGAGCACCACAACCACCCCGGGCACCACGACGACGCCGAGTTCCATCGCCGCTGGCACCGGCTCGCCGGGTTCCTCGGGCGGTCCCACCTCGACGATGCCCAGCCCCGGCCGCACGGTCGCCGGCACTCCCGGCACGACCGGAACGACCAATTCGGCTACCGCCGCCGCGGCCGCGCGCGGCGGGACGGGAATGTCGGGCATGGGTGGCATGGGCGCCGGTGCCGGCCGCGGCAAGTCCGAGGACGAAAACGCCCACCAGACACCGGATTACCTCATCAACGCCGAGAACACCGAAGAACTTATCGGCGAAATCGTACCCACCGTCCCCGGCGGGGTCATCGGCGAAAACCCCGAACCCCCACCGACTGCTCGCGGCTGACCGCCACGGATCCTCGAACGCCCTCGCTGCACAATCGCCCACGATTACTGGTGCGCCGCACGAGAGCCGGCATGAGGCGCAAGCACGCACCAAGGAATCCGCGGCCGCATCGGCCCGATTGTCGGCCACGACAACCAGGCCACTCAGCGCCGTCTACAACCGCGACCAGCGCCCCATCCAGCACCGCACACCCCGCGCGATCGACTCACCACCTCGCGCCGTACACGACCACATCCCGCACCGATCGATTGGAATCGCTAGATGGCTGAATGGACCTGGGAGCCAGACGATTTCGCCGCACTATGGTTCAGCCCCGCGAACGACCGCTTCCCCAATCCGCTCCGCTTCACCAGCCGCTTCGCCCACCGCGACGACTTCGATGCCCACCGGGCCACCATGCGCGAGCGCTACTCCTCCGACGAACTCGAACAGATCCAACTCGCCCTGCACACTCTCACCACCTCCACGATCCGCATCCAAATCCTCGGCGGCACAACCCAACACAAGAACCCAGCCGGCGGCGTCCGGGTCTACCGCATCGTCGGCGCCCGCACCGACCACCACGCCATGTCACTGGCCCAAGCCACCTTCGGCGACACCAACGGCCCCATCCGCTGCCGCCTGTTCTCCCTAGAACACCTCCCCGCCCAACTGACCAGCTCCCTCCCACCCTGCACTCCCGGCACCAACCCACCCACCACCTTCCACTCCGCCGACATCCACGGCCGCCCCGACGGCCACATGGAAACCAGCACCCGCAACTCCCCCCGCGAGCGCTACCAACGCCTCCTCAACCGCCGCGCCGACGGCGGCGGTTCCGCCCTCCTCCACACCGGCCCCGCCAACAAACTCACCACCTCCGTGACCACCGTCCAATGGCACGACATAACCAACGACGGCCGCTACACCGAACTCCGAGGCCCACACATCACCGTGCGCCCCACCACCCCGGCCGATCTCGCCACCCTCTTCACCACCTGGATCGACCGCGTCACCCGACGCCACCGCGAGGCCGCAGAAGATCGCTGGTAGCCGCGAGCGGGTCCTGCCGTGGCACACCAGTCACACTGATCACGCACAGACCCAGTTCGACCGTCACCCCAGGAATGCGACGATCGCTTCGGCGATGGCGTTCGCGTATCTCGCCCGCCCTTCGGGCGATTCGATCAGCACGGCATCACCCGGATCGCGCATATTTCCGCATTCCACGAGCGCGATCGGATGTTCGGAGAGGTTGAGACCCGCCAGATCGGCGCGCGGGTTCATGCCATCGGAGCCGACATAGGTCGACGGGACGAAGCCGGACCCGATCATGGTGTCGCGCAATGTCGTTGCCAGTCGCTGTGACGGCTCCTCCTGGGCCGGATTCAGCGGCGGCGATGAGTACGCGACGTGGAAGCCGTGTGCGCCCGCAGCGGCGCCGTCGGCATGGATCGAGACGACAGCCGCTGCGCCACTGCGGTTTCCGATGGCGGCGCGTTCGTCGACGCACGGACCGACACCCGCATCGTCGTCGCGGGTCAGCACGACGCGAATGCCGCGGGCGGCCAACGCATCCCGGACCCGGGTGGCAACGTCCCAGGTGAATTCGTGCTCGGTGTAGCCGTCGGTGGCCGATGTGCCGGTGGTGTTACACGCCTTGGTTTTTCCGCGACCGTCCGGCACCTGTCGGTTGATCTCGCCGGGCTGGGCGGCATTGCCGCCATTGTGGCCGGGGTCGATGACGACGACGCGGTCATCGGCGATGGAGCGCGGCGGGTTCGGCACCGGTTCGTCGCCGACCTGCGGCGTCGCGGTACGCCCCGATGGACCGGCTGCGTCGTGCGCGCATCCGCCGAGCAGCAGGCCCCACGCACAGATCGCGGCGGTCATCTTCCAGCTTCGCAATCGCATGTCACCGACACTGCCACAGGTTTGCGTCCCGCGGCGACGGCGATCGGACGGCCAGGGCGCCGAGCGCATCCGCGTGCCGGTTTGCAGGTCCAGCCAGTTCAGCTGGTGAGCAATAAGCCGAGTGCGAGGCCAAACATCACGACCGCGATCATCGAATCGAGCACGCGCCAGGCGATCGGGCGGGCGAACAGCGGGCCGAGTTTGCGGGCGCCGTAACCGAGTGAGGTGAACCAGATGGTGCTGGCGACCATCGCGCCCGCGCCGAGGAACCAGCGCTGCGGACTGGTGTAGGTACTGGCGAAGGAGCCGAGCAGCAGCACCGTGTCCAGGTAGACGTGCGGATTGAGCCAGGTCAGGGCCAGGCAGGTGAGGACGGTCGCGCCGAGTGCCATGGTGGCACCGCTCGAGTCGGCGGTCAGGCTCGACGCGGCCGAGGCGCGGCGGGCGGCGAGAATGCCATAGCCGAAGAGGAATGCGGCTCCGGCGTAGCGGATCACTGTCAGCAGCACGGGTGCGGATTGGACCATGACGCCCAACCCGCCGACTCCCGCGGCAATGAGCACAATGTCCGACACGGTGCATACCGCGACCACCGCGAGCACATGCTGGCCGCGCAGACCTTGTCGCAGCACGAAGGCATTCTGCGCACCGATCGCCACGATCAAGGAGAGTCCGAAGCCGAGTCCCGAGATGGCCGCCATGGCCGCCGATGATGCCGTCACACGCATCGACGCTAGATCCGGAATTCCAACCAGACCAGCTAAAGATTCTGAAGTACCTTTACGATTTCTTAATGGAACTACAGCTCGATCAGCTCCGCGCGCTCAATGCGGCGGTCACCGAGGGCACCTTCGATGCGGCCGCGCGCAGTCTGCGCGTGACGCCGTCGGCGGTCAGTCAACGCATCAAGGCGCTCGAGGATGCCGTCGGTCGCATCTTGCTGCAACGCACAAAACCGGTGCGGCCCACCGAATCCGGGCTCACGGTGCTGCGGTTGGCGCGACAGATCGAACTGCTCGCCGGCGATACCGCACGCGAACTCGGCGATACCGATCGCCCCGCGGACCGGCCGATCCGGGTGCCGATCGCGGTCAATGCCGACTCATTGGAAACGTGGGTGATGCCCGCGCTGCGGCAGGTACCCGCCGGCGTGTGTTTCGAAATACATCGCGAGGACGAGGAGCACACGACTCGGTTGCTGCGCGATGGGACGGTGATGGCGGCGATCACCGCCACCGCGGCGGCGGTGCAGGGGTGCCGGGTGGAACGGCTCGGCGCCATGCGCTATCGGCCGATGGCGAATCCGCGATTCGCCCGGACCTGGTTCGCCGATGGGCCGACTGCCGAGGCGTATTCCGTTGCGCCGGTTGTTCTTTTCGATCGCAAGGATGATCTGCAGGATCGGCAGCTGCGGCGGCGGTGTGGACAGCCGGTGGATCCGCCGCGACATTATGTGCCGTCGTCGGCGGGGTTCGCGGAGGCAGTTCGGATCGGGCTGGGGTGGGGGATGTTGCCGGATCTGCAAACACGGGGTGGTCGGGCCGGGCGGGATCTCGCGCCCATCGATGGGGATTCGTATATCGACGTGCCGCTGTATTGGCAGCAGTGGAAGGTCGATTCGCCCGCGCTCAGTGGGGTTGCGGGCGCGATTGCGGCTGCGGCGGCTGCGGCGCTGCGCTGATGCTCCACGGCGGCGACTTCGGGAAGGTCACCGGAAGGGCGGTCAGTGCGCGGTGGAATGGCCCCGGTCGCCAGCTGAGGTCTGCCGTCGGGGTGGCGAGTTGGAGTTCCGGTATCGCATCCAGTAATTGGTCGATGGCCTCCTGAGCTATCAAGTACGCCATGGACTTCGCGGTGCACGCGTGCGGGCCCGCGCTCCACGCCAGATGTGAGCGGTTTCCGGTATGCTCGCCGGCGATCTCGGGGTCGTTGTTGCAGGCCGCCATGCTGATGAGGACGGGTTGGTGTGGGGGCAGCCATATTTCGTCGATCAGGACCGGCTGGCGCGGATACGTGATGCAGTAGTTCGCCAGCGGAGGGTCGGTGAAGAGCACTTGGTCCAGGGCGTCTCGGGTGGACAGGCTGCCGCCGAGGATGTTGTCGGCGACGCGATCGTCGGTCAGCATCTGCAGCAAGGTATTGGCGATGAGATTCTGCGCCGGTTCGATGCCCGCACCGTAGAGGAGCATCACATGTTCGAGCACCTCGAGATCGTCCAGGCCGACGGGATGTTGTAGTAGTCGGGTGGTGATGTCGTCACCGGGTTCGGCTTTCTTGAGCGCGATCAACTCGGTCAATGCCTCGTGTACGAGCTCATTTCCCTTGGCGGCATTGACCGTATCCAACATCGCCGCGAGACCGAGTGCGGTGCGACCGCCGATTTCGGGCGGACAGCCGAGGACAGCATTGATCGCGGTAAAGGCAACCGGGAGTGCGTACTGGCCGATCAGATCGGCCGATCCGGTCGGGCAGAACGCATTGATCAATGGGATAGCGATTTCGGCGACCGTGGTGTGCAGTACGTGTAGATCGACCGCCTCGATGGCCGCGTTCACAGCTTTTCGATAGCGGCCGTGCACTGCGCCATTGCTGTGCAAAAGGCTCGGACGCCAATCCATCATCGGTAGGACCGGACAGTCCGGTGACACATTCTTCTGCCAGGTGCGCGGATCGCGCGGAAAGTGCTCGGGATCGTGCAGAATTCGCACCGCGGTGCGATAGCCGACCACGAGGGTCGCGGGCGTATCGGGAGCCAGATCCACCGGCACCAGCGAACCGTACTTTCGGCGCATCTCCTGATACGCGCGATGTGGGTCGGCGGCGAATTCCGGCGTGTAGAGCGGAGCGCGTTCACCATCGATATCGAAGGGCGAACGGTGCGAAACGGGCGACTGCTGAGTGTTCACGATCAACTCCAAACGGTATAACGATCGACGCGCATATTGCCTACGTCGAAAACCGCTGAGGTAGAGCCGAATTCGCCGCCCCACCCCTGCGGCGTACAGCTGCCGAATCAGTTCGGCTGTATTCCCCGGTACGGCACATAGCCGCCACTGGGATCGATATATCGGGCCTCGTCGACCGATTGCAGTAGACCTGCCATCCCCTGCAGGAGCTGCTCCAACCTGGCAATGGCCGCATTCTCCTCCGTGGAGGCGGGCCACGTTCGATCAGTGCTCATGGCAATACCTTTCGGCTCAGCGCGGGTGTCAGGCGATGGTGATCGGTACGGCGCTGGAAGGCCTCGCCCGCGCGGAGCACTGTTGCCTCGTCGAAATGCCCGCCGCTGATCGACATCGACAGGGGGAGGCCGTCGCTGGCGAGCCCGATCGGTACCGCGATGGTCGGATTGCCGAGCGAATTCCAGTACGGCGTATGCAATCCGGCCAGTACGCTCACCGGGTTCAGCTGTTCCATGGCGTCGATGCGCGGCGCGCCGAGGTGGCCGGTCGGCGTCACCACCAAGTCGACCTCGGTGTACAGCTCGGCCATCTTGCGTTGCGCGACGTGTCGAACCCGTTGGGCCTGAACGTAATCTGCGCCGGATATGGTGGACCCCGCGGCGAAGACGACGCGACTGCCGCGGGCGTAGTCGTCGTAGCGGGAACGCAGTGTCGGTTGGTGGTATGCGGCCGACTCGGCGGCCAAGACGATCAGGGTGGTGGCCGTGGTCTCGACGTACATCGGTATCTCGACCGGAACTATGGTCGCACCGCTGTCGCGCAAGGCGTCGATGGCGGCCGAGAATCGTTGTGGCTGCAGCGGATCGTGCGCATCGCCGACGAAGCGGTCGAGATTGTCGACGCCGATGATGAGTCCGTGCAGGTCACCGGTGAGCGCGGCGGTGTAGTCGACGACGGGTTCGGTTGAACTGTACGGATCTTCGGCATCGTGACCGGCCAAGATCTCCAGTAGCAAAGCGCAGTCAGCGGCCGTGCGAGCCAATGGTCCCGCATGGTCGAGGGTGTAGGCCAGTGGCACTACACCGGATTTCGGCACCCGGCCGAAGGTCGGCTTGAAACCGGTGATTCCGCAGAACGCCGCCGGAATGCGGAGGCTACCGCTGGTATCGGTGCCGACCGCACCAAGGAAGGCCCCGGTCAAAAGCCCACTGGCGGAACCAGAACTCGAGCCGCCCGCCCACCGCTGCGCATCCCACGGATTCCGCGGTATCGGAAACGGCTTCTCCGGATCCGGGACACCGACGGCGAATTCCATGGTGGTGGTCTTCCCGACCACGATGCCACCGGCCTGCTCGAGCCGCCGTACGACCATGGCGTCACCGACCGACTTCGCCCATGCCGGATCGAGCACCGAACTCTGCGCCGTGGTCGGCCCCGCGGAGTGCGCGAAAATATCCTTGACCCCCAACGGAATACCGTCCAGCGGCGCCAGCGCCTCCCCCGCCGCGATCTTGCGATCGACCTCGGCCGCCTGCGCCCGCGCTCGCTCCTCGAACCGTGCGAGAAACACCCCGAATGTCTCGTCATGCGCATCCGCGGCCGCCAGCGCCCCTGCTACCAATTCGGTCGCACTGACGTCGCCGCGTCGCAGCCGCGTTCGTGCTTCCGTGATCGTGGTGAATACCGCTGCCATCGAATCAGTTTCAGTCATCCCATCCCCATCCGTCGCACCCGTGATCCTGCCACGCCGATCCCCGGCTGCGGACGAATTCGGAACACTTCCCCTTCACAGTCCCGGCCCGGACTACTACTGGCGGTTCAGTCATGGGACCGACGCTAAGGATTGACGTATGCGTGAAGGTCAAGCCGGGCTCGGCCGCGTAGCCGGATCAGCTTGGTCGGGGGTGGTTTCGTCTCGGCGGACGGTGATCACGCCGATGAGGATCAGGGCGCCGCCGAGGAGTTGGAACGGGCGGGGGGATTCGCCGAGCAGGACCCAGGCGAAGGCCAGGGCGGCCAGGACTTCGAAGAGGGCCACGAAGGAGGCGAGGCGGGAGCCGAGAAGGCGGGTAGCGGCGATGCCGGAGACGTAGGCGAGGGCGGCGGTTATCGTGCCGAGCGCGAGGACGGGAAGCCACCAGGAGACGGTGATGTGTTGGAAGGCAACGGGATTGGTAGTAGCACGCAGGGGAACGATGCCGATCGCACCTGCGGCGAGGAGGGCGAGTCCGCCGAGGAGGAGGCCTCCTGCGGCGAGTACGGTGCCCGGCAGGGTGCCATCGCCTTGGGCGGAGAGCAGGAAGTACGCGGCGGCTCCGATCATGGCGGCGAGAGCCCACGCGATGCCGACGCCGCTGGCGGCCAGGCCGGAGTGCAGATCGATGACCAGAATCAGGCCGGTCATCCCGAGTGCCGCACCGAGAACCGTTGCGGTGCCGGGGCGTTGGCGATGACGCAGCCATAGCCAGCCGACGACGGCGACGGGCGCGGTGTATTCGATGAGCAGCGCCACCCCGACTTGCATGTGGGCGACGGCGTTGAAATAGGCGAGTTGGGTACCGGCCACGGCGAACAGTCCGTACGCGGTAATCAAGGATGCGTTGCGGCGCAACAGATCCCAGGCGCCCCACAATTGCGCCACAGCGATCGGTGCCAGAACCGCGGCGGCGACCAGCACGCGAACGACCACCACGGACGCAGAGCTCCAGCCCGCGTTCATCAGGCCGCGCGCCAATGAGCCGGATAGCCCGAACGAGGACGCGGACACCACCGCGCACAGCAGTCCCACCCGTAGCCGCTGCGCAGTGTTGTCATGAGTCATCGTAGCCATGACCAATGACGCTAAGGCCAGGTCCAGTAATATGTCAACATGGTCTTTGCTCATGACACTGAGGCGGCACTGGTTGCCGCGGTGGAGCTGGTGAATTCGGCGCAGGAGCCGGATACGTTGACCGAGATCGCCCAGCTCGACGAGTTTTTCGTCAAACACGTCTACACCGGTGTGCACTCCGGCGACGCCGCCGAGCTCGCGGCGGTGCGCGCCTTGCGTACGCCGCTACGCCGCATGCTGACCAGCGACCGCGGTACGACGGTGCGGCTGATCAACGAGACGCTGGCGAGGCATCACGCCGTGCCGCAACTGGTCCGGCACGGCGAAGTCGACTACCACATCCACGCGGTGCCCGCGCAGGCTCCGCTCCCCGTCCGCATCGCCGTCGAGACCGCGATGGCAATGATCGATCTGATCCGCTCCGATGAGTTGAGCCGACTGTCGCTCTGCGCCGACGAGGGCTGCGCAGGGTTGGTTCTCGACCTGTCCCGCAATAGATCTCGCCGCTACTGCAGCACCGCCTGCGGAAATCGCAACGCTGTCGCCGCCTATCGAGCGAGGAAGAAGTGAATCCCGGTCAGCAGTAACCGCATGCATCGCACCCGCACCCTGAAAAAGGCTGTTATCTGGCGCACGAGACCGCCGAACCGAGCGAGCCGATATCAACGCGATGCGGGTACGGCATCGATCAGAGCAGCCCGACTATCGGGGTCTGCCGGCCCCCTGTGCACTACATACTGACCGGATGGGGAATTGAGTCTGCTCATCTTGATTCTGCTGGTGATCCCAGTGGTCATCGTGTTGATCGTGCGCTCGGGTTCGGGCAGAGGATCGCAAGCAACGGTGCATCACCACTCGGCGAAGGAACCGTCCTTGCGGTGCCAGATCGGATTTCGCCAGCGGTGGCCCACTTCGGCGGCGCGCGTCACCGCCGCTTCATCGATCTGGATGCCGAGGCCGGGCGCCTGGAGCACATCGACGTAACCGTCGCGGTAGGCGAAAACCGTTGGATCGGTGAGGTAGTCGAGCAGGTCCGAGCCGGTGTTGTAGTGGATGCCGAGGCTTTGCTCCTGGATGAGCAGGTTGGGGGTCGCGAAGCCGACCTGGAGGCTGGCGGCGAGGGCGATGGGGCCGAGCGGACAGTGCGGTGCAAGGGCGATATCCCGGGCCTCGGCGAGGGCGGCGATGCGGCGGACCTCGGAGATGCCACCCGCATGCGAGAGATCGGGTTGGATTACGGCAATGCCCTGATCGAGGACGGCGTTGAAATCCCAACGCGAATAGAGCCGTTCGCCGGTGGCGATGGGAATGCTTGTTACGCGGGTGATCTCGCCGATCTGGCTACTGCATTCCGGGATGAGCGGTTCCTCGACGAAGAACGGCAAATACGGTTCGAGGAGCGGAAGCACTCGTCGCGCCATCGGAATGGACAGACGGCCATGGAAATCGACGGCGATATCGAAATCGTCGCCGGTTGCCTCGCGTACGGCCGCGACTCGATCGACTATGCCCCGCGTCGCGCGCGGCGTGTCGATCAGCTCCAGTTCGGCGGACCCGTTCATCTTGATTGCGTTGAAGCCCTGCTCTTTTCGTTCCACGGCGGCGCGCGCGACATCGTCGGGGCGATCGCCACCGATCCAGCTGTATACCCGGACCCGATCGCGCACCGCGCCGCCGAGCAATTGCCACACCGGTACGCCGAGCGCCTTTCCGGTGATATCCCACAACGCTTGGTCGATGCCAGCAACCGCGCTGGACAAAATCGGTCCGCCCCGATAGAAACCGCCTTTGGTGAGCACCTGCCAGTGCGCTTCGATGCTCATCGGGTCCTTGCCGATGAGGTAGTCGGACAGTTCGTCGACCGCGGCGGCCACGGTATGCGCACGGCCCTCCAGCACCGGCTCACCCCAGCCGGTAATGCCCTCGTCGGTCTCGACCTTCAGGAAGCACCAGCGCGGCGCGACCAGGTAGGTGGTGAGTGCGGTGATTTTCACCGGGACTCCTTTCGCACGCTCCAGCCGCCATCGACGACGAGGTTGGCACCGGTGATGAAGGATGCGTCGTCGGAGGCGAGGAAAGCGACCGCAGCGGCCACCTCCTCCGGCGCGCCCATCCGGTCCAGGGCGGTGGCCTGGGCGGATAGCCGCCGGCCTGCCTCGTCCACGTCATCCCATACCGGGGTGAGAATCGGTCCGGGCAGTACGGCATTGACCCGAACGCGCGCGTGCCCGTACTCCACGGCCAACTGCCGGACCAATGCGGTCAACCCGCCCTTGGCGGCGGCGTAGACCGGATATCCGGGTAGCCCGAATTGGGCGTGCACACTGGACACCGCGACCACATTGCCGCGGCGACTACGCAGATCGTCGATGAAGGTGTGCAGGCCGAGGAACAGCGGGGTCAGGTTGACCGCGAGGCCGTCATCCCATGCCTGCCTGGTCAATTCGTGGGCCGCGATGGTGGCCTGCCGGGATGCGTTGCTGCACAGGAAGTCCAGCGGTCCGAACAGCTCGTTGACGCGAGTGCGCAGCGCGATCCAGGAATCCTCCGAAGTTACATCGCACCGGACGAATTCGGCTCGATGTCCCGCCGCGCGGATTTTCGAGGCGACCTCGCGTCCCGCCGGTTCGGCGATATCGGCGATGACGACCGCGGCGCCATCGGCGGCGAGCCGGTGGGCGGTGGCCGCACCGATGCCGGATGCGCCCCCGGTGACGACCGCGACCCGGTCTGCCAGACGACTCATGCTCTTCCCTTCATCGGTTGATGTCGGCGCCGGCGAGCAGGCCGAGTTCGTGCCGGAACGGCAGACCGGCCCAATCACCGGGTACGGAAACCGCGAATGCGCCGCAGCTGGTGGCCAATTGCAGGCTGTGTCTTACGGACCCGTTGTCGAGCACACCGGCGAGGTAGCCCGCGACGAACGCATCGCCCGCACCGACCGGGTCGACGCTGCGGATATCCACCGCGGGCTGTCGGATCAGCTCGCCGTTGTGCAGGGCGAGCGCGCCTTCGGATCCAGATGTGATCACGACTTGCGCAGGCCCAAGTGCGGCAAGGGATTCCGCCATTGCGGCCGGGGGCGCGGCCGGTACCAGGATGGCCGCTTCGTCGGTACCGGCGAAGACGATATCGGCGCGGGACACCAGTTTCGAAAGTTCCATGGCCGCATCCGATTCCGACCACAATGTGCGGCGGTAGTTGATATCGAGCGAGACGAGCGCCCCGGCGTCGACCGCGGCGTCGAGTGCGGTGTGAACGGCGTCTCGGGCGGATGTGCTCAGTGCCGGGGTGATGCCGGTGAGATGCAGTACCCGCGCGGTGGCGATCTGAGCGGTATCGATATCTGCGGCTGACAATCGAGAGCCTGCGAAACCCCTGCGGTAGTAGGTGACTCGCATATGGTCGGCGGTTCGCCGCTCGCGCAGCATCAGCCCGCTCGGCAGCTCCGGATCGATCCGGCACCGCGAGACATCGACCTGTTCGGCGCGGAGTCGATCGAGCACCATGGTGCCGATGGCGTCGGCACCGACGCTGCCCACCCATGCGCTCTGGTGCCCCAACCGGCGTACGCCGATGGCGACGGTCGCTTCCGCGCCTGCGAAACCCATCCGCATGGCTGCACCAGGAGCAAACGGACCGGGCTCGGTGGCGGCTAGGACACCGAGTGCTTCGCCCAGTGTTATCAATCCGCCTGTCATCGCAGCAGCTTTCGCGCGTCGAGAGTCGCGGTGATTGCCATCGAAATCCCTGAGTAAGGGCTACCGGCAACATCATTGGCGCACAGCATCTCGAGACAACACATCCGATCGCGTAGAGCGCCCCGCATAGCATCGTCTTCCACGCACAGATCCTCGACCGCAACCTGCGAAACAGCGCTCACAGCAACGCCTTTCGCACTGCATGCGCACGCTCCCGCAACGCATCCAAATCACCGCCGGTGCACGCATCACCGACGAGCGGTGAGCCCATACCGAGCGCGTTCGCACCCGCATCCAAATACGCTCGGGCATCGGCGAGCCCGACACCGCCCGTCGGCACCAGCGGGATGTCCTTCAGCGGCCCCCGAACCGCCTCGAGATAGCCGGGACCACCGACCGAGGCCGGAAAGACCTTGACCATGGTGGCGCCCGCCTGCCATGCACCCTGGATCTCGGTGGGCGTGAACGCACCGCAGATCACCGGAACACCCATGCGGCGGCCCTCCGCGATCACCTCGGGACATACCGTCGGGGTGATCAGATATGCCGCACCCGCGTCCACGGCTCGTGCGGCATCGATGGCGGTGCGCACCGTGCCCGCACCAACCGGATGGGCCGATCCGGCGCAGTCGCGCAAGGCGTCCAGTGCCCCCGGGGAGTTGAGGGTGAACTCCACCGCGGTGATGCCCGATTCGTGCAGTACGGCGGTGACCTCGGCGAATCGAGCGGCCGTCGGGGCGCGCAGGATCGCGATTACCGGTGGATCCAGGGTCAGTCCGTGATCAGCGGTCATTGCTCACCAACCTCGTATCGTCGTAAGTATTCGTCGGCAGACCGGTCACACCCGGCCTACAGGTGAACAACCGCCCGGCATCGGGAGCCGCGGAACCTTCCGCGGCCGTGGTGATTACCAGGACATCCAGATCCGGTCCGGCAAAGGCGCAACTGGAGACCTGCGCGGGGCCGACATGGATCACCGCATGCGGCCGACCCGAAGGATCGAATGCCCGAACCTGCCCGGCACCCCACACCGCGACCCAGACGTAACCACTGGCGTCCACCGTCAATCCATCGGGCAGACCGTCTGGAAATTTCGCGAAGGTGCGTCCACCGCTGAAAGTGCCGGTGGCCGCCTCGTAGTCGAAGGCGTCGACGCGATGGGTCGGGCTGTCCACGTAGTACACGGTGGCGCCGTCCGGGCTCCAGCCGAGACCGTTGGAGATCGTCACCTGTTGCCGCACGGTGCTCAGCTCCCCATCGGGATCGAGTCTGTACAGCGCTGCGGTGCCTGGGATCTCGTCCTCGGCCATGGTCCCGGCGAACAGTCGCCCGCACGGGTCCGCCTTGGCATCGTTCATGCGCCGCCGAATCCCGTCATCCGGCAGCGATAGCGCTGCGACCTCGGTTATTGCGCCGTCATCGATATGCACGAAGGTATCGACGGCGGTCGCGATCAGCCCGCCCGATGCGCATGGCACCACCGCGCTGACCCGCTTTCCCATCACTACGGTGGACCGCCCAACGAGGTCGCCGTCGCGCAGCGTCGCGCGATGGATACGTCCGGCCGGAATGTCCACCCACAGCACCTCATCGGTGCGGGCATCCCAGACCGGTCCCTCACACAGCCTGCCCGGCCTCGGCGAGCATCGGTGGGCTTTCAGTTCGATCATCATCGCTCCTGACGGGTTCTAGGTCGGCAATCCGACCGCACGTTCGCCACTGCGCCGCTGCTGGATGACAACCGCCGCCACCAGCAACGAACCCTGAGCGACGTTCTGCCAGAACGTATTCACACCGACCACGTTCAGCCCGTTGTCCAGCGCACCGAGCAGCACAACGGCCAACAGCGTGCCGCCGATCGTGCCCTTACCACCCTTCAGCGCACACCCACCCAGCGCCGCCGCGGTAATCGCCTTCAGCTCGAGCCCTTCACTACCCGAGACCGGCTGTCCGGAGCCGGTCCGCGCGGTCAGGATGATCCCGGCGATCGCCGCCACCGCGCCCGCGAGCACGAATACCGCGATCAGATACTTGTTGATATTGATGCCGGAAAGCCGTGCGGCCGTGTCATTTCCGCCGATGGCATAGATATTGCGGCCGATATCGGTGTACTTCAGCAGCACATGCATGCCGATCGCGACCATCGCGAGAATCACCACCGGCACCGGCAGACCCAGCATCTTGCCGCGAGCGATGAAAATGAATACATCGTTGCCGAGCACGAAACCCTGTGCCTTACCACCGGATATCAACTGCGCGACGCCCTTGAACGCGGCCAGGGTGGCCAGTGTCGCGATCACCGGATTGACCCGACCGTAGACGATGATCACCCCGTTGATCGCCCCAAGCACCAGCCCGACACCGATCGCGGCCAGAATGCCCAACCAGGCATTGGAGGCGGTCGCGGTGAAGGCCATCGCGCTGATCACCGATGCGACCCCGGCCTGTGAGCCGACCGAAATATCGAGCGCACCACAGATGATCACGACCGTCTGGACCACGGCGAGCAGACCAAAAACCGTTACCGCCTCGCCGATTCCGGCCAGATTCGCCGGGTCCAGATATCCGTCGTTGAGCCAGGCGAAGATCGCGACGACCACGACCAGCGCACCGATGAGGCTGAGGTTGCCGGTGCCGATCGCCTGCACCAGCCGGCGCGGGGTGAGCGTGGCGACACCACGAGCGAGCACCGAGGGCGATGCGGCCGTGGCGCTGTCCACGGGAATCGAAAGTTGTTGGTCTGTCATGGGTTTCCTCGCGATGTATGCGACAGATCGGCGGCCATGGCCAGCGCGAGAATTGCCTCCTCGCTGGCCGCTTCGCGGTCCAGTTCGCCGGTGACCCGGCCGTGCTGCATGACCACGATCCGGTCGGCCAAGCCGAGCACTTCGGGTAGCTCCGAGGAGATCACCAGCACCGCGACACCGGATTCGGCCAGTTCCTCGATGATGTGGTAGATCTCGATTTTGGCGCCGACATCGACGCCACGGGTGGGCTCGTCAAGGATGAGCACCTTGGGTTTTCGAGCCAGCCAACGAGCCAGCACCACCTTCTGCTGATTGCCGCCGGAGAGCTTGCGCACCTCTTGCTCGATGGAAGGCGTTCGCACCCTGAGCGATTCGACGTATCGGCGCGCGAGCCGCCGCTCCTCGCCGCCCCGCACGAACCGCAGCCGCCGTAAGCGGTCGAGCATCGCGAGCGAAATATTGTCGCGCACACCGCGATGCAGCAGCAGAGCTTGCGCCTTGCGCTCCTCGGGCGCGTACCCCATCCCGGCCCGCACCGCGTCTCGTGGTTGACGCAGACGCAGTTTCGTACCGTCCACCCGCACCTCGCCGGAGCGAATCGGCAGATCACCGGCCAGCGCCCCGGCCAGTTCCGAGCGACCCGCACCGACCAGCCCGGCCAGTGCGACCACCTCACCGGCGTGCACCCGCAGGCTCACGTCCTGGACGTCGTCGGTGGTCACCGCATCCGCCTCGAGCACCACCCGCCCCGGCGTGCTGTGCTTGCGCGCGAACAACGTCGACATGTCCCGGCCGACCATCATCCGCACGATCTCACGATCGGTGGTGTCCGCGGTGGCTCGTTCACCGACGAGCGCGCCATCGCGCAATACCGCGACCCGATCGGCCAGCCGGAAGATCTCCCGCATCCGATGCGACACATAGATCACCGCGAGGCCCTGCTCGCGCAGTCGACCGATCAGCGCGAACAGCGATTCGGTCTCATGGTCCGACAGCGACGAGGTCGGCTCATCGAAGGCGATCACCTTGGCGTCGGTGGTCAACGCTCGCATGATTTCCACCAACTGCCTTTGTGCCGCAGTGAGTCTCGATCCGATGATGTCCGGATCGAGATCACTGTCGAAGCCGAGCCGGACCAGGTCGACGCGCATCCGTTCGCGCAGGGCGGCCCGGTCGAGCAGCCGGCCCGAGCGACGCGGCAGCGATCCGAGATAGACGTTCTCGGCAACCGAAACATGCGGCACGATCTCCGGCTCCTGGCCGATCACCCGGATCCCGGCCGACCGCGCGTCGGCAGGGGTGGCCAGCTCGAGCGGCATACCGTCCAACTCGAGCCGGCCACCGTCCGGGCGGTGATCGCCACCGAGGATGCGGATCAGGGTGGACTTACCCGCCCCGTTCTCACCCATCAGGGCGGTCACCGCACCAGCGGGAAAATCCAGGCTCACTTCGCGCAGGGCCGGCACCCCGGCGAAGTTCTTGCTCAGCCCGGATACCCGCAGTCCGGTCAGCTGCATGTGACGCCCGCCTGCTGCCAGTTGGTCGAGTCGACCATCTTGGTCGGCGCGTAGGCTTCGGGCGGCATCTGCTTGCCGTTCTTCAAGTAGTCGTAGATCGTCTGAACCGACAGTGCGCCAACGTCTTTGCCATTGATGAACAGCGCGGCCTTGAAACCGGTCGGCTTGCCACCGCGCCATTCCTTACAGGCCAGATAGGCCCCGAGGCCGACGCCGAGCACATTATCGGCGGAGTATCCGGCATTCTGGATCGCCGCGACGCCCCCGCTGACGTTCTCGTCGTTGCAGCCCATGACAATCCAGTTCTTCACCGACCGATTACCCGACACCGTCGCCGAGATCTTGTTCTGTGCATCCGACGGGGTGTTGTCGGTGCCGACCTCGATCACCCTGACGTCCACACCCGCGGCCTCCTTGAAGGCCTTCTGGTTGGCCTTGACCCGGTCGGTGCAGACGGTCACATCCTGTTTCCAGGCGTCGATGATCGCGGTCTCCTCCGGCTTCCACCCGGCCTTCTTGAAGTCCTGACCGGCGCGGAGGCCGACCTCGGTACCCATCTGGGTGCCGCTGAAGCCGACCCGTGGCACGAGATTGTCCTTCGCACAGGACGACGGATCCGGCCCGTTCGTACAGACCTGATCATCGGAGGTCAGCAGTGCGACACCACCGGCCTTCGCGAGTTGGGCGACCTGCGGACCGACCGATGGATCGGGCACCACCACGATCACACCGCTGGCCTTCTGATTCACCGCGTTCTGCACCTCGGTGACCGCCTTGTTCGCGTCATTGCCGAGATTCACCACTTTCAGATCTATGCCCAACTCGTTGGCCTTGGCCTTCGCGCCCTCGGCCTCGCCGATGAAGTACTCCTGATCGCCCTGCTTCTGTGCGTAAACCAGGCTGATCGCGCCGGTGTGATGCTGCGGACCGGGGGCCTCCGAATCGTCCTTGCCCGAGGAGCAGGCCGACGCGGCTAGCGCGAGCGATACCCCGCAGAAAACGGCTCTGGTCCAACGGCTTCGGTGGGTCCAGGACATGGGTGCTCCTCTGATGCTGCGCCGGGCACTCGGCGTCTGGTAGTGACCTGGGTTACAGTAGGACTTCGGATAACCGTTGTAAATAGTGTTGTCATAACTGCTCGGGTAATGTCTGCGAATATCAATCGGAAGGAGATGGCCCGACCGTGTACCAGCTGACCGCGCGCGACATCCGACGGCGGAATCGGTTCTATGTACTGCAGGCGGTCTATGCCGCCGAGGGCCACACCAGCCGGCAGGCGATCGCCCGCGCCACCGGGCTCTCGTTTGCGACGGTGGGGAATATGATCGCTGAGTTGTTGGACGTCGGCGTGCTCGCCGAACTCGGCTACGACACTCCCGGCATCGGCAGGCCACGCGCTCAGCTCGCGATCAATCCGGAGCGCGGGATGCTCGTCGGCGTCGATATCGCCGAAACCAGTATCCATTTTGACCTTTTCGACCTGGCCATGTCGGTGCTGCGGTCGGTCGAGATCCCGGTCGACCCCGCAGCCACCCAGCCCGATGACGTGACCGAACTGATTATTCGCGGTATCAGCGAACTGACCGCTGACGATGCGGAGCGAGTGCTCGGTGTCGGGCTGAGCGTGCCGGGGTTGGTCGAACCCGAGGGCGGCGTCTCGGTGTTCTCGCCGTACTGGCATTGGCACGACGTTTCGTTGAAGTCACTGCTGCAACCGCGTGTACCGCATCCGCTGTACCTCGACAATCCGCTGAAAGCCAGTACGGCAGCGCATCTTTGGTTCGGCGCTGGACGCGATGTGGACGATCTGATCGTCATCACACTGCGCGCCGGTGTCGGCATCGGAGTCGTCATCGACGGCGCGCTGTATCGCGGTGTGACAAACAGCGCGGGCGAATGGGGACATACCAACCTCGTGATCGACGGCCGCGAATGCCGATGCGGACGCCGCGGCTGCGTCGAGGCCTATGTGAGCACGCGGGGCATTGTGCAAACCCTGCGCGAAATCGCGCCAGCCAGCCCACTACTCGCGGCCGACGATGCCGCCACCATCGCGGCCATAGCCGCCAGCGACGATCCCATCGCTGGTGAGGTCATCGAAAAGACCGGCACCTACTTGGGTGTCGCCGTAGCGAACCTGGTGAACCTCTTCAACCCACGCACCATGGTTTTCGGTGACCTGGTCGCCAACGTCCTCGGCGAACGGCTATTGGAAGTGACCCGACGAGTGGCGGCGCACCACGCCATGTTCGCCCCCTACGCCGCCGTCACCCTCCAACTCTGCACCCTCCCCCACAACCCCTCCAGTCTCGGCGCCGCCACCTTTGCCCTCGAAGGGTTCCTCGCCGACCGCGAAACCTTCGGCTCCATAGCCGCCCGCCGTGCCATCCGCTCGGCCACCTAGCTCAATTCACCAGTGCGACAACGTCCCAGCGCCCTGCTCGAGTACTCGTAGGTGTTTCGCGGAAACGGCAAGCTCGGCGAATACGCCTACGCGCCGTCACCGACTGGCAGCGGTCCCTGATGCCCTTCTCGGTACCGCAGTATTCGAAGGGACCTCGCTGATCGATCAGCCTGCTGGGCCGCCGGGTCCGATACCGGCGACGGCGACGTCCTCCTCCCATCTACTGGATCAGTTCGTGGCTCGCGTCCGCATCCAGTGCCACACGCCGATTGGCACCCACAACCTGCATGAACTGCGGCTGGACCTTCACATTCCGGACAACAGTGGCGGGGATTTCGGGAAGGTGATCGGAAGTGCGGTGAGTGCCCGGTGGAACGGTCCCGGCCGCCAGATCAGCTCACCGGGCGGCACGGCGAGGCGGATTTCGGGCAGTGCGTCGAGTAGTTGGTCGATGGCTTCCTGCGCGATCAGATAGGCCATCGAATTCGCCGGGCAGACGTGTGGTCCGGCGCCCCAGGCCAGATGGGAGCGATTGCCCGCGTATTGATTCGCGGTGATCGCGGGATCGATATTGCAGGCGGCGATGCTGATGACGACCGGCTGGTGGGCGGGTAGCCAGACATCGTCGATCAGGACCGGCTGGTGCGGAAATGTGATGCAGAAGTTCGCCATCGGCGGATTGTTGAACAACACCTCGTCGAGCGCGTCCCTGGTCGACAGGCTCCCACCGAGCACGCTACCGCCGAACCGCTCGTCGGTGAGGATCAGCAGCAGGGTATTGACGATCAGATTCTGCTGCGGTTCGATGCCCGCGCCGTACAGCGTGCCAAGCTGGTACACCATCTCGGTATCGCTCAGCGCCGCCGGGTGCCGCAGCATCCGGGTGGTGATGTCATCGCCGGGCTCGGCGCGCTTGAGCCGGGTCAATTCCTGCATCGCCCCGACGAGCAATCGGTTGCCGTGCTCGGCATCGACGCTCTCGAAGATCGCGGCCAGGCCGGTCGCGGCCTGCTGCGCGATATCGGCCGGACATCCGAGCATGGCGTTCAGCACGGCGAAGGCGAGCGGAAACGCGTATTGGCGCACCAGGTCCGCCGAGCCCTCGGAGCAGAACGAATTGATCAGCGGGACAGCGAGTTCGGCCACGATATCGTGTAGGCCGTATTGATCGACCTGCTCCAGGCCCGCGACATTGGTCTGCCGATACCTGGCGTGCGCCTCACCGGCATTGCGCAAGGCATTCGGCCGCCACTGCATCATCGGCAGCACCGGGCAGTCGGCGGCCACACTCTGCTGCCAGGTGCGCGGATCGGCCGGAAAACGATCCGGATCATTGAAGATCCGCAAAGCCGTGTAATAGCCGACCACCAATGTGGCGGGCACCCCCGGCGCCAGATCCACCGGCACCAATGGCCCGTACCGCTCCCGCATATCCCGATAAGCCCGATGCGGATCCGCCGCGAACTCCGGCGTGTACAACGCCACCCGCGGCCTATCCGCATCGATCGGAGAAGCGAAAGGTCCACCGCTACGCGCCGAGGACGGCATCCTCATCGAAAACTCCACCATTCGAACGTACAAGCCCGTGAGCGCAAGCACTCACCCCACCGCACCCCGATCCCGGATAGCAGCCCCGCAGGCTGGTCAGTGATACCCGCGGCGAAGGCCAGCTGCCACCGGTGTGCCTTGGCATCGCTGAGCCGGTCGGCCGCATATCGGTGGCCGATGCGGTAGGGGTCGGTGTCCTCGAGTGGGACGGTTAGGTCGGTGGCCGTCAGCCGGCGCAATGGATGTACCGGATCCAGGTCATCGATCGAGTTGGTGTCGATCCAAACCTGTTCGTCTGCATGGACTTTCAGTGCGCCGAAGGTGCGCAGTGGCGCGACGTCAAGCGTGCACCGGCACCGGCAGCCGCAAACCCGCCCCGCGTGCAGCGCCGCACTCGCGGCGGCCGCTGGCAGGTGATGGACATCCTCAGCCACCATCTCGCCCTCGCGCACACCCTCCAGCAGGGCGATGGCCCAGACCCGGGTGATGGATGCGCCAGCACCGCGGCCACCGCGTCGGGCGCCGACGCGTGCAGTGCGGGCGCGAGATCTATTCGGGTGCCGTCGATTCGGTGGCGAAGCGAAGTGTGACGAGTTGGAATGGCCGTAGCCGCAAGCGAATTCCCGTGCCCTCCCGCGCAGCTGAGGTGTCGTCTCGCAGCGGTCGTTCCAGCAGATCGCAGGTCTGGAATCCGGCGAAGCCGAAGCCCGGGGTCACCGACGCCGAGGCTCGGCCACCGTGGGCCTCGTAGACACGGAGCACGACATCGCCGCTGCCGTCGTCCGCGAGTTTGACGGCACTGGTCACCACGGCGTCGTTGTCGATAATGAACAGTGGCTCAACGGGTTCGGCGACACCCGGACGCGAGGTGCCGAGGTTGATGCGATAGCCCGCACGCACCGCATCCCCGATCGACGCGCTGGGGACCAGTGCGTGCCGGAAGTGATGTGTGCCGTGGTCGGTCTCCGGATCCGGGAATCGCGGTGCCCGCAGGAGCGAGAACCGCAGTGTCGTCGTCGTACCGCCATCGGCTCGAACGGTGCGGGTTACGTCGTGACCATAGGTCGAGTCGTTGACCAGCGCCACACCCCAGCCGGGCTCGGCGAAGTGGACGAACCGATGATTGCATGCTTCGAACTTCGCGTACTCCCAACTGGTGTTGGTGTGGGTCGGCCGGAAGACGTGCCCGAACTGGGTTTCGGACGCATAGCGATCGGCGTGGATATCCAGGGGGAAGGCAAGTTTGAGGAACTTCTCGGTCTCGCACCAGTCGACGGTGGTGTCGATCTCCAGACCACGTGCGCCAGCCCGCAATGTCAGGGTCTGCTCGACCTTGGAAGAGCCGAACGAGCGGCCGACTCGCACCACGGCCGCCTCCTGCGAATCCGTTTCTGCGGCGACGAATTCCGCTTCGATCAGGTCAGTGACCCGGTTTCGGTAGAAGAGATCGACATCCCACGCATCCCAAGAGTTCGGGAGATCCGGGTGCAGCTGCAACAGATTCGCGGCCGAACCCGGTGGCAGCGTCTCGCGCCGATGCGCGAGGTCGAACAGCGAGACGACGAGGCCGCGCGCGTCCACTTCGACCCGTAGCAGACCGTTGTCGAGGACGAACCCGCCCCCCGCGCGCTCGCTCACCGAGCACGAACCGCCCGAATCCACCCCGGCCGCCGCACCGGCCGGAACCGATCGCCAGGTGTGCGGCGTCGAATTGAACATATTCGGCCCCACCCGCGCACCGCCGAGCACCCATTGCGCCCGCTCGATGATTGCCGTCAATTCCGCGGCCACCGCCGCATATGTCTGCTCCGCCTCCCGGTACACCCATGCGATCGACGAGCCGGGCAAAATGTCGTGAAACTGGTTCAGCAGCACCGCCTTCCAGATCCGGTCCAATGCCGCGTACGGGTACTCGAGGTTCTTCCGCACCGCCGCGGTCGCGGCCCACAGCTCGGCCTCGCGCAGCAGGTTCTCACTACGCCGGTTGCCCTGCTTGGTCTTCGCCTGACTTGTCAACGTGCCACGGTGCAACTCCAGGTACAGCTCCCCCACCCACACCGGAGGGTTCTCGTATTCGGCCTCGGCCCTGGCGAAGAAGCCGGATGGAGAGTCCCACAACACTTTCGGCGAACCCTCGAGATCGGCCATCCTGGCCGCCTTCGCGATCATCTCTCGCGTCGTGCCGCCACCGCCGTCACCCCAGCCGGTCGGCGCGAGTGATATCGACGCACGGCCCTTGTCCTTGAAATTCCGTGCGGCATGGGCGATCTCACGCCCGTCCATCGAGCAGTTGTAGGTATCGATCGGCGGAAAGTGGGTGAAGATCCGGGTTCCATCGATCCCCTCCCACAGGAAGGTGTGATGCGGAAACCGGTTGACCTGACTCCACGAAATCTTCTGTGTCAGTAGCCATTTCGACCCGGCCGCCTTGATGATCTGCGGCAGCCCGGCGGCGAACCCGAAAGTATCGGGCAGCCATGCCTCTTCGTTCTCGACACCGAATTCCGTGAGAAAGAACCGCTTACCGTGCACGAACTGGCGCGCCATCGCTTCCGAACCCGGCATATTCGTATCCGATTCGACCCACATACCGCCGGTGGGCACAAACCGCCCCTCCGCCACCGCCTGTCGGACCCGCTCGTAGACCTCGGGACGATGCCGCTTGATGAAGTCGTACTGTGCGGCTTGGGACATCGCATAGACGAACTCGGGCTCCTCGGCCAGCAATGCGGTCATATTCGACGCCGTACGCGCGACCTTGCGCACCGTCTCGCGTAACGGCCACAGCCACGCCGAGTCGATGTGCGCATGCCCGACCGCAGAAATCGTGTGTGCGGACGGCACTGCCGGTTCGGCCAGCACATCGACCAGGCATGCCCGCGCCGCCGCGGCGGTTACGTTCACATTCTGCAGATCGACGGCGTCGAGCGCGCGCTCGATCGCACGCACGATGTCGTAGCGGCGAGCGGGTTCCTCGGGCATCTCGTGCATGAGCTCGCCGAGTACCTCCAAATCCTGTACCAGCTGCCAGACCTCGTCGTCGAAAACCGCGAGATCCAGTCGGCCCAACCGGTATTGCGGCTGGTCGCCAGCGGTGGACTTGTCACCGAGAGCGGTCGGCGCAAAGAAGGGGATGATCGGATTCGAAGCCGCCTCGACGTGCAACAGCACGTGCTCGCCGCCGACCGCCGCGGACGCCACCCGCACCCACTGGTTACGCGGGTGCAGACCCTTCACCGGCGATCCGTCGGACCGGTAAACCAATCCCTCGCACTGAAATCCGGTCATATTCCGGTCGAAACCGAGATCGATGATCGCCTCGACGGTTCTACCCGCCCACTCGGCAGGCACCGTGCCCTCGACCGTGAGCCAACTGGTCCCCCACGGCGCACCCCACCTGGCACCGGATTCGATGGGTGTGCGTGGCGCGGCCAAACCCTCGGCGACCGGTACCGGCTCATCCGGCGCGACCCAGATCGATGCTTGCAGCGGCACCGACTCCGGATAGATCGCCGGCATGATCCGCTCTGCCAGGACCCGCCCGAGACGGTCTTCGATCAACCGACGGTCATCGTGCACGGCGTGGCTCCCATCGAACGAAGGGGTGATCACCAACCGCCCCTATTGTCACACGCGTCAAGACCGTTATTCGCATCGGCATAAGACCCGATCTGCGCACCCGAGCGTCCTTGACACACAACCGATCAACGGCACTACCGCGCGTCAGTCGATCAGGTCGCGTATCGCTTCGATGACTATGTCGGGCTCGATGACGTCGGCCGCCATCGAGCGCTTGGCGTATGTGCCGCCATCCGCACCGTCGACGGGCTTGTCGCTATCGCCGTAGCCACGCAGATCCGGGCACACCACCAGGTGATCCCGAGCGAGGTCGACGGCGACATGCCGCCAGGCGAAATGGGTTTGCGGGAACCCGTGCAGGAGTACAACCGGCCTACCCGCGCCGGCCATGCCAACGTTGAGCGCAACCTCACCCACCGGCAACCGGGCGTAACTGAACCCGTCAATTCGATTGCTCATCGACTGGACGGTTATCCACAGCACCGACAGGTCCGCAAAACACGCACGTATCCCACCACCGCGCACCCGCGCATTAGCGTTTCGCGTGCTCGGCCATCCGAAATAGCTTCCACCAGTTGATCTTTCAGGTTGCTCCATTCTCACATAACCAGTGCCCCAGAATCGAAAACGCTTGCGCACACGCGGTTTACAGGCATCCCGCGCGGCGCCGTACGTCGAGATCACGATATGATGCGCCGCTTCCCTATCGAGCAGCCGCACCCGTCCGCACCCTGAACCCGCTGGTCCACTGGCCGGACCGGAATTCCGGACCGAAGGCAAGATCAGCCGACCCGGGACTACGATCGCAGGACACTCATCACACGCGGACAACGCTCAGGCAGGAGTCCCATGTGTCGTTTGTTCGGTTTATCGGCCGCACCGCGGCGAGTGCGGGCCACGTTCTGGTTGTTGGATGCGCCGGACAGTCTGTCGATCCAGAGCAGACGCGAACCCGACGGCGTCGGCCTCGGCACCTTTACCGCCAGCGGAGCACCGCTGGTGGAGAAACAACCGATCGCCGCGTACGAGGACGTTCAATTCGCTCGGGAGGCGCGCGAACGCGAATCAATGACATTCGTCGCACACATCCGCTACGCCACCACCGGCGGCCTGCAACCCCGCAACACCCACCCGTTCGAACAACGTGGGCGCCTGTTCGCCCACAACGGTGTGCTGCACGGCCTCGACGAATTGGACTCCGAACTCGGTGACTACTTCGATCTGGTACACGGCGACACCGATTCCGAACGATTCTTCGCCCTGATCACCCAGCGCACCGACCGGCACGACGGCGACGTCACCGCGGGCATCACCGACGCGGTCAAGTGGATCGCGGACCGGCTGCCGGTCTACGCCCTCAACCTGGTGCTCACCACGGCTACCGACCTGTGGGCACTTCGATACCCCGACACGCACGATCTCTTCGTCCTCGAACGCGTGGCAGGCGGCTCGCAGGGCAATCGACACCTGGACCAGGCGGGACGGGCCGGAATCCGAACACGCAGTGCACACCTGCGCGAATTCCCCGCGGTCATCGTGGCCAGCGAGCGCACCGACGAGGACCCACGCTGGCGAGTACTCGCACCCGGCGAACTGCTACATGTCGATGACCAGCTGCACGTCCGATCGAGCATCGTCGCGGATACCGCACCGCGCCATCCGCTATTACTGGCACAGCTCGACAGCCGCGCAGCGGCAGCACAGTCGGGGCGCTGATTCGGCTGAATGACCACCGGACTGTTCAACATCCAGGGAAAGACCGCACAGGCGGGTCCCGCGGCATCGGCTTCATGACCGCGCGTGGCCCGCTCCCGGCGGGCGCACGGGTGATCATCGCCTCCCAACGAGCGCGGATATCACCGCGCCGGCGGACGAACTGGCCACGCACGGCGACTGTGTGGCGGTCACCGCCGACCTGTCCACCCGCAGGAGCGCACGCCCTGGCCGAGGAGGTCGCCACCCGGTTCGACCGGCTGGACATTCCGGTCAACAACCCAGTGCCACCCGGAGCACCGCTGGTTCGACGTGGATGTCGGATGCCGCTGCAAGACTCGGGGATGTGAGATGGGCGATCGCGGAAACAGACGACGGGGGTGCACGTCTGTGTCCGCTCGAACAGGACGGTCGGCCCGCCGGACCGGTGCTACGCGAGTCTTCGCTCGCCGAGGCGGTGCGCACACGCCCCGAGGTCGAGCGGTGGGTGTGGCGATCCACGGCGGAGATCTACCGACCGCTACTGGCGGCGGGCGTGCGGGTCGAGCGGTGCTACGACGTGCAGGCCGCGGAGGCGCTGCTGATCGGCCACGAGGAGGGCCAGTCGGGCCAGGCCCGCTCGCTGGCGGCAGCTTGGGCGCGACTGCACAACCTGCCCGTCCCGCCGGACGCGCCCGCACGCGCCGCCGAGACCCAACCGTCGCTCTTCGAATCGGGTCCGGTACCACTGCCACCCGGCACGGACGAGTTCGACGCCCTGCTGGCGGTCTACGCGGGCCAGCTGACCCGCACGGCGAAGACCGAACATCCGGAGCGAATGCGACTGCTCCTCGCCGCCGAATCGGCGGGCATGCTGGTTGCCGCGGAGATGTCCCGAACCGGGATCCCTTGGCGCGCCGACGTCCACCGCGAACTGCTGGACCAGCTACTGGGTGAACGCTTTCCGGGCGGGCTGGAGCCGCGCCGGATGGCGGAGTTGGCCGACGAAGTGTCGCGCGCCTTCGGTGCAGGGGTGCGGGTCCGGCCGGACCTGCCCAACGACATCATCAGGGCCTTCGCCCGCGTCGGGATCTCGTTGTCCTCCACCCGAAAATGGGAGCTGCAACGGATCGATCACCCCGCGGTAGCCCCACTGCTGGCCTACAAATCGCTGTACCGCTTGTACACCGCCCATGGCTGGTCCTGGCTCGAGCAGTGGGTACATGGCGGCCGCTTTCGCCCCGAGTACCTGCCTGGCGGTACGGTTTCCGGCCGCTGGACCACCAATGGTGGCGGAGCCCTGCAGATTCCCAAGGTGATCCGGCAAGCGATACGCGCGGATCCGGGATGGCGTCTGGTGGTCGCCGACGCCGACCAGATGGAACCGCGAGTACTTGCCGCTGTCTCCCGCGACCCGGGCTTGATGGCGGCGGCCGGTCGCGGCGACGACCTGTACGCCGCACTGGCGGAAAGTGTCTTCGGCGGCGACCGCGCCCAGGCCAAAATCGCCCTGCTGGGCGCCATTTACGGCCAGACCTCCGGCGATGCCCTGACCCACATGGCCGAACTGCGCCGACGTTATCCGGCCGCGGTGGCTTTTGTCGACGACGCTGCTCACGCCGGTGCGGAAGGCCGTTTGGTGCGCACTTGGTTGGGGCGCACCTGTCCACCGGCCTCCATCGCACCGCCGGACGAGGCGGACGGGTATGGCACCACCTCCGCGACGCGCGCTCGCGGCCGCTTCACCCGGAACTTCGTGGTGCAGGGCAGTGCCGCCGACTGGGCCCTGCTGCTATTGGCGGGCGTGCGTCATGCGATGACGCACGCCGGGCTCCGCGCCGAACTGGTCTTCTTCCAGCACGACGAGGTCATCGTGCACTGCCCAGCCGAGGAAGCTCCGACAGTCGCCGAAATGATCGCGACCGCGGCTGAGAATGCGGGCCGGATCACCTTCGGACCGACACCGGTGCGATTCCCGTTCACGACAGCGGTGGTGGAGTGCTACTGGGACGCCAAGTGAGGACGCGCCCGACTCAGGCCGAGGGAACGTCCCACGCGAACCCATCGAGGTCGGTGCAGGGCCCGATACCGCCGCCGATGACGATCCGATGCGATCCGGTGCCTTCCGCGGGAACGCCCGCATCCTTGGCGGCGGCCCGGCGACCATAGAGCGCGAGCTTCACCGAGGACGGCGCAGCGTCGAACTCGACGTACTTACTGCCGAAACTCTTCGCCACGGTCAAACCGCGATCGACGTAGAACTGCTTGGTCGCCTTGACATTGTCGACCCCGAGCAGGACCACGAAATCATCGATCTCGCGGGTGGCCGGACCGGTGTCCTTCTTCGCCGATGTCGCGATCTTCCAGATCGCCCCATCCGGAGCCTGGACGACGCCGCCGTAGCCCCAGAAACTCTTCTTGGCGGGCTTCAATGTCGTCGCGCCCGCCTGGACAGCGGTGCCGATGAGGCTGTCGACGGTACTCGGCTGCGACACCACGAGCGACAGGATGAAGCCTCGAAAGCCGGTCGTCGGCACCTCCGAGGCGCGCACGCGCACCTTGTCGCCGAGACCGAACGCGGCCGCGTAGAAGGCCTGTGCCACTTCGGTGTCGGGCACCTCGAGGATGACGGATTCGATGGCCTGGTCCATGGTGATGTTCATGGCAACAACGATATTTTCTGCCCGGTAACCAGCGCTTCTCGATTCCTGATCGCTTTCGGCTCCGAACGCAGCACCGCCATTGCCGACTATCGAGTGATGGCCGTACAGATGGGCGCTGTGCGGTGACGTTTCACGATCCCGCACGTTATTCGGCCCATCCTCGCGCAGCATCTCGACCGCGACGTCTTCCATTTCCGGACGTGCGGAGCCGAAGCTCGCGGGCCGAAAGATCAACCCGGTCACCAGCCCCGCCACCACAACCACCGGCACTGCGGCGACTTTCCAGGACCATCGGTGCTCTCGGCCGAGCAGATACAGCGTCTTGATCGCCCACCCCAGCAGGGAAACACCCAGCAGAATCCCGCCGATCACCAGGACTACAAGCCGATCCGGACCGGTCGAGTTCCCAACGAACGGAGCCCAGTCGAGGTAGACGTACAAGAGAAGCCCAACACCAACGACTGTCCCCGTCAGGATCAGGGAACCTGGCGCCGTGGCGGCGTCTTGTCCGCCCTTGGCCTGCCCATCATGAGCTTGTGATGTTTCGATCGAGGCCTCCCATATCGACTTCCGTACCCACGCTCGGCGATGATCCCCTCAACCGAACTCTACGACAGTCAGGGCGCCGGCCCGTATCATCACAGGTGAATAACCGAACCAGAATGTTCGCCCGGTGGTCAGTCGATGCCATCGCATCCGTAATCCTTTGGTGTGCAACGAATCTCGTGTGATCGACGGAAGCCACTGCTCGCTCATGATGCTGCTATGTCGTGAACGCTGGTCGGCGTGCTGGTGACCACGTCGCCTTTATCCAGATCGGCATCCGAATCCGAAATCCAATGGTCTTCGGCAACCCGGCTCAGCCAGCCATTCGGACGCGCCGCGGCCTTGCAGCGCGTCATGAGTTCGACTGGTACGCAAACTATCCGGGCGCGAACAGCTCGACGACATCGATAGGCGCGCCACTGGATGTGGCCCGCCGACCGATGAACGGATCATGTTGCGACAGTCCTGAATTCATCATTGGACTACCTCGGCAGTGCTGAGCCGGACGGTATGCGAAACAGTTTGCCGCCCAACATTCCTGATCTGTCCATCGCCGCCAGCGATCGAGTTACTCTCATTTGATGCGATCTCGATTCCAACGCCCCGTCCTGGCCGCGCTCGCGGCCGCGGCGTCGACATTGCTGCTGTGCACGCACTCCTCGGCGGTCCCGCCGATCCGGTCGGAAGCCGCCATACCGGCGCTGGACTCGGATTTCCTCTGGGGCGTCGCGTCCTCAGGATTCCAGTCCGAAGGCCACGCGCCCGACAGTAACTGGACGCGATACATCGCGAACTCCGGTGCCGATGCACTGCAGGATTCGGTCGACTTCTACGACCGATACGCCTCTGACATCGACCTGGCCGCCGCGCTGGGCGTGCGGGTGTTCCGGATCGGGATCGAATGGGCTCGGGTACAGCCCGCACCGGGCACCTGGGATGGCGCCGCATTCCGTTTCTACGACGCGGTGATCGCAAAGATCGTGCAGGCCGGGATGCGACCGATGATCACCCTGGACCACTGGGTCTATCCCGGCTGGGCCGCCGATCGTGGCGGCTGGCGCAACCCGGGCATGGTCGAGGATTGGCTGGCCAATATGCGAACGATCGTCGACCGCTACGCATCCCGAAATCCGCTGTGGGTCACCGTGAACGAGCCGGTCGCCTACATCGTGCACGAGACCAGCAGAGGCGCGGCCAACGCGGCCGAGATGCTCGATCGGGTCGCACAGGCCCACAACGCCATCTACGACTACATCCACCAGGTCCAGCCCGAAGCCCAGGTGACCAGCAACGTCGGCTATGTGGCCGGCTCGGAGGCTCAGGTCAACGGCGCGTTCGTCGATCGCATCGCGGACCGGCTCGACTACGTGGGCGTCGATTACTACTTCGCCTACGATCCGGTGCAGCCGCTGCTGAGTTCCATCACCCGGGCCATCGGATCGGCGATGCCGGAGCTGCCCGGACAGCGCATCTGGGAGCTGCCGGTGCGCACCGAGGGCATCTACTACGCGCTGCAATACTATTCGCGCCGTTTTCCGAGCAAACCGCTCTTCATCGTCGAGAATGGCATGGCCACCGAAAACGGCATTCCCCGCGGCGACGGTTACACCCGCAGCGATCACCTTCGTGACACCGTCTACTGGATCCAGCGTGCCAAGGCCGACGGCATGAACGTCATCGGCTACAACTACTGGAGCCTCACCGACAACTACGAATGGGGCAGCTACACACCACGATTCGGCCTCTACACCGTCGACGTGCGTACCGACCCGACCCTCACCCGCCGCCCGACCGACGCGGTCGGCACCTACACCCAGATCGTCGCCGCTGGCGGCCTCCCCGCCGGCTACCGTCCCACCCGCGGCCCAGCGATCTGTGTGTTCGTCGACCCACCGGCCAGCTGCCTGTCCCCGGTCGCAAGCCCGTAGCGCGCGAAACGCCGCACCCGGTCGTTGTCGGGCGCCGACTCGCCACCACTGTGCTCGGGTCGTCGCTACCGGGTAGTGAAGTTCGGCACAAATAGTGCGCGGCCCAGCGAATGTCCGCCTGCGTCGAAATGCCGCTCGAGCCATCGTTGACGACTGCCAAGATCATCTCGTGCTGGAAAAGATGCGACTTCACGCAACAAATCCCGTTGAATCCAGTTGATTCCCCCTGAAGCGTGCCGTTCCTCGGGCGGCCCCAGCAGGGGTTCGAAAGACTTCGGTCGGCGGAGGTCGGTGACCATACCATCCAGCGCTCCCCAGAGACTGGGGGCTTCCGGCTGTATCCGGCGTCGGATTCGATCTATCTTTGTAACGATTTGCCAGCTTGGTGGATTACCAAGAGGTCCGAACATTGCGCGAATGCGATTTTCAGGAGAGACGCGGTATGCGATTCAGAGTTCTCGCAGTGGCGGCCGCCGCTGCGACGGTCGTCGGCACGGGCGTTAGCCTGGTGGCCCCAGTGGCCTCGGCCGCGCCGATCAACAGCGCGGCCAAGGCACCGGACGGGTCCTACATCGAGAAGGTGACGACCCGCGGCGACCGCAAGCTGCAACTGGACGTGCACTCCGCGGCCATGGATCGGACGTTCCCGGTCCTGGTGGATCTGCCCGCGGACAACTCGATCCCGCGCCCGACGCTGTATTTGGTCAACGGCGGCGGCGGCGGCGTCGACGGTGACGCCTCATGGGAGCAGAAGACCGACGTCAAGGAATTCCTCGGCGACAAGAACATCAACGTCGTCGAGCTGATCGGTGGCCGGTGGAGCTACTTCGCCGACTGGCGCGCTCCCGACCCGGTACTCGGTGTCAACAAATGGCAGACCTTCTACACCGAGGAACTGCCACCGATCATCGATGCGGCACTCGGCACCAACGGCAAGAACTCGATTGCGGGCTACTCGATGGCCGGGACATCGGTCTTGATGCTGGCGATGACCAAGCCCGGCCTGTTCCAGAATGTCGGCGCCTACAGCGGCTGTGCGCAGACCAGCGATCCGGTCGGCCAGAAGTTCGTGCAGACCACCGTCGAAACGTGGGGCGGCGGTAACCCGGACAATATGTGGGGACCCGCCGACAATCCACTCTGGAAGGCGAATGATCCGGTCCTGAACGCCGACAAACTGCGCGGAACGAACATCTGGGTTTCGGCGGGCGGCGGTCTGCCCGGCGAGCACGACGCCCCCGGCAACCCGTTCATCATGGGCGACGACAAATACAACCCGATCAGCGTGGCCAACCACGTCGTCATGGGCGGCATCATCGAGGCCGCGATGAGCGCCTGCTCACATAACCTCCAAAACCGCTTGAACGAGTTGGGAATTCCCGCCACATTCGACCTCCCGGCCACCGGCACCCACACCTGGGGCTACTGGCAAGACGACCTCAAGCAATCCTGGCCGGTACTCGCCAAAGACCTCTACTGACCAACCTCACTCACCCGTAGTCCTCACCCCGGCCTCCCCAGGCCGGGGCCGGACGACAACATGAGAATTGAAGGGCCTCGATCACGCCACCGAACATGATGTGAGACGTGATCCCCCTGTCGATTGATTTCGGCTCCGACGCCTCGAACCCTTCTCGCGTTGAAACAACGAATCAGCGGGTCAGTTCGGGTTGGGCTGTGGGAGATACGGAGTCAGGGCGTGGGCGAGGTTGCTGATGGTCAGTGATTGCAGCCAGACGCGTCCGGGACCGGTGAGCGCCGCCAGGAACAGGCCGTCGCCGCCGAAGAGAATGTTGCGGATGCCACGCAACAGGGTGATATCGAATCCGACCGTCGCGTCGAACATTCCGACGTGGCCAGGATGCACCCGCAGCGTTTCACCGGCCGCCAGGGTGTATTGCACAACTTCGCCGGACAACTCGACCCAGGCTTGCCCGGCGCCGCTCAAACGCTGCAGGGTGAATCCGGCACCACCGAAGATACCGGCCCCGAGACGGCGTTGAAAGCTCAACGTGACGCGCACATCGCTGGTGCCACACAGGAACCCGTGCCGATGCACCAGGTACTCGATACCGGGCTCCAGCCCAATGGGCAGGATTTGGCCGGGCAGTTTCGCCGCAAACGCGACCCGACCCGGATATTTGGACGAGGTGTATTCGGTCATATACCAGCCCGCCCCAGCGGCGGCACGCTTGACCGCCCCCAAGAGCCCGCCCGAACTCGACAGCCGAGACGAGGTATGCAGCCGGATCGAATCGGTCATCCACGACAACTGCCCAGCCTCGGCGACCAGGCCCTCCCCCGGAATGAGAGAAACTTCGAGAACCGGCATCACGGTACCGATAATTCTGGCGTCCACCCGGTACTCCGGTTCCGTCGAGGCATCGTGATGCCTTGGACTACAACGACATCCACCAGCGTAGGCGCTCAGTGTCCACCGTGCCGGCCAATACCCCGATACCAGGCCGAGTTCGCCGCCGGCGGCGGCTGGTCAGCCAGATGTAGGTGTTCTCGTACTGCTGGCGGATCTCTCCTCCTCGCCTACCGCGCGAGAAAGTGCCAGCCGGCCCATGCCCACACGAGCACAGCGGCAATCCTCCCCACCCGAGTGCGCGTGAGGTACGCGATCGTTTCACCCACGGGCGCGACGAGATCCCGGCGCACATGCGTGACCACGACCACACCGAGCGTAACCACCAGCACCAGCACGAACCCGACGATGACGATCACCCGATCGCTCATCTCGACACCAGCCACCAGCCGACCCCCAGCCACACCAGCCATCCAGCGAACCGCAGCGGCCACTGCTCGAGTGCCGGATCCAGCAGCGTCGACAAGGTCGGATGCAGGTCACTCGCCCGCGTCCAATCCGGTTGCCGAACAAAGGCATACATTTCCCACGCCGACGCAATGACCAACAGCGTCGACCAGACAGCCACTCCGCGCCGCAGCCGGGCGGTGCGTGAAATGCGCTCGGGCCGCACACGGAAGGCCAACAGCGACACCACGACCCCCGGCACCACCACCAGCACGGTTGCCGGCCAGCTGAACGGCCGGGTGGCGGCCCCACCGGCCGCCAGCACAGCACCGACGGCCAGCAGCATCCACCACCGCCGGAACGGTCGCATCGAGAGCGCAGGTTTCCCTGTCACGTGCACAGGATAAGTCCCAGAGCGCCGGATGCGGGCATATCGGTGGCATGACAGCATCGGTGCGCAAGCGCAATGCCCGCAGACAAGGTGAAACCTCGATGAAACTTGTCGAAAGCAGCACCGACGTCGCACTGGCCCGATACACCATGGCCGGTGAGATGCCGTTCACCGCGATCGCGATGGCGAGAGTGATCCGGTCGACGGGGACTGGAAACTCCACGCACTCGGCAGAGGGTTCCACACCAAACACCCCGGTGAAGCTTTACCGCACCCGGGCCGATTCCGCAACCCACGGTGACTTCGTACGCGACGCGATGCAGGACGCTCGGGTCTGTCGCCCAGCGAATCCATTGGGCCGCAGTGTGTTTTCTCAGCTGTCTTGGCCGTTGCGGGGCCGGTTGGGTTATTTCCGGCCGCGGAGCAGGAGAAAGGCCATCCAGGCTGCGCCGGCGATGACCAGCGCACCCCCCACACCGATGACCGATAGCAGAAAGTCCATGACCTCCAGTGTGAGCCGTACATATGGTGCGGTACTTCGATCTTCGCGCACGCGCGCGGGCATCCGATCGCGGTGTGAACCGCGCGTACGCAGTACCGGCCCGAGCTTTCGGCGACCGCGCAGTATGGCGTCAGCGAGGCAACCCTGCGCGAGATCGATTGCGGCGCAGACACATACCTGGGAGATTCGAATGCCGGCCCGGTCCCCGCTAGTGTACTAGTGTGACGATCACGGAGGGGGAACCCGGGTCGACGCCGGCTGTGGCGAGCGTGTCGGCCCGGTTACGCGCCTCGGTGTTCGACGCCCACGCCGAAGCCGTCGGGGCGGCGGACACCGCCGCAGCTCGAGGCCGGGCGGTGAACCGGGACCTGGTCGAATTGCTCGCATTGCAGCGGCGCATCATCCGCATCGCCGAGCAGTTCGACCACATCGACTTCTCCGACGTGCCTGGCGTCCGCGGACCCTCGCCTACCGTCCCCGGATCCACCGCTTCAGGTGCTGCTGGTCGGCGGGTAGTTGCGCGCGACCACATTTTCGAACTCCCGCGCGACAATGGTGGTGGCGGCACACCGGATCCGGGGTTGGGGCCAGCGCTATCAGGGTCGTTTATGCCACCTGCTGGTCGCAGCGGGTGGCCTGTGACGTTGTTTCGTTGGGAGAAGCAAGGATTCACGGTGGGGGCCACCTCGACCAAGGGCGGCACCGTATCGCTGTCGAAGCAGGCCCCGAACCTCACCCAGGTGGCGGTCGGGCTGGGCTGGGAGGTGCGGGCCACCACCGGCGCCGATTTCGACCTCGACGCCAGCGCGCTGGCATGCGGAGCGGACCACAAAGTGCTCTCGGATCGGCATTTCGTCTTCTACAACAATCGGCGCTCCCCCGAAGGCAGCATCGAACACACCGGCGACAATCCGACCGGCGAAGTGATCAATGTCGACCTCGCGGCGACGCCGCCAACGATCACGAGCATCTTCTTCCCCGTTTCCATTCACGAGGCCGACATCCGTGGCCAGTCGTTCGGGCAGGTCCGCAACGCCTATATCCGGGTGGTGGACCGCAGCACCGGTACCGAGCTGGCACGATTCGACCTCACCGAGGACGCCGCAACCGAGACCGCGCTGGTGTTCGGCGAACTCTACCGGCACGGCGACGAGTGGAAGTTCCGCGCCATCGGCCAGGGCTATGCCTCGGGGCTGGCGGGCATCGCCCGCGACCACGGCGTCAACATCTGAATCCTCCTGCTGGCAAGTGCCCGACTCGCCAGAGATCGCGATGAAGTACGACCATGGCGCGGCGCACTGACGATCGCACGCCGCGTCTCTGGTGGCGGAGGTACGGCGGGTGGGGGTATCAGCCGCGCAACGGGAAGAGCTCGCTCACCCTTGCAGTGCCCCGACGACCGATTCCAGATACGTGATGGCCATGCGCTGTCCTGTCGAGGGTCGGGGCTTGCATGCCCGGCCGGTCAGTCGACGCAGGGGATGTCGGATCCGATGCTGGTGGTGACAGGTTTGCCGGAGTCGGGTGCTTCGTCGGCGGGTGTGGAGGTGGCGAGCGAGCCCGTGCCGGTCGGAGTGGCGGTCGATGGTGATGTGCTGGAACTCGATTCATCGGGCATGGTGAAGTCGGCACCGATCACGATCTTGATGTGGCCGGAGTCGAGGTTCTTGGCGGCGGCCGTTGGTAGCCCGCCGAGTAGGTCCGCGGCCTCGGTAGCGTCGGTGTCAGCGCCGGTGCCGTAGTAGACGACCGAGCTGGAACCATCGGTGTAGGCAGCGTTGCCGATGATGCCTTGCTGGAATCCCTTGTCGGCCAACACTGTCGATACTTTGCCGGCCATACCCGTCGCTGCGCCGGCGTTGACAACGTCGACGGTGCTGGTGGGCGTGGTCTTGGGGGTGCTAGGAGTGGCGGCCTGCACTCCGAACGCGGTGCGCACCATCTTCTTGATCGCGGCCGGGTCGACGATATTGACCTCTTGGCCGCCGATGGTCTGGTATCCCTGCACCGGCAGGGTCTGGAATTCGATCGGAATCGAACCGGCCTTGCCCATGGTCTTCGCGAAGTCGAGAACGTTCCAGCCTTGGGAGAGCACCACATCGTTCTGTGCGGCGTTGATCAGTTGCTGCATTTTGCCGACATTGGCGAGGGTGCCGGACTCTTTGAGTTGTTTGGCGACCGAGGTGAGGAACGCCTGCTGACGGTGGGTGCGGTCGAGGTCGCCGTTGTCGAGCTCGTGGCGTTGCCGCACGAACGACAGCGCGTTGGCAGCATCGAGGTGCTGGGGTCCGGCCGGGAACACCGCGCCGGAGTAGTACTCGTCGTTGACGGCGTGGTTGAGACACACATCGACACCGCCGAGAATGTTGGCCAGGTCGTAGAAACCGACGAGGGAGACCTCGGCGAACCGGTTGATCGGCACCCCGGTCAGTGCCTTCACCGTTTGCACGATGGACTCGCGGCCGGCCTCTCGGCCCCGGCGTTCCAGTTCGACCTTGTCCTTGACGCCCTGATTCTCGAGCTTCTGCTCGACCGACGCCTTCTTCAGGCCGTAGGCTTCCTTGATCTTGGCGTGGTCGTAGCCGGGGATCCCGGTGACCGCGACGTAGTCGTCGCGGGGGATGGAGAAGGCGGTGATCTTCTTCAGATCCTTCGGAATATGCACCAGGATCAACGAATTGGCGTTGTAGCCGCCCTCGCTGCCGTCACCCGCGTGCAATTGATCCATGACGTCTTTGGGCAGGTCGTTGCCATTGCGGTCTTTGCGGGTGTCCAGCCCGATGAGCAGGATGTTCATATCGCCGTCGAGCGCGGCGGCGTCTTCGGAACTGATGGCCTCGGACCGGGCGAACCCGTCATCGACGGCGCGCTCGGTGTAGTAGGCGAATCCGGTGCCCGAGACGACGACCACAGCGGTGGCGGCCACCACTAGGCGGACGGCGGTCCGTGCGGCCCGGACCTGCCACGATGGGGGCTGCACGGCCTGGGCGCGTCGGGCGCGTCGGTTGGGTTGCGCCGCTGGCACATGCTGGTCGATGGGGCGATCGGCGATATCGGCAGCCTTCGCACGTGGGCTCCGAACACCACCCGAACCCACTGCCTGGGCACCGCGGGCCACCATTCGCGCGTTTGCCTGCCCGGCGCGCGAATCACGGGTGCCCGATCTCTCGCGCTCTGCCGCACGGTCCGAACGTGCGGTGTCTGCGGCGCGGGGCGATTTCCCGCGAACCCCGTCGGCAGGGATGTCCGGGCGCGCGTGCCGGGCATGACGACCACCAGACCGGGGAACCGCCGGGATCGGTTCGGTTTCGTCATTCATCTCGCCGTCAAACCTCACATCACTGTGCCGCGGCGAAACCGCCGATACACTTCACCAGGTTGAAACATCGTGCACGACGGCCGTGGCAAACGCACATCCCCATCACACCCCGCACGGCACGACAGAACGAACCGTGAGGTTCAGCCCGGCGGAATCGATCCCGCAGCTGGGGATCTTCGGAAACTGACGGACCATCGTTCAGGCATACCGAGCTGAGGGATCACTCCTGCGACCACACCTGTCGAGCCGCCGCCGCACCCTCGGGTCCACCAGAACCGGTCCAGTGATCATCGGTTCGCCGGGGCCGATCATGTCGAGTTCACGAAACCTCAGCGGGTCGATGCCGAGTCGTCGGGCAACTCGTCCAGGACCGACTCGATGGCGAAAACCACCTGTCCGAGGCCGTAACCCCGAAAGGCGCCTGCTGGAACGGTATTGGTGTAGACGGCATAGCCTTCGGCTTTCTTGTTCAGGCACCGGTAGATGGCCAATGATTCGCCGCTCCTGGCTGACAGCTCCTATCGTCTGCTGCCGGCCGGACAGCCCGGCCTCACTTCAGGTGCCGGGCGAAGAACCGGTTCCCGGCGTCCCCCTCGAACCGCGGGACGCCGGTGTGCCCGCCCATATTGGCGTGCAGCGTCTTCTCCTTGGAGCCGAAGGCGTCGAACAGGTCCAGGGCCGACTGCCGATCGTTTCCTTCGTCGTCCCACTGCAGCAGGACCTGCAGCGGAATGGTGACCTGCCGGGCCTCTTCGAACATGGTGCGGGGCACGAAACTCCCGGCGAAAAGAAGGGCGGCCGAGATGCGCGGCTCCACCACCGCCAGCCGGACGCCGATGGAGATCACCCCTCCCGAGTACCCGACCGGGCCGCCGATCTCGGGCAGCGAAAGGAGGACGTCCAGGACGGCCCGCCATTCCGGGACCGCCTTGTCGACCAGCGGGAGGACGAGCCGGTCGACGATCTCGTCCTCGACCGGCTCGCCAGCCTCTAGCGCCCGGCGCAGGTCGGCGCGGGCCTGCTCGGCGGCAGCCGAACGGGGCCGGTCACCGCTCCCGGGCAACTCGATGGTGGCCGCGGCGAAGCCCTCCGCCACGGACTGCCGGACCCGGGCCACCAGTCGGGGGTACATCTGGCGCAGTCCGCCGGGGTGGCCGACCAGGATCAGCGGCGCCGGTGCGGATGCGGATCCCGGCGTCCACAGGATGCCGGGGATCTCGCCGAGGGTGAATTCGCGTTCGATGACGCCGTCGTCGAGGCGCTGTTCAGAAGTGAATTGCATGGTCGTGCCTTTCGGGAGTGCTCTTGAACGGCGCTCCCGGACGACCTATCGCCCGACCGTGACCCCAGAGGGGAGCACCCATGTAGATACTGCGTTCACGGGTACCACCTCCTCGTTCTCTCGCACGGCCTCCAGAAGGTTAGCAGTGTTCGCCGTCGGCCCGCCAACGGTTTTTGCGGAGGCTTCCGTGGCCGGATGCCACGAAGTCACGCGCCCGAAGTCCGATGAGCGCCGATGAGTTTCGAGCGCGTAGGACGTCTACCCGGTCATGAGGAAACTGATCTACGGGTTCAGCGTGTCCCTGGACGGCTACATCAACGACCGCGACGGCAGCATCGACTGGACCAACCCGGACGACGAGCTGCACCAGTTCCACAACGACCGCTACCGCGAGATCGAGGTCTCGCTGCACGGCCGTCGCCTGTACGAGCTGATGGCCGAGTACTGGCCGCACGTGCCCGAGGACGCGCCGCGCATCGAGCGTGAGTTCAGCAGGCTCTGGACGGAGAAGCCGAAGGTCGTCTTCTCCAGGACGCTCGCCGAGGTCCACTGGAACAGCATGCTGATCAGCGAGAACGCGGTCGAGGAGGTCCGCAGGCTCAAGGCTGGAGGCGATGGCGTCATGGAGGTCGGTGGCGCGAGCCTCGCGGCCTCGCTGATGCCACACGGGCTCATCGACGAGTACCAGCTGTTCCTCTTGCCCGTGGTGCTCGGCGGCGGCACACCGTTCTTTCCATTGCTGGACAAGCGCATGCAGCTCCGATTGGCCGAGGCGAGGCACTTCAACACCGTGGTGATGCTGCGCTATGTCGCCGACTGAGGTCCGTGCAACCGCGTGTGGCGCCAAGCCCGCGGCAAGAAGTTCGCTTGGGTCACGCCCAAGACCTTCCGCAAGACCGTGGCATCCTCATTGCCGACGAATACAGCCAACAAGCCGCAGCCCAACAACTCGGCCACCGCACGACTCCGACCGCCCGACTTCACGGCGACCTTGGGACGCCAATCCGGCTGAAAGCGTGTCGTTTCCGTGTCGTTGCCCCCGAAACGGACAAAACCAGGGTCGAACTGATGCGTTCGCCCTGGTCAAAGCTCCCCCATCTGGACTCGAACCAGAAACCTGCCGATTAACAGTCGGCTGCTCTGCCAATTGAGCTATAGGGGATTATCCTGGGTGGCTCGTCCGCACTGGGCGGGCCGAGGTGAAACTCTAGCGCATGGGCTGGCACGTTCCCAAATCGCGTCTCTACCTGGAGACATGCGGCGGCTTCGGCGTGTCTGGGAGCGGCGCGCGGTCGGGTGGATCCGGATCGACAGACGTACGGGGCGTCGGGCAGGATAGTAGCCGCGCGCACAGGCAATTTGGGAGGAGCTCTACGAGATGCTGCGGTTGATCATCGGCATTGCGGCCGGTTATGTGCTCGGGACGAAGGCAGGGCGGGGTCGTTATGAGCAGATCAGTGCGGCTACCCGTGCTGTGACCGAGAGTCCGGTGACTCGCAAGCTGGTGCTCGTGGGTAGGCAGAGGCTGTCGGACAAGCTCAGCACCCGGGCGAAGTTGGAGCCGATGGTGCCGTTGGATGAGCGGACCACACTTCTGGTGCCACAAGATCAACTGCGGCGCTGAGTTCGCGGGACGCGGACCAGAAGTCTGCCGATCAACAGTCGGAGGTAGTGGACTTGGTCGTCGTCAACGTACACGGCTAACCGCGGCGGCTGACCGTCAGCGCGGCAACTCTGGATGCGCGAAACCGACGCTCAAGCAACCGACGAATCGGCCGCGGCGGCTACCTGAACTCCGGCGCTACTCAGTGCGCTGTGAAGTCGTCGTGATTCCCCATCGCCTGGGTCAGCAAACTCTTGCGGTACTGCTCCAACGCAACGAGATCACCGAACAACGCCATATACGCATCAGCCTGCTCGGTCGACGACACACGCTGCAGCTTCGACTTCAACTCCGCGATCTGACGGCCGACCCAGGCTTCCTGGACGCGAGCCAGCACGCCGGTGACGAATCGGGGAATGTCGTTGGCGGACTTCACCGGCATCTGTTCGCCGGACAGCTCGGAAACCAGCGCTCGCATGGTCAGGTCATCGGTGCCGTCGGAAACGACATTGACCCACTCCGCACCGCCGAGTCCGGAGGCGGTGCCACCCGCCTCGGCGATCATGGCCCGAACGGCCGCATAGGCCGGATGCGTGAACGCCTCGACCTCGATCGAATCGAAGACCGCACCGGCCATCGCCGGATACTGCAGTGCCGCACCGAGTGCTTGCCGTTGCGGCAGTAGCGTCGGATCGTTCGGCTTGGGGCGCGCGGCGGGATGCTCGGCAACGACCGCGCTGGGCTGCGGTGTACCCGCTGGGCCACGACCGCCCGGACGCCCACCGTTACGATTGTGCTTGGCTTCCTCACCGACCCGCCGCACGATCGTTTGGATATCGTCCCAGCCGACCCAGCCCGCCAGTTTCGTCGCGTACGCCTTGCGCAGCGCGTTGTCCTTGATCTGCGCCACCACCGGCACCGCACGGCGCAACGCCTCCACCTGGCCCTCGGCGGTATCCAGGTTGTGGTCGGCGAGCAAGCCACGAACCACGAACTCGTACAACGGGGTTCGCCGGGCCACTAGGTCGCGCACGGCTCCGTCGCCGGAGCGCTGGCGCAGTTCGCACGGGTCCTGGCCGTCCGGGGCGATGGCGATATAGGTCTGCCCGGCCAACTTCTGGTCGCCCGCAAAGGCTTTCAGCGCCGCCGCCTGGCCGGCCGCGTCACCGTCGAAGGTGTAGATGATTTCGCCGCGCCAGAAGTTGTCGTCCATGAGCAGGCGGCGCAGCAGTGCGAGATGCTCGTCACCGAAGGCGGTGCCGCAGGATGCGACGGCGGTTTTCACCCCGGCCAGATGCATGGCCATCACATCGGTGTAGCCCTCGACCACTACCGCCTGGTGGCCCTTGGCGATCTCGCGCTTGGCGTGATCCAGGCCGAAGAGCACCTGAGACTTCTTGTACAGCAAGGTTTCCGGCGTATTGATGTACTTTCCGGGCATGGTGTCGTCGTCGAAGAGCTTGCGCGCACCGAAACCGATGACATCGCCGCCGAGATTGCGGATCGGCCACAACAGCCGCCGGTGGAAGCGATCGATCGGGCCGCGCTGGCCCTGCCGCGACAACCCGGCCGCCTCGAGTTCCTTGAAGTCGAAACCCTTGCGCAGCAGATGTTTCGTGAGCGTATCCCAGCCCGCCGGGGCGTAACCGCAGCCAAATTGCTGGGCGACATTGCCGTCGAAGTTGCGGTCGGTCAAATACTTGCGTGCCGCCTCGGCGTCGGGTTCGCGCAGTCTGGCCATGTAGAACTCGTGTGCGGCGGCATTGGCGGCGACCAACCTGGCCCTGGTGCCGCGGTCACGCTGCACCGAGGTGCCGCCACCCTCGTAGTTGATCTGGTAGCCGATCCGATCGGCGAGTTGCTCGACGGCCTCGACAAAGCCGACGTGCTCGACCTTCTGCAGGAAGGCGAAGACGTCACCACCCTCACCGCAGCCGAAGCAGTGGTACAGGCCGTGGTTGGGCCGCACGTGGAACGACGGTGATTTCTCGTCGTGGAATGGGCACAGGCCCTTCATGGAGTCCGCGCCCGCTCGCTTCAAGGCGACGTACTCCCCCACCACATCCTCGATCCGGACGCGTTCGCGTATTGCCGCGATATCGCGATCTGGGAGTCGTCCGGCCACGGCGGTCAGTCTAAGCTAGCCCGCCCTCGACACGCCCAGCGGCTGGTCACGCGTCTACCCGCTCCAGGCGACTCTCGGTGTACGACGCGATCTGGTCAACGATTACCCGAACTCGCGCGGTGTCGTCGCTGGCGGCGTGCCACCACGGCAGCAGCAGCGGGTCCAGTCCGTGTGGTGCCGTCGCCAGCAGTCGGTGCGCGACCGCCAGAATCCGCTCCCGCTGTACGGCCTGCCGCTGCTTGTGCTGGAGGTCGGACATGACGTACCGCAGGGCGACGGTCTTGAGCATCGCCACCTCAGCGGCGACGATCGGTGGAATCTCGAGGTCCGCGGCGTATCGAGACAACGCCCCGCCACCGGCGACCGCCCGCGTGGCCGTGATCGCGGCCGTGGCGAAACGGCCGACCAGTTCGCTGGTGAGGCGCTTCAACGCGACCGAACTGGCGAGGGTGCCGTCATAAGAGGCGGCTTCGGCGACGACAGGCAGTTCGGAAAGCCGCTGGGCTGCACCGATGAGTTCGTCAACCGAAAGCGTCCGGTGCTGGCCGTGCCCGAGTTCGGCGAGTGCCGCCTGTTCGGACGGATCGGCTAGCGCCCGCAATTCGATGCGCCCGGCGATCACGCCGTCCTCTACATCGTGCACCGAGTACGCGACATCGTCGGACCAGTCCATGATCTGGCATTCGAGGCTCTTGCGCTGGTCCGGCGCATCCTTGCGCACCCATTCCAGCCGATCCAGATCGATATCGTAGGCACCGAATTTGGTGCCCGAACCTGTTCTGCCCCAAGGGTATTTGATGGCTGCGTCGAGTGCGGCACGGGTAAGATTCAAGCCCGCGCTGGTGCCGTCCGCATCCAGAACCTTCGGTTCCAGCCGCGTGAGGATGCGCAGATTCTGCGCATTGCCCTCGAATCCGCCGTACGCGTCGGCGAAGAGATCGAGGGCCTGCTCACCATTGTGACCGTAGGGCGGATGGCCGATATCGTGCGCCAATCCGGCCAGGTCGACCAGATCCGGATCACAGCCGAGACCGTCGGCAATGCTGCGCCCGATCTGGGCCACCTCGATCGAATGGGTCAAGCGGGTGCGCGGGGTGTCACCATCACGCGGCCCCATGACCTGGGTTTTGTCGGCGAGTCTGCGCAGGGCGGCGGAGTGCAGCACCCGGGCGCGGTCGCGGGCGAATTCGGTGCGGTGGCCTGTTTCGAACTCACTGCGCGGCGGACCGAGACCGGCGGTCTTGGCTCCCTCCACCACCATTCGCTCGCGGTCATGCTCGGTGTACATCGAATCTCACTGCCCCGCTGAGTATTTGAAGTCCGATGAGAAGTGCGTGAGCTGATACCAGAGCAAAGCGCCGGTCTCCCTTGCGATTCCGTGCGCCTGCGACTCTCTGGTGTACACGGCGGGGCCGGTCCGGGTCGGCGCGGTCCACGCCTTCAACCCGGCGTCGCGGGCCATGGTTCTGGTGCGCAGCGAATGCCACGGATCGCTGACCAGCACCGCCGAGGACATCTTGCGGGTGCTCATGGCGGTGGCGACGGCCTCGATGCTTCGCAGGGTGTCCGAACCTGTTTCCACCGCCAGGATCCGGTCGCTCGGTATGCCGCGCTCCTCCAGATAGTTCTTGCCGGAGGCGGCCTCGGTGTACAGATCGCCGTCCTGCTTACCGCCCACGGTGATCACCTTGGGTGCGACACCGGCCTTGAACAGTTTGTAGGCCTGATCCAATCGCGCCTCGAACACCGTCGACGGTGTGCCGGAGTATTGCGCGGCCCCGAGTACGACGATCGCGTCGGCCTTGGTGTAGTCGTCGATGCGCGCGACATGCCAGACCCGGAATGCCGTGCCGCCGACCAGCACCGCCCCCATCAAGATCGTGCCCAGCACCAGTCGTCGCGCCCAGCGCGCCAACCCACCTCCGACGCCGTGGGACGGGCCGGATCCGGAAGCCGAGGCCAGGGTCGCCGAATACACCTGACCAAGTTTGCCAGGTCACCGGCGACGAGAACGTAAGGCGCACATCGATCGGCAAAACTTACCTCTTGGTTAGTACTGAACTTATTAGTCAGTACTTGTCGACAATGCAGTGTCTATCCAGAATGGATTCCGGCGCGCCGACCCCAGTCATCTCGATACTTTGAGGAGTGGATACATGACGACATCCGTGACGGTCCTTGGGCTCGGCGCGATGGGACAGGCGCTGGCCGCGGCCTTCGTACGGGCCGGACACCCGACGACGGTGTGGAATCGCAGCGCCGGTCGGGACGCGGAACTCGCTGCGGCAGGGGCGAAGTCGGCGCGGACCGTGGCCGAGGCGGTGACCGCGAGCGACCTCGTGGTGGCCTGTCTGTTGGACCATCGGTCCGTGCACGAGGTACTGGACCCGGTGACCGATATCCTTGCCGACCGCGCGCTGGTCAACCTGACCACCACCGAGCCGCGTGGATCGCGCGAACTGGCCGAATGGGCGGCGAAGCACGGCATCGACTTCCTGGACGGGGGCATCATGGCCGTCCCGCCGATGATCGGCCAACCCGGCTCATCCGTGCTCTACAGCGGCTCCCGCCAACTCTTCGACGAACACCGCACAACCCTCGAATTGCTCGGCAGCGCAGAGTATTTCGGCACGGACGCCGGACAGGCCGCACTGGTCGACTTCGCCCTGCTCGCCGGGATGTACACCATGTTCGCGGGCTTCTACCACGGCGCCGCCATGGTTCGCGCGATCGGTATGTCAGCCGAGGACTTCGGCCAACGCGCATCGGGCTGGATCGCCGCGATGACCGGATCACTTCCGCAGGCCGGAGCCACCATCGACTCCGGCGATTACTCGAAACCGTTCCAGCCCTTGGATTTCACCAAGGCCGCTGTGGACGCCATCGTGTCGGCCAGCCGCGATGCAGGCGTCGACCTGGACATCATCGGCGCGATCAAGAACCTCGTCGATCGCCAGGTCGCCGACGGTTACGGTGCGCAGAGCAGTGAGCGGATGTTCGAAAGCCTCAACCCGCGGGCCGCATAAATCGACTACCAGCCGCGTTCACGCCATTCGCCGAGGTGCGGGCGTTCGGTGCCGAGCGCGGTGTCGTCACCGTGACCAGGATAGACGACGGCGTCATCCGGATAGCGATCGAAGATCTTGGTGGTGACGTCGGTGTAGAGGGAGGTGAAATCCTCCCGGTTGGTGGTGCGGCCGACGCCGCCCGGGAAAAGGGCGTCGCCGGTGAACAGGTGCACGCCCGGACCGGCGACCAGAGCGAGGGCAACCGAGCCGGGGGTATGTCCGCGCAGGTGGATGACCTCGAAGGCCAGGTCGCCGATCTCGATGAGGTCGCCGTTGGCAAGTAACCGGTCGGGGTGCACCGGGAGCGGTTCAGCATCGAGTGGATGCGCGGCGGTCGGTGCGCCAGTGGCGGCGGCGACCTTTTCCAGGGCCGACCAGTGATCACGGTGCTGATGGGTGGTGATGACCAGAGCGACGCGATCCGGCATCTCCTGATTGACGAGTTCGATAATGCGGTCGGCTTCGTTAGCGGCGTCGATGAGCAGTGCCGCGCCGGTGGCGGTGCACTGCACCAGATAGCAGTTGTTGTCCATGCGGCCGACGGACATTTTGATAATGCGGGCACCGGGGACGTCCCGCTGTTGCGGATTCGATCCAGGGGACACGCGACCGGTGTACGGCAGGTCGATCGTGATCACGGTTCGATGGTATCCAGCTACATTCATCCCATGCTGTTCTTACCGCCGATTCGTCGAACCCGCTGGGTGGCCGTGGTGGTCCTCGGCGTGGCGTTTCTCTGCGTCGCATTGGCCGGTGGTCCGGTCGGCGCCGAGCCGCCGCTGCGGATGGGGCCGTATGTGGTCGACTCGGCGCGGGTGCTCGATCAAGGGCAACTCGATCGGGTGTCAGCGGCGGTCGACAAGCTCTACACCGATCAGCAGATGCGGCTCTGGGTTGTCTATGTACACGATTTCAACGGGATGAGTCCGCAGGCGTGGGCCGATCGCACCGCGACCATGTCCGGATTCGGTGCGCGTGATCTGTTGCTCGCTGTCGCTACCGAGGATCGCGCGTATTGGTTCGACGGCAAGTTGCCGAGCAGAGTCAGCGATTCCGCGTTGGACACCGTATTGACCGGCAAGGTGGAGCCCGCGCTGCGGGACGCCCGGTGGGCCGATGCCGGGGTCGCGATGGCCGATGGGCTGGATTCGGCGATGCGCGGCGGTGGGGTCAGCATACGGCCACTGTTGATCGGCGCCGCGCTGATCGTGCTGACTGTCGGTGGGCTGGTGCTGTATTCGCGCAAGCGGCGCGCCGATCGACGACGTGCCGAGTTGGCGGCGGCGCGACAGGTGGATCCGGACAACTCCACCGCGCTCGCGGCATTGTCACTGGACGCACTACAGGCCCGATCGAAGGAGGTGCTGGTCGAGATCGACAATGCCGTGCGGACCAGTGCCGAGGAGTTGGAGTTGGCCACCGGTGAATTCGGCGATACCTCGGCCACGCCATTCAACAATGCCCTGGCTAATGCGAAATCGGCTGCCGCCAAGGCATTCTCGATCAGGCAGCAACTCGATGACGATATTCCCGAGACACCGGATCAGCAGCGCACCATGCTGGTCGATCTGATCGGCACGGTCGGGCGGGCCGATCGGGAACTCGACGCTCAGGTGGCCGAATTCGACGCGATGCGCGATCTGCTCATCAACGCTTCCACTCGATTGGACGGACTGACACGGGATTTGGTCGAGTTGACCGGGCGTGCACCGAGTTCGGAGACCGAACTCACCCGACTCACCACCGCGTATCCGGCCAGCGTGCTCGCTCCGGTTCGAGACAATGTGACCATGGCACGCGAGCGAATCACCTTCGCGGAACGGAACATCGATGCCGGACGCGCCGCCATCACCCAGCCGGTCGGCAAACAGGGTGCTGCGGTCGCCGCCATCCGGGCCGCGGAAGGGGCTGTGGGACAGGCTCGTACGCTGCTCGATGCCGTCGACAATGCGGCGACGAATATCCGGCAGGCGACCGATGGATTGCCCGCCGCACTCGCCGAACTGCGCGCGGATATCGCCACCGCGAAGGAGCTGTCGGGCTATGGCGGTGTCGATCTGCAGGCCGCCATCGTCGCGGCGGAGACGGCGCTCACCACCGCGGCCGGCACCGCGAACAGCGACCCACTGGACGCCTTCCACAATGCCGTCACCGCCGATAATGCGCTGGATCTCGCCAATGCCGCCGCCACCGACCGCAAACTGGCCGCCGAGGAGCTCCAGCGCCGACTCGACCGAGCGCTCACCAATGCCCGCGCCCGGATCGGCGCGGCAGCCGACTACATCAGCACCCGACGCGGCGGTATCGATGCACAGGCACGCACTCGCCTATCCGAAGCGCAGCGCAATCTCGGTGCGGCACAACAGCTTTCCACTACCGATCCGGCTCAGGCACTGATCAGCGCGCAGGCCGCCGCCGACCTGGGTGGTCGCGCATTGCAGGAGGCCCAGGCCAGCGTGCGGGCCTGGGAGAACAGCCAGCCGCCCTCGGGCACGGCCCAGGCGGGTGCGGTACTCGGCGGAATTCTGATCGAGGGACTGCTGCGCGGTGCGGGCAGCGCCACCCGTCAACGCTCCGGCGGCTACACCCCCGGCTCGTATGGCGGTTCCAGCGGATCCCGCCGCATCAGCCGGGGCGGTCGGTTCTGAGGGTCGACCCTGTGAATTCGCGATCGTCGACCTGCCCGCGGTGTCGCAAGCCGCCACCGTCGTGCACGGGGGCAGCATGGATGAGGTTCTGGAACCATGGCAGTCCCTGGGCAAATGGATCGATGCCAATGGCTACCACCGCTGCGTAGGTCCCGCCCACGAGGTGACCTCGAATACACCGAGCACCCGTCCGGCTGGGTCACACCTATAACCCAGTCACACCTGACGGAGTGGTCAGATTTTGATGGTGACGGTGTGAAAACCGGTTGGGCCGGCGGGGAAGGGGGCGCGCGGGGTGCCGTCCTGGATCTCGCCGGAGCGGCTGATGGCGCGGGCCTGGACGGTGTGTTCGCCTGCGGGAAGATCGACGGTGGTGCGCCAGCGGCGCCAAGCCGCGGGAGCGAGTTCGGTGCCGAGATCCACTTGGCGCCAATCGCCTTCGTCGATACGGAGTTCGACCGACTCGACGCCGTGCGGTGGCGCCCATGCGACACCAGCGATGCTGGTGGTGCCCGCGGCCGCACGGCCCGGGGCGGTGACGTCGATGCGCGCCTGCGGTGTCACCCAGATCGGTTGAGACGGCCAACCGCGCTTCCACCAGTAGTCGACGTGGCTGTCGTCGGTGAGTTCGAGTTCGGCAAGCCATTTCGCGCCGGTGTACTGGCCGTAGAGGCCGGGCACGAAGACGCGGGCCGGGAATCCGTGCTCCGGGGTGAGCGGTTCGCCGTTCACCCCGATCACCAGATATCCGGGCCACGCACCGGAGCGCAGCGGCTCCACCGGCAGCGAAATGGTGTAGCCGTCGACGGCCCTGGTCACCAGCCGGGTCGCACCGGTTTCGGGGATCGCGTGCTCGAGCAGCTCGGCCAGCGGAACCCCGTACCAGCGGCCGTTACCCGCGCGACGCTCACCGGGCCGATTGTGCACGCATACCATGACCGCATCGAATTCCACCGCGTCCGCGGCCAATTCGGCCAGCGACAGGCGCAGCGGATGTGCGACCTTCCCGGTAACCGACAGCCGCCAGTGGGTCGGATCGATCCGCGGCGGACTCAGGTTGACATCGGCGACATAGAAACTCCGGTTCCCGGTCATCAGCGCCGACAAACCGGGCTCGTCCTCCAACCCGTCCTGCGGCATCATCGAGATCCCACCCAGCGGGCCGACCCGACGGATCGCATCGCGCTGCCTGCGGTCGTAGTCATGAATCAGCGCCCGCGCCCCTGCCAACAGTCCGGCACCGGCACCCGCCCACAGCAGCGCGCCGAACAGCCCACGCGGGCGCCTGCGCAGCCCGAGGCCGAGCACACCCGCAGCGGCGGTCGCACCGGCGACGGTAGCGGGTGAACGGGTCGGTCGGCGCAAACCCGAAGCGGCTGCGACCGCACCGAAGGCGGCGACAACGGGCGTGCGGGCCTGATCGGACAGCGCCCCCAGCCCGACCGTCGCGGCAACCGCACCAGCCCCGACGCCAAAACGCGTCACGGCCTTATCGTGCTTACCGGACAGTGCGACGGTCGTCTCGACCACCGGCACCGGCGCGGTATCCACCATGACCCGGCCGATGGCATCGATCAGCGAATCACCCCGCGAGGCCGCGATCAACTCACCGACGCCGAGTGCCCCGACGCCGATGGCGGCGGCACCGAGCCCACCTCCGCGCCTTCGGTCTCCGTTGCTCCGCACTGTTCGAACACCCGCTTTCCTCGATCACGGCCGCGCAATCAGCCTTCTCTACGAACCTACCGCCCCATTCCCATGCCCAACGCCCTCAATCCTGCAGAGCCTCGGTGAACCGGGTCAACAACGCTCGCAACTGTTGGCGCTCCTGCGCGCTGAAGGCGGCGGACACGCGGCGCTCGATGGCGGCGGCCTTCGCATCGGCCTTGTCGAAGGCCTTCCGACCGGCGGGGGTCAGGCGGGTTTCGAGCACACCGCGGTGCCAGGGATGCGGTGTGCGCTCCACCAAACCGCGCTCCTGCAGGTTCTTGAGGACCACCGTCATCGCCTGCGGTGTCACCAGACATTCGCGGGCAAGAGCGGCGGCGGAGATGCCCGGATTCTCCGACAGTGCGTAGAGCGCCGCGTACTGCGGCACCGTAAGCGGTTTGACCGCCTCGTGTTTGACGGCCATCAGCTCCTGCTCGGCGCGCTTGAGGTCCAGACCGAGCCGCTGTTCCGCGGGCAATTTCATAAGTGTCAAAGATAGCTGACCTATCAAAGCCTTGATAGTCTTTGGGCCATGGATGACTCCGTAATCCCCGAGAGCCACACCGATCTGCTATCGCGACCGCTGTTCGCCCATCTCGCCACGCTCAACCCGGACGGCACTCCGCAGGTGACGCCGGTATGGCAGGTGTGGGATGGCGGGCGCCTGCGCTTCACCACCACGATCGATCGGCGAAAGGCAGTCAACACCAGGCAGAATCCCGAGGTCGCGGTGAGCATCAACGATCCGGACAAGCCCTATCGCTACCTCGAGGTCCGCGGTGTCATCGAGGCTATCGAACCCGATCCCGACGGCGATTTCTTCGATGTGCTCGCGCGCCGCTACAACCTGCCGTATCAGCGTCCGGTCGCCGACCATCAGCGCCGGGTCGTGCTGGTCATGCGCCCGACGCACGCCACCTACCAATAGTGGCTCGTGCCTTCAGGAGTTGACGGCCTCCTCCGCGAGGGCCGTCAACTCGTTGCGCACCGCGGGCACGAGCCGGTCGGCGCCGCCGCCGAGCACGCCAACGGCCAGTCGGCCTTCGAAGGTGTAGACCAGGAAGGTGATTGCCGCCGAGGCACCCGCGGAGGGACGCGGATGGGCGGAGACATAGACGATCTCGTAGTCGGTGAGCGCGATATTCGCGGGGATGCGGAAGGCGGGCACGGCACCGGTATTCGTCACCGCGACGTGCCCGGCCAGGGAGTGGATCCGGGTGGGGCCGAAATAATCCGGGAAGTGCAGCACCGACTGCTCGACGATGCCCTCGGCGAGATCATGTCGCAAACGGGCCGAAATGCGTTGGGCCAGTTCGAGGATGTCCGCGGACCGGTCTACCTCCGCGGCGAAAGAGGCCAGACCCGCCATATTGGTGCCCTCGGCACGCGCGACCGGCGGTTCCAGGCGGGTGCGCATATCCACGGGATACAGGCAGCCGAGCGGCACCGGATCGCCGGTGGCCTCGGCCTTTTCCGAGGCGAAGGCGCGTAACAGGGCGGCGGTGACCAGCCCGTTGACGGTCACCCCCGGATAGCGCCCGCGCCCGATGATGCGGGCGCTCACCTCCTCGTCCAAGACGATGCGCCACGGCCGGGCCAGCGCGGCGGGTGCGGGGATCGCGGGTGCGGGCGCAATGACCACGGGTTGCAGCGGCTTGGTGACATCCTCGAAGCCGGAGACCGAGTGACGGGCGATCCCGCGCGCCGCCGCATGCCATTCCAGCGACTGCGGATAGTCGTGCGGCATAACGGTTGTCGTACCGGATTCGACGTAATCGGTATAGAAGTCCCATAGTCGGGACAGCAGTTCGATGCAGTGGCCCGCGTCGGCGATGCTGTGGTGGGCGAAAAGTGTGACGCGCGAGCGGCCCCGCTCGGAGTACACGACATCCAGGTAGGCCAGCTGTCCGGCCGGATCGATCGGCTCCGGAATGCGGACGGGATCCGGATCACCGAAACTCGCCGTCAAGCCGATCGGCGGGGTACCGCCGCGGCGTAGCAGATAGCCGCGACCGCTAGCGTCCTCACCTATCCGGCAGGTCACCACCGGATAGGCACGCTGTAGTGCGGTGAAGGCCGCCCCCAGCGCATTCGTATCGAGATCACCGACGACCGTCACGGACCGTCCGGTGTAGGTCCCCGCGCGCACGAAACGTTGTTCCGAGGCACCCAACACCCGCACCAAATCCTCCTCATCCCACAACACATGGCTCAGCGTGCGGCACTACCCACCAGGGCGCAATCCCGAAGCAACTCCGCCTGAGAGAGACTGCCCACATGAGTCCCACGGCACACATCGGTCTTACGGCGCATCTGGAAGAGCTCGGATATACGCTGGTGGTCAGCCAGCTGGCGCATCCGACTGTGGCGGGGATCGCCAAAGGCGATCTGCCCGAACCGGTTTTCCGGTCCTGGCTCGAACAGGACTATCTGTTCCTGCTGGACTATGTGCGGGTGTTCACCCGGCTGGCCTGGCAGGCGCCCGCGTCACATCTCGGCGATCTGGTGGATCTCGCGTACGCGACATATCACGAGGAACTGTCCCTGCATCGGTCGCTGGCCGCCGAATTCGGCGCGGATCTCGACGGTGCGACGAAGGGAGCGCCGTGCGCGGCCTACACCGCATTCCTGCTGGAGTCGGCCGCGTCCTACGCCGACGGGCTGGCGGCGCTGTATCCGTGCATGTGGGGGTATTCGACCCTGGGCGCGATCCTCGCCGAGAATCCGCCGCCGGAACCCCGCTACCGGCGCTGGGTCGACACCTATGCCGATCCCGGATTCGCGGCGCTCACCCGCCGCTGCGGGCAGATGCTCGACGAGGCGGGTGGCGATCCGGCGCGTGCGGAAGAGCTTTTTCTCGAGGGCATGCGCCACGAAAACGAGTTCTGGAACGTGCCCACCTAAGGGTGCAGCACGATCTTGCCGCGCGTGTGGCGCTGCTCCAGTTCGCGATAGGCGTCCTGGACCCTGTCGAGCGGATAGACGGCCGCGATGGGGACTTCCACCGTGCCCGCGGCGGCCAGATCAGCCAGTTCGGCAAGCACATCGATGGTGCCCGCCGCGGCATTGCCATCGGTCTGCACGCCATATCTGTCGGCGGCCTCGAAGTTGATAATCGTATCGATGCGTTCGGGTGGAATGCCGAGTTCGATTGCGAGATCGACATATTCGGCACCGAAGGTGTCGATGAACGCGTCCACACCGTCGGGGGCGGCCGCACGGATCCGGTCGATCAGCCCAGCGCCATAGGCCACCGGCACCGCCCCGAGCTTGCGCAGCCAGTCGTGATTCACCTCGCTCGCGATGCCGAGAACCGTTGCGCCCCTGGCCCGCAGGAGTTGGACGGCGATCGAACCGACGCCACCCGCGGCACCCGAAACCGCGACCGTTTCGCCTGCTTGCGGATCAACTGCCTGCACGGCGGCGAAAGCTGTTGTCCCCGCGACATACAACGCTCCGGCGACATCCCAATCCAGTTTCGCTGGCTTCAGCGTCACCTGCGCGGCGGGCACCACCACATGGGTGGCATGACTGGCCCGCTCCTCGGTGAATCCGACCACCTCGGCTCCGACCTCGAGCCCGCCGACGCCGGATCCGATCTCCACGATCCGACCCGCGAAATCGGTCCCCTCACCCGAAGGAAATGTCGCGGGCCACTGCTCGTGCAGCGCACCCGAACGGATATACCCCTCCCCCGGGTTGATGCCGGCCGCGACGACCTCGACGACGACCTGACCAGGTCCTGCCTTCGGCGTCGGTACCTCCACCACTTTCAGTTCTTCGATTCCGCCATAACGATCGAACTTCACAGCTGTTGCCATGTCCGGCTCCCGCCTACTCGATGACATACCGCATATCGCCCGTTAACCGAGTAACCCCGCCGGATATTTCCATCCACCCGATGATTCTCGAGACAAACTGCCACGGACGGCTCCAGCCTCTAAGCTGACACCCGTGGGTCAGGAAAGGCTGCGCGCATCGGACGCAGACCGGGAGAAGATCGCCGAACAATTGCGGGTGGCGATGAACGACGGCCGGTTGTCGCTGCACGAATACGACGATCGTCTCAAACAGGTGTACGCCGCCAAAACCTATGGTGAGCTGACTCCGCTGCTGTCGGACCTCCCCGTACCGCGCAAAGCGGTCTCCGCGACCCAACGAGTGCCGCAGTGGGTCATCATCATGTGGATCCCATGGGTCGCAGTGAACGCATTGTGCCTCACGATCTGGGTGGCGACCGGCGCCGGATACTTCTGGCCGTTCTGGGTCGCGGTGCCCTGGGGCTGCGCGCTGCTGATCCCGAGCGCGATCGGGCTGCTCCTCCAGTCGAACCGGAAACCGGGTACATGCTGAATTCACCTGCGGCGCAGGTAATCCGGTAGCCAACGAGGTACGAAAACGCCCTGTCGCGGCGCGACAGGGCGTTGCTCGTTATCGAATTCAGACGCCGATGAGATGCTGTGCCAGATAGCCTTCGACCTTGTCCAGCGCGATCCGCTCCTGCGCCATTGAATCGCGCTCGCGGACGGTGACCGCCTGGTCATCGAGGGTATCGAAGTCGACCGTGATGCAGAACGGCGTGCCGATTTCGTCCTGGCGCCGGTAGCGGCGGCCGATGGCGCCGGCATCGTCGAATTCGACATTCCAGTTCTTGCGCAGCCGCGCGGCGAGATCTTTCGCCTTCGGCGTCAGATCCGCATTACGCGACAACGGCAGCACCGCCGCCTTGACCGGTGCGAGCCTGCGGTCCAGCCGCAGACTGATGCGCTCCTCCATGACGCCCTTGGCATTGGGCGCCTGGTCGACGGTGTACGCATCGACCAGGAACGCCATCAGCGAGCGGGTCAGACCGGCAGCGGGCTCGATGACATACGGGGTGTAGCGCTCATTGGTGGTCTGGTCGAAGTAGCTCAGGTCATTGCCGGAATGCTCCGAATGGGTCTTCAGGTCGAAGTCGGTGCGGTTGGCGATGCCCTCCAGCTCACCCCACTCATTGCCCTGGAAGCCGAAGCGGTACTCGATATCGGTGGTGCCCGCCGAGTAGTGCGACAGCTTGTCCTTCGGGTGTTCGAAGAGCCGCAGGTTCTCCGGGTCGATGCCGAGGTCGGTGTACCAGGCGAACCGGGTGTCGATCCAGTACTTGTGCCACTCCGCGTCCTCGCCCGGCTTGACGAAGTACTCCATCTCCATCTGCTCGAACTCACGAGTGCGGAAGATGAAGTTGCCGGGGGTGATCTCGTTGCGGAAGCTTTTGCCGATCTGCGCGATGCCGAACGGCGGCTTCTTACGCGCGGTGGTCATCACATTGGCGAAGTTGACGAAGATGCCCTGTGCGGTTTCCGGGCGCAGGTAGTGCAGACCCTCTTCGGACTCGACCGGGCCGAGGTAGGTCTTGAGCATCATGTTGAAGTCACGCGGTTCGGTCCAGCGACCGACGGTGCCGCAGTCGGGGCACGCAACCAGCTCCATCGAGACGGAGTCCGGGTCGTCGATCTTGTGCTTGAGCGCGTAGGCCTCCTGCAGGTGGTCCTGCCGGTGCCGGTGGTGGCAGTTCAGGCATTCGACCAGCGGATCGTTGAAGACACCGACGTGGCCGGACGCGACCCACACCTGACGCGGCAGAATCACCGACGAGTCGAGGCCGACCACATCCTCGCGGCTGGTGACCGTGGAACGCCACCACTGCTTCTTGATGTTCTCCTTGAGCTCGACACCGAGCGGACCGTAGTCCCACGCCGATTTGGTGCCGCCGTAGATCTCACCACACGGGTACACCAGACCCCGACGCTTGGCGAGGTTGGCAACGGTGTCCACCTTCGACTTGGGTGCCACTCGAGAATTCTCCATCCACTACGAGCCGGATTCGATTGCGCCGAGTCGCTCGACCCGGCGGAAGATTGCCCTCCAGCCTATCGGCACCGGCCAACCGGTTTTGCACCGCACACGCCTTGCCTATCGGCACGCTCGTTTGACATGCGCAACTGTGCATATCAAAATGGAATCGCTTTCCAATAAGGAGTTGGTTCGATGACTGCCGAGACCGCCACCGTCCATCCGCACAACCCGTACCGATCACCCGCTCCCGCGCCGGTGCCGACACGGAGCGTACTGGAGGACGCGGGCGAGCTGCTGCGCGCCCTCGCCGCCCCGGTGCGCATCGCCATTGTGCTCCAATTGCGCGAATCGCCGCGCTGCGTACACGAATTGGTCGATGTCCTCGGCGTCACCCAACCATTGGTCAGCCAGCATCTGCGGATTCTCAAGTCCGCGGGCGTGGTGCACGGGGAACGTTCCGGACGCGAAGTGCTGTACGAACTCGTCGACGACCATCTGGCGCATATCGTTGTCGACGCCGTGGCCCATGCCGAGGAAGGGTGACCGTGCCAGATAAGACAGCCTTGCCGGAGAAGCCGGTCGGTGTTCGCAGCACCCGACAGCGCAGCGCGATCGCCGCGCTGCTCGGGGATATCGAAGAGTTCCGCTCCGCGCAGGAGTTGCACGACGAATTGCGCCGCCGCGGCGAGGGCATCGGGTTGACCACGGTCTACCGCACCCTGCAGTCACTCGCCGATGCCGGACTCGTCGATGTGCTGCGCACCGACTCCGGCGAGTCCGTCTATCGGCAGTGCTCCACCGGACATCATCACCATCTGGTCTGCCGGCACTGCGGACGTACCGTGGAAGTCGAGGGACCGACGGTCGAGGCATGGGCCGAAACGATCGCAGCCGAACACGGATTCACCGAGGTCAGCCACACCATGGAGATCTTCGGCACCTGCTGTGAATGCGCCGACGTGGACCGCTCGAAATTGTGATGACAGTCACATAGTTAACGGTGCTCGCGTCCAAGAAGATTTCACTGCATATCACCTGACGTCCGGACGTTTCCGGGCGTCGCGCACTGAGATCGAAATCTTCTGGGAGGCAGCGTGCGATCGACTATTTTCGCGGCGGACAGACACCGGAAAATCACCACCATCGGAGCGGCCGTACTCATCGGCAGTTCCGCCCTACTCATGACGGCGTGCGACGACAAGGACACCAAGTCGGGGCCGACCACGACGGCGTCCGCACTGAACACCATCGGCCAAGGGCAACCAGGGGCGAAGAACGGCCAATCGACCGTCCGCGCCATCGGCAAGACCGGATGGTACGAGGGCTTCGATATCACGGTGGACAAGGCGACCGTGGTGCCCGACGAATTCAGCGGCGCCAGGGTGCTGATCGATATCACCTATAAGAACACCACCCCCGACAACAAGACGATCAGCAATAACACCTACCTGCAGGTCGACAAGGAGGTCGACGGCGGGGCGAGCTTCGACTCGCCGACCGTGCCCGGAAAGGGTTCGGCCACCGGCAAAGTCACCACCTCGGTCAAGACGCTGCACGATGCCGAGCACCTGCTCGACACCATTACGGTGATCTACGGGCAGGCATCGGATAACCAGACCAAAATTCCACTCAAAGCCTCGGCTCAGGTCGAGGGTGTCGCACCGAAGACGCTGAATGTCACCGGCAAGCTGGTGCAGGATCAGACAACGATCGAAATCAGCGGCGGCACACTGGCTCCGAGCTACACCAAGAACGAGCGCGACAAGATGGATCTCTCGTTGCACATCAAGATCATTGGTGGCCCCGGGATCTCTGCGGGCGGACTGAATGTCTTCCACGACTACTTCACGGTGAAAACCCCGGACGGCCAAACGATTACCGCCGATATCCGCGGGCCGATCAACGAGCTGCTGAATACCAACGAAACCATCGACAATGCGAAGAATTACGTCATTTTCGTGGTTCCATCCCCGGCCACCGGCACCTATGTTGTGGCCTACGACGCGAAGCAGGGTGAGGGCAGCGCCCCGAACTCCTCCTTCACCATCTCCTGACAACCGGACGACGCGGGCCACCACTACCGAAAAGTGGTGGCCCGCAGTCGATTTCGAGGCAGTGCGGGATCAGACGGCGACTGGATCGTCGGAGCTGGGCGCTGGCACTGGTGCATCCGGAGGCGGCCGAGTACGTCAAGGATGCCGTGCGCGCGATGCGTGATCGGTGGTCCGAGTACGTCGAGCGCATGGTGGAGGTCGGCTGGCTACCGCCCGATACCGATATCCACGCCGTCACCACGGCGATCGTCGGCCTGGTGCCGGGGTTCATGTTGCAGCACTTGATCGTCGGCGATCCCGATCCGGAAACCCTCGCACGCGGCGTAGCGATCCTGCTGCCTTATGGCGAGCCCGCCGTCCAGCCGGTCGATTCCTAGACATCGCATATCCAGTCATTGCCTCGCATAAGGCACAGAGACTGTTGCCGAATTGGCGCGGTTTTCAGCCTTGACCCAGGTCATGTGCCTGTATAGGCAGCTGAGGCGAAATCATGCCCACTGCTTGATCCTTCTGTGCGAGGGCGGTGCGACGGGCAGAGTATTCGGCAACAGGCTCCACCCCCTGTGTGAAGTAGTCACTGCCTGTGCGGACTCGGTGGTCAGAGCCAGCCGAGGCGTTCGGCGGCGCGGACGGCTTCGGCGCGGGTACTGGTTCCGGTTTTGCCGATGGCGGATGAAAGGTGGTTGCGGACAGTGCCTTCCGACAGGTGTAGCTGTTTGGCGATGGTGCCCGCGGCGGCACCGTCGGCCGCGGCGGCCAGGACCTCGCGTTCGCGGGCGGTCAATGGCGAGGTGCCAACGGTCAGGGTTTCGGTGGCGAGGGCGGGATCGACAACGCGTAGGCCCATGTGGACGCGACGCACCGCATCGGCGAGTTCGCGGGCCGGAGTGTCCTTTACGACGAATCCGCTTGCGCCCGCGTCGATTGCGCGCCGCAGATAGCCGGGGCGGCCGAAGGTCGTGACCATGAGGATGCGGACATCTGGGTGGGCGGCGTGCAGTTGCGCCGCGACGGCGATGCCGTTCATGCCTGGCATTTCCACATCCAGCAGCACCACATCGGGTGTGGTGCGCGCGACCGCGTCCAGGACTTCGTCACCGCGACCGACCTCCGCGACAACGTCCAGATCAGATTCCAGACCGAGGAGTGCGGCAAGTGCGCCGCGGACGAGCGCTTGGTCGTCGGCGAGCAAGACGCGGATCATGCGACATGGTCCTTCGGGGACAGGAACGGGTCCGCGGGTGCGGTTTCGGCTGAACCGTGGCGGACAATGCCGCGAAAACGCGAAATGTACGGAACCATTTCCGGATCACTCGGGCACCGTTGCACGCACACGAACACCTCCCTCGGACGACGACAGTGTCAATGTTCCCCCGGCGGCCCGCACTCGTTCGCGCAGGCCGGACAGTCCGGATCCGGAATCTACGGTCCCGAGCCCGCGACCGTCGTCGACCACCTCGATGCTGGAATCGGTCACGGTGACCGTGCAGTGTCGGGCGGCACTGTGCCGGATCACATTGGTGATCGCCTCGCGCAGCACCCAACCGAATAATTCGCTGTGGGGCGTATCAGGTACCGCATCCAGCAGTGTGGCGTCGATATCGGCGGCCGCCAGTGCGGTCCGCGCATTGGCCAGTTCACCGCGCAGCGACACCTCGCGCAGACCGCCGACGGTTTCCCGTACCTCGGCCAGCGCCTCCCTGGCCAGCCGCTCGACATCGGCCATCTCAGCCTTCGCCCGCGTCAGATCGACATCGATAAGGCGTTGCGCAAGTTCGGTTTTCACCGTGATCACGGTCAGCGAATGGCCGAGGATATCGTGCACGTCGCGCGCGACCCGGTTGCGCTCCTCGACGATCGCGAGCTCGGCCTGCTGCCGTCGGGCCAGTTCGGCCAACCGCTCGCCGCGCAGGCCGATCTGCCTGGCCCCCCAGATCACGGTGGGCACGAAAGACACATAGAACGGCACACTGGACAGGCTCGGCAACGCCACCGGCACGAGCAACATCGCGACCGTCACCGTGAGCGCCACATAGCCGGATTCGCGCGAGGGCATATGGAAGATCGCGATGACGCCGACGAAGGTCAATGTCGCTAACGCGATCGCGCCGAGCAACGTCATCAACCCCGCGCTGCACGCCGTCATACCGGCGAGCACCGCCCATATGCGCCAGTCGACGGGACGCTCCACCAACGGGCTGGTGCCGAAGGCTTGTCGGAAAGCGATGAAGGAACCGACGATCAGTACCGCGTACGCGAGCAAAGCCGCAGTCGCCAGACTCGCTGTCGGCTGATCCGCGCGCTGCCAACTCTTGATGACCGGTCCGATCATGAACGACAGCCACGCGACGGACATGAGCCCGCCGAACCATCCGCGCCGCTTCCCGGTCGCGCTGAGTCCGCCGTCCTGGACCACCCGATCGAGAAAATCGGATGTCGCAGCCCCCCGCAGTGCGGACTTCATACCCATCGCCGTTCCCGCCCCGCCAGCGCGCACACCGAAACCTGATCCCGGTTGCGCGCACAGTGCTCGATCACAAGGGACGACGCTACCGAACGGGCAGCCACAGGTACTCCCGGCAGCGCCCGAACCACTCGCACCGCATCACCGCACGGCCCGGCTCCGGCACCGCACATCATCTGATCACCCCACACGTCATCACCAAGCGGCGACCCTCCCCACCGCATACCGCCCGGCAAACCCACGCCACATCATCAAGCGTCTACGCGCCCGCGCCTCGCATCGTGTGGTCGATCCGCACGACATCGCACCAGCCGCCTCGTCTCTCCGACAGGCGGCTGGTGCCTGATGGTTCAGCGTGCGATGTCACGGCGGAACAGGATGGCCGCGCCGCCGACGAAGATCGTGGCCCAGACGACGACATTGAGGATGCCCAGTGCGATCGATCCTGCGCTGGTGTCGCCGAAGGGCATGCGGGCCAGAGTGGCGACACCGTTGGTCGGGAAGATCTTCGAGACCGTCTCGAACCAACCGTGCAGCGGCATGAACAGACCGCCCGCGAAGGACAGCCCGGCGAGGGCCGGGCCGAGCAGCTGCATGACGTTCTCCGAGGGCAGCAGGTAGCCGACGAACAGGCCGAAGGCGGCGAACACCAGCGAGGAGATCCATGCCAGCAGGAAGCAGCTCACCCAGGCGGTGACCGTCAGGTGGGCGCCGAGAACCCCGCCGACGGCGAAGACCGCAGTGACCGAGACCAGGCCGAGCACCATCGCGACGGTGACCTTGGTGGCGATATAGGCGACGGAACGCAGTGGGGTGAGCCGCAATTGGCGACTCCAGCCCTGTGCGCGTTCGATAGCGACCATCGCGCCGCCGCTGGTGGTGGCCAACATCGCGCCGTACACCGCCATGGACACCATGACATAGCCGGTGACATTGCCGGAGCCGAAAGACTGTGTCTTGTAATCGGATTGCAGGCCGAAGATGACGAGGAACAGCGGCGGCACGACCAGCGTGAAGATCATGGTGCGCCGATTGCGCAGCATGCGCCGCAGTTCCAGGCGCAGGAAGCCGAGGCTGAAGCCGCCGAGCGGAATACGCACCGAAACCGTTTGTGGAGCAAGAGTTGTCATATCAGTTGTCTCCGGTAGTGAGCGCCAGGAACGCGGATTCGAGGTTGTGCGAGGTGATTTCGAGATCGAATGCAGCGGTCTCGGTGAGCAGATAACGGGCGATGGCGTCGGAATCCTTGGTGTGCAAGATGATTCGGTCAACGCGCAGTGCCACATCGTCGACACCAGGGACCGCGAGCAGGCGGGCCGGATCGGCGCCGGGCAGGGTCGCGCTGACGGCGCGCCCAGCGACCAGGTTCTTGATCTCGGCGGCACTGCCGTCCGCGACTACCCGGCCCGCTCGCACCAGCACGATCCGGTCGGCGTACGCATCGGCCTCGTCGAGGTAGTGGGTGGCGAAGACAACGGTGCGGCCGCGATCGGAATCCTCCCGCATCGCATTCCAGAACTCCCGGCGCCCTTCCACATCCATGCCGGTGGTCGGCTCGTCGAGCACGACGAGGTCCGGATTCGGCAGCAGTGCGAGCGCGAACCGCAGACGCTGCTTCTGCCCGCCCGAGCATTTGCCGACCAGCCGTTTGCCGATATCGGCGATACCGGCGCGAGCGAGCACCTCATCGACCGAATGCGGATGCGCGTGCAGCGTGGCCACCAGCTGCACGGTCTCGGCGACGGTCAGATCCGCCAGTAGTCCACCGGATTGCAGGACCGCCGAAATGCGGCCCGTCGCAAGCGCTTCCGCCGGTGTGCCGCCGAAAACCCGGACGCTGCCCGAGTCCGGCGTCGCCAAACCGAGCAGCATATCGATGGTGGTTGTCTTACCCGCGCCATTAGGGCCGAGGAAGGCCACGATCTCGCCGGGCGCGACCACCAGGTCGAGTCCGTCGACGGCTTGCACCTCGCCGCCGCCAGGGAGCCGGAAGCTCTTGTGCAGATCGCGCAGTTCGATCGCGGACGACGCCCGGTGCCTGCCCGAGCCGCCCGCCGCGGCGAAGATGGCCGTGGATGTCAGTGCCGATGTCATGACTCAACGGTCACCCGAATCAGGGTCCGGTACCTCGCATGAGTGTCACGAAGCCGACATGACATCTGTCATGCGGTCAGCGGCTCAGGGCAACAGTCCCTGCCTCGCCTTACCCGCCCCGGACAGCACGAGCATCAGCATGGTGGCCAGCGCCTGGTCGTCCAGACCAGCGGCCGGAAAGGTGTAGCGCAACATGACATCGGCCTGGTTGCCGCGGGTGATCAGCGTGATCGAACCGAACTGAATCGCGCTGTTGCGCTCGGCGACACGCTTGTGCAGCTGCGTCTTGAGCGGCCGGTCCCAGGCCAGCACGCAGGTCAGCGTCAGCACGTCCAGACCGGGTGCCAGGGTCACCGCGCGCAATGAGCACAGCGCGCCCTCGTATTCGAAACCGAGCGAACCCTCCGGGTCGACGCGCACATCGACGTCGTAGAGCGATAGGCAGGCGCCGGCGCGGGCCTGTAGCTCTTGTTCGGGGGTGACTGCTGCGTCCATATCGATGCTGCCGTTCATTTGCTGCCGCCGTTCACTTGGTCCCCCCGAAGCGACGGTCACGCGAAGCGTACTGGAGACAGGCCTCCCACAAGTTGCGCCTGTCGAAATCGGGAAAGAGCGTGTCCTGGTAGACGTATTCGGCGTAGGCGGATTGCCAGATGAGGAAGTTCGAACTGCGGAATTCGCCGGAGGGGCGCAGGAACAGATCGACGTCCGGCATATCCGGCTCGTCCAGGTATTTGGCGACCGTCGCCTCGGTCACCCGCTCCGGATCGATTTCGCCTGCGGCCACGCGGCGCGCTATTTCCTTTGCCGCATCGGCGATTTCGGCGCGACCACCGTAGTTGACACACATGGTGAGGGTCATCACCGTGTTGTCCTTGGTCAGCTCCTGCGCGGTCTCCAGTTCCTTGATCACACTGCGCCACAGGCGCGGTCGCCGCCCCGCCCAGCGCACCCGCACACCCATCTCGTGCATCTCGTCGCGACGGCGGCGAATGACATCCCGGTTGAACCCCATGAGGAAGCGCACCTCATCCGGGCTGCGCCGCCAGTTCTCGGTGGAGAAGGCGTAGGCCGAGAGCCACTTCACGCCGATCTCGATACAGCCCTCGACGGTATCCATCAGGACCGCCTCGCCGCGCTCGTGCCCCGCGGTGCGCGGCAGCCCGCGCTCCTGCGCCCAGCGCCCATTGCCGTCCATCACCAGCGCCACATGTTTGGGCACCAATTCCCGCGGCAGTTCCGGCGGTGTCGCCCCCGATGGATGCGGTGACGGCGGCCGGATGGTGCGTTCGGCACCCGACCGTGCACTGGTCGAGCTGGTCGGCGCGGCAGAGTCTCGACGGAGGATCACGGTTCCTATCCTGCCTGATGGTTGTGGAGAGATTGTGCGGACCACCTGATCGGATGCACTGAACAGGTCGGTGCCGTTCAGCCCGCCTGCCCAGCGGTCGCCGGCTCCGCATCGGTCGAGCGCGACCGCTCGATCAGCGGCAGCGTGCGCAGCTGACGTTCCAGGTGCCACTGCAGGTGCGCCGCGACCAGGCCGCTGGCCTGTCTGCGGATCTGATCGGGGACCTGCTCGACGTAGTCCCACTCCCCCTTCAGCAGGGCGATCAGCAGGTCGAGCACGCCCGGGGCCGGAGTGGCCGAACCCGGCGGGCGGCAGTGCACGCAGACCGCACCGCCCGCCGCAACATGAAACGCACGATGCGGGCCGGGGGTGGCGCAGCGCGCGCATTCATCCAGTGCAGGGGCCCAACCCGCAAAGCCCATGGCCCGCAACAGGTATGCGTCGAGAATCAGCTCGTGCGGGCGCTGTTTGGCGGCAATCGCCCGTAGCGCGCTCGCGGTCAACGCATGCAGCTTCGGCGCGGGCGCGCGCTCCTCACCGGCCAGCCGCTCCGCGGTCTCCAGTACCGCGCAGGCGGTGGTGTAGCGCCCATAGTCGTCGACGATATCGGCGGCGAATGCCTCCATGGTGTGCACTTGGGTGACCGTGTCGAGATTGCGCCCCGGGTGCAGCTGCACATCCACATAGGCGAACGGCTCCAACCGCGCCCCGAACCGCGACTTGGTCCGCCGCACCCCCTTGGCCACCGCCCGCACCAACCCGTGCTGCCGCGTCAACAACGTGACGATGCGATCCGCCTCGCCCAGTTTATGCTGGCGAACCACAACCGCCTCATCCCGATACAACCGCACCTGCCCATCCTGTCACGAATGGCCGACGCCCATCGTCAGGCGCGAGCCTGGAATCAACTCGATCGCACTCGACGCGACGACCTGGGGTCCATACGCGCTCTGCCCATCCGCGCCTCGTCGGAACCACGGCACGAACCAATACAGTGGTGGACAATTACGCTAATTAAGGTAAATCAAACTCTAATTAGGGTTTCTACGACGGAGGTGAGGTATGGACAAGCCGACAACCATCGTCGGACGCGACCGGCAGAGTTCACCTCACACGAGTCGCACAACCTATGCGAGGAAACCGCTGGTTATGCGACACCCGCGCAACCGCGCATACGTCAGGTGCGGAGGATGCCGCCGATCAGCAGCATCAGGGACTGTTGTGCCTGTGCTCGGGCGGCGTCCTTATCCGCGGCGTGCGCAACGATCAGCCCCGCCTCGGAGACCGCGCTGAAGATCAACTGGGCCAGGACCGGAACCGGCGCATCGGCGATCAGTCCAGCGTCGCTGGCGCGTTCCAATTCGGCGATGACCAACCCCAGCCCGTGGCGCGCCTCGAATTCGCGAAAGGCCTCCCAGCCGAGGACGGCAGGGGCGTCGTAGAGGGTGATGCGGATCATCTCGGGGCGCTGGCAGATGTCCAGGAAGACATTCAGACCGATGGCCATCGAGGTGAGAAAGTCGTCGGGATTCCCTGCGCCGATGGCGTTTTCGATTTCCTGGGTGCTCTCGATCTCTATTTGTTCGAGCACGACGAGGAACAGCCCGCGCTTATCGCCGTAATGGTGGTGCAGGGCGCCGCGGGTGACGCCCGCCTCGGTCACGAGTTCCTCGGCCGAGGTCGCCGCGAAACCGCGCTCGGCGAACAACCGGCGACCGGCCTGCTCGAGCGCGGCTCGGGTGGCACGGGAGCGATCCTCCTGACTACGGCGTTGCATGCAGCCGAGTGAACTCCAGAATCGTTTCGGAGAGCAACTCGGGCTGATCTTCGGCGAGGAACGTATAGGAGTCGTCGATGAATTTCAGGGTGGCGTTCGGCAGTTCGGCGGCCAAGCGTTCCGCGAACGACACGGGGAAGATCTTGTCCTCGCGCGCCCAGACGATCAGCACCGGAACTCGCACCGATGGGAATCGGGTGGCGGCGTCGAGGGTGTAGCGGCGATGCACGGTCTTCAGGAACCGGCGCAGATCCTTGCGGATCGCCGCCGAATTCCGGCTCGGCAGCAGGTAGGAGTCGGCGATCTCCGGCGGTACCGGGCGCTTGGTCACCCAGCCGAAGGCGATCGGCAGCCGGTGCAGCGCACGAATGCGCAACAACTCGGTCAGTGGCCGGAGCGAGCCGGGCATCCGCGCCAGCACCGGCAGGGCCGCGAACAGAGGCGGGAAGAACGCCTCGTAGGCGTCGCATGAGGTCAAAACGACGCGGCCGATCCGCTCCGGTCGACGGGTCAGCAACAACTGGGTGATCGCGCCGCCGGTGTCATTGGCGACGACAGTGACGTCGGTGAGATCGAGTCGATCCAGAAAGTCGGCGGTCAGATCGGCGACCCCGGTGGGCGTGAGATCCGCTGCGGGGACGGGGATTTCGTGTGAGCCGAGCGGCAGGTCCGGGCTGAGACAGCGGTACCCCGCCGCCGCGATCACGGGGACGACCTTGCGCCAGAGATCAGAGTTGACGAGCAGGCCGTGCACGAACACAACGGGCGCACCCTTCCCCGTGTCGTGATACCGAATGCGGCCGCCGGGCAGATCCACCTCATGCGTGCGGCCGAGTGACGTACTGATTCCCATGGTTCCTCCAGGTGTTCGCAGGTTCCATCCACGTTACATACATACAGTATGTATGTCTACGGTGGACTGATCTCGCGAGCACATGGGCGACTCACCAGGTGCGCCCAGAACTCAGCTGGATGCTCAACCGCCAGCCCGCAACGGCACTGTCGAGGCTCCCACCGGTCGGCCTGAGGCGCGGGGAGGCGCAGGAGCCGGTTGACCAGATCGCACGCTAACGTGCAACGAACGACGAAGGAGACTGAGCTCACATGACGGTGTCGGACCCCACCCTGCGCCCATCGGAAACCGCCGAACTCGGCCTCGCGGACTTCGCAGCCGCCCTCGCACAGAGCAGGATCAGCTCCGTGGCGGCGGTCGGCGCCGCCCTGGGCCGGATCGAGGCGAGCCAGCCGACACTGAACGCCTTCCGCATCGTCCGGCGCGAAAAGGCACTCGCCGAGGCGACCTCGGCCGACGAACGCTTGGCCGCCGGCGAACGACTCCCGCTGCTCGGCGTGCCGATCGCGATCAAGGATGATACCGACATCGCCGGTGAGCCAACGGCTTTCGGCTGCGGCGGCGATCTCCCGCCGAAAACCGAAGACGCGGAATCGGTGCGACGGCTGCGCGCGGCCGGTGCGATAATCGTCGGCAAGACCAATACCTGCGAACTCGGCCAACTGCCATTCACCAGCGGTGCCGCCTTCGGCCACACTCGCAACCCGTGGGGTGCCGAGCACACCCCTGGCGGCTCATCCGGCGGTTCCGCGGCCGCCGTCGCGGCCGGATTGGTACCCGCCGCACTGGGTTCCGACGGCGCGGGCTCGGTCCGCATCCCGACCGCATGGACCAATCTGGTCGGCATCAAACCACAGCGCGGGCGCATCTCCACCTGGCCGGCGGCCGAGGCATTCCACGGGCTCACCGTGAACGGGCCGCTGGCACGCACCGTCGCCGATGCCGCACTGCTGCTCGACATCGCTGCCGGACCACATCCCGGCGATCTGCACACCCCCGAACCGCTCACCGTCTCCGATGCCGTCGGCCGCGATCCAGGACGGCTGCGCATCGCCCTCTCGCTGCGAATCCCGTTCACCGCCACCAGAACCGCGCTGCATCCGGAGGTCGAGGTCGCGGTGCAGCGCATCGCCACCACACTGCGTCGCCTCGGTCATACGGTGACCGTGTCAGACCTGCATTACGGCATCATGATCGGCGCGTCCTTCCTGCCGCGCTCACTGGCAGGGGTCCGACACGTCTACGACAGAATGCCTGGCGTGCAGGTGGATCCACGCACGATCGCGAACGTCCGGTTCGGGCGTGCGCTCAGCGGACCCGCACTGTTCGCGGCACGGCAGGCGGAAACGTTGCTGCACAAGCGAATCGGCGGTTTCTTCCGCGACTACGATCTGGTGCTGGCCCCGACCACCGCGACTCCCCCGCCGCGCGCCGAGGAGATCGACGGCATCGGTGTCAATGCGACCAACGACCTCATCACGGCCGCCTGCCCGTATACCTGGCCCTGGAATGTACTCGGCTGGCCCGCGGTGAATGTCCCCGCGGGTTTCACTGACACCGGCCTGCCGGTTGGCGCACAACTCATGGGTACCGCGAACACCGAGAAGCTCCTGGTTTCCGTTGCGGCACAACTGGAATCGGAACTCCACTGGGAGCGCCATCGTCCCGAACCCTGGTGGTGAGGTCAGCGTTCGAGACTATCGATCTGAATCGGTGCGTCAGCAGCGGCATCGGGATATCACATCCCATGATTTCCGCCATCAGAATCCGAGCTTGCCGAGCTGTTTCGGGTCGCGCTGCCAATCCTTGGCAACCTTGACGTGTAGGTGCAGGTAGATGCGGACGCCGAGAATGTGTTCGATCTGTTTGCGGGCGTTGGTGCCGACCTCTTTGAGGCGGGCGCCGCCCTTGCCGATGATGATGGCCTTCTGCGAGGGACGTTCGACGTAGAGCAGGGCGTGCACGTCGAGCATGTCTTCGTTCTCCTCGCGTGGGAGAACCTCTTCGATGACCACGGCGAGCGAATGTGGGAGCTCGTCGCGGACGCCTTCCAGGGCGGCCTCGCGGATGAGCTCGGCCATGAGGGTTTCCTCGGGCTCGTCGGTGAGCTCGCCGTCGGGGTAGAAGGCCGGGCCCTCCGGCATTTTCGAGGCGATCACGTCGACGAGAACCTCGACCTGTTCGCCCTTGACGGCAGACACGGGCACGACATCGTGGTCCGGGCCGAGCAGTTGCGACAGCGCCATCAGTTGTTCGGCGACCTGGTCGCGACTTACCTTGTCGATCTTGGTGACCACACCGAGCAGGGTGGTCTTCGGCGCCATCTGCTTGATCTGCTGCAGAATCCATTTATCGCCGGGTCCGATTTTCTCGTCGGCCGGAATGCACAGCGCGATCACGTCGACTTCGGAATACGTATCGCGGACAAGGTCGTTCAGCCGCTGGCCGAGCAGGGTACGTGGCCGGTGTAGCCCCGGGGTATCGACCAGAATGAGCTGGGCGTGATCGCGGTGCACGATCCCGCGGATGGTGTGGCGGGTCGTCTGCGGGCGCGAGGAGGTGATGGCGATCTTCTGGCCGACCAGCGCATTGGTGAGCGTCGATTTGCCGGTATTCGGACGACCGACGAAACAAACGAAGCCGGAACGGAATTCGGTGGACTTATCAGCCACCCTGCACCTCCGCGCCCACAGCGTCGTCGACGATCTCGAAGACCGCACCCGAACGATCGGTGAAGACGATGCGCGCCTCGGGCGAAACCTCGCGCACCGCGAAAACACCGGCATCCGACAGCCTGCCACCGACGACCACGGCCGCCTCGAATCCCTCTGCGCCACTGGAGATCGCGGCCGCGACGGCGGCTTGCAGTGCGGTCAAGCGCAGGGACTCCAGGACGACATCACCGGACGCGTAGGTGCGGCCGTCGGTATCGCGGATGGCCGCACCCGAGCTGCCGCCGGTACGGCCGAGCGCCCCCTTGGCCAGCACCACGAGTTTGGTGTCCTCGGCATCCAATTCGGTCATTCGCCATCTCCGTTCGCATCACGATCGGGCGGGACTTCCCGCTCCGCTCCGTTACTCCTGCGCTTGCCGTTGGCATTCTCGGCCTGCGATTTCTCCGCCGCCTTACGCACCACGACGGTATGCACCCGCACCCGTCCCCGCGCGTCCGCACCGCCTTCACCACGCAGCACCAAGCCGTGCACGACGGCTTTGGAGCCGGGCAGCGGCACCCGGCCCAGTGCGTGCGCGAGCAGGCCGCCGACGGTATCGACGTCCTCCTCCTCGATTTCCAGGCCGTACAGCTCGGCCAGATCGTCGACCGACAGTCGCGCCGAAACTCGGTAGCGGCCCTCGCCGAGATCCTCGACGGGTGGGGTTTCGTCGGTGTCGTATTCGTCGGCGATTTCACCGACGATCTCCTCGAGCACATCTTCGATGGTCACCAGGCCGGCAATGCCGCCGTATTCGTCGACCAGTAGCGCCATATGGTTTCTGCGGCGCTGCATTTCGTCGAGCAAGCTGTCCAGTGGTTTGGAGTCGGGCATGAACACGGCTGGACGCATGGCGTCGCGTACCTGCACCTTGCGGCTTCTATCCGCGTAGGGCACAAGATCTTTCAGGTACACCACGCCGAGGATATCGTCGACGTTCTCGCCGATCACCGGAATGCGTGAGTGCCCACTGCGGACCGCGAGCGACATCGCCTGTGCCGCAGTCTTGTCCGCCTCGATCCAAACCATTTCGGTGCGCGGCACCATGACCGCGCGGGCCGGGGTGTCGCCGAGTTCGAACACCGACTGGATCATCCGGCGTTCGTCGTCGGCCACCACGCCACGTTCACTGGCCATTTCGACCACTTCGCGCAGCTCGATCTCGGATGCGAAGGGGCCGTTGCGAAATCCCTTACCGGGGGTGATCGCATTACCGATGAGAATCAGCAGTCTGCTTACCGGACCGAGTACCGTGCCGATGAACTGCAGCGGCAGCGCCGAAGCCAAGGCGATGGAGTAAGCGTGCTGGCGACCGAGTGTGCGTGGACCGACCCCGATCACCACATAGTCCACCAGCACCATGACGGCGGCAGTGAACAGCAGCGCCCATTTGTCGTTCCACAGCGGGATCAGCGCCGCCGCCAACAGCACCGTCGCGCAGATCTCGCACAGAATACGAAGCAGCACAAGCAGATTCACGTATCGCGGCCGGTCGGCCACGATCCTGGTCAACCGCGCCGCGCCGGGCCGCTCCGCCCGGACCATATCGTCGAGACGCGCCGGTGAGATGGTGTTCAGCGCCGCATCGACTCCGGCAAACACTCCGCCGACTGGGACGAGCAGAATCGCCAGCAGGATCATGGTCAGCGAATTCACGCGGGGCCTAGCGCCTCACCGGGGGTTGTGAAACCGGCCTTCCCCAGCAGCCGGGCGTCGCGTTCGGCCAATTCGGCGCGCCGCTGTGCCTCGCGCAGACTCTCGTACCACTCCTCGAGCAGCCGCGCCTGCAGCGCGAACATCTCCTTCTCCTCCTCCGGCTCGGCGTGGTCGTAGCCGAGCAGGTGGAGCACGCCGTGCACAGTGAGCAGGGCCAGTTCGTGATCGAGCGAATGTCCGGCCTTGCGCGCCTGGCCCGCGGCGAATTCGGGGCACAGCACGATATCGCCGAGCATGGACGGACCGGGCTCGGCGCTGTCGGGGCGACCACCGGGCTCCAGTTCGTCCATGGGGAAGGACATGACATCGGTCGGGCCGGGTAGGTCCATCCAGCGCATGTGCAGATCTGCCATGGTGTCGAGATCGACCAGCACCATCGACAGCTCGGCCGCCGGATGCACATCCATCCGGCCGATCACGAATCGCGCGACACTGACCAGGTCTTCTTCGGGTATGTCGATACCCGATTCGTTGGCGATCTCGATGCTCACCTGAACAGGGTATTCGGTGTGCCGGGGGCCGCGCCGCGCGGCTCTCGGCGCGGCGGGGCTGGAGATGTCCGTCGCACTATCGCCGATCTGCCCGGCTCGCGGCGCGACGCTGTGCGCGATTGCCCGGATAGTGCGGTCCGACCTGGGTGACCCGCTCGGCCTCGGCCCGCTCGTAGGCGTCGACAATATCGGAGACCAACCGGTGCCGAACCACATCGCTGCTGGTGAGCGTGGCGAAATGGATGTCAGCAATGCTGGTGAGGATCTCACTCGCGGTACGCAGCCCGGAGCGCGCGCCATTGGGCAGGTCGACCTGGGTGACGTCACCGGTCACCACGATCTTCGAACCGAATCCGAGCCGGGTGAGGAACATCTTCATCTGCTCGGCCGTGGTGTTCTGCGCCTCGTCGAGAATGATGAACGAATCGTTCAGGGTCCGACCGCGCATATATGCCAGTGGGGCGACCTCGATGACACCGGCCGCCATCAGCTTCGGAATGGCCTCCGGATCCATCATGTCGTGCAGCGCGTCGTAGAGCGGGCGCAGATACGGGTCGATCTTCTCGTTGAGCGTGCCGGGCAGGAAGCCGAGCCGCTCGCCCGCCTCGACGGCGGGTCGGGTGAGGATGATCCGGTTGACCTGCTTGGTCTGCAATGCCTGCACGGCCTTGGCCATCGCCAGGTACGTCTTGCCGGTGCCCGCGGGCCCGATGCCGAACACGATCGTGTTGGCGTCGATGGCGTCGACGTAGCGCTTCTGGTTGAGCGTCTTGGGCCGGATGGTTTTACCGCGCCGGGACAGAATGTCGAGGCTCAGCACCTCTGCCGGGGATTCCGACGAACCCTCGGTGAGCATGGATACGGTGTGGCGCACCGCCTCCGGGGTCACCACTCGATTGCGGCCGGTCAGCGCGACGAGCTGCTCGATCACCCGCTCGGCGAGCGCGACATCGGCCGCCTTGCCGGTCAAGGTGACGGAATTGCCGCGGACGTGGATGTCCGCATCCAGCAGCTGCTCGAGTTCACGCAGGTTCTGGTCGGCCGAACCGAGGAACGGGAACACGGATTCGGGAGCGAGTTCGATACTGGAACGCACGGTACGTGCTGCGGGGCCCGAACCGTTGTCCGCACCACCGTGGATGGAAGCTGACGATGGCGGCTGGGTGGGTGAGCTCATGCCTGCCGCGGGTCTGGTCGGGTCGCCGATCTCGCCTTGTGTTCTCAAAAGTGGCTATACCCTGCCTTCCGGTCTCGATTTGCTCGTTGATGAGAGTTTAACGCGCCCCACTGACAACAGGCATTGAATAAACGGCCACCTCGGCCGTAGCGAACGCTTGCGAGTCGCTCGAAATGGTCGGCAGCCTGCCTGGCGATTGCCTGCTGATCGCCGCTTACCGGCGCGGCATCTGGATCCCCCCACGCCGGCGTGCCCAATCCTCAGTGAAGTCACGAAATCGACGCACCGCATCCGATGGCGGAGCGGTCGCCGACCAGATCAGCCCCACATCGCGGACGGCTCCAGCGTCGGCGAGCGGAACGGTCACAATGCCCGATAACGAACCGGCCGCCGGCGTTGGATCTTCCAGCGGCAGCAGCGCGACACCGAGTCCGGCCGCGACCAGTCCGGCGGCAGTGCCCAGATCACTCGATTCGAAGGCGATGCGGGGGCGGATATGCGCGGCGGCGCAGAGCTCGTCGAAAATGCGGCGCATACCGAAACCCGCATGCATGGTGATGAATTCGGCGTCGCCGAGTTCGGCGAAACGGATCTGTCGACGGGACGCGAGCCGATGTTCCGCGGGCGCGGCCAGCGCCAGTGGCTGCGTGAGCAATTTGCGCCAGCCGACGTGCACTGAAGGGCGAGGCGAAACAGTCGCCAAATCCGCTGTGCCGTCGACGATCTGATCGACTACGGCATCGAACGCGCCCTGCCGGAGCGTGAACGAGATACGCGGCGAGCCGCGCCGGAACCCGCCGATCAGTTGCGGGATCAGCCAGCTGCCGAAGGAGGGCTGAAATGATAGGCGGACAACGCCTTTCGCCGGATCGGCGAGATCGGCGACAGCCTGGGCAGCGGCATCGAGTTCGGACCGGGCACGGCGGGCGTGCTCGTAGTAGATCCGGCCGAACTCGTTCAGCACGATGCGTTTTCCGTGGCGGTCGAACAGTTCGACACCCAGGCGACGCTCGAGGCGGGCCAGCATGCGCGAGAGCGTCGGCTGGGCGATGTGCAGCCGCTCGGCGGCCGCGCCGACGCGCTCCAACTCGGCGAGTGTCGTGAACCACAGCAGGTCGTCACCCAGCAAGCGCAGACCTTTCCTTATACGTTCACTGCATTACACAATAGATTATTATTCATTTCCCTTCTTAGCGCCGAGTGCCGATTCTGATGCCATGACCAGCACGGACACCCGCTCGACCGGCACATCGCACGAACGTCGGATCACCACGGCGCTGTTCGCCGCCGGATTGACCACCTTCGCCTCGATGTACAGCGCGCAGGCGTTGCTGCCGAGTCTGTCGGCGGCCTTCGGCGTCGACCCGGCGCAGGCCGCGTTGGCTGTGTCGTTGACCACCGGGCTTCTCGCGTTGGCGATCGTGCCGGTGAGTGCATTGTCCTCGCGGATCGGGCGGACCAAGGTGATGACATGGTCGGCGGTGGTTTCGGCCGTCATCGGTTTGCTGCTGCCGCTGAGCCCATCGCTCGAGGTGCTGCTGACGGGGCGGGCGCTGCAAGGGATCACGCTGGCCGGGGTGCCCGCGGTCGCGATGGCGTATCTGGCGGAGGAGATCGGCGCCGATGGTTTGGGCGCCGCCATGGGTGTTTACGTCGCGGGCACGTCGATCGGCGGGTTGGCCGGGCGGTTGATTCCGGCATTCGCACTGGATCTGGCCTCGTGGCGCTGGGCCGAGGCCACGATTGCCGTCGCGGCGGCCGGTTGCACCGTCTGGTTCGTGCGTGGGCTGCCGCCGTCGCGTGGATTCGTCGCTCGACCCGCCGGAATACGAACCGTGCTCGGCGATCTCGGCACGCCGCTGCGCCACGGCGGGCTGCTGGCCCTGTTCGGATTGGCCTTCGTACTGATGGGCGGATTCGTATCGATCTACAACTTCCTCGGCTATCGGCTGACCCGAGCGCCGTTCGAATTGCCCGCGGCCGTTGCGGGTTCGGTATTCCTGTTGTATCTTGCGGGCACGCTCGCCTCGGCCGCCGCCGGGCGTTGGGCCGATCGCTTCGGCAAGCACCGCGTGCTCACGGTATCCGTCACACTGATGGGCGTCGGTGTCCTGGTCACCATTCCGGACCAGTTGATCGTGATTATCCTGGGGATATCACTATGCACCGCAGGCTTTTTCGGTGCCCACGCGGTGGCGAGCACCTGGGTCGGCGCGATGGCTCCCGGAAACCGCGGCGCCACATCATCGCTGTACCTGTTCACCTACTACCTCGGCAGCGCCATCATCGGCAGTGCGGCGGGCATCGCATATGCGAAGGGCGGATGGGACGGCCTGGCCGCCTGTGTCGGGGCGCTGGTAGCCGTCGCCGCAGTTCTGGTGTGGTATTTGACGATTCACGCCGGCCGGAGCAGCAATGCCGGTGTCGCGTCCCAGCCATGCGCATCGCCGACGGCGTGATGCCGAGCGGTCGCCTTGTGGAGTCACCCGAAGGTCCCAGCGATCGGAAAGCAATGCTGCCGACCGGAGAGCATCGCAGGTTATATCCAGGTGGTCAGTGCCGTCCAGCTCTGACGTCACCAACGAGAGGTCAACGCCCCCAAGGCGCCGAGGGCGACGGCGGCCGCAGTCGAGGTGCGCAAAACCGTTGGGCCGAGCAAGGTTACGTCCGCACCCGCGTCGACGAAGGCGCTCAGTTCCGAATCGTCCAGTCCGCCTTCGGGGCCGACGATGAGCATGATCTCGGTGGACTTGTCGAAGGGAAGTTCGACGAAGCGGGCGGCACCGGATTCGTGCAGTGCCACGACGACTCCGCCCGCGGCGACGCTGCCGCGGATGGTGTCGAGCAGATCACGGGTGTGCCAGAGGTCGGCCACCTCGGGGATGTAGGCGCGCCGTGATTGCCGAGCGGCCGATCGGGCAGCGGCCCGCCATTTCTCGACCGCCTTGTGCGCCTTACCTTCCCAGTTCGCGACGCAGCGGTGCGCCTGCCACGGAACGATGGCGTCGGCACCCGCCTCGGTCATCAGCTCGACCGCCAGCTCGGAACGGTCGGACTTGGGCAGTGCCTGGACGACCGTCACCCGCGGCCGCGGCGGGTCGGACAGCACCCGGTTCCGGACCGTCAACTCCAGCCGGTCCTTCTGTGCCGCAACGACTTCCGATTCGGCCAGCAATCCATTCCCGTCGGACAGCGTGATCGCCTCGCCGACCCGGATGCGGCGCACCGTCGCGGCGTGCCGCCCCTCCGGGCCATCGAGGATCGCGATGGCACCGGGCTCCGGGATGTCGTCGAGATAGAAGACCGTGGCGGCCAACGACTATCGCCCGCTGAACGACGCTCGCAGCCGAGCGAACAGGCCGCTGTTGTGTTCGGACTGCGCCGACATCACCTCGGCGCGTTCACCAGTGCGCATGCCCTTGTACTTGCGCAGCAGATCGGTGCTCTTGGCGTCGAGTTTGGTCGGCACCACGATTTCCAGATGCGCCAGCAGATCACCGCGCGCACCCGAGCGCAGGCGCGGCATGCCGTGGCCGCGCAGCACCGAGATCTCACCCGGCTGGGTGCCCGGCGGAATGGTCAGCTCGGTCGGACCGTCGAGGATGGTGTCGACGACGACGGTGGTGCCGAGTGCGGCATCGACCATCGGCACCCGGATGGTGCAGTGCAGATCGTCGCTGTCACGAACGAAGACATCGTGCGGCTGCTCGACGATCTCCACATACAAATCGCCCGCATGGCCACCACCGGGACCGACCTCGCCCTGCGCCGCAAGCCGCACCCGCATGCCATTGGCGACACCGGCCGGAATCGGCGCGGCGATTTCACGACGCGCCCGCACTCGTCCGTCGCCGCCGCACTTGTGGCACGGATCGGGAATGGTCTCACCCGCACCGCGACAGGTCGGACACGGACGCGAGGTCAGCACCTGACCGAGGAACGACCGCTGCACGGACTGGACCTCACCCGCACCACCACAGGTTTCACAACGCACCGCCTTGGACTTGCCGTTGGTGCCGGAGCCGTGGCAGATATCGCAGAGGATGGCGGTATCGACGGTCAGGTGCTTGGTGACACCGACCGCGCATTCGGCCAGGCTGAGCCGGGTCCGCAGCAGCGAATCCGCACCAGGCTGCACCCGGCCGCGCGGCTTGCGCGTCCCACCGGGGCTACCGCTCATACCGCCGAAGAAGGCCTCGAAGACATCGCCGAGGCCACCGAAGCCGGCGCCGGAGAAGCCCGCGCCGCCGCCGGCCTCCAGCGGGTCGCCACCCATATCGACGACGCGCCGCTTCTCCGGGTCCGACAACACCTCGTAGGCGGTCGACACTTCCTTGAACTTGGCCTGCGCCGCCTCGTCGGGGTTGACGTCGGGGTGGAGCTCCCGCGCCAGCTTGCGGTAGGCGCGTTTGATCTCCTGGTCGGTCGCGTTCTTCGCGACGCCGAGCAGTCCGTAGTAGTCCCGTGCCACTTGAGTTCTCTAGTCCTTGGTTTGCAACAGCATTAGTCGGATGCACTCAACTTTATCCGCCGAAGGATCGAGCGTATCAGCGACGTCACCCCTCAGCGCTCCGCCAGCACCTCACCGATATAACGGGCAACGGCCGCGACCGATGCGATGGTCCCCGGATAGTCCATCCGGGTCGGACCGAGCACGCCCATACCGCCGAGCACCGCACCCGCCGCACCATAGCCGGTCGACACCACCGACGTTCCGCGCATCTGCTCGACCTGGGTCTCCTCGCCGATGCGCACCGTGATGGTACCCGGATGCTGGGCGGCGGCGAGCAGCTTGAGCACGATCACCTGCTCCTCCAATGCCTCCAGTACATCGCGCAGCGAACCAGGGAAAACGAAGTCGGCGGCATTGCGAGTCAGGTTGGCGGTGCCGCCGAGGACCAACCGCTCCTCAGGATGCTCGACCAGGGTCTCGACGAGCACGGTCGAGACCCGCACCAGCACATCCTTCAGCCGCACCGGCGCCCGCTCGGGCAGTTCGGCCACCGCCGCAGAGGCGTCGGACAGGCGCTTACCGTCCATCGCGCCACCGAGCATGCCGCGTAGTGCGGCCAGATCCTGGTCATCGATGAGCGCACCGAGTTCCACCAGACGCTGGTCGACGCGGCCGGTATCGGTGATCACGACCAGCAGCAACCGAGCCGGATTCAGCGCGACCACCTCGATGTGGCGGACCGTGGAAGCCGAGACCGTCGGATATTGGACGACCGCGACCTGGCGGGTCAGCTGAGCCAGCAGCCGAACACCGCGACGCAGCACATCGTCGAGATCGACGCCGGATTCCAGGAATTCCAGGATCGCCCGGCGCTCGGCCGGCGAAAGCGGCTTCACCTCGGAGATGCGGTCGACGAACTGCCGGTAGCCCTTGTCGGTCGGAATGCGACCGGAACTGGTGTGCGGCTGGGTGATGTAGCCCTCAGCCTCCAGCACCGCCATATCGTTACGAACCGTCGCGCTGGATACCCCGAGGTTATGCCGCTCGACCAGGGTCTTCGACCCGATCGGCTCCTTGGTCGCGACATAGTCCGCGACGATCGCACGCAGGACCTCGAAGCGCCGATCCTCGGTGCTCGACATGGGCCCTACCTCCTTGCTCGTCCTCGGGTACGTCATAACGGCCACGTGCGCACCGTCCACATCGCCCCGAATTCGATGCAGGCTACTGGGTACGTCTGTTTATCAAGTCTAATTGCCTACCCGACAATTGCCGTTCGCACACCGTGGCAACCATGGGCGCCAGTCCAGCTCGACGGGCAGCATGTCCCCCAGCGCATCGGCTGGGGCGTCATCTTCGGCCCGGCCGAACCAGGACGGCACCTCCAGTGGTGAGTTCGACAGTGGGGCTCGGTATGGAGGTAGACCGCGTCACGCGCAGGGGGTAAATGATTGGTCAGCGGACCGCGGCCTCCACTACGTCCGCGACCTCCGCCGGGCGCGACACCAGCGACGCATGGGAAGCACCGACCTCCGACGTATGCGCACCCATTCGATTCGCCATGAAGCGTTGCGACGCAGGCGGAATCACGCGGTCGTCGGCCGAGACGAGATACCAGCTCGGGGTCGAAGACCATGAGGGCGCACCGGAGGGTTCGACGTTGGCGGCGACTGCGAGGGAACGTTGATGGGCGACCATGTCGGCGGCTACTTCGGGAGATACGTCCTGGGCGAAGACGGAGTTGAAGTAGTCGGGGGCGACATAGCTGTCGATATTCTTGCCTGCCAAGCCATGTGGATCGTCCACGACGCACAGCTGCAGTGCCGGGGGGAGTAACCGAGTGCCGGGGAAGCGGATCGGATCGATTTCGAGCAGGGCGAATTCGCCTTGTACGGGGGCGAAGGCCGCAATGTAGACCAGCGCTTGGACTTTCGGGTCGTGGACGTTGGTGATGACGAAGCCGCCATACGAATGGCCCACCAGGACAACGGGTCCGGAGATGGTGTCCAGGGTTCGCTGTATGGCCGCGGCATCGTTGGCGGGGCCACGCAGCGGGTTGTCGGGAACAACGACTTGATAACCGTGGTCGCGCAGCGTCGCGGCGACGCCGTTCCAACTCGTGGTGTCGGCGAAGGCACCGTGCACGAGCACGATCGTCGGCAGGGGTTCGGCGGCCGCGGGGGCGGCCGCGAGGATGGGTGTGGAAGCCAGGGTGAGCGCCGCGATGCAGGCGCGGAGACTACGGGTGATATTCATCAGAGTCCTGCCTGTCGTCGTTGATGCTGTCGGCTCCTGATGTTGTCACCTTTCGCCCAGCACCACAGCCGGACAGACCGCCCGCTCGGTACACCGCTCAGCGCGAATGCCGACGACGAACATTCGCGACAGACCTCAGCACGCCGACATCGGGTGCGCGCCGACGCCCGGAAAGCAGCCAGCGATCGGCTCTCGCAATCCGCCGACGCTCACCCGACGAACAACGACATGCAACGCCCGCAGCTACAGCTTGAACCTGGGTTTCGCCATCTTGCCCGCCTTTGCGTCGAGGCCGAGCATGGCGAGTAAGGATTCGCAATCAGCCGCGTTCTCGGCGTGGCTGGCGACCGTGCGGGCGGCTATCGCGCACTGTCGCGCGTTTTCGGCCTTCTCCGCGGCCCGTGACTCGGCGAACTCGCTCTGCTCAGGGATTACAGTGATGTGTCGTGCCGGTGGCATAGGACTCCTTGGGTTGATCCGCAGCCTACGCGCGTTTACCGATCTGTGATAGTGCAACGACAGTATTCCGCTAGCCGGCCCGTAGACATCTGGAGAACTCACAAGCCCAGGTACCACACACTCGGATCCACCCACCAGAACGAGGACGACGTCGCACGTCCCCATCAGACCAACCAGGACCTGTTCGTCGGGTATTCGTCGAAATCGTCAGGCCGGTCCGAAGGCCCGACGGTGTAGTTGTCGTAAGAACGCGGACGGGTTTCGACTGTCGGCAGCGGATCTCATTCGAACGGCCTAAAAATGCTGACGGGAAAGTTACCGGCGATGTCATAGTGCGGTCGAAGAACACTTCCATCGCCGAGGCCGCCACGTCCAGTCACAACACCGTGATAAGCACAGATCCCATCGATGGCCGTCCAGCTGTGGTCTTTACCGATGATGCATTCCCCAATTTCTGCAATGCGGCAATATCCTCGACCGATGGAGTCTTGGAGATTGTTCTCAGTGCCATCCCCGGATCGACTCCGGTCCCCTCGTCATGCGATCAAAGTTCGCGGGGTAGCCGAAAGTTTCGCCAGCGCTCTCGGCGACAAATAGACCACAACGCCTCGACCCCTGAGGGGGTCGCGGGCGATACGGACCACGCGGGGCAGACCCCAAAGCCAAGTGAGCGTCACGACGCAACATACGGCAAAGGCACCGGCAGTAGCGAATACGGCTCAGGTCAGGAGGTCCCGAACCACGCCATCGGCGAGTAGGCGGCCACGGTCGGTGAGGATCAGGCGGTCGTTCGAGCGAATTGCCAGACCGTCGGCGATGATTCGGGTCGCGGCAGCGGATTCGGTTGGGGCCAACTCGTTCAGCGGCAGACCGGTGCGCAGGCGGATGGTCAGCATGACGCGTTCGGTGTGCTGCTCGTCAGCGGTGAGCACTTCCCAGCCCGCCGCGGGAAAGCCGCCACGCGCGACGGTATCGGCATAGCGCGCAGGGTGTTTGATGTTCCACCAGCGCACGCCGCCGACATGGCTGTGCGCGCCGGGTCCCGCGCCGAGCCAGTCGCCGCCGTCCCAGTAGCCGAGGTTGTGTCGGCAACGGGCGGAATCGCCTGCGGCCCAATTGGATACCTCGTACCAGGTGAGCCCGGCCGCATTCAGGCGGGAGTCGATACGCTCGTAGCGGGCGGCGAGCACATCGTCGTCGGGGGCGGGGAGTTCGCCGCGGCGGACCCGACGGGCCAGTGCGGTGCCGTCCTCGACGATGAGCGAGTAGGCCGAGACGTGGTCGACGCCCGCGCTCAGCACCGCGTCCAGGCTCGCGTCCAGATCGCTGTCGCGCTCCCCCGGCGTGCCGTAGATCAGGTCGAGATTCACATGGTCGAATCCGGCGGCACGTGCCTCTTTCGCGGCGGCAACGGCCCGGCCCGGCGTGTGGGTGCGGTCCAGCACCTTCAGCACATGCTGGGCCGCGGATTGCATGCCGAGCGAGACCCGGGTGAATCCGGCCGTGCGGATGCGTTCGAAGAACTGCGGCGAGGTCGACTCGGGATTGGATTCGGTGGTCACCTCGGCGTCGGCGGCGAGGGTGAAGTTCGCGCGCACCGCGTCCAGCACATCTGCCAAGCCATCACCGCCGAGCAGAGACGGTGTGCCACCGCCGACGAATATCGTCGCCACCTCAGGCGTCGCCGTCGGCAGCTCGGCGAACTCGTCGGCCGCCGTCGCCAGTTCACCGCGCAGCGCATCCAGCCAGGACTGCGGCGACGCCGAGGTGCCGAGTTCGCCCGCGGTATAGGTGTTGAAATCGCAGTATCCGCAGCGTGTCGCACAGAACGGCACGTGGATGTAGATCCCGAACGGCCCGCCGCCGAAGTCGTGCAGCACCAGGGCAGGCGTCTCGGCTGCGATCGGGGCGGCGGCGGAACTCACCCCATCAGTGTGACCGCTGCTCCCCCCGGCTGTTGCGGGCGGGTTCAGTCGGCGACGCCGGTGTTCTGGTTCGCGGTGAGCAGCCAGCGGCCGTCCTCCTTGGACATGACGTACATCGGTGAGCCCTGACCGGACAGCTGACCGTCGCCGTCGAAGTAGCGCTGGACCACCTTGACCGCGGCCACATCCGGCCGGATGAACAGCACATGCTCGACCTCGTAGGTCACGGTGCCGTCCCCCATCGCGCCCGGCAGCACCTGAGCGGTGAACTCGGCGATGGCCGCGCGGCCGAACAGTCGCTTACCGCCCCCACTCGTCCAGATGGCGTCCTCGCGGAACAGGCCGACGAATTCGTCGACAAGCTCGTGCTGCTGGGAGTGTTGGACGGTGGTGACGACCGCACGGATGGCGTCGAGATCGGTATCGGTACTCATGCCACCGAGCTTGCTACCTCAACCTAGCTCGAGGTCAAACCGAGCGATCCGGACCATCGGCGACGATCTTGACGAATCATGCGACGCATTCAGCCCGCCAACTATGACAGCCATCACAATCAGCCCGCATAGTCCTGGGGATTTCCCTCAATTTCGCGGGAAATACCGCCGCGCGGCCGGAAGGGCCACTCTGACGTGGCACAATGGGCCACATGCGCGGATCTGGAGTACGACTTGTGGCGCGTCGCCACGTCGACTACAAGCGCGTCTGCAGTGCCTGCTGTCGGCCCGGTTCCCCTCGGTAGCTCAGCGGCGCGCATTCCAGGTTCGCCCGGTGATCCCTCGTATTCGACGGACACCAACCCGCTGACACCACAGACGTGAGTCAGCCCCTCGCGTCTGCAACACGGATGTCACCCACTCAGCAGGAGCGACCCTATGACGTCGAGCACCGACTCCGGTCCCACGGATCAGCCCCAGCCGGAATCCGGACCCGGGCAGCACGCACGCCCGGCCCGCCCGGCCTTTGAACGACGCGTCCGTCCGGACCGTCCGCGGACCGAGGCACCGACGGGCCCCCGGGTCCGTACCGGTAAGCCGGTGCGCCGCAAGGCCGAGGGTCAGTGGGCGCTCGGCTACCGCGAGCCGCTGAACCCGAATGAGCAGTCCAAGAAGGACGACAACCCGCTCAATGTCCGGGCCCGGATCGAGAACGTCTATTCCAAACAGGGCTTCGACAGCATCGACAAGGGCGATCTGCGCGGCCGGTTCCGCTGGTGGGGTCTCTACACCCAGCGCGAACAGGGCTACGACGGCACCTGGACCGGTGACGAGAACATCGACATTCTCGAGGCCAAGTACTTCATGATGCGTATCCGCTGCGATGCGGGTGCACTGAATGTCGCACAGCTGAAGACCCTCGGCCAGATCTCCACCGAGTTCGCCCGCGACACCGCCGACCTGTCCGACCGCGAGAACGTCCAGTACCACTGGATCGAGGTGGAGAACGTCCCCGAGATCTGGAAGCGGATCGAAGGCGTCGGCCTCCAGACCACCGAGGCGTGCGGCGACTGCCCGCGTGTGGTGCTCGGCTCGCCGCTGGCCGGTGAATCGCTGAACGAGATCATCGACCCGACGCCCGCGATCGAGGAGATCGTGCGCCGCTACATCGGCAAGAAGGAGTACTCCAACCTGCCGCGCAAGTTCAAGACCGCGATCTCGGGCCAGCAGGATGTGGTGCACGAGATCAACGACGTCGCGTTCGTCGGGGTGAATCACCCAGAGCACGGCCCTGGTCTGGACCTGTGGGTCGGCGGCGGTCTGTCGACGAATCCGATGCTGGCCCAGCGCGTCGGCGCGTGGGTGCCGCTGGACGAGGTGCCCGATGTGTGGGAGGCCGTCGTCTCGCTGTTCCGCGATTACGGCTACCGCCGCCTGCGCACCAAGGCCCGGCTGAAGTTTCTGATCAAGGACTGGGGCATCGAGAAGTTCCGTCAGGTGCTAGAGGACGAGTACCTGAAGCGCAAGCTGATCGACGGTCCCGCGCCGGAGCAGCCGAAGAAGCCGATCGATCACGTCGGCGTGCAGCGGCTGCGCAACGGGCTCAACGCGGTCGGCTTCTCCCCCATCGCGGGCCGGGTTTCGGGCACCGTGCTGACCAAGGTCGCCGAGGCGGCGGAGAAATACGGCTCGGACCGGATCCGGTTCACCCCATACCAGAAGCTGATCGTGCTCGATATCGCCGACGACAAGGTCGACGCGCTGATCGACGAGCTGGAACCCCTTGGCCTGCAGGCACGTCCGTCGCTGTGGCGCCGCAACCTGATGGCCTGCTCCGGAATCGAATTCTGCAAGCTCTCCTTCGCCGAGACCCGCAAGCGGTCCCAGGCGCTGGTGCCGGAGTTGGAGGAGCGGCTCGCGGATCTCAATGCGCAGCTGGATGTTCCGGTGACCATCAATATCAACGGCTGCCCGAACTCCTGCGCGCGTGCGCAGATCGCCGATATCGGCTTCAAGGGGCAGCTGATCGATGACGGCTCCGGGAATCACGTCGAGGGTTTCCAGGTTCATCTCGGTGGCAGCCTCGGCTTCGACAGCGCCTTCGGGCGGAAATTACGTCAGCACAAGGTGACCACCGATGAGCTCGGTGACTACATCGAACGGGTGGTGCGCAACTTCATCAAGCACCGCGAGGACGGCGAACGGTTCGCTCAGTGGGCGGTTCGTGCCGACGAGGCCGACCTTCGGTGAATGGGAGAACCAGCGTGACAACGGATCAAGTAACAACGGACCTGCCCGCGAAGCTGCCAGAAGACGAATTGCGCGCGCTCGCCGAAAAAGGCGCGGCCGAACTCGGACCGAACGCCACGGCGCTGGACTTGCTCCAGTGGACCGAGGACATCTTCGGCACCGGGTACATCGTCGCTTCGAATATGCAGGACGGCGTGCTGGTTCACCTTGCCGCCCAAGTGCATTCGGGTGTGGATGTGCTGTTCCTGGATACCGGCTACCACTTCGCCGAGACCATCGGCACCCGCGATGCGGTGGCGGCCGTCTACGGCGTGAACGTGATCAATGTGCGTCCGGAAAATACTGTGGCCGAACAGGATCAGCTGCTCGGCAAGGATTTGTTCGCCCATGATGCCGGTGCATGCTGCCGGTTGCGCAAGGTTGTGCCGCTGAAACGCTCGCTCGTCGGTTACAACGCCTGGGTCACCGGCATCCGCCGCGTGGAGGCCCCGACCCGGGCCAACGCCCCGCTCATCTCGTTCGATGAGGCGTTCGGACTGGTGAAGATCAACCCGATCGCCGCCTGGTCCGACGACGAGATGCAGACCTATATCGAACAGCACGGCATCCTCGTCAATCCCCTTGTCGAAGAGGGCTATCCGTCCATCGGCTGCGCTCCGTGCACACAGAAGCCGGAGCCGGGTTCCGATCCGCGAAGCGGCCGTTGGGCCGGCCTCGCCAAGACCGAATGCGGGTTGCACACAGCATGACCGAGTCAGGGCCCGAAGAAGGCAGCCTGCGTAACCACGGAGGGCCCCTCGGGCATGCAAAAAAGGACACAGCATGACCGAGTCAAGGCCCGAAGAAGGCAGCCTGCGTAACCACGGAGGGCCCCTCGGGCATGCAAAGAAGGACACAGCATGACCGAAACCACCAGCGCACGTTCGTTCGGCATCACCGATTTCGACACCCTCGCGGCGTTGGAGTCGGAGTCGATCCACATTTTCCGCGAGGTAGCAGGCGAATTCGAGCGGCCGGTGATCTTGTTCTCCGGCGGTAAGGATTCCACGGTGCTGCTGCACCTGGCTCTCGAGGCGTTCTGGCCCGCGCCGCTGCCCTTCGCACTGCTACACGTCGATACCGGACACAACCTGCCCGAGGTACTCGAGTTCCGCGACAAGGTGGTCGACAAGTACGGCCTGCGGCTGCATGTCGCGAAGGTCGAGGACTACCTTGCCGACGGCCGGCTCACCGAGCGCCCGGACGGTATCCGCAATCCGTTGCAGACCGTTCCGCTGCTGGACGCCATCGTCGAGCACCGCTTCGATGCGGTCTTCGGCGGCGGCCGTCGCGATGAAGAGCGCTCGCGCGCGAAGGAGCGAATCTTCTCGCTGCGCAATGCCTTCGGGCAATGGGATCCGAAGCGGCAGCGGCCCGAGCTGTGGAATCTGTACAACGGCAAGCATGCTCCCGGCGAGCACGTCCGGGTCTTCCCTTTGAGCAACTGGACCGAACTCGATATCTGGCGCTACATCGCCCGCAAGGATATCGATCTGGCGAGCATCTACTACTCGCATGAACGTCCGGTCTACCTGCGCGACGGCATGTGGATGACGCCCGGCGTCTGGGGCGGCCCGCGCGAGGGCGAGGTGTTGGAGACCCGTTCAGTGCGCTACCGCACCGTCGGCGACGGATCCTCCACCGGCGCAATTCTTTCCGCCGCGGCCGATAACGAGGCGATTCTCGCCGAAGTGGCCGCGTCCCGTTTGACCGAGCGCGGCGCTACCCGCGGTGACGACCGAGTGTCGGAGGCCGCGATGGAAGACCGTAAACGAGAAGGATATTTCTGATATGTCCGACCTATTGAGGCTGGCCACCGCCGGTTCTGTCGACGACGGTAAGTCCACCCTGGTCGGACGGCTGCTCTACGATACGAAATCCGTGCTGGCCGACCAGATCGACGCCGTCACCCGCGCGTCGGTGGATAAGGGTCTTGCCACGCCGGATCTTTCGCTGCTCGTGGACGGGCTGCGCGCGGAACGCGAGCAGGGCATCACCATCGATGTCGCCTACCGCTACTTCGCAACGCCCAAGCGGTCTTTCGTGCTCGCGGATACCCCCGGGCATGTGCAGTACACCCGCAATACGGTCTCCGGCGCGTCCACCGCGCAGCTGGTGATCCTGCTCGTCGACGCGCGCAAGGGTGTCATCGAGCAGACCCGTCGGCATGCAGCGGTACTCGCGCTGCTCGGCGTGCCGAAGCTGGTGCTCGCGGTGAACAAGATCGACCTGGTCGATGACCCAGCGACCGTATTCGCCGCGATCTCCGCCGAATTCAACACCCTCACCAGCACCCTCGGCTGGGCCGCCGAGGATGTGCTGGAGATTCCGGTCTCGGCACTGCACGGCGACAATATCGCCTCGCGCTCGGTGAACACCCCGTACTACGACGGACCCTCGCTGATCGAGCACCTCGAGTCGGTACCGGTGGACGCCGACAGCTCCGGCGCGCACGCGCTCGGACTGCGCTTCCCGGTGCAGTACGTGATCCGCCCGCGCACCGCCGAATACCCGGACTACCGCGGGTACGCGGGCCAGATCGCGGCGGGCTCGGTTTCACCCGGCGACGAAATCGTGGTGCTGCCCTGCGGAATTCGCTCCACCGTCGAGCGGGTCGATACGCCCGATGGTGAGCTCGCCGTCGCACAGGCCGGCCGCAGTGTCACGCTGATCCTGGCCGACGATGTGGATATTTCGCGCGGTGACATCATCGCCTCCCCCGCCGATGCGCCGGAACCGATCGACTCGTTCGACGCGACCGTCTGCTGGCTCGGTGATAAGCCGCTGCGTCCCGGCGCGCGACTGCTGCTCAAACACGGCACCCGCACCACGCAGGCGATCGTCGGCGCGCTCGTCGAGCGGTTCGACGAGCAGAACCTGACCGCGCACGCGAGCCCGGAGTCGTTGACGCTCAACGATATCGGCCGCATCTCGGTGCGTGTCGCCGAGCCGATCGCGGCCGACGACTACCGGGTCAACCGGCACACCGGCAGCTTCCTGCTCATCGATCCGGCGGGCGGCAACACCCTCGCCGCCGGTCTGGTCGGTGACGTGCTGACCGCGGTCGAGGTCGGAGTCTGAGGTGAATTCGCTCGGCGGTATCGGCTCGGTGGCGCGGCTGCCGGGCGGATCCATGTGGGCGGAACTGGAGCGCATATCCGAACACGGACGCGGACCGAATAGACCGATGTTCGGGCCGATCCGGGTCACGGCGGCCACACCGATCGGCGGATATGCGGAGCCGAGACCTGCGCTCATCGCAGTGGCACATGGCAGTCGAGATCCGCGCTCGGCGGCGACGATGTCGGCGGTCGTCGCCGATATCGCCGCCGCCCGGCCGGATATCGATGTGCGACTCGCATTTCTCGATCTGAATGCGCCATCGGTCGAGCAAGTCGTCCATGCCGTTGCCGCACAAGGACACACGCAGGCCGTCGTGGCACCGCTGCTGCTTGGCAGCGCTTATCACGCACGAGTCGATCTACCCGGACTGCTCGCCACCGCACACCCGCAGCTCCTGCTGACCCAAGCCGACGTTCTCGGGCCGGACCAACGACTCATCGCTACTCTCCGCGACCGCACCCTGGCGGCGCTGGGACCGGCGAGCGGTGCACCGTCTGCACCACTCACGAACGTGGGGGTCGCCGTGGCGGCCGTTGGGACGGCATCGGCGGCGGCGAATGCGCGAACCGGCGAGGTTGCCGGACAGCTCGCGGCGCTGACCGGCTGGCATACCGAAATCTGCTTCGCGACCACCGAACCTTCTGTCACCCGAGCAATTTCGCGTCTGCGCGTCAGTGGTGCCGAGCGCGTGCTCGTCGCACCATGGTTCCTCGCGCCCGGGCTGCTCACCGATCGTCTGGCAGCCGCCGCGCCCGATGTGGTGCACGCGCCCACAATCGGGCCGGATACGGCGTTGACCGAAATCGTTTGGGACCGTTACGACACCGCGCTCAGCGCTGCTTTGAGCCTGTCTGCTTGATCATCGGCCGAACCGTCCTTCTGAGGCGATGGCTTGTCGAATGACCTAGCGCCTCAGGTTGACCCGCCGCTCCAGCCAGCGGCCGGCGAAATCGATGCACCCCTCCATCAATGGCACTCACGTTCGGCACTCACGTGACCCGGTTCCTGGGCCCGGAACCTACCGCCTCTTCCCGGATTTCAAGCACGCCGACACTGTGCACACCGCCGCGTTCACACACCGCACCAATAGTTTTGCGCACTAAATCTGATGTACTGCAAAGCAATTCAATCGACATAGACGACGATAGCCGTGGCGTTATCGTTTCCACCCGCCGAATCGGCGGCAGCCAGCAGCCCCGCGACAACGGACCGCGGATCGGCCTCGCTGCTCAGCAGAATTTGCAGATCGTCGTAGCCGACCTGGTCGGATATGCCATCGGTGCACAGCAGGTATCGGTCGCCGGGGCGCGTCGTCACGCTCAGCACGTCCGGTTCCACCGCGCTCCCGTGCCCGATGTAGCGGGTGAGCTGATACCGCGCCGCCGCGGCCCGCGGCGAGTCGAACGGATACCAACCGTGCACAGCGCCGAGCCACGCCATCGTATGGTCGGTTGTCAGCAACTCCAGTAGCCCGGCACGCAGTCGGTACACCCTGGAATCACCGATCTGCACGAGCCAGCAGCGATCCGGAGCGAAGACCATAGCGGTCAGTGTGCATCCGGCCAAGGTCCGCAACTCCCGACCGATCCGACTCACCCGAGCATCCGCGGCCGCCACTGCGGCACGCAGCGCATCAGGCCCGACTTCCACCGCATTCGCGATGTGGTCGACGAAGATATCGACCGCGGTTCGCCCCGCCGCCGCGCTACCCGGTCCATCTCCCATGCCATCGGCCAGCACGGCGAGCAACGGCCGCGCACGCAGATAGGTGACATCGAAATTCGCCGAGTAGCGGCTGCCGACATCGCTGCCCACCGCAACATCGATCACGGGACTGCGCACCCGCGGATTCTGGCACATCGCGGCACCACATGGCACCTCAGCGCGGGGTGATCGAGTCCAGATCGGCTGGGGTCGCGGAGCCAGCGGCGGTGCGCCGGTCGATGACGGCAAGGGCGAACTCGCCCCAGCGAATGTTCTCCTCCTCGAAGGAGATTCCCCGCAGCAAGGTCAGGTAGGGCCCGATGCGCTCGGCCTCGGCCAGGTACCCCTGCTCGCTGCGCCCGTCGAGCAGGCGGGCGCGTAGGCGTTCGTAGCGGGCCAGTTTCGCCCTGGACCAGTCCAGCTTCTCGGCCACCGCGGCGCGCACGGTCGGCGCATCGTCGGTATCCATGCCCTGCACCTTGACCATCAATTCGTCGCGGACCGCGGTCGGTTTGGCGGGCTCGGCGATGAACGCACGCAGCGCGGCCCGGCCGGCCGCAGTGATGGCGTGCAGTCGCTTGTTCGGGCGACGCTCCTGCTGCACGACCCGGGTTTCGATCAGGCCGTCGGCGGCCATCCGCTCGAGTTCCCTGTACAACTGCTGGGGCGTGGCCATCCAGAAGTTGGCCACCGAGGCGTTGAAGCCTTTGGCCAGGTCATAGCCGGACGCCTCCCCTTCCAGCAGAGCGGCCAGCACCGCGTCACGTAGCGCCATCGGGTCAGGCTAACACCTTCGATGAATATTCAAATTATTGTCTAATCAACTGTAGACGCACGCACCGATACCCCGATAGTGTTCAAAATAGATAGACAACTAATTGACTATGAAAGGTGGCGTGATGCATCCCTTCCGTGCAGCCGTGGAGGCCCGCGACGAGGTCGCTATCGAGGCGCTGCTGGCCGACGACGTGGTGTTCACCAGCCCCGTCGCGTTCAAGCCCTATCCGGGCAAGGCGATCACCGCGGCCATCCTGCGCGCGGTGATCCGGGTATTCGAGGACTTCCGCTACGTGCGCGAGATCGCCGATGCCAACGGCCGCGACCACGCCTTCGTCTTCGAAGCCACCGTCGACGGCAAGCAGCTCACCGGCTGCGATTTCCTGCATTTCGATGCGGACGGCAAGATCGACGACTTCATGGTGATGGTGCGTCCGCTGTCGGCCGCACAGGCATTAGCCGCGCGGATGGGCGAACAGTTCGAGCGGATCACGGCCGAGGCTACCGCGCAGCTCCAGCGTGAGACAGCCGAAGCGTGAACGATGACGACGCCGTCGTCATCGTCGTCGGCGCGGGCAACGCCGGGCTGACGGCCGCGGCCACGGTGCAACGTGCGGGCGCGCGAACACTGTTGCTGCAGCGGCACAATGCCGCGGAACCCACCGCCCGCTGCACTGTCCCGACGCCCGCGCCGACGAATGAGCCGCGCCGTTGTCGGATGCCCGCGGCGGAGGGCGCCCGCACGATCCCAGATATGTAGCGGCCGCACCCGGGACCGTGCGGATCATGGCACATGACCACCGACAGTCGTCCGCCGTGGATCGCCGAGATTCGGTGTCTATTCGCGGTATTCGCGGAACGTGGCACGCAGGTCGGCCACGATGAGGTCGGGTTCTTCCATAGCGGCGAAGTGGCCGCCACAGTCGAATTCGGTCCAGCGCACGATGTTGCGGTTTCGTTCGGCGACGCGGCGGACCGGGATGCCGAGGTCGTGGGGCATCACCGCCACGGCGACCGGCACGTCGGTCTCGGGCTCGGGCGCTCCCCAGGTGGCGGCGCCTTCGTAGTAGTAGCGCGCCGAGGAGCCCGCGGTGGCGTTGAGCCAGTAGATCATGACGTTGGTCAGCATCGCGTCACGGTCGACTGCGTCCTCGGGCGTGTCGGTGGAGTCGGTCCAGTCCTTGAATCGTTCGACGATCCAGGCCAGTCGCCGGTGACGGTGGCGTAGGCGATCATCGTTCCGAGTCCACGAACCACCCGAACTCATCGACCACCTGCGTGCGCTGGGACATCGCGTCACCGCGGCCATCTCGCCTCCGGAAGCGTAAGCACGCAGCGGTACATCGGTCATCTGCGCTCAGCCCAGAAGCCGGTTCACGATGGTGCGCGCGATGGCGACACCGCGATCATCGCCCATCTGCTGGGCGGTATTGGCCGCGCTGATCACCGCGTCGAGTTCGAAAGCCATGGCATCGACGTCACGGCCGGTGAGATCGCCCGCTTCCTGAGCGTGTCGAATCTGCTTGACCAAGAAGTCGAGCCATTCGCTGTGATCCTCGGCGATGGCATCGCGGACGGGGCCGGGTTTGCTGTCGAATTCGGCGATGGTGGCCACGCGGAAACAGCCGCCAGGAAAGGTCGGGTCGGTGATGTGGTCGAACCAGCGCCCCATGAGGGCGCGCAGGCGAGGTAGGCCGCGCGGTTCGGTCAGGCTGGGCGCGATCACCCGTTCGACGAAAGCCTGGCGGGCCACCTTCACCGCGGCGACCTGCAGCGCTTCCTTGGTGCCGAACAGGGTGGCTATGCCGCTCTTGCTGATGCCGAGATCGGTCGCGAGACGACCGATGCTCAGGCCGGTCAGCCCCTCGATGGAGGCCACGTCGGCGGCATGTCTGGCAATCGAGGCCCGCGAGCGGGCGCCCTTTGCAAGGCGCTGATCGGCGCCCGAGGTGGGCTGCTCGGTGGTTGTCGACTCTGCCATATCGCCATTCTTCCATCTCCGGGTTGCAAATACGAACGCACGGTCGTACTTTTATTGCACGAACGGTCGTACGCTTAGATTTCGCCCCACCGAAGGGATCTCCCTCATGACCGAAGTGTCCGCGCGGACCGACAGTCCGCCGACCTCGAAGGCCGCCGTGCGCGCGCTCGTCATCGCCTGTGGCGCAGCGTTCGTCGCCTTCCTGGATCTTTCCGTCGTCAATATCGCGTTCCCGTCGATCGCCCGCGACTTTCCCGGCACCGCGACAACCACGCTGACCTGGGTGGTAAGCGGATATGCCATCGCCTTCGCGGCACTGCTCACCCCGGCGGGCCGCTTCGCCGACACCCTCGGACGGCGCAGGCTGTTCCTGATCGCACTGCTCGGTTTCGCTGTGACATCCCTGCTGTGCGGACTCGCACCCACCGCCGGTTGGCTCATTGCCGGACGCCTGCTGCAAGGTGCGACGGCGGCCCTGATGGTGCCATCCGCACTCGGCCTCGTCCTCACCGTGACACGGCGCGAGAAGATCGGCGCGGCCATCGGAGCCTGGTCCGCCGCAGGCGGTTTCGCCGCCGTCGTCGGTCCGGCGATCGGCGGTGCGCTGGTCGAGACGTTCGGCTGGCGGGCGGTATTCGTCATCAATATCCCGGTGGCGATCGTGCTGATCGCACCCGGGCTGCGCATTCCAGTGCCCGATATCCGCCAGCCGGGCAGTACGCTGCCCGACCCGGTCGGGACCATCGCCATCGCCCTGGGACTCGGCGGTGTGGTCGCCGGTGTCACCGAGGGGCAGCGGTGGGGTTGGACCGCGCCCGGCACACTCGCCGCGCTCGGCGTCGGCGCGCTGCTGATCCTGGCCGCGCTGATCCACTCCGCACGCCACCACAATCCGGCCATCGCGGTCGAGTTGTGGCAGAGCAGGCCGTACGCGTTGGCCAATGCCGCCTCGTTCGTCTTCGGTGCGACCATGTTCGCCTGGCTGCTCGCCGGACCGCTGTTCCTCGATGCGATCTGGCAGTATTCGGTGCTCGGTTCGGCCGCCGCCTTGACGGTGGGCGCGGTGTCCTCGATGGTGACCGCGACGATCGCCGGTCGTGTTACCACGCCGAGCGCGCGGCGTTGGCTCGGTGTGCTCGGGGCGCTGATGTACACCGGCACCAATGTGTGGATGAGTACCGACGCCTTCGGGCCGACACCGGCTCTGTGGTCCGCATGGGTACCGGCCGGGCTGTTCGGCGGCGGTGGCGTCGGAATCGTCGTGACGGTGCTCGGCACCGCGGCGGCGAGTTCGCTTCCGCCACACCGCTTCGCGGCCGGAATCGGCATGAATCTGACCGCAAGGCAAGTGGGCGGCGCGCTCGGTGTCGCGGTGCTGGCGGCGGTATTCGCCGCCAATGCCGAGGATGCGCTGGCCGCCTTCCACACGCTGTTCGCCGTTTGCGCGGGCATCGGTGTCGCGTCCGCAGTGGTCATCGCGATTCCGGCGCGTATCCCCGTTCCGACCGGCGTCCCCGCTCAGAGCTAGGAGTCACCTTGATACCCAACGATATTCGTACCGAAGCCAACGATCCGATGCTGCTGTCGAATACCGCCGCACTCGAACTGCTCGCCGACACGCCTTGGCAGCGTTATGCGGTACTCGGGGATTCGATCGCCCAGGGCGTCGGCGATCCGAGTCCCGGGTACGACACCGCCGGTTGGGCGGATCGTGTCGCCGCGGTATTGACTGCGGCGAATCCCGCTCTGTCGTATCTGAATACCGGCCGGATCGGCGCGACGTCCGCCCAGGTGCGCGCCGGCCAGCTGCCGCAGGTGCTCGAATTCGCGCCGGATCTGGTGCATCTCAGCTGCGGTGGGAACGATCTGTTCACTTCCGGCGGCAATATCGACGATCTCCGCGCGAATCTCGACGCGCTCTTCGGTGCGCTGGCCCGCAGCGGGGCGCAGGTGAGCACCTTCACCCTCGCCGACGTATGGGAGGCGGAACGAATGGCGCCGATGCGCCCAATGCGGGAGCGGATGTCGGCGCTCAACGACATAATCCGCGAGCTGGCCGCACGTTACGACGCCGTGTTGGTGGAGCTCTGGGACCATCCGCTGCGGCTGCGACCAGATCTGATGAGCACCGATCTCATCCACTTCACGATGAGCGGGCATGCGGTGCTGGCCACGGAAATCGTGCGCGCACTGCACGGGCTGCTGCCGTCGAAGGAACCCGCGCACTGATCGGACAATGGGCACGGGGCCGCGTTCGAGCTGATCTGCTCGGACGCGGCCCAGCTCCAGCACCGGCGCCGACTCGGAAACCAACTGCACGACCCCGGTAGGCGCCTGCTGTGCAAGGCCGGTTCCCGGATCAGCCGAGGCCACCCCGCGCCGCCTCCCATCAATCGCAAATTCGCGCCCGCGGGTGCACAGAACGCGCCCGGCGGGGCCATCCTGAACTGGCATGTCGACGATGTACAGGCAAGTTTCGACCGGCTGATCGCCCTCGGAGCCACGGAGTACGAACCCATCACACCGCGTGGTGACGGAGATTTCATCACCGCCGCGGTGGTGGACCCGTTCGGAAATGTGCTCGGCATCATGCAGAACCCGCACTACTTGGAGATCCTCGGCCGCGTCTGAAGCGCTCGCTCAGATTGCCCTGCTCCTCGCGATGCTTCCCAGGGCTCGCTTTGCCTCGATGGTGGCGCTTGACTCTGTTGCCACCAACGCATGGTGATCATCGGTCCAGCTTCAGTGGCCGAACCAGCGCTCCAGAATTTTGGCGACGCCGTCGTCGGCGACATCGTCGGCGACTTCGTCCGCCCAGTTGCGGACCTGGTTCGGTGCATTCGCCATTGCCACGGAATGTCCTGCCCACTGCAGCATTTCGCGGTCGTTGTAGCCGTCGCCGATGGCGAGCGTCGCGGTGCGGGGGATGCACAGTGCCGTGCGCAGCCGCTCCAATGCCCACCCCTTGGAGACGCCGCGGCGCGAAACACTAAGCCACGGACCGAATTCGCCGTGCACCCAGCTGGCACCCGGTACGTGCAGTTGGGTGAGCAAGCTCAGCATCTCTTCCAGGGAACCGTCGGGCCACCAGCCGTTGAGTCGTGGGGTCGGCTCGCTGCTCAGCGCGCCGTCATCGACGAGAACGTATTCGCCGATGGAGAATTCACCCGGGCTGACCCCCGTGGCCCAGGTGCCGATGCCGACCTTCTCCACAGCGAAAATCATCTCGGGAAACAGTGCGCGCAAGGCCGCGACCGCGGGACCGGGATCGAAGGTCTGCACCGCAACCGGCTCCCCCTTCGCCACATCGATGTGCACCGCGCCGTTGGAGCACAACCCATGTCCATCGACCAGCCCGAGCTCCCGCAGTACGGGCCGCGTAGTCATCAATGTCCGCCCGGTCGTCACAACCACATGCGCCCCCGCCCGCACCGCCGCCCGCACAGCATTGATCACCCGTTCACTGATCGGCGAGCCCGTCTGCAGCAACGTGCCATCGATATCCAGCGCAATAAGCTGAGGTCCCCCATCTACCATCAACTCATTGTGCATCGCTATGGCACTCGGCGTCACCGAAATTCGACCGGTCCGAATGGGCCATAGCCCAGGGCCCAACCCACCACGGCCACCAGACACTGATCCACCAGAGGATCTCGGCACGAGGTGCCACCGGCACCAGTACAGCCGCGAGCCGGGTCGCGCTTACGGACGATTATCGGCGGGCACCGCCGCCACCACTGACGCCGCCCAAACCAGGTACGACCCCACCACCGCCACCACCGAAGCCACCCAAACCAGGCACGGCCCCACCACCACCGAAGCCACCCAAACCAGGCACGGCCCCACCACCACCGAAGCCACCCAAACCAGGCACGGCCCCACCACCGAACGAGGAGCCGCCGGAACTGGTGCTGCCACCGGAAGCCGTTCCGCCGGCAGACTTACCGCCAGCGGAAGTACCGCCGGTCGAACCGGCACTGGTCGAACCGCTCGAGGTGCCGCCACCCGTCGAACCGGCATTCGACGAACCGTCCGACCTACCACCACTCATCGAATGGCCCGACGCACCACCGTTCGTCGAACCGCCAGAGGTGCTACCTCCGGTCGAACCAGCCCCAGTGCCAGTACTTGTCGAACCGTCGGAGGTACCGCCCCCGGAACCGGCACTGGAACCCCCTGACGTCGAACTGCTGGTGCCCGAACTCGCACCGCCGGACGCACCACCTGTGCTACCGCCTGAGCGGCTGCCGCCCGAGGCGGTTTCGCTCGATGTCCCAGCCCCGCTGGATGTTCCGCCCGAGGTTGTACCCGGTACTCCGACACTCGACGTACCGCCGGTCGCCGGGGTTGCGGTGCCCGGGTTCGTCGCGGTGCCGCCCGGGGCGGCGGGAGCCGGATTGGCCGGGGCGGGAACCGAACCCGGAAGGCTGACGTTCGGGACGGGTTTGACGACGACGGGCTGATTGGGCGCGGCGGGAATCGGCTTCGGACGGATGAACGGCAGCGGGTTCAGGAACTGCGTGGGATCGGCATAGGTACCACAACCGCCGAAATGTGGTGTTCCACTGCGTTGTTCACTGCGCCTGCCATTGTGCGCCTCGGCGACCGCCGGGCCGATCGATGGTGCGGTCGGCGTCGTATAGACAGCAGGGGCGATCGCGTAGGTCGCTCGACCGGAATAGCCGAAGCCCGCCGCAGGCTTCGCCCAACCGACGGCTGCGGAACCGACGTCCAGCGCCTCGACATGGGGCTCGAACAACAGCTTGTCCATCGGGAAACCCTCCGGCAAAGCACCCACCTGGGACGGCCCATGTGGAACGCTCGGACCGCCGAATACCGTGACGGCCGATACCGCCACCGCGGAAGCCACTGCGGCACTGGAGAATACGGCGATCTTCGGCGCTCGGTGTCGCCCGGTCGACAGCGGTGCGAAGCTGCGGGCGGCGTAGCCGGCGGCACCGATGGCGATGGTCTGCCCGGGATCGGTCGACATCACCACCGGTCGGCCGAGTTCGGCGAGGATGCGCGCGACCTCGACGGGGCGGCTGGCGCCGCCGACCAGCAGGATGTAGGCGACATCGGACAGGCTCCGCCCCGTCGATGCCACACATTCGTGGACCACATCGAGCGAATGCCAAATGTGCTGGGCGCGCATACTCGTGATATCGACGCTCGAGGTCATCTGCAGCATCGACCCGTTGTCGCCGGGTTCGGCGACCCTGGCATAGCGAGCGATCATCGAACCGAGCGGGCGACCGCCGAAATCATAGGAGCGCACGGACTTTCCGACGACCGGATGATCGTCCCAATCAGGTCCGACCCGAACCATCGACACATCGAGACTGGCCCCGCCGAGGTCGTACACCAGCACGAATCCGGACTCCAGCGGTCCGCGCTCGTGTTCGAGCCACTCCGCGGCCGCAACGGGCTCGGGTATGAGCAGCACGTGCGCGGCCCCCGCCAGATTCAGAGCCTGCCGCAGCAGCGACAGCTGCTTGTCGGAATAGCATGCGGGATAGGTGGCCACGGCTCCCGCGGTCGATGGGAAGGATTCGAGCAGGTTGTTCACCACCTCGGCGATCAGATTCGCGGGTGACCAAAGCCGTCCACCTACGACGACCGACTCCGGATTCCGCGCCAGATCGGCGAAATCGGTTACCGCCACATCGAATTGGGGGATCCCGCCGATTCGGATGCCACCCGCACTGTCGAAGGTCAGCACCGTGCGGCGCGTCCGCACCGACGACAACGGTTGCTCGCCGGTCACCATGGCGGATACGGAGTTCACTGAACCGATGCTGAAACCCAGACCTGTAGTCATTCGCTATCCCGTCAACGCACCGAGACCACGTCCATCACACAGGAGATCCGTGTGGCCGCGGTCGCTTCCCAAACAGCCCCCACAGGTTAGCCGCTACCGGATCGATTCAGATGTCGAATTGATATGAAACGTTTGGCTTCCGTCGACACTACGTCAAATTCCCAGCTAGATCGCCGAAAAAAGCTTCATCAACCCCACTAGACCTACGGCGTTTCGCAAACCCGCGGCCTGATTCCATTGCGGTAAGCCAGATTCCGCTACCGCACAGTAATCTGAATCGAGCCCCGGATCCGCCACATCCACCCAGAACCACCCAGAACCACCCAGAACCGACAACGCACACTGACTGGTCGGTAGCCAAATCGTTGCCATCGTCATAGATTTCATGGCACGTATGTCCCGACAGCAAGACTATGACACGTCAAACGTGACGGCTGATTTCCGCCAGCTATAGCGCTTCCCGATCGCTTGACTGGATTCAGCGATAAGCGAGCGCTCGGACGAACCGAGATCCCGTGCCACCTCATCGACCATGAAATCGCAAGGACAAGAAGGGAACTCGAAGACAATGTCTACACGTTTCGCGGACAAGGTCGTGCTCATCACCGGGGCGAGCTCGGGTGTCGGAAAGGCAGTGGCCCTGCGAACGGCGACCGAGGGCGCGGCGGTGGTGCTCGGCGCTCGCGGAAAGGACGCGGGCGAGCAGGTCGCGGCCGATATCCGCGCGGCGGGCGGCCGGGCGATTTTCGTGCCGACCGATGTCACCGTCGAGAACGACCTCGCCCGACTGACCCAGGCGGCACTCACCGAATACGGTCGCTTGGACGCAGCATTCAACAATGCGGGCGCCGTCAACGCCTTCGGCCCGGTCGAGCAGATCGACGAGGCAGGGTGGCGCGCCGATCTCGAACTCAACCTGACCAGCGTGTTCTATGGTCTGCGCCACCAGGTTCCGGCGATTGTCGCCTCGGGCGGCGGCGCGATCCTCAACAACGCCTCGAACCTCGGAGTGGTCGGCATGGGTTCGGTGGCGCCGTATGTGGCGGCCAAGCACGGTGTTGTCGGGCTGACCCGCGCGGTGGCGCTGGAGGCCGCCGAACAGGGTGTTCGCGTCAATGCGCTGGTCTCCGGCGCGGTCGACACGCCAGCTTTCCGCAACTCGATGGGTGCGACGCCCGAGGGTGCAGCGGCCATCGCCGCCCTGCATCCGCTCGGCCGGATCAGCAAGCCGACGGAGATTGCCTCGTTCTGTGCCTACCTGCTGAGCGATGAGGCCAGCTTCATTACCGGCGCTGCGCTCGCGATCGATGGTGGTTTCACCGCCAAGTAATCGTCAACCGGCACCTCGGCCCGGCACTCGCCCTCATCGCGTCGCCGTGCGCCGAGGTGCCGACCGCCGTCACGGACCCTACCGCGCATCCACGATGTCGGCATCCGTTACACAGCGCGAATACGACACTGGCGCGCATGCGCCGCGCCAGTCAGGCGCGGGCTAGCAGATGGCGCACTATACCGGTTCGCGCCGCGGTTCGGCGTGCCACGACCGAGGGCCGACGACGGTGCACCAAATGATCGAAATCCATGGCGCCACCGGTTGGATGAGATAACCGACCCGCATTGAAATCATCGGCCAACTGGCGCACCGTCTCCTGCGCACAGGATTTGTTGGTGCCGATGAATCCGGTGGGACCACGCTTGATCCAGCCGGTGACATACGTTCCGGGCAGCACCGCACCGCCGGACTGTTCCAGTACGCGGCCGTGCCGGTTCGGCATCACGGCGGACTGCTCGTCGAATGGCAGGCCGGGTAAGGCGACACCGCGATAACCGACCGACGTGAGCACCAGTCCCGCATCCAACCGCTCGGTCTCCCCCGTCGCCACAGCTCGAACGCGACCATCCGGCTCCGTGACGAGTTCATTGCGGCTCACCTCGATACCGGTTACCTCATCGGTACCCAGAATCGTGGTCGGTGCGGCCAGATATCGGAAGACGATCCGCCTGCGCGCACCGCACGGCCGCTCGGTCACGCTGCCCCCTTCGAGCGACCCGCGAGCAGTCGCTACGGAGCGCAATAGCCGCAGCTTCTGCTCGACCTGATACGGCAGGTCATCGGTCACCGTGGGCAGTTCGCCCTCGATCGCGATATCGATATCCGCGCCGAGCAGCCCGACGAATTCCGGCACCGTGAAAGCGGATTCGGCCGGACCGCGCCGACCGAGGACGACCACTTCCTCGATCTTGCTCTCCCGCAGCGCCTGCAGCGCATGGGGTGCGATATCGGTGCCCGCCAGCGCTTCTGGATCGCTGGCCAGAATGCGCGCCACATCGAGGGCCACATTGCCATTGCCGACGATGACGGCCCGACGCTGCGACAGATCGAATGTGCGCCCGGCATGATCCGGATGCCCGTTGTACCAGGCGACGAAGTCGGTGGCGGACACATTGCCTGCCAACCCTTCTCCTGGAATGCCGAGCTTACGATCCGAGGACGCACCAACCGCGTAGATCACCGCATGGAAGTGCGCAAGCAGCTCGGCATGCGAAATATGTTTGCCCACTTCGATATTCAGGTACGACTCGAAACCGGGCTGCGCCGAGATGATATCGAAGAGCTTATCGACCTGCCGGGTCTTGGCATGGTCCGGCGCGACGCCGTATCTGGCGAGTCCGTGGGGTACCGGAAGTCGATCGAGGACCGTCACAGTGACATCGGGCTGGCTCAGCAGTTCATCGGCCGCGTACATGGCCGAGGGGCCGGATCCGACGATCGCCACCCGCAGCGGCTGACGCTTGGTGTGGATCTCGGCCGCGGGCACCGGCTTCGCCAGCAGCGGCCGCGGCCGCGCCTGCCGGTAGAAGTCGGCATTGATCTCGATGAACGGCTGCTGCCCGGCAGTCAACTGCTTCGACGATGTGATGGCATCGACCGGGCACGCGCTCGCACACGCGCCACAATCCACGCACGCCTGCGGGTCGACATACAGCATCTCCGCGGTCAGAAAATCCGGTTCATCGGGCGTGGGATGGATACAGTTGACCGGGCAGGCGTAAACGCAGGACGCATCGCTACAACAGGACTGCGTGACGACGTACGGCACGTCAGGCGGCCCTGACCGTGCGCAGCGGCTCCGAGCGGTAGCGGGTGGTGTGGCCGTCGATCTTCAGCAGCTTCCAGACCGCCTTGCCGATGGGGTTCATCAGGCCGATGTCCTTGGCCAGTGTGCGCACATCGCCGAAGAAGTCGCTGAACTCCTGCTTGGCCTGCTTGGATCCGTAGAACAGCTCCTGGCGCACCTCGTCCGGAATATCGAACTCCTTGAAGAACGACCGGGGCGGGGTGTAGATGGAGCGGCCGAGGATGAACATGACGATCGGCATCACGATCGAAAGCACCAACTTATCGGCCGCATTCTTCTCGGGCACATGCTGTTTGAGGAATTCATGCGCGAAGGAGATGTGGCGCGCCTCCTCGGCGACGTGAATCGCCATCACGCCGCGCATGATCGGATGCACCTGCTCACCCGAGCGCAGAATTGCCTTCTGAATGTGGTCGATCGGTTCCTCACCCGCGAGTACGGCCATGAAGAACAGATTCGGGAACAGCGCGGCCACCGGCGCACCGATGTACTTGAACTTGCGCACCAGCGGACCCATACCGGGAACGTCCAGACCGATCCGGTTGACCATCTCCTGGAACATCAGGGTGTGGTTGTGCTCCTCGATCATTTCGTGGGAGCAGTAGCGGAATTCGGGCGAACCGTTGGGCAGGCCGAAGGTGTGTGTCACCATGCCGCTGATCAGAATGGATTCGAACTGCAGACCAACCTTGGCGACATTGGCTTGGCGGTACTTGCCGATCGCGATCTTCCGGTCCAGCGGCAGCGCCTGGTACCAGGGGTGGCGACCGAGCGCATCGCCGGATACCGGCAGCACCCAGCGCTCCGCACCGGCATCGGCGGCGAAATCCGGGTTGTCCCAGTCGATGTCCTCGAACGGGTCGAAGTGCTTGTTCACCGAACCTTCGGAGAGCAGCAGCAGCTTGGCGGCATACTCCTGCGCCTTCGCCAGCTCTGGATCGACTGCGGGCGGCACGGCGGTAGACATCGTCGTCACTGCCTCTCCTCGTGGGACACATTTAATGTATCTCATAGTTACACCTACGAGGAGTAACGTCAACCTCGATCAGAATCGGCAGCCCCGGCGGCGCTGCGGAACGCCGCCGGGTCTGCCCTTCTACCGCAGCCCGAGTTGCGACAAACTCGCGACCACCGTGTCGGCGGGCAGCGCCAGCGCGAGCGCCACTCCAGCGGCCGACATCCCCGTCACGATCGCCACCCGGGCCAAGCGGCGCCTGGTACGCCTGGAAAGCAAGAGGGCGCGCGCTGTCGCTCTGCGGTCTGCGCCGCGCCGATGATCATGTCCGGCCGCATCCTCGTCCGCGGCGGCGGCGCGACGCGCCATGATGGCGGCGCCATCGGCGATCGTGCGCTCCGGATCCGGGGCCGTGATCACCGGACGCGCCAGTTCGGCGGCCAGCACCTGGGCCACCTCGACCGGCCGGGCGGCACCGCCGACCAGCAGTACGCAGTCCACATCGGCCATAGTCAGATCCGCCATCCGCAGACAGCGATAGACCACCTTCAGCGAGGATCGGATATGGCTGGTTCGCAATTCGTCGGCGATGCTACCGTCGACTGCACCGGCGCTGGTCCCGCTTCCGACCCGCGCGGCGACCAGCGCGCCGAAGGCGCGCCCGCCGAATTCCGTCGAACGAACCGGTATACCGACAATCGGATTGCGCGGACAGCCCGCGCCGACTCGCACCAGGGTGATATCGAGGTTTGCCCCACCTAGGTCATAGACCAGGGCAAGGCCGGGCATCAGCGGCCCGCGTTCGGCCTCGAGCCAGGTGGCCGCCGCGACGGGTTCGGCGACCAGCGCGACATGACTCAGGCCGATCGCGTCCAGCGCCGCACGCATTTCCCCCACTTGGCCCTCGGTATAGCCCGCCGGATGCGTCAGTATGACTCCCGCACCAACGTCTCCACGATCACGACGCACCTCGGTGATCAGACATTCCGCGACGACCGCGACGAGATCCGCCGCGGTCAGCGGCCGGTGCCCGATCCTGGCCTGCTTGGTCTTGCGTTGACTCAGGTCCGCGAATTCGGTGATGGCGCGCCCGTGCCGCGGAATCATGCCGACCCTGGCCATTCCGGTGCTGTCGAAGGTGAGGGTGGTGCGGCGGGCGATCGCGGGCGAACGTTGGGCGGCGGAGCGGCGACCGGGTGGAGCCTTGGCCGAATGCTCCTCCGCCAGAGCGGAAACCGTGTTCACCGTGCCTATGCTCAAACCGAGACCAACCGCCATCGCACAATCCTCTGATCGCCGAGCCGATTTGCTTCGAACCTCATTCAGGCAACCACTCCGCGACCTTCCTGCCAACCACCGGACACACGGTTGTCCGCATGCCGCCGCCACCGACATGGGCCGCACCGGATCCCGGCTCACCTGGCACGGGACCTGACGCGCCGACGTCGTGGCCCTATCTTCTTACGGCGCGCCGGAATTCGACAATGACCTGTTGCCGTTTGCCAGCCGGCTGCTGCCCGAGCTTCCGATTTCCCGCACCGGCATTCGTGAGCGATTCCGGTGCGGGAAATCAAAAACCATTGCGGCCGTTGGCAACTGACTAGCACCTCCCAGCACCGGTTGGGCATTCGCCGCGCGCCGCACCGGCCCCCGCCGTGGCCCGAGCACCCGTACCACCATCTGCGGGGCCTGCTCCTGCCGTCGCGCGTACGCCATTGGAAAACCCGAGCGCTGCGTGGCCGGCCACAGTGGCATCGCCTGGTAGTCCGGCGCGCGGCCCAGCAGCGCGTCCAGGAATCGCTCGGTCGTGTAGCGCAGATCGGTGAGCTGCTGGCCGAACCATCCGGTGCGCGGACTTCCGGCGTTGTGGTGCGGCGCTTGCCGGACCGGACTGGATTATCACCGCGGCGCGGGCAGCGGCCAGCGCGAGAAATATCTTACTTCGAATTGACATAGTGGTCGATCAGCTCTCCGAGCGGCCGGATCGGTTCATCCGGGCCGAGTTCTACGACCATTGCGAATGCTCACATCGAATTACGTTCCCATAACTCATCGGAACCACTAGCGTGTGTTTCGCATTCAGCACAATGGGAGACATGGAAACCGGAGTTCGGTTTCGACACACCATGAATGGCTGCGGATTTCGTGCAGACGCAATCCGCGGCCGTAAAGCGGAGTCGAATTCGCGGCATGCGCCGTGGGCCGCGAATCGAACAGAGCCCTTATCCCGCAGGCAGTTCCGGAATTCGGGTGGCGCGGGCATAGACGGTTTCCCCGTCGCTGAGCTGCAGTGCCTCGGCATCACCGCGGGTCACCTGGGCGGCGAACAAATCACCGGTGGCGGCATTGCGCAACTCGACGCGTACCTCGAAGCCGAGGTGTACAACGCGTTCCACGGTGGCGCGGGTAACGCCCGCCGATTCCGCGGTGCCCTCGTTCTTCGCCAGCGCCATGCTGGCATCGCGGCCGACGCGAATATCGTGCGGACGCACCAGATGTCCGTTGAGGCGGGCCACCGCGCCGAGGAAGGACATGACAAATTCGTTGGCCGGCCGGTCGTAGACATCCTCTGGGCTGCCGATCTGTTCGATGCGGCCCTTGTTCATCACCGCGATCCGGTCGGCGACATCGAGTGCCTCCTCCTGGTCGTGGGTGACCAGCACGGTGGTCACATGAACCTCCTCATGCAACCTGCGCAGCCAGGTGCGCAGATCGGCGCGCACCTTGGCGTCGAGCGCGCCGAACGGCTCGTCGAGCAGCAGCACCTGCGGGTCGACCGCTAGCGCGCGAGCCAGTGCCATACGCTGACGTTGACCACCGGAGAGCTGGGCCGGGTAGCGGTGTTGGAAGCCGTCCAGGCCGACGATGCCGAGCAATTCATCGACGCGCTTGGCGATTTCGCCCTTGGGACGCTTGCGGATCTTGAGTCCGAAGGCCACGTTATCGCGCACAGTCATATGTTTGAACGCGGCGTAATGCTGGAATACGAAGCCGATATCGCGTTTCTGCGGCGGTATATGGGTGACATCGTTGCCCACGATGGTGACGACGCCGGAATCGAGCGACTCCAGGCCGGCGATCGAGCGCAGCAGCGTCGACTTGCCCGAACCCGACGGGCCGAGCAGGGCGGTCAGCTCTCCCGACGGGATCTCGATGCTGACATCGTCCAGGGCAGCGAAGGAACCATAGTTCTTCTTCGCATTGGTCACGGTGATCACTTGGTGCCCCGCTTACGTTCGAGGAGGGTCATCAACAGAAGGACTACGAGGGCCAGGCCCATCAGCAGGGTCGCGGCGGAGTATGCGCCGAAGGTGTTGTGGTCGTTGATGTATCGACCGTGTACGAGCAGAGTCAGCGTCAGCGATTTACCCGGCAGCGCCGAGGACACCATGATCACCGCGCCGAATTCGCCGAGCGCACGCGCGACGGTCAGCACGACACCGTAGGTCAGACCCCAACGAATCGCCGGCAGGGTGATCCGCCAGAACGTCTGCCAGCGAGATGCGCCCAGGGTGGCCGCAGCCTGCTCCTGATCGTCGCCGATCTCGTGCAGCACCGGCTCGACCTCGCGCACCACGAAGGGCAGCGTCACGAAGATCGTCGCGATCACCATACCGGGCAGATTGAAGATCACCTTGAAACCGATGTCTTCGAGCCCGCCGAACCAACCGTCGGCACCCCACAGCAGGATCAGCGCGACACCGACGACGACCGGCGAGACGGCGAAGGGCAGATCCACGATGCCCTGCACCAGTGTTCGGCCCGGGAACTTGCCGCGCACCAGGGCGATCGCGGTAACGATGCCGAAGATGACATTCACCGGGACCACGATCGCCACGATGAGGATCGACAGTTGGAACGCCGAGATCGCCGCGGGCGTGGAGATCGAGTCGATGAACGCGCCGATCCCCTTCTCGAAGGTGCGCCACAGGATGATGATCAGCGGCAGCACCAGCAGGATGAACAGGTAGCCGAGCGCAACCACGCGCAGCGAAATACGGGTCGGCCAGGACAGATTCATCGCGCCTCCTGCTCTTTGCGCGCCGTGCGCTCGGCCCACAGCCGCAGCACCAGCAGGGTCGCGAACGAGATGACCAACAGTGCGACCGAAACCGCCGCCGCGTTTACCGGCCGGTCGATCTCGATCTGCTTCTGGATGTACTGCGAGGCCATTTCGGTCTTGCGCGGAATGGCGCCACCGATCAGCACCACCGAACCGTATTCGCCGATGGCGCGGGCGAAGGCGAGGCCGCCGCCGCTGATGATGGCGGGCGCCAGGGTCGGCAAAACGATGCGGCGGAAAGTGGTCCAGTTATCCGCGCCGAGCGACATCGCGGCCTGCTCGACCTCGCGATCGGCCTCGATGAGCACCGGCTGCACGGAGCGGACCACGAACGGCAGCGTGACGAACGCCAGCGCCACCACGAGGCCGGGCTGGGTGGCATTGAGGTGGATATCGATCGGACTCTGCGGACCGTAGAGCGACAGCAGCACAATGCTCGCGACGATGGTCGGCAGCGCGAACGGCAGATCGATCAGCGCATTGACGATGCTCTTGCCCGGAAACTCGTCGCGGACCAGCACCCAGGCGATCAGCGTGCCCATCACCACATTGATGATCGCCACCACCACGGAGACGAATACCGTGATGCGCAGCGAGTCGATGGCCGCGGGCGCGGTGACGGCATCCCAGAATCCGGACCAGCCGTCATCGAATGAGGTGACGGTGAGCGCGGCCAGCGGTAGCAGCACGATAATGCTGAGCCAGAGCACCGTGGTGGCAATGCCGAGCGGACCAACCGAACCGGTTACCCGCAGCCAGGACCAGTTCCGTCCGGCAGCCTTGGGGGTGGTGTCTTCGGAGCCGCCGGGAGCGAGCGCATGCCCGATCCCGGCGCTACTGCTGTCAGTCACAATCGTCGAGTATCCTGTTTCGATTTGCGGCGTGCGCCGTGCTCTCCGCGGTTACGCAAGCTGCCTCCGCCAAGCCCAACGCACACACTGCGGGGTTTCGGATCACCGAATCACCTGGTGGCCTTGTCGTAGATGACCGCGACGGAACCGGTGTTCGGGGTGAACAGATCCTTGTCGACGGTCTTCCAGCCACCGAGATCGGCGATGGTCCACAGCTTCTGCGGAGTCGGGAAGTCCTTGGCGTAGTCGGCGGCCACCTTTGGATCCACCGGGCGGAATCCGGCCGAGGCCCATGCCCTTTGGCCTTCGGTGGTGAACAGGAAGTCGCGGAAGGCGATCGCCGTGTCGAGATGCTTGCTGCTCTTCAGCACCGCGACCGGGTTCTCGATCTTGAAGGTGGTCGGCGGCACGATGTGCTCGATCGGGTCACCGTTGCGCTCGGAGAAGATCGCCTCGTTCTCGTAGCTCAGCAGCACGTCACCGGTGCCCTGCAGGAAGGTCTCGGTGGCTTCGCGGCCCGACTTCGGTTGCACCTGTACATGCTCGGAGGAGATGAGCTGGCTCAGATAGCCCAGACCCGCCTGCGGGTTCTTGCCGCCGTCGCTCTTGGCCGCGTATGGCGCGAGCAGATTCCACTTGGCCGAGCCCGAGCTGAACGGGTTCGGGGTGACAACCTGGATGCCCGGCGCGAGCAGATCGTCCCAGTCCTTGATGCCCTTCGGATTGCCCTTGCGCACCACGATCGCGACGACCGAGCCGAACGGAATTCCCTTGGTGGCGTCGGCATTCCAGCTCGGGTCGACCAGACCGGCGTCGACCAGGCGAGTGATATCGGGCTCGACCGAGAAGTTGACGACATCGGCCTCGGCGCCGTCCTTGACCTTGCGGGACTGATCGCCCGACGCACCGTAGGAGCCGTTGATCGTGACGCCCTTGCCCTTATCGGTCTTGTTGAACTCGGGCACGACCTTGTCGAAACCGGGCTTCGGGACGGCGTAGGCGTACAGGTTGAGGGTGCCGCCGCTGCCGTCGGCCCCACCTCCACCCACGGTGTCGCTCGCTCCACCACCGCACGCGGTGAGCATGACGGCGGCGACGGCCGTCAGGGCGGCGACCACCAGACGACGGTGCGATCGGGACGATCCGAGGAGCAAGGACCTGGGTGACATGGGTGGAACCTTTCCCTATGTGCTCCGCCGCGACGACGTGGACGAGTTGTCGCGCCGGTAGAAATGCGGCGCGACTAGTCAACCGAAGGTCGGGGATTCGGACACTGCTGCGAAAAAGTTTGCGCGCCAGTCTAGAGAACTAGAGAAAGATGGGTGCGCAGCAGCGCCCGGCGCCGATCAGCGACAGAGGATGTCCGCGACCGCGAGATTGCCGACAGCGATCAACGCCAATTCATGGCGGACCTGCGGGACGGCATTCGAAGACACGGGCAGACTGTAGCAGAGAAAATGACATCAGCTCGAATCAACGTCAGCTATCCGCTCACAAGCCACAAAAACCGACAAAATTCCAGGAAGAGTGGGGTTTCATCCCATGACTACCAGCCCGGATCGCGTTCGCACCCGGTTTCCCGAAATCAGCACCCGTGCGTGGGAGCATCCTGCCGATCGCACCGCGCTGGTGACATTGCGCTCGCTCGCCGGTTTCGACACCATCTTGCGCACCCTGTCGGGACTACTGCAGGAACGCCAGCACCGCCTTCTCTATCTCGCGACCGCCGTTCGCGTGGACGAGCGTCAGTTCCGGTCACTACACCAGTTACGTCAGGACTGCGTGGAGATCCTGGACGCCCGCACTACACCGGAGATGTTCGTGCTGCAGAGCCCACATGTGAACGCCTTCACCATCGGCATGGACCAGCCGTTCATCGTGCTCACGACCGGGCTGATCGATCTGATGGACACCGAGGAGCTGCGCTTCATCGTCGGTCACGAACTCGGGCACGCGCTGTCCGGGCATGCGGTGTACCGCACCATGCTCATGCATCTGCTGCGCATTTCGGCCAATCTGGGCTGGGTGCCGGTGGGTGGCTGGGCACTGCGCGCGATCGTTGCCGCGCTGATGGAGTGGAGCCGCAAATCCGAGTTGTCCGGCGATCGGGCCGGACTGCTGTGCGGTCAGGATGTCGAGGCGTCGGTGCGGGTGCATATGAAGACCGCGGGCGGCACCTGGATCAAGGAGATGAACCACGGCGCGTTCCTGCAGCAGGCCGATGACTACGAGCGCTCCGGCGATCTACGCGACGGTGTGCTGAAGCTGCTCAATCTGGAACTGCAGAGCCATCCGTTCTCGGTGCTGCGGGCCGCGGAGTTGCGCCGCTGGATCCAGTGCGGCGACTACAACCGCATCCTCGGCGGGGACTATCCGCGCCGCGCACACGATAAGAACGCCAAGATCAGCGATGAGATCAAAGAGGCCGCACGCACCTATCGGCAGAACTTCGACCAGTCGGACGATCCGCTGATCCGCACCGTACGCAACCTCGGGCACGATGTCGGATCCGCGGTGAGCACGGTCGGCCATGAGGTCGGCGAAACCGTCTCCAAAATCGGCAAGCGGTTCAACGACTGGCGCACCGGCGCGGACCGCGACGAAGCTAACGAGTAATGAGCCAGGCGATGACCACGAGCACGAGCAGGGCGATCAAGGCGAGCTGAACGCGGGAGCGCGGCATCAACGCGCCCCGCTCTGCGCGGTCTCGCGCACCGCGACCGGCTCGGGCAGAGTCGGCTCGGGGGCCACGACATCTTCGACGGTGAGTGTCGTCGCGGGCATGCGATTACGGCCGAGCAGTTGCAGCGAGATCCGCAGCAGCCGGTCCAGCAGGTAGGCGATGGCGAAGCTGACCGGAACCATGCCGACCAACACCACGATGAACTGCGGGATAAACGGCAATCCCGCGGCCCACAGCTCGAAGCCGTCCCACCACCCTGCAATCTGCTGCACGGCACCAGCCTAGCTGTGTTCGATGGCCGCGCCTGCGGCGCGGCGGGTGCTGTGTTTTTGGCCGCGCGGGCGTGGCGGGTTCGCGGCCCCCTGCTGTCTCGCGTCCAGGTCGTCGAGACTCGCGACTTCGTCGAACTCCTCGCTCGTCAGACAGAGATCCGTCTCGGCTGAGTTCACGTGGCACGTTTCGCTATGGTCAGGGCGCGGTGATCGGGGGTTTCGGCGCGGGCGGTGGACGGCGAACGCGGACGGACCGAAGATGAGGTATGGCGCCTTCCGATGAACTGACCGTTGACGAGCCTGCCGACGTGCCCGCCCTCAGCCAGCTGGGTGAGGTGCGCCAGCACGCCACCTATCCGCCGATCGACGATTACGCGTTCCTGTCCGACTGTGAGACCAGCTGTCTGATCGCCAGCAATGGCGGTGTCGAGTGGATGTGCGTGCCGCGCCCCGATTCGCCGAGCATCTTCGGCGCGATGCTCGATCGCAGCGCCGGGCATTTCCGGATCGGCCCGTATGGGGTCAATGTGCCCGCGGCGCGGCGGTATCTGCCCGGCGGCATGATCCTGGAGACCACCTGGCAGTCCGAGACCGGCTGGCTGATCGTGCGCGACGCGCTGGTACTCGGTCCCTGGCACAATAACGATCAGCGCAGCAAGACCCATCGCCGCACGCCGATGGATTGGGATGCCGAGCACGTGCTGTTGCGCACGGTGAAGTGCGTGAACGGCACGGTCGAGCTGGAGATGAGCTGCGAACCCGCCTTCGATTACCATCGCGCCCCGGCCCGCTGGGAGTACACCGGCAAGGTGTACGAGGAGGCCACCGCGGTGCGCACCACCGATCCGACGGTGGGCCCGACGCTGGTGCTGACCACCGACCTGCGATTGGGACTCGAGGGCCGCGAGGCCCGCGCCAGGACCAGGATGAAAGAGGGCGACGAGGTATTCGTCGCGCTGACCTGGTCGGAGCTGCCCGCGCCGCGCACCTTCGAGGAGGCGGCGCAGAAGATGTGGCAGACCACCGAATGCTGGCGGGAGTGGATCACTCTCGGCGATTTCCCGGATCATCCGTGGCGCAACTACTTGCAGCGCAGTGCGCTCACGCTGAAGGGACTCACCTACGCGCCGACCGGTGCGCTGATGGCCGCCGCGACCACCTCGCTGCCGGAAACCCCTGGCGGCCAACGCAACTGGGACTACCGCTATACCTGGGTGCGTGATTCCAGTTTCGCGCTGTGGGGCCTGTACACCCTTGGCCTCGACCGCGAGGCCAACGACTTCTTCGCCTTCCTCAACGACGCCACCACCGGCGACAACGGCGAAACCGTTCCGCTGCAGGTGCTCTACGGTATCGGCGGCGAACGCGACCTCACCGAGAGCACGCTCGACAACCTGACCGGCTACGACGGCGCCAAACCCGTACGCATCGGCAACGGCGCGTACAACCAGGACCAGCACGATATCTGGGGCACCATGCTCGACGCGGTGTACCTGCACGTGAAATCCCGCCAACAGGTGCCGGAGTCGCTGTGGCCGCTACTGGAGCGCCAGGTCGAGGCGGCCATTGCGCACTGGCAGGAGCCCGACCGCGGCATCTGGGAGGTCCGCGGTGAGCCACAGCATTTCACCTCGTCGAAGGTGATGTGCTGGCTGGCGCTGGACCGCGGCGCGAAACTGGCCGAACTGCACGGTGAATACGAGCGGGCCACCGAGTGGTACACCGTCGCCGACCAGATCAAGGCCGATATCCTCACCAACGGCGTGAATGCCGACGGCGTCTTCACCCAGACCTACGGCGGCGACACCCTGGACGCGTCACTGCTGCTGGTGGTGCTGAACCGCTTCCTGCCGCCCACCGACCATCGGGTGCGCGCGACCGTGCTCTCGATCGCCGACCGGCTCACCGAGAACGGTCTGGTGCTGCGCTACCGGACCGAAACCACCGATGACGGTTTGACCGGCACGGAGGGCACCTTCACCATCTGCTCGTTCTGGTTGGTCTCCGCGCTGGTGGAGATCGGCGAACTGCAGCGGGCCCGGCATCTGTGCGAGCGGCTGCTCGGCTATGCGAGTCCGCTGCGGCTCTACGCCGAGGAGATCGATTCGCGCAGTGGACGTCATCTCGGCAACTTCCCGCAGGCATTCACCCATCTGGCGCTGATCAATGCGGTGACGCATGTGATCAGGGCCGAGCAGTCACACAACTCCGGCAGGTTCCTGCCGGCGCATACGCCGACAAGCGTTCCGGCCTGACAGACGAGCACAGCCGTCCCGTCTACGCGCCGGCACTGGGGCCTGCCTACGCGGCAGCGCCGGGTCCGGCCTACGCGACAGCGCTGATCCCATCGGCCTCGGCGCGCAACCCGCGCAACCTGCCTAGTTGCACGTCCAGATCGGCAATGCGTTCCTCACGGTGATCGCCGTATCTCCCATAGGCCACCTCCGCGACGCGCAACCGTTCGTCGGCGGCGCGGAGTACATCGGTGGCGACATCGGTGAAGTGATCGCGCAACGCGCGCTGCATGGCGCGCAACCGATTTCGCGATTCCTTACCGACCTGGAAGATCACATCGTCCATCAATCTGGCCACCGAAACCTTGGCCTCGGCCTGACGGCGCTGCTTACGCGCCTTGCGATCGTCCCACAGCGCATTGGCGCCGAGCAGCAACGCGGCGGCGGCCGAATACCAGTTCACCAGTGGCATTTTCAGCAGACTGGTGAGCACACCGACCATCAGCAGACCGCCGTAGGACCCGCGCATAACGGTCAGGAATTGACCGAGCACACCGGCTTTCGCGCTGCTCAGCGGATCCAGCGGCGCGACCTGGTCGAGCACTTCACCCGGATTTTCCAGGCGTAGGTCCGGTAGCGGCGGGGTGCGGTGATCAGCGGGGAATTTGGCGGCCACCTGTTCGGACAATTCCACCGCCCGGTAATGGGCGACCATGAAATTCTCTTCAACAGCCTCGCAGACACGCGCGTCCAGATCCGCGCCGAAATCCTGCCAGTGGCGAGCCGGATCGGTCTTGGCTATATCGGCCTCGGCATCGCGCACCAGACTGCGCAGCCGGTGCCGCAGGTCGTGTTCGATATCGGCCATCAGCTCGGTGCTGCCGTCACCGAGGGTGACCTGCCAGTTGGCCGAGCGCTGCCGCAGCTGATCGGCCTGATCGCGAGCGGCGACCAGTTGTTCGGTGATCTCCACCCGGCGGCGCGGATCGCGTAGCGCCTCGGCCTCGGTCCGCAGGGTCACGGCGAGGTGGTCGGCGACCAGCCGGATGTCATTGGCCGCGGCTTCCAGCACCAGGCTGTCGGCCCTAGCCAGCAGGTAGTCGCGTAGATGGTCGACCAGTTGGGGCACACCGGATTCGATATCGCGCTGGTAATTGCCCGCCTGCAGGTGCAGCAGCGCGGAGACCGGCGCCACCGCGAAGCCGAGGCCCGCGGCATCCAATAGCTCACGATTGCGCTGCTGGGTGTGCTGCCAATGCGGATGCAGGTCGATCTTGTTCAGCGCGCAGATGACCGTCGGACAGATCTGCTGGATGCGCGCGAGATAGGCGATCTGCTCCGCGCTGAACTCGGTGCCTGCGTCACCGACGTAGAGCACGGCATCCGCGGCGGCGATCATCGACCAGGTGGTGTGATCCTCGCCGTCGCCTCCGGGTGCGTCCATCAGCACGAGTCCCTCGGCCAGCAGCGGGCTCGGCTCGGTGAATTCGGCGCGGATCACCCCGTCGGCGGCCAGCGCGGGCTCGGGGTCGAGCGGATCGACGGGCTGGCGCTCGATCCGGCCCGCGCCCAGCGATTTCACCAGCTCGGCGGTCGGCTCCGGTCCGTACTCGGCGATCACCGGCACACTCAGCGCACTCTCGGTAGCACTGACCCGCGCCCCGATCAGACCGTTGACCAGGGTGCTCATGCCGTTCTTCGCAGCGCCGACGACCACTAGGCGCAGCCGGGTATCACCGACCCTGGCCCGGACCATGCTCAGCCGGCCGCCCAGGTCTTGTCGGCCCGCGGAGCGGGTCATCTCCTGCAGTCGATCGAGGATTCCGATGACTGGCGCCATCGCCTCCGGATGTTTCACCGTGGCGGCCTCCAGCCCCACTGCGGCAGACAACCGCTCCTCCTCACTGTCGTACGGATATCGCATTCGACGATGACACGCGCCAGCGCGCCGGGTGCGCGCGACCCCCGTGCGGCTCCTAGATCAGGGTGATATCCAGGCCCGCCACCAGGTGATGGCCGTCGTCCAGACCCGGATCGGGCAGCAGCGGGGTGGACAGCCCGGCGGCCATGAGGGTCGATGTCGTGTGATCGGGCTCGTATACCGGGTGCCCGAAATCGGCCGGATCGCCGATTTCCGCGGCGATCGGGTGGAGCGGCGGTTTCATCGGGGTGATCGGTGCGGGCATGGTCGGCGCTGGCACATGCGGCTGCTGAGTCGGGATCGGTGCGGGGGAATTCGCGGTCGGGATACTGATATCCACAGTCGGCGCGACCGTCGGCACGGAATGAGTGACTGTCGGCAGCGATACGGTCGGCACGTCCACGGTCGGGGCGTCGGCTGTTGGGTAGGTGGTGTGCGTGCCGCCCGTGCCGCCGTTGACCGTGCTCGGGGTGATTCCGCCGCTGTGACCGGTACTGGGTCCGCCACCGTTGCCGGTGCTCGGGATCGTCACATCGTCGTCGTCCGGTGTCGTCGGCATCGCGGTGTGGGACGGCGCGTTCGTGCTGGGAGCCTGCGTGGTCGGCGCGTGGGTCGCGGTGGGGATCTTCGTCGTCCCGGTGATATCCGTGCCCGGCAGTGTGCTGGTGCCGGGTATGACGCTGCCCGTATCGGGCAGCGTGGTCGGATGCCCGGCGGTGTTGTCGCCAGGGATGACCGGAACCGGCACCGTCTTGGTGATGGTGGTCGGGATGTTGGTCAACGGTGTGGTGGTCGGATGCGAATCTTCGACCGCGATCGGATGCTTCGCCGGCACCGGCCGCGGCTCGAACAGGGCGGGCACCGCCGCGGCGGGCGCGGTCAGTGGTGACGGACCCGATGGCGCGACAAGGACATTGGCGACCGGTGTGCTCGCCACATCCGGCTGAATCGTGGTCTGCAGCGGGGTAGCCGCAACCGGCGCGGCGACCGCCGCGGGCGCGACGGCCGCTGAGGCCACCGGTGCGGGCGCGACGGCCGGTGCGATCGGAGCGGGCAGCGGCGCCGCGAACGGCTGCACTGCAACGGGCTGCACGGCCGAGTACTGGGGGACGGATCCGCCAACGGGCTGGGTGCCGACCGGGTTGGCCGTGCCGTGCGCACCGGAATTGTCGAGGCCGGAACGTCCGGTGCCGCTGGGAGTTCGGCCGAGCCAATCGGAGAACCTGTCGATATTGTCACCGACCCGATCCACGCCGGCCTCGACCTTCAGCGCACCCTCGACCTCGACCTTGGACTGCGTGGCCAGGTATATCCCGTTAGGACCGATACTGAAGTCCACGCCGAGCTCGGTATGCACACTGAAACCGGCTCCCGCATTGATGAATACGCCGAAGGCATCCGGATTGCCGACACCGTGGAACATATCGGCGCCGTGGAACAGCTCACCGCTGCCCCCGGTCGCGCCGCTGTGAAACATATTGCCGCCGTAAAACGGAACGGGGCTCGCGACCGCATCGCCGTCGTCGGTGCTTTCGCCGTCGTTGCTCACCGACTCGCTGATCGCCGAGTTGTCGGCCTTCCCCGACGCCGGAACGCGAGGCAGGGCAAACGGATTCGAACCCGGAGCGAGGAAGGCGCTCGGGTTGGGGAGGTCGAAACCGTGGCCGCCGTGACCGAAGTCGAATCCGGGCAGGTTACCGAAGCCGCCTGGCACGTGCGCGGTGCCGAGATCGAGGCCGGACTGCGGTGCCCCGCTATGCAGATCGAGTCCGGAGCGTTCACCCTCGGCACCGAGGGCGATTCCGGGCTGATAACTGTTGCCGTACCCGGTGTTCTGCCACGCCTGTGGTGCATGCTGCTGCGGTGCCGGCCCGACGTACACGCCGGAATTGGGCACATTCTGGGTGTTGAATGGTGCGTTGACGCTGACATCGCGCGGGGTCGGCGTCGACGAATGCAGTGGGGCGGGCGGTACCGAATTCGGATCCGGATCCGGGAAGGTGACCACCGGGCTCGGTGCGCCGGGATCGGGGTCGCGAGTGTAGGCCGAAGTCCAGCTGTCGAGCCGTTGCCCACCAGGATGGGCTGGGGCCGTACCGCCACTGGCGACCAGCGCGCCGCCGGTGACGTAGGCGCCCGCCCTCGCTACCCGCGCGACGCCGGTGGCGACGCGATAGGCCGTATCGCCCGCACGGTCGTCAGCTCCGGTGGCATTGCCATCGAAGGGCAGGTCACTCGTCATGCAAGCTCCACTCTCAGGTTTCCAGCATCCTCACCACGCCGGGCAGACCGAGTCAAGATTACCCAACCATATTCCGGAGAACCCAACTGTCACATTCGGCAGGTCCGCAAGGAATACGACTGCGACAAGCAACACAACCTTGCCATCGGAGAACACAGAACGGAAGCCCTTGTTCTTGTGGGCACCTCAAACCGGTGGCAAGCGTTGCCATTCGACCCGCTCGAGCGTTCCGAACCCGCGCGACGCGGCGGCTCGCTCGAAACCGTGCCGACGAGACCAGCGCCTCGTCCAGAAAGGGTCGGTGACGGGCTGACCGGCGGCCGTCTGCCCTGCGGCTGTTCCACCCCCACTGCCTTGATTGCCTTGGGTCTCACCGCGATTGCCCGGTGCGGCGGTGGTGGTCGGCGGCGTCGTCCTCGAGACGCTGATCGAGGTGGCCGTCGCAGTGCCAGCGCGTGTCGTGTCGGAATTCTGCTTGTCAGCCGCGCACGCGGTCACGATCAGTACCGGCGCCACGATGCCCAGCACCAGTGCTGTACTGGCGCACCATCGGTATCCCACTTGCCCAACGTCTGCATGACCCGCACGATCTCCCCTCCTGCGCTTGCCGCCTTGCCTGAAATAGACAGACGTGCAATGGGTCTGAACAATTTCGACGGTTGTTCGGCGCCCCAGCATAGTCGTGGTCCTCCGCTATTACGGACCGCGGCAGCGGGAATACCACTGACACGGCTGTCTTCGTCCCCGCGAACCCGACACCAGCCGCGACGCCTAGCCCAGACACGGCGACGAAGCCGACGACGAGCCCGACCCGCGGGATTACGCAGGGGCAGGGCTGTCGCACTGCCTCCGTGGAGTACTGCTCTCCAGCCGGTCACCTGGGAAACAGGAGTGCAGTGACTTCGAACTGCGTGTGGCGTACCACACACCATTGAATTCGACGCCTAAGGTCTGACTCGGTCCGCCCATCAGGGGCAGTTGAGTGGAGGGATTCGAAGAATGAAGTTCGAGAAAATCACTGCTGCCGTTTTCATGGCCATCTCGGCCGTGGGTATCACTGCGGCAACCGCCCATGCAGAGCTGGCCGTAACGGAGCAGCCCACTGCGGGCGACACGACTTCCGGTGTGGATCATGGAATCAACTACCAGATCACCGTTTCGCCAGTCGACAGGGTCGTTACCGCCACCGTCGAGAATGGCAAGTTCGAGATCGCGCAGAACGGTGCGGTGGTGCTCGAGTCCGGCGACGGAGCCGCGGTGACCGAAGTGCCGCAATGGTATGCCATCGACGGGCGTTCAATCGCGATTGCGCAGCACATCGGTGCGGACGGCCGCACCCTGACGCTGACACCGACCCCGACGGCAGAAGATATTGCGCAACTGAGGGATATCAGCTCCTACGACCGGCTCAAGGAGCAGATCAACAAGAACCTGCCCGGCGTCGTCGGCGGTGCCATCGTCGGCGGCATCCTCGGGGCGTGTATGCCCCTGATATGGGGGATCAGCATCCCCGTTGGTGTGCTGATCGGTGGAACCGTCGGCGGATACGTCGTGGGCGGCCCGGAGTTCCTCGGCGCCGTACAGGCGCTCGCCACCGGCCAGCCGTGATCACGGTCAGGTGAAATAGCGGCCAACTGGTCGGGGGTTGCGGAGCATCTGCGAGAAATCGGGGTTTCGGCAGTAATCCAACGAAGTTCGGCACATCCCCTGGTAGGGGTGATCTATCGGTGGCACCTCTTTGGACCCGGCATCACTACCGATAGCACCCTCAGCTGCGGTCACGTACCACGGCGACCCGGACGACAGGCGCCCCCGACCAGCGGATTCGCACCCCCTCGCCGCGGCGATCGCACCCATCGCACCGCTCCTCGCCGCACCCGAGTCCACCGCACCGGACCGCATCGCGGGTCGATGTACGCCTGCACCTCCGCGTCATCCCGGAGCATCACGTGCGGTGTCGCTCACCCGCGAGCCGACCTCAGTCGGTCAGCACCGTCCCCGGTGCGGGAACCGTACCGTCGATCAGGTATTCGATGATGGCTTCACGGGTGCGGCCGGGGAGGAAGAAGGAGGTGTGGCCGTCGCCCTCGCGGGTCAGCAGGACCGCGTTCGGAATCTGCGTGGACATCAGTTGGGCCCAGCCGTAGGGGGTCGACGGGTCGTGGGTCGAGTTCACGATGAGGGGGGTGATGGTGGGTTTGGCGGTAGCCGTGTGCGGCGGGTTGGTGAATTCAGCGGGCCAGCCGAGGCAGTGGGCGAGGTAGCTATAGGATTCGGTGCCGCCGAGGGTGGTGGGGGCGATGGCGGCGGCCAGGATCTGCTGGGTTTTCAGGGCCGCGTAAGTGGTGAAGTCGGCGCGGTATTCGGCACATGCGACACCCAATCCGGCGGTCTTGGTGTCGGTGAGGACGGGGGGTGACAGATCGCTGGCGTCGCCGGCACGGGCATGGTCCAGGGCCGTGGCCAGACCCACCCACCCGGCGACCGGGCCCACTGCGGATTTGAACAGCAGGCTCCCTTGAATGCCCGCAAGCAGGTCACCAGTCCGGACCTGCGGTGCGCACTGTTTCGAGATCGCGCACGTGGGTGCAGGTAGCGGGGCCTGCCGCGTGCGAGCCACCAGGTCGCGGACGACGGCGCTGGCATCGTCACCGCGCAACGCGCAGTCGGCGGACTCGCGGCACCAGGCCGCGAAGCGACCCAGGCCGTTCTCGAAGGCCGTGGCCTCGTAGACGTGCGTGGCGCTCGGCGGGAGCGAATGGTCCAATGCCCCATCGAGAACCAGCGCTCGGCTGCCGTTCGGGAACAGGCGCGCGTATTCCAATCCGATCTCCGAGCCGTAGGACACCCCCACGTAGTTCAGCGGCTCGCCGCCGAGGCGCTGGCGCACCACGTCGAGGTCGCGAGCCACGGCCACGGTATCCATGTGGTCGAGCAGCGGCCCGGTCAGGCGTCGACAGCTCGCACCGAATGCCTTATTGGATTCGACCAGCGCATCGAAGGCGGCCTGATCAGCGACGAAGACATCGGGCCGCCGGTTGGCCAGTTCCGGATCGCAGCGCATGGCGGGCTTGCTGGTCCCGATGCCGCGCGGGTCGAAGCCGATCAGGTCGAACCGCGCGTGCAGTTCGGCCGGGAACAGGCCGGGGTAGGCCGCCGCACCCGCGATCATCCCGACGCCTGATCCACCAGGCCCGCCCGGATCGAAGATCAGCGAGCCGATCCGACGCGCGGGATCGGCCGCAGGCAGTCTGCCGATTCCGACGGTGATCTTCTCGCCTTCCGGTTTGCGCCAGTCCAGCGGCACCTCGATATCCGCACATTGAACGGCCGCCCCTATGTTGTCCGGGCACGCCTGCCACGCAATGGGTTGCGCCGCGCCGCTGCCCTTCGCCCCCGACTCCGTACCGCATCCCCCGGCCAGCGCGGCCACCAGCCCCGCCGCCAGCACCAAACCCGTCACCCGCAACACTCGCATCACCCGAGGGTAGAAGTCCCGGCGCCCCCGTACATCCAGGACTTCCCCCATCTCGCACCGATCGCGCGCTGGTGGATTCGGGCATCCGCCCCTGCGCAGACTGGCCACTGCGACCCACGGCATCGATACCCTCGAGCAACTCCCGCCACCGAGCGGCCGCGGAGCCCGTGAGGCGGAAGAACTTTCCGATGCCATCACCCACAAGCTCGCGCGACTCGGGGCCGCACATGGCGCCACCGATCGCGCACTCGCCAACGCCGGACAGTTTCGCCGCGGTCTGCGCGTGCCGAATCAGGGCGCTAGCGCGCTATGGACTCGAACTCAGAAGTCAGGAACGGCTCCTGATATGTCGCTGACATCGCCCGCCTCCGCCAACCTTCGCATGGTCGTCGCGGTGCATCTCGACCGGTGGACACACGACAACAGCCTCCACGGACCGTGCGCCCGGTCGGCCTACTTCTGGCCTTTGGGTTTGTCGGCGGCGGCGTCGGAGGAGAGCGCGGCCACGAAGGCTTCCTGCGGGACGTCCACGCGACCGATGGTCTTCATGCGCTTCTTGCCCTCCTTCTGCTTCTCCAGCAGTTTGCGCTTACGGCTGATGTCACCGCCGTAGCACTTGGCGAGCACATCCTTGCGGATGGCACGGATGTTCTCGCGGGCAATGATCTTCGAGCCGATGGCAGCCTGAATGGGTACCTCGAACTGCTGGCGTGGAATGAGTTCGCGCAGTTTCGTGGTCATCTTGTGGCCATAGGTCTGCGCGGCGTCCCGGTGCACGATCGCGCTGAAGGCGTCCACAGCCTCGCCCTGCAGCAGGATATCCACCTTGACCAGCGCCGATTCCTGCACGCCCGACTCCTCGTAATCGAGGCTGGCATAACCGCGGGTGCGCGACTTCAGCGAATCGAAGAAGTCGAAGATGATCTCGGCCATCGGCATGGTGTAGCGCAGCTCGACCCGGGTCTCGGACAGATAGTCCATGCCGCCGAGTTCACCGCGCCGGGCCTGGCACAGCTCCATGATCGAGCCGATGAATTCACTCGGCGAGATGATGGTGCACTTGACCACCGGCTCGTACACGTGCCGGACCTTGCCCTCGGGCCAGTACGACGGATTGGTGACGACATGTTCGGCGCCGTCCTCCATCTGCACCGCGTAGACCACGTTCGGCGCGGTCGAGATCAGGTCCAGATCGAATTCGCGCTGCAGCCGCTCCCGGGTGATCTCCATGTGCAGCAGGCCGAGGAAGCCACAGCGGAACCCGAAGCCGAGCGCCACCGAGGTTTCCGGCTCATAGGTCAGCGCGGCATCGTTGAGTTGGAGCTTGTCGAGTGCGTCGCGCAGGTCCGGATAGTCCGAGCCGTCGACCGGGTACAAACCGGAGTACACCATCGGGCGCGGCTCGCGATATCCGGTGAGCGGTTCGCTCGCACCGCCGCGCGCAGAGGTCACGGTATCGCCGACCTTCGACTGGCGCACATCCTTCACGCCGGTGATCAGATAACCGACCTCACCGACGCCGAGGCCCTGGGTAGGCTTGGGCTCCGGCGAGACGATGCCGACCTCGAGCAACTCGTGGGTCGCGCCGGTGGACATCATCTTGATCTTCTCGCGCGGAATGATCTTGCCGTCCACCACACGGACATAGGTGACCACGCCGCGATAGGTGTCGTAGACCGAGTCGAAGATCATGGCGCGCGCGGGTGCTTCCGGATCGCCGACCGGCGGGGGCACCTGCTTGATGACCTCGTTCAGCAGCTCCACCACGCCGACACCAGTCTTACCCGATACCCGCAGCACGTCATCGGGTTCGCAGCCGACGATATGGGCGATCTCGGCGGCGTAGCGGTCCGGATCGGCGGCGGGCAGGTCGATCTTGTTCAGCACCGGAATGATCGTCAGATCCTTGTCCAGCGCCAGGTACAGATTCGCCAGCGTCTGGGCCTCGATGCCCTGCGCCGCGTCGACCAGCAGCACCGCACCCTCACACGCCTCGAGTGCACGCGACACTTCGTAGGTGAAGTCGACGTGGCCGGGCGTATCGATCAGATGCAACACATAGTCGGTGCCGTCGACCTGCCAGGGCAGTCGCACATTCTGGGCCTTGATGGTGATGCCGCGTTCCCGCTCGATATCCATTCGGTCCAGGTACTGGGCGCGCATCGCCCGCTCCTCGACCACACCGGTGAGCTGCAGCATACGGTCGGCCAGCGTCGACTTACCGTGGTCGATATGCGCGATGATGCAGAAGTTCCGGATCCGGGCGGGATCGGTGAACGTCGTGTCGGCGAAGCTGGCGGGCACTCCACTCCTCATGGGTATCGGCAAACTGCCATCTATCGTCCCATGCGCGAGGTAGAGACGCTGTCAGCGGTTCACCGTTCTGGGTTCCGTACCACTTTTCAGCCGCGATAGCCGGTGCCGGGGATGCGGTGCGCGTAGTCGGCGCACAGGTAGGTCTCGGGTACCTGCTCGGTCACCGGCACCTCGAAATAGTCGTCCTTGGTGCGGACCGCGAGATATTTGTCCTTGGCATCGCGATGACACCACATGCCGGTGATGCCGTGGCCGTACGGCGAGTAGTCGGAGAACAGGCACGTTATGCAGGAGAGCAGGCGGATGTCGTCCGGGAACTGTTGTCCGAGCCGGAACAACGCGTCCTCGAAGTATCGGTCGGCGCCGTGGTAGGTCGGCCCGTCGATGTCGATGGCGAGATCAAGCGACTCCCCTGCCCCGCCGGGCAGCAGGGTCAGCCGGAAGTGGATCACACCTGGTTGCCGCTGCTCGCGCACTTGCACGGTGCAGGGCAGTTCGCCGGAGAACGCACAGCCCGAGATGGCATCCCACTGGTCGACGGGAAGTCCGACCCGCAGGGCCGCGACCTTGTCATGGGGACCGAGCGTGTCGAAGTCCGGACCCGCCACCGGAACACCGCGGATCACCGTGCGGATATCGAACCGGTTCGGACCCCAGTGCCGCGATGGCCCGATCCGCCACATGACGCGCTCGGTGCCGTGATCGTCGGTGTAGATTCCCGGAAAAACCTGCGGCTGCACAACTGGGTCCTTCTCCCGCGACGAATTGCCCGACTCTAACGAAGAATCCGCCGTATTTTCGGCGGGTGGAGAAATTGGTCTTCGTCCTGCGCCGATCCGATGCCGATGCGACCGAGTCGTGGTGCGAATCGCTGCGCACTACCGTGGCCGCACGCCTGGTCGACCTCGGGGTGGCGGGTGTCACCGTCTATATCCGTGATGCGGCGGTCCAGGCCGCACTGATGCGAATGGTCACGCTGGACCCGCCGATCGCCGCGGCGGTTACGGTCTGGGTCGAGCAGAGCTATGGTCCCGATGCCACGGCCGCGGCGGATATCCTCGCCGAATTCGCCACCGCGGTACACGGCTATCTGGTGACCGAGTCGGTGCCATTGCGGCTGGACGATTCGGTCCCGACCCGCACCGAGGGCTTCGGCAACCTCGCCTTCCTGCGCAAACCCGTCGAACTCACGCAGGAACAGTGGCTGCGCGACTGGCAGGGGCGGCATACCGCGGTGGCCATCGAGACGCAGTCGACCTTCGGCTATACCCAGAACGTGGTGGTCCGGGCGATCACACCGGACGCGCCCGCCATCGATGCCATTGTCGAGGAACAGTTTCCGGCCGCGGCGCTCACCGATCCGCTGGTCTGGTACGGCGCGCGGGACGCTGCCGAGTTCCAGGGTCGGCTGCGGCGCATGCTGGACTCGGTCGCGCGGATCGGCGCCGATCGCGACCTCGATACCGTATCTGCCAGCAGATATCCAGTACTGCAACCATTTTCGACACGGACACAGCAGCACACCGGCGCATGATGCGGGCACCTCGCCGTGCGCACGGCCGCCGACCGCGAACGCGCAACGCTACCGGGCGGTAGGCAGTGCCGATAAGGACGAGATAGCGCCGTTACCATCCAAGGATGGCCCGAACTTGGAACACGATCGGCAAGCAGCTAGGCCTCATCGCGAAGCAGCAGGGGCCCAAGATCGTCAAGCAACAGGCGCCGAAGCTGGTAGGCAAGTTGCAGCGCTCATCGCTGCTCGAGCGCGCGGTCGGGTCACTCGCGACACGGAAGGCGCCCGCGGTCGCGATCCGGCCCACGGCCTCGACCCCGGTGCCGACCGCCGAGCGGGCCAGGCAGATCGTCTATTGCCCGCAGCTGGACGGTCGCGCCGATCCGGGCGAGATCGTGTGGACCTGGGTGCCCTATGAGGAGGATCCGAACAACGGCAAGGACCGCCCGGTGCTCGTCGTCGGCCGCGACCGCAGGACCCTGCTCGGGCTGATGCTGTCTTCGAATCCGAAACGCGCGCACGACCGTGACTGGGTCGGAATCGGCAGCGGCAGTTGGGATCACGAGGGCAGGCCGAGCTGGGTCCGCCTCGATCGGGTACTGGACGTCCCGGAGGACGGCATCCGCCGCGAAGGCGCGATCCTGACGCGCAAGACCTTCGACCTGGTTGCCCACCGCTTGTGTGCCGAATACGCCTGGCGCTGACGGGGATCCGGGCCGCGGTGGCCGGGAAGTAGCGACGAAGCAGCTGATCTCGCAAGCACCTGGGTAACTCGCCGGGTACGGGCTGGCTCAACCGACATCGACCCGCTGGCCCGCAACGCGAGTCTCGCGGCACTCACCGGTCGGCCTGAAGGCGCGCGGGTGCGGTCAAGACACCATTTCGCGGGAGCGGCCGAACAGCAGGCCGTAGATCAGCGCGCCGAGTACGCCGCCGATGAGCGGGAACACCACGAAGGCCCAGACCTGGGGGCCAGCACCGTCCTGATAGAAGGCGACGGCGAGGCTGCGGGCCGGATTCACCGAGGTGTTGTCCACCGGGATCGAGATCAGGTGGATGACCGCGAACGTGACGCCGATCGACAGGCCGGCCAGCGGAATATCGGAGATCTGGTCGGTGGAGGCCAGCACCACGAAGACCAGCAGCGCCGTCAACATGACCTCGACGATGATCGTCGCGGACAGGCCGTATCCGTTCTGGATCACCACTTGCCCCAGTGGACCGCGCACCGCGGATGGGCTGTGTTTACCCCAGCCGTTCGCGCCGAGCCCGTTGACCGCGCGGTCGTAGGACGGCAGATTCTTCGCGATCGCGAACAGAATGAGCCCGGCCAGGAATGCACCGATCAGCTGCGCGATCACATAGCCGACCGCCGAGATCGCCGACAATCTGCCGAGCAGCAGCTGCCCGAGGGTCACCGCCGGATTCACATGGCAGCCGGAGATCGGCCCGATCGCGTAGACCAGGAACAGCAGCGAAAAGCCGAAGGCCAGAGCAGTACCGAGCGGACCGACGCGTTCACCGGCCAGCACCGCGGTGCCGACACCGCTGATCACCAGAACGAATGTGCCGAGCGCCTCGGCCGCCCACTTCTTGGGCTCCGGTGTCGGCTCCAGTTCAGTGACTTCCTCGACGACTTCCTGAGCAGTGGGAGACATACGCGCCACCTTCCGAGAGGATCTTCCCCCGTGTGCACGGGGTTCGGCCTAGGACCTGCTACGAAATCACGGCTGATGTGAAAAATGACGTTACGCGAGACGGGTGAGCACTACAACGCTTCCGCAACCGACCGTCAACGCTGGACTGGGCAGCTAGGCGAGCCGGGTGATCTCGACGACGATCTCCAGATCGGTCGAGCCGCCGCCGGAGAAGATGCCCTTCAGCGGCGACACATCGGCGTAATCGCGGCCGACGCCGACGGATATGTGCTGTTCGTTGATGGCGATATCGTTGGTCGGGTCGTAACCCCACCACGCGCCGGTCCAGGCCTCGATCCAGGCGTGCGACTGCCCGCGACCGTCACATTGATCTCGGCGGCCGGATTCGGGTGCAGATATCCGGAGACATAGCGGCTCGGAGTCCCCATGCCGCGCAATAAGACCAGGGTCAGATGCGCGTAATCCTGGTATACGCCTTCACGTTCGGCGAAGGCCTGTACGACCGAGGTGTGCACCGAGGTGGTACCCGCGATGTACTTCATTTCGTCGTGTACCCATTCGGCCGCGCGCACCACGGCTTTCGCGGGCGGCGCACCGCGCGCCAGCTGCTTCGCGATCGCGGCCAGCTTCTTGTCCTGCGGCACATAGGCGGTGGGCGAGAGCATTTCATCGAAACGGTCAGCTGATGTATTCGGAACGCAACTCCTCCCAGGGCAACTCCTCGGCCGCACCGGCGAACGGTTCGGTCTCCACCACCGATGATCCGGTGACCTCCAATTCGGTATGCGGCGCATGCAGATCGAAAGAGGTGACCGCGGTACCCCAGTAGTCGGTATAGCGATAGGACCGGGTAGAGGGCACCGTCTCGACCCGATTCAGGATGACGTTCTGCCTGCTGTCCGCACGCGGAGTGAGCCGAGCCTCATTGAAGGACCGGGTAACCGGGGCGCCGTAAACATAACCGCTGCTGTGCACCACCCTGATCCGCCAACTCACAACTCTCCCTCCATCTGCGCATGGTGATCGTGGCTGCTGCGCAGATCGGTCCAGGCCACCCACGGCGCCGCATGGAAGTACTGCAGTGCGATCGCCTCACTGACCTCGCGACACGTCTTCTGCAGCGCAAGCAGGCGATTCTGCAGGTCCTCCAGCAGCGCACCGGGCGGCAAGAATTCGAGTTCACTGCGGGCCCGGCCGAGCAACCGCTGTGCCTCGTGGCCCGCGCCGACTCCAGCTTGGTCCAGTCGGCGGCCGCGATCACCCGGCGCACCAGATCGAGTGGGAAGGGCCGCTCCTGTCCGGACAGCGAGAAGGTGATGCCCTGATCGAACCGTTCGCGCGGCGGCGATTTCGCATGCCAGGTGGTGGAGATTTCGTGTGCGACGCGCCGGCTGGTACCCTCGATCTTCGGCGTCGCGTTACCTGATTACTCCGGTTGCCAACGCGCGCTCGCGAACTTTTCAACACCGTCCACCAGCGACAGGAACACGAGGAAACAGGCGTGGCCAACATCAAGTCCCAGATGAAGCGGATCCGTACCAACGAGGCGGCGCGCAAGCGTAACCAGTCGGTCAAGTCCGAGCTGCGCACCGAGATCCGCCGCTTCCGGGAGGCCGCCGCGGCCGGCGACAAGGACAAGGCTGCCCAGCAGCTGGTCTTCGCTAGCCGCAAGCTGGACAAGGCCGCGTCCAAGGGCGTCATTCACGCCAACCAGGCCGCCAACAAGAAGTCGGCCCTCGCACTGGCGCTGAACAAGCTCTGATCTCCCCGGTGCCGCCCGCGGTACCTCCATACGTTGACGCAGCCGCCGTGGCCTCGATGACCACGGCGGCCTTTGTCGTCCGCGTCGCCTATTGCGAGGATCACTTTTCGGGTCCGCAGCCGCAGTTCAGATATTTCCTCAGCAATAGTTCAGCAATCCTTCGCCTCGGTAGTGATGCCGCTCCCTGGGCGTTGAGCGGAACCGTCCCGACAGATGCCATGTCATCGAGACTGCCCTGGCAAATCGGCAGAAAAGTGGCGACGCGACAACATCCCCAGGTCATCGCCACATCCCACTCCTCGAGCCGAATTCGGATCGGGCAGCCACATGTCGGAGGTTCCCGCTACGATTCGGCGCATGGTTACCGTGTACGCCAATCAGACGCCGGTTCGCTCCGAAGATCTGCCGGATGTCATCCGCGCAGCCGAGGTCCTAGGCATCGGACTGAAGATCGAGAACGTCATGGTTCCCGATGAGGAGGGCGGCTACTCGCTGGAGTGGATCGTCACCCGGGACGAGGAAATTCCGGTCTATGAGGAGTGGGAGGGCCGGTACGAGGAGTCCGAAGACGACGCCGAGCTGGTTCTCAGTTCGGTCGAATAGAAACCCCGCGAATCCGCACCCGCACCGAGCGGGTGCGGATCTCTGAGGGCGCTGAGTATTCAGCCCAGGTCGGCGTTCAAACGATCCAGCGCGGCCTGCGAGTCCGCATCGGCCGCGCGATAGATGATGATGCGCTGGTCGGGATCCTGAAGCGGCATGAGTACTTCGAAATTGACCACCAGCGGCCCGACCTCCGGGTGATGCAGCGGCTTGCTCCCGCGCCCCTGCACCCTGACGTCGTGCCTGGCCCACCCCTGCGCGAACTCCTCGCTGCGTGCGGTGAACTCGGCGACCAGATCGGCCAGCTCCTGATCGTCCGGGTGAGCCGCCCATGCGGCGCGCAGATCGGCCACCCCCTCGCGAATGATCCGATCCCGGTCGCAGTAGAAATCGCGCAGCGCGGGATCCAACAAGCACAGCCACATGGAGTTGCGTTGCCGCGGCGGCAGGGCGCCGAAGTCGACGATCAACCTGGCCATTTCCAGATTCCACGCCAGGATGTCGTAGCGGTGATTGATCAGCATCGCGGGCAATGGCGACAGATCGCGCACCAGCAGCTCCAGCGCGGGTGCGGGGACGGTGCTCGGTTTCCCGGCATTCGGCTGGCGCTGCTGGGCCAGATCGAAGAGGTAGGCGCGCTCGTCGGTATCCAGGCGCAGGGCGCCTGCGAGCGCCTCCAGGACGTCCGCGGATGGGCGCAGACCGCGCCCCTGTTCCAGCCGCACGATGTAGTCGGTGCTCACACCCGCCAGCTCGGCGACTTCCTCGCGGCGCAGTCCCGGGGTGCGCCGAGCCTGTTTGCGGGCGGGTAGACCCAGATCGCCCGGATTCAGTCGCTCGCGCCGAGCGCGCAGAAAGCTCGCGAGTGCTTGGGCCCAAGTCGCGGAGTTCCCCGGCCCGCCGTGGTCACGCGAGCTACCGCCTCCGGGCCTGAGCTCGCCCCGCTGTGTGGCGTTCACCGTGCTGGTCATCGCCCTCGATCTTACGGCTGACTAGGACTGGCTTTCCCAGGAAGAACCTTCCCTTACCCATAGTCTCGCGCCGATCCAGACTCGATGGCACCGGAAACGAAATACGAATGACAGGAGCACGACATGTCCGGAGCCCGCACTCTCGATACTTACCGGTTGCTCGGCCGCTCGGGTCTTCGAGTGTCTCCGCTGTCCCTCGGAACTATGACGTTCGGCGCCGATTGGGGTTGGGGCGCCGATAAGGACGAGGCCCGCAAGATCTTCGACACCTACGTCGAGCGCGGCGGCAACTTCATCGATACCGCGAGCCAATACACCAACGGCACCTCCGAGCAGCTGCTCGGCGAGTTCAGTGCCGCCAATCGCGAAAGTCTGGTGCTGGCAACGAAATACACGATGCTGCGCCGCCCGACCGATCCCAACTCCGGCGGCAATCACCGCAAGAGCATGGTCGGTTCGGTGGAAGCCAGCCTGCGTCGGCTGAATACCGACTACATCGATCTGCTGTACCTGCACGCCTGGGACTTCCTGACCCCGGTCGAGGAAATCCTGCGCGCCATGGACGATCTGGTCCGCGCGGGCAAGGTGCTCTATGTCGGCATCTCCGACGCACCGGCCTGGCAGATCGCCCGCATGCAGACCATCGCCGACCTGCGCGGCTGGTCGCCGCTGATCGCGCTGCAGATCGAGTACAGCCTGATCGAACGGACCGTCGAACGCGATCTCATTCCGATGGCGCGGGAACTCGGCCTCGGTGTGGTGCCGTGGTCGCCGCTGGCCAGCGGCGTGCTCACCGGCAAGTACAGCCGCACCGATCTGGCGCACGACGCGGAGAGCTCACCCGAGGGCACACGCAAGAATGTGGCAGCCGCCAACGGCTCGCTCACCGAACGCGGCCTCAATATCGCCGATGCGGTGAAAGACGTTGCGGCACAACTGGGTAAGACGCCAGCGCAGGTGGCACTGGCCTGGACGCTGCAGAACCCGGGTGTCACGGCGCCGATTATCGGCGCGCGCACCGCGGCCCAGTTGGAGGACAACCTCGGTGCACTCGATGTCGAATTCGATGCCGCGCAGCTGGACCGGCTACAAGCGGCCAGCGCGATCGAACTCGGCTTCCCGCACGACATGCTGGCACGTCCGATGACCCGCAGCGTGACCTTCGGCGACCTGAAAATCGAAGGCCGCGACTGAGTTTCACCTGATGCGGTGGTGCGAGCCCGACTCACACCACCGCATCGGGGTGGAGTTACATAAGGTGTGCTGCGAACACTTCGGCACGCCGCGCCAGGAAGGCACCAGCCATGCGGTGTTCAAAACACCGTGGGCGGGCGATCCACGCGTGAATATCCAGCGAGGAGACGGCGGTAAAGCCAAGACCGATCAGGTCGAAAGGGTGCTTGCGGCGATCGAGCGGCTGGAGCAGACACAATGATGGAACTGACGACGAAGCACTCTCCCGATCTGCACTATTCGTTCCGGGTGGAATGGTCGCCAAACGACGAGGAGTTCGTCGGTCGATGCCTCGAATTCCCCGCATTGTCCTGGCTCGCGGAGTCGATGGCAGAGGCATTCGAGGGGATCGTTCAACTGGTGGTCGATGTGGTGGCCGACCTTCGCGAGTCGCAGGAGCCAGTTCCGGAACCGCTGGCGGATCGGAAATTCAGCGGGCACTTCGCGTTGCGGATGTCTCCGGCTCTGCATCGACGACTGGCTATGGAGGCGGCCGAGCACGGGGTGAGCATCAATAAGTGGGTCAATGAGAAGTTGGCATCGACTGAGCGGTAATCCCGCTACGCGGCGCTCGTCGCTGTCAGCCGGGGCTCGGTGGTAATCCGCTCGCAATTGTTGCCACGGAACCGTGTCAGCTTGCGGAGTGCAGGTCCAGGATCCGCGTGAGGGCGTGTTCCAAGGCGTAGTTGGCGTCGGCGGCACCGCCCTTGACATCCGCATTCAGCGTGGCGACGACTTGGAGGGCCGCGCCGATGCTGGCCTGGTTCCACCCCCGCGCTTGGGCTTGGGCCTTCTTCACCTTCCAGGGCGGCATGCCCAATTGCTGGGCCAGCTTGAATGGGTCGCCACGGCCCGCGGAACCGACGCGGGCAATGGTGTGGACCGAGTCGGCGAGTGCGTCGGCGAGCAGTACCTGTGGGACGCCGCGGTCGGTGGCCCAGCGCAATGCCTCCATCGCACCGGGCCGGTCCCCCGCCACCGCGAGTTCGGCGACATCGAAACCGGAGATCTCGGCCTTGCCGGAGTAGTATCGGCGCACTGCGGCGATATCGACTTTGCCGCCGGTATCGGCGACCAATTGCGAACAGGCGGCGGACAATTCCCGCAGATCCGAGCCGACCGCCTCCAACATCACCTGCACGACCTCGCTCGACACCCGCACTCCGGCGTTGCGGAATTCGCCGCGCACGAATTCCACCCGCTCGGCCGCCTTGGTCAACTTGGCGCATTCGTGCACCTGCGCACCCGCCTTTTGCAGCGCGGGGACCAGCGCCTTGGCCCGACCGGCCCCGGAGTGCAACACCACGAGCACCACGCCATCGGGCGGATCGCCGGCGGCGGCGGTGATCACCGCGACCGCATCCTTACCCGCATCCGCCGCGGACTCCAGCACGATCACCCGATCCTCGGCGAACAGGGAAGGACTCAACAACTCCGCCAGTTCCGCAGTGCTGGCATCCCCTGCCCGCAGCCGATCGACGGGTACCGCATCGGGATCCGGCGCATTCGTCCGTACCTGCGCCGTAATCCCCGCGATGGCCCGTTCCACCAACAGCTCTTCATCACCGAGCACCAGGTGCACCGCCGCAGTCCGCTCGGTCACGACCGCACCTCGCGGTGCTCCGTCGTAACCGATGGTGCTGTGCGTCTGGTTCGCTCGCTGCACTCGCTCATGACTCCGCCACGCCGGCGCTCGGCTCCGCCATGACCGAGCGATGCTCGGCTGTGTCTTCGGTTCGCTCGCTGCGCTCGCTCACGGCGAGCATCCTACGGTTCGGCACTGACAGGTCCACACCCCTCACGGGCACCAGCACAGCCAGCCCCGATGTGAACACCGGTTGCCCACCGCAGTGGCCTCGATCAACTCCCCGCCGACGCACTCTGCCCTTGTCACCCGTTCGTACGCCCTGAAGACCCCTCACCCGATCGAGCGGACGGTGTTCGTGCTGCGCGAGGTCTTCGATCTGGGGTCGAACGCGACGGCTTCTCGGGATGGAGCATGGAGTAGATCGCGCTGGAAGCGGTCGGGGCGCTCGGAGAGTCGCCGCACTTCTCTTCACCATGAGCATGTCACTGGGCTATCGCGACGACGGTCGGGTCGGGCGGACGGTCAGGGTTCGCAACTGGCCGTCCTTACCCAGGACCAGTACATCGCCCTGTTGATCGGTCCGCGCGACCGCAACCCCCAGATCGGCCAGGTCCGTGAGCACTCTCGGATTCGGATGTCCGAAGGTGTTGTCGGCACCGACACTGACCAAGGCGAGTCGAGGGTGGACGGCGGCGATGAATTCCTTGGTGGTCGTTCGGGATCCGTGGTGTGGCAGCTTCAGCACGTCGGCCTGTAGGTGAGCACCCGAGTGCAGCAGTTGTTGTTGCGCCGGGGCCTCGATATCGCCGGTGAACAGGATTCGGCCCGCGGATGTAGTGGCGGCGATGACGATCGAGCGGTCATTGGCATCGTCGGTGCTGGGCGTGCCGGTCGGGTGGTGCGCGAGTGGGGTCGGTGCCAGTACGTTCAATTCCACAGCGCCGAAACGCAGTACCTGTCCCGAGGACAGCTCCTGCACCGGGATATCCGCCTGTGCTGCGAGACTGGCGACTTGCTCCGGGCCGCTGACCGATGCGCGCCGATTTCGTGGGGAACGCGGTTCGCGGGAAGCGCCCGTCGACTCACCTGAATCCGCCTCGGATCTCTTCGGATTCGACGTTCGACGGTCGCCCGCGCGTCCAGATTCGACATTGCCCGTTGTTCCGGAGAGCTCGCCGGGACCGACCGCCAGGGCATCGACCGAACGACCTCGTAAGGCACCGGCCAACCCGGCGATATGGTCGGCGTGCGGATGGGTCAGCACCAGGAGTGAGATTCGGTTGATGCGCAAGCGATTCAGACAGGTGCGCATGGTGCGTGGGTCCGGTCCGACATCGATGACCACCGCCGTGTGGCCATCGACGGATAAGACGAGTCCGTCACCCTGACCGACATCACAGACGGCCAGTACCCACCCAGCGGGTGGCCAGCCCGGGTGCCAGACGCGGACCGGAATCAGTACCGCCGAGACACCGAGCAGTGCGGCAGCGGCGAGGCGGCGCATCAGCGCCGACCGCAATGCCAACACGATGAGAACTACTGCCGCACAAGCGATAGCCCCGCCGGTGAGCCCACCGCGCACGGAAATCTCGGCCCCCGGAACACTCGCCGCATGTTCAGCGACCAACAGCAACCACCACAGCGGCGGTTGTGCGCAGCGCAGTATCAGTTCAGCCAGCGGCGGCCAAGCCGCAGCGAGCACGGTGCCGATCGCCCCGAGGACGGTCACCGGTGCAATTACCGGTTCGACCAGGATATTCGCGAGGATCGCGACCAGGCTGAGCCGTCCGGTCAGCGCGACGACGAGTGGTGTCGTCACGACGAATGCGGCGGCCGATACCGCGACGATTTCGGCCGGCACCCGCCACCAGCCGCGGCCGCGCAACCAGTCCGCCCAACTCGGCGCCAAGAGGATCAGTCCGGCGGTCGCCAGTACCGACAGTCCGAATCCGGCACGCACCGCAAGTTCCGGCCACAGCGCGAGCAGACCGATGACCGCCGCGCAGAGCGCGGGCAATGCTTGTTTCCGGCGTCCGGTCAGCAAGGCGAGCAAGGTGATCGCGCCCATTGCCCCTGCCCGCAGCACACTCGGGTCCGGACGTGCCACCACAATGAACATCAGCAGCGCCGCCGCCGCGACCACGGCACCGGCGCGCGGGCCCACGGTGAGCAGCCGCAACGCACCGAGCACAACCGCCGACAAGATCGTGAAGTTGGCCCCGCTTACCACGCAAATATGTGCCAGTCCAGCGATTTCGAACTCCTCGCGAACTTCGTCGGATAGTGCGGAGGTGTCCCCCACCACCAGCGCGGGCAACAGCCCCGCCTGTCGCTTGGGCAGCACGCGTGCCGCCGACGCGAGGTCGGTGCGTACCGCGGCGGCGACGCGTTGCCACCAGGGCAATGCGCCGACCACCACCGGCGATCCCTGGGCGCGCAGCGTGGCGACGGTGAGATCGCGGTGCCACGGCGGCTCCGGCTCGGCCCGAAGCTCCACCGCTCGTCCGGGCAGCAGCTCGCCCCATTCCGCGCCGGAGGCCAGAATCACCACGGTGCCACCCGCCCGCACGATCGATGCGCCTTGCCGGTACTCACGCAACCGTGCCCGAACAGTCCATCGCTGCTCATTTCCGAATGCGCTGGACCGCACCGGCTTCGGATCATCGATGGGTACCACGACCACACGCACCGAAGCCGCGGTGTTGCGCAACGGATGCGTCGCCACCCGATGCTCGCGCCACGCCCCGGCCAACGCGAACCCGGCACCTAGCAGCAGCGCAGCAAGCGCGGCAACGGCGACCACCCGCCACCGCTCACTGGGATGGGCCACCGCACGCAATAGCACCACCCAGAGCCCGATAGCCAGCAGCACCAGCGCGGCTGCCAGGACCAGCCCGGCCGTCCATCCCACCGTCAGCGCGACAATCGTTGCGCCCCAACAACTCAGCGCCGCAGGCAGCAACCGCGCGTCCAGTACCGGTGCCGCCGCTACCGCTGGCTCGCCGTCGGTGGCAGCTCGCCGATCGATATCACCCGGCTGGTCCGATATCCGCTCGAATGCGGTCATACCGTCACCAGATCGCGCAGGCGGGCGAGGCGGGCCGGGCCGATGCCGTCGACCTCGCCGAGTTGGGCGACATCGGTGAATCGTCCATTCGTGGTGCGCCAGGCGACGATCGCACGGGCGGTGATCGGGCCGATGCCGGGTAGGGCGTCGAGTTCGGCTTCGGTTGCCGAATTGAGGTCGACCTTGCTCGACGGGCGTTGTGCCGCAGCCGAATTCGATGCCGAGCCACTTGGCGCTCGGCCGCCCGCGCTGATCGTGGCGCTGCCGGGCTGCGGCCCATTCGGGCCGCTCGGACCGACGACAACCTGGTCGCCGTCCTGAAGGCGCTGCGCGAGGTTGAGTCCGCTCAGGTCCGCACCGTCCTTCGCACCGCCCGCGGCGGTGAGCGCGTCGGCGACCCGGGCTCCGGCGGGCAATCGCACCAGACCGCCGCGCTGCACGAGACCGACCACGCTGATCACCAATTCCATTGCGGGACTGGCGGTTATCGGCACAGCAGAAGGTGCTGCGCCGGATGATGCCGCCATGCTGGTGGACAGCCCAGCCGGTACCGTGTCGGCGCTGATGTGCACCGCGGACGGCGACGGCACCGGCTGCGCGACCGGCCGCTCACGCAACACCACGACAGCCGCAACGACCACCGACGCCAGTCCGACCGCGATGAGCGTCGCAAGTCCCCGCCATCCCGGATCCAGCCGAGTCCCGCGAAACCGTTCCGGCACAAGCCGATCCAGCCACGCCGAGCGACGCCGCGGTTCATCCAGCCAACCCGGTGCCCGCACTTCGCCGGCCCGGCCCGCACAGTCCTGCTCACCTTCGTCGGCCCCGGCGTCCTCGGTCCACGCATTCTCGGGGCGGGACTCCACTTCCGTGGATAACTGCTCGTCATCCCAGCGCCCACCGCTGACCGCACGCCCCGGCTTACTGCGCACCGATCCTTTTCCGGACCTCGACGAACGGGGCGAACTTCGACAGAGCTCGGCACCTACGCGGTCGGACGACGGCGGACGCCCGGTACCGATCGTTCGGCTGGCGCCGACTCGCTCGGTCAACACGGTCAGTCGGCGGCGAATCCGCTCGCGCTCGTCATGTCGTGACATGGCGGCGACGCTAGTCCCGCGACAAGGTCAGCAAGAGGTGCCGACCAGGCGAAATAAAAGTCTGTTGATAACTGCGAGCCTGTGGATAACCACGCCCGCGAAGGCGCGAAAACTTGTGCGGCAACACCAGCGGCGGCGAACGCACATTGCCCGACTCGGGCCGAGGCAACATGGGTCAGATCCGCACCGCTGTGACTACCGTCGTGGTGAAACGCACCGTGGAGGAACCGCCTGCCGCGTCGATGACCTCCCGATGCCATCCAGCACCTCTTCCTGTGTGGCAGTGGAGAATTGGGCGCGACCGCCAGTTGGCAGCTGGTCGAGCCACTCGTGCGGTAAGGACGGCGCTGCGGAACATCACGGATAGCCACCGACGACGACAGGCCGAGTTCGGGCAGGACACAGTCGGTGACCATTCCGCGATCAGACCAGTCGGTACCATTCAAGTGATTGTCGTCACCGACGAAGGGTCAGGCGATGGTGTCGAGGCGAAAGTGACAAGGCTGCCGCACTATGCGGCGATGCTTGCCGTCGCAGGCCACCTCCCCAGCGATGACCAGCGCTGGGCATATGAGGTGAAATTCGACGGTATTCGCGCCATCGGCTATGTCGACCGCGACCTGCGCCTGATCTCACGCAACGGCAACAACATCACTCCGGCATGGCCCGAACTCGCCGAGCTCGCCCCGGCAACCCCGCCCTTCGTCATCGATGGTGAAATCGTCACCTTCACCACCGACGGCCGCAGCTCCTTCGAAGCGCTGCAACCGCGAATGCATCAGCGCAACCCCGCAGCGATCCGAAGCCTCGCCAAGTCCGTGAAAGCGACTTACGTCATCTTCGATCTGCTCCACATCGGCACGCGCTCTCTCATCGATCTGCCTTACGAGCAGCGTCGACAACTGCTGGAACAACTCGGCATCTCGGCCGCGCACTGGCGGGTTCCGCCGCGTCTGCACGGCCCCGGCTCCGAGGTCCTCGCCGAATCCCGACGGCTCGGCCTCGAAGGCATCGTATGCAAGCGCCTCGACAGCCCCTACCTGCCCGGGCGACGTAGCCCGCTATGGATCAAGGTCAAGAACGTGAACGACCAGGAAGTCATCATCATCGGCTGGCGCCCCGGCATCGGCCGGCGGGCCGGGCGCATCGGCTCATTGCTCATGGGTATCTACGACAACGTCGGAAAACTGACCTATATCGGCAACGTCGGCACCGGATTCACCCAAGCGATGCTCGACGAGCTGAAGGCGAGACTCGAACCGCTACAACGTAAGACACCCACCGCCGACGCCGACATTGCCGACGCCATCTGGGTCGAGCCCCAGCTTGTCGGTGAGGTGTCGTTCGCCGAATGGACCGGTGACGGCCGACTTCGACACCCGTCCTGGCGCGGACTCCGTCTCGACAAAGAATCACGCGAAGTGAAACGTGAATATATTCCTTGACAGTTATATAACCAATGAGGAATTATCGATTGCGTGACGACGCCGAAGGCATTTCAGGCGCTCGCCGAACCGAATCGGCTGGCCATCCTCGAGGTACTGCGGGAGGGAGAGCAGCCGGTAGGGGCGTTGGCGGAACGGTTGAGCCTGAGTCAGCCCGCGGTGTCGAAACATCTGCGCATGCTCAAGGACGTCGGGCTGGTCGAGGTGCGCTCGGATGCCCAACGTCGCCTCTACCGCATCAGACTAGAGCCGCTGGTCGAACTCGACGACTGGCTCGAGCCGTACCGCCGATTGTGGAGCGCGCGCCTGGATCGACTGGAAGAACACCTCAACCGACGGAGGCAATCGTGACCGACGCTCAGCTGATAACCGATGGCGCACGGCCGGCCGTACGACTGGAGCGGCAGCTACCTGACCCGCCGAAAGCGGTGTGGGAGGCCATCACCCAGCGAGAACAGCTCGAATCCTGGTTCCCCTGCGACGTAATCGTGGACGGCGGGGTCTGGCAGGTGGGTGCTGGGATAACCTTCCGGTTCCCGAGCGATGTCATCGATATGACACTCAGCGGCGAGGTGTTGGCCGTGGACGAGCCGAATCTGTTGTCCTTCACATGGGGCGAGGAGACCCTGCGCTTCGAACTGACCGAGCACAACGGCGGCACCCGCCTGGTGCTGGTCAACGAGCTCCCACCCGGCGCGGCAGCACGCAATGCCGCGGGTTGGGACGAGTGCCTGGACCGCCTTGTCGGAGTCGCGCCCACACCCGATGCCTGGAAATCCCGCTTCGCGGTCTACTCTGCGGCATTCGAGCCGGCTCTCGGTCCTCAGGAAGGCCCACCCGCCGCCTACAAGGATTGATCCCCGGCGTCTCGGAGTCATACTGCGTGGACTGTCGACAGTGGATTCCCTGCCCGATGCAGCGACCGCCCGCACACGCTGGTGATCTTGCGACGGCACGCGAGTCGATTTTCGCTGGACGAGTGATTCCTCTCCGGATAAGCGGGTCCGGACCGAATCCGGGCCTGCTCAACCGGAGAGGAATCTCGGGCACCCAGGTGCTGTTGAGTGTCGGCACACTGCGCGCCGAGGTGAAAGCGTTACGCAGAACACCAGCGCCGCCAAAGAGCCGAAGAAGGCAACGGCTAGACCACGCAGCATCGTTCGAACATGGGTTCGACAGATCGTTACCGGGCGCTGGTACACGATGAGCCGTACACTCGCCGACAATGAACGCCACGTCGAAACGTCCGTTTCCTCTCCTTCCACCGGGTTCCACTTCCGAAGCCCCAGCGATTCGAGGTAACGACTGGTCGGCGTTCCAGCAACTCGTTCAGCTCGAGGACCACTGGACGCTTAAGGCGTGGCCACCGGGCCGAGCCAGGCTCTATTGGTATCTGACGTTTGATGATCCGGCACTATCCGCGCTAGCGCGAGAGTGCCAATCCGCGTTGCCGATAGACGATATCGACCTAGTGCCGCTAGATGGACTGCACATCACACTGATGGGAATCGGGAGTACGGACGAAGTGCGTACCGCTGATCTCGCTGAGATCATCGGTATTACACGCACCAGGATCGGTGGGGCACCGCACCAAACTACGCGGTTATCGACCACTCCACACACGAGTCCATCAACGGGTTGTGGACTGTGCTGCCCGGCAAGATGACGCTGTCGCTACACGCCTCCCGCGACGTGGCCTCGGCGATAACCGGCACCAGACAACCCTTGGCGCTACCCGCCCGGCACCCGGTACCCGATGACGGAGTCACTGAGCTGGTCGCGGCCTCGCCGTGGGCCGCCCACCAGGAAGTGACACTGCGATGATTCCACCATTCACCGCCGCACTGCCCGAGCAGGAAATCCAGACCGTCACAGCGGCCGTCGAGCAGATCCTGCACTCCGGGCAACTGGTCCTCGGTCCGCACACGACAGCGTTCGAGAAGGCCGTCGCCGACATGGCCGGCACCCGATACGCGGTCGCGGTCAATTCCGGATCCACCGCATTGGAAATCATCTTCCGATTCATGGACGTGCGCGGCCGTGTCGTATTGGTACCAACGAATACCAACTACGCGACCGCCATTGCCGCGATGCACGCCGGGGCGCGGGTACAGCTGTATGACTCCGGGTTGTATCCGGACATCACCGATATCGAGCGACGGCTCACCCCGGAGGTCGCCGCCGTGGTGGTCGTACACATCGGCGGATACCTGAGCCAGCAGCTGCCCCACCTGGCTGGGCTATGTAAACGGCTGGGGGTGCTGTTGATCGAGGACGCCGCCCACGCGCATGGCTCCACCCTCGGCACGCGCCCCGCGGGGAGTCTCGGGTATGCCGCGGCGTTCTCCTTCTTCGCAACCAAGACAATCACGACCGGTGAGGGCGGAGCGATCACTACCAACGACCCGGAACTGGCTCAGATGGCGCGCGTGTACCGCAATCAGGACAAAGACGATCACGGCCGCCGCGTGGTGGTAGGTGGCAGTTGGCGGATGACCGAACTCGGCGCCGCGCTCGGGACCGCGCAACTCGACCACCTCGACAGCGATTTGCGACACCGCCGCGCCGTCATCGACCGCTACAGCCGCGAACTGTCCGACATCGGACTCACGTTCCCTGCCCTGCACGGCCAGATCAGCGGACACAAGTGCATCACCATGCTCGCTTCCGACATCAACCGGAACACATTGCGCGAGAAGATCTTCGCCGCCGGAGTCGAACTCGCGCGGGGAATCTATGAGCAGCCGCTGCACAGGCAACCGGTGTTCTGTGGGTTGAATATCGCCGACTCTTTCCCGGTCGCCGACGATTTCGCGGCGCGACACCTGTGCCTGCCGCTGTGGCGGGGAATGACCGACAACACGGTCGCGTGTGTCATTGATACGGTTCGCCGCACAGTAGCGGCCGACACCTAGCGTGGAGTCGCCGCAGGCCCGACCTGGCTCCAGTCGAAGCCCAGCTCGCCCTTGTCGGCGATGACCTGCTCCCACCACGAGCGGTGCTCGACGTACCACGCGACGGTTTCGGCGATCCCGGCGGCGAAGTTGTGGACTGGTACCCAACCCAGCTGAGATTCGATCTTGGCTGGGTTGATCAGGTAGCGCCTGTCATGATTCGGCCGGTCCGGGATGTGCTCGATCCACTCACTGGCGTTCAAGCCGAGTTCGGTCACCACCAACCGCGCGATGTCGAGGTTGGTTACCTCGCAGCGTGCGGAGATGTCGAAGATCGGTAACAGGCCAGGATCGGTCGCCGCCGCGGCCGGGGTCGTACCGAGCTCAGCATGCAACACCCGATGCACTGCCGCGCAATGGTCGGCCACATGCAACCAGTCGCGGCTCTGCAACCCATCGCCGTATACCGGCACCTTCCGGCCCCTCAGCACATTCGTCACGGCGAGCGGAATCAGTTTCTCCGGCAGTTGGAACGGGCCATAGTTGTTGGCGCAGTGCGTCATCCGGATATTCATCTCGGGGTAGGTCTGCATATAGGCACGCATCATCTGATCCCCAGCAGCCTTGGCCGCCGAATACGGGGTCTTGGCGTTGAGCGCAGATCGCTCGGTAAACCACTGATCCCCGGCCGCCAGCTCCCCGTATACCTCGATCGTCGACACGTGCACGTGTGAGCGCACCGGCACCAATCGGCTGCACTCCGCCATCACCTGCGCCCCGAGAGCATTGCTGCGCATGAACGCCGACGGCCCCAGGATCGCGCGGTCGTTGTGAGACTCGGCCGCGAAATTCACGACGTAGTCCGGCCGGTACCGGCGGTAGAGAGCCTCCATCACTTCGAGGTCGGCGATATCGGCTTTCTCGAACGTGATCCGGTCGATCACCTGGTCCAGATTGGCTACGTTCCCAGCGAACCCTATGTAGTCCACCGCCACCACCTGTGCATCTTTTTCCTGCTCGAGCAGGAAATGCACATAATTCGCGCCGATGAAGCCCGCAGCTCCGGTGACAAGGTAGACGGCCATGGACACCGAGCCTAGCTCAGGTCCAACCTGTAGGAATACACGATTGGACGCCAACTCGAGCCAGTGCATGAGGCCCGGCCTAACCTCTCTTGCCATGACGCAAGGAGGCCGGGGCGTGCCCTTTATTCGCTGATTCGTGACGTGCAGACTGAATGAGCTGCGGTGTGAAACGACGAGCGCGCCCCGCCTCGATGGGGCGAGGAGTTCCCACCCGGTGCAGCAGCACGCAATGCCGCGGGTTGGGACGAGTGCCTGGACCGCCTTGTCGGAGTCGCGCCCACACCCGATGCCTGGAAATCCCGCTTCGCGGTCTACTCTGCGGCATTCGAGCCGGCTCTTGGTCCTCAGGAAGGCCCACCCGCCGGCTACAAGGCTGGTGCTCTTGCGACGGCACGCGAGTTGGTTATCGCTGGACGAGTGATTCCTCTCCGGATGAGTAGGTCCGGACCGAATCCGGGCCTGCTCAACCGGAGAGGAATCTCGGGCACCCAGGTGCTGTTGAGTGTCGGCACATGGCATCTACCTCCATTTCATTGCTGGAACCGAATCGATGGATCTAGGTGAACAGCCTGGTGAGGAAGGCGTTCATATTGTCCCGAACCCGCTCGATCTTCTCGTCGGTGATGAGGTTTTCGCGGTATCGATTGCCGAGCGCGGGCGTCCGCTTACCGCGCGCGTACAGCGAACACGCCAGATCGGTGCACATATAGGTACCGATCGAGTTGCCTCGGCGTCCGGATTCGCCTGCCTTGTGCGCGGTCATCAGCGACACACCCCGACCGGTATGCGAGGTCAGGCAGATCGCGCACATCTGGGTCCGACCGGATCCGCCGGTTTCATAACGCAGCGCGACGCCGACGATGCGATCGTCCTGCGGCACAACGAGATAGCCGCGGCCCGGCAGCGACGGATCGCTCCAGCCGAGGAAATCCAGGTCATCCCACGGTTGTGCGTCCAGGTCCCCGGGCACCGGCAACTTCTTGGCGGTCGTCTTGGAACAGTTGATGAACGACGACCTGATGTCGCGTTCGGTGATGGCTTTCATGACGGCATCGACTCCTTCGATCGATCGGTTGACAAACCGAAGCGACGTTACCGCTGGTCATTAGCCCAAGCAACGGAATTTCGAGCCGCCCCGCCGCGCTCACACGCGACGCATCACCGAGACAACCTTCCCCAGGACCACGGCCTCGTCACCGTCGATCACGTCGTAGGCCGGATTCCGCGGTTCCAGATAGATATGCCCGCTGCGACGCCGATAGACCTTGACCGTCGCCTCTCCATCGATCATCGCGGCGACGATGTCACCGGAATGCGCCTCGTGCTGTTTGCGGATCACCACCAGGTCACCGTCGCAGATAGCCGCATCGATCATCGAATCGCCGCGCACGCGCAGCCCGAAAACCGTTCCGCGACCGACGAGTTCACGCGGCAGCGTCATCATGTCGTCGGCGTGCTCCTCGGCGAGGATGGGCGTGCCCGCCGCGATATCGCCGACGACCGGAACCGCGACCGAATCCTCGGCCTGCTCCGCGACAACGGACGCCTGCAGGAACATCCGCACATCGATCGGCCGCGACATGGTCTCGCCGCGCCGCAGAAATCCCCTGTCCTCCAGAGACTTCAGATGCTTCGAGACCGAGGACGAGGACCGCAGGCCGACGGCATCGCCGATCTCCCTGGTACTCGGCGCGTACCCGTACCGCAGCGCCCAGTCCCGAATCGTGGCGAGGATCCGCTGCTGGCGCGGCGGCAGGGTCGAGGTGTCGAGGTGCGCGAAGGCATCGTGGTCGTATCCGGTCACCCGGGAATCCTAGAGGTGCGCGCGGACAATTCCCGACTGTGTCACACCCGGTCCGCCTGCGTCGTCATCCGGGTACAGACCGACAGGCATCGGCCCACGCGAAATTTGGAGGAACCATGACGACAATCCTGCTGACCGGCGGCACCGGCACGCTGGGCCGCCACGTCACACCGCTGCTGGTCGAAGCTGGTTTCAAGATTCGAATGCTCAGCCGCAATGCCCACGAGTCGACCGATGACATCGAATTCGTGACCGGGGATCTGCTGGCGGGCACCGGCGTCGAGGCGGCGGTCGACGGCGCGGAGCTCATCCTGCACTTGGCGGGCGGTCCCAAGGGCGACGAGGTGGCGACCCGGCACTTGGTCGACGCCGCTGCCACAGCGGGTGTCCAGCACATCGTCTATATCGGCGTGGTCGGCGCCGAAAAGCTGCCGATCGGTTACTTCCGGGCCAAGTACGCCGCCGAACAGGCCATTATCGAATCGGGCGTCCCGTACACCATCCTGCGCGCGGCCCAGTTCCACGACCTCGCCCTGAAGACCGCGCGGGCCATGGCGAAGAGCCCGATCGTCCCGACGCCCGGCGCGGTGCTGTGGCAGCCGGTCGATTCACGGGAAGTGGCCGCGCGGCTCGTGGAGCTGACGCGCGGCGTGCCGGCCGGGCGGGTGGCGGATTTGGTCGGGCCGACGGTGTACTCGATGGCCGAGCTGATCCGCGGCTACCTGAAGGCCGAGGGCAAGCGACGGCTGTTCCTGCCGGTTCCGGTGCCGGGCAAGGTCGGGCACGCGTATCGCGCGAAGGAGAATCTCACCCTCGACGGTTCGACGGTCGGCAAGCTCACTTGGGAAGACTTCCTCGCCGAGCAGGTGTGACAGCGAATCTGCTGGCACGGCCGCCGGATAACCGAGCTGCCAGCAGTGTGACGGTTCTGCTACGGTGGCGCATCGAAGGAAGTCGCGAATGACCTTGTCGCGGTGCGGCTTCGGAACGGACATCGCCTCGAACCCTCGCCATCCGACGAATTACTGTCCCGCATAACCGAACTCATCGCCGCGCGCAGCGCCACCCTGCTGTGACCATCAATGCTCGGTCACGAAGTGAATCGCCAAGCGATCACACAGTTCACCGAGCGCACACGCATCGATGTGTGGCCCGTCCGACCACGCATCGGCGTTCGTCCACGGCACCGGGTCCGGGGTGCCGTGTGGACGAGCGAATACGTGCTGATGGAAATGCGCCACGCTCGGGTCGGTGATCGCGGAGAACACGAATTCCGATGCCAGCTCGACGTGCAACGCGTGCGCGGCGCGTCGAGCGGCCCAGCCAACCGCCCGCGCCTCGGCATCGGTCAAGGTCGATAACGTCGGTGCGTGCCGCCGGGTTTCCACGAAAAGGTAGCCTGGCACCGGCGTGCCCTCGGTGAGCGGCCGATGCGTCACCAACACCAGGTCGTCGGCGTAGAGCACCGGGCCGACCAGCGCACCGATCCCCCGATGCTTATCGCAGATCGGACATTCGTTCCCCACATCGTCACCATGGCTTCCGTGCGGCGCCTCGATATCGAAACTCCGCCATCCCACTCGATATCGCCGAAAGCCCTTGCCGCACTCGGTGATTTCCCGCTGACGTGGTCGGGTCGGGCGGGGTCGCCGAGCGGACCTGCCGCACATTGTGGATCGTGGCATCGTCGATCAGTTCAGAGCCTTCGCGTTGCCGAACTCGTCATCGCCGCGATGATAGTCACCTCCGATGCCGACCGAAGGGGTTACGATCACGCAGAAATTATTACGCCCACCACAGCATTCGACCGGAGATGCGGCATATTCGCGAGGGCTGAACCGCGGTCGATCAAGCGCAGCCGCCGGGGACGACCAGCACACCGACAGCGCCGACGCCGAGATGCACGGCCAGGGTCGGCCCGAATTCCGCGACGATCAGTTCGCCGATGCCGGGCACCAATTCGCGCAGTTGGGTGGCAACAGTATTCGCGACGTCCTCGACGCCCAGGTGTTGTACAGCGACGGCGGCGCCATCGTCACCCGCCGCATCCACCGCTGCCGCGACAAGTTTGGCGTAGGCCTTGGAGCGAGTGCGAACCTTTTCGCGCAGTTCCAGGCGGCCCTCGACGATCTGCAGCAGGGGTTTGCTCACCAGTTCGCTGCCGAAAAATGCGGCGGCGCTGCTCAATCGGCCGCCGCGGCGCAACTGTTCGGTGCGGTTCACCAAGACGAAGGTGCGTGATCGGCTGGCCGCGGCAACGGCGGTGTCATAGACGACATTCAAGTTCGCGCCACGATGCGCGCGGCGGGCGGCGGCGAGCACCGGCAGGCCGGTGGCCAGACCGGCGCCGAGTGAGTCGACCAACCTGACCCGATCGGCGGCATCCATATCGCGAACCGCCTGTCGTCCCGCTTCCCAGGTGCCGGAGAGTTGGCGCGAAAGATGCACCGCGACAACACCGTCCCCATTGCTGCGGTCCAGGGCCTGTTCGTAGGCCGCGCGCAGCTCACCGGGTGAGGCCGCCGAGGTCGTCACGGTATCGGAGCCGTAATCGATATCGATGGCGTCGACACCTTCACGGATGGCGCGGTCACCGACCAGGACATGCAGTGGGACAACGGCAATGTCCAACTCACCGACAAGTTCGGCAGGCAGGCTTGCGGACGAATCGGTGACGACCACAACAGCCACGGACTACCGAACCTCCTGCAAGGTCTTCACCATCGCATTCGCGACCGCGGTATGTCCGGCCCAGCCCCAGTGGATGCCGTCCGGATTCGCGTCGCCGGAGAAGATGTCCTCGCGCACCGCTTCCGCGAGATCGACCAGCGGGACGGAGGTCTTGGCCGACCATGCGCGCAGCACCTCGACGGCAGGCTTCCGACCGCTGTGCACATGCCCGTAGGCGGCACAGTCGTGCACGGATGGCAGTACCGCGACGATCGGCAGATCCGGGCGCAGCTGAGCCAGCGCTTCGCGCGACTGCTCCAGGTAGTCCACACTCACCTTCGGCGGCAAGGCTACGGGGCGACCGAGTTTCGACAGCTTCGGCTGCAGCCAGTTGTAGGTGGCGCGAACCACGCGACGCAGCGCCGGGGGACGCACATAGCGGATCAACTCGCGCAGCGCGGTCGGTAGCGGCGAGGGCAAGGTGTCCATGCCGCCGACCGCGAAGACGACCGCACCCGCGCGCGGCACCGTGGCCCAGATCCGGGGATCGCCGATCAGCGCCCAGTAGGCGTCCCGGCAGGTCCAGCCGATCCGCCCGACCAGCTCGACATCCCAGTCGAGTTCGGCGCCCACCAGGTTCGGCCAGATCTTCGGATGGTCCGCGGGCAGGCCGCCCTTCGGACCGAAGTAGGACAGCGAATCGGCGATCACCAGCAGCACCGGGCGATCTGATGCATCGGTCGAGGCCGGTTCCACTGCGGCGGCCGAAACCTCGCCACCGATAACCGATTCGAGCTCGTCGACGACCGAATCCACCGTGGCAGTGGATTCGGCACCGCTTGTCGAAACCGCGGCCGGGACATCCGGCGCGGATTCCGCTGCGGGAGCTATGGACTCGTCTGTGCGGGCAGCGCCGATCACCGATTCCTCGGTCGACCCCGCGATATTCGTATCGGAAGCCGCCGCACTATCTTCCGGTGGCTGACCTGCTGGTTCCGCTGGCTCCACGCCGGTTCCGGACACAGTCGCGGGTCCGGCCGGCTCCTCGTTGCCTTCCCCGGAGTCGGCGGAGGCAACGGTTTCGTCGCCGTCGGACTCGGCCGATTCCGCCGGCTCGACCTGCTGTACCGGGGAAGGTCCGAATAGCGCATCCGGGATCGCCCGTTCGGGCTTTGCCGAAATCCGACGGAACAATTCATCCGGCACCTGCCGAACCGGTTCTTCAGAGGACATCCGGGGCCACCTTCGCCGCTGCGTTCCACACATCTAGGCGCCAGCCGGGCTGATCGATGCTCGGACCGTGACTGCTCAGCTGTACCCAGCTGGTATTGGCCAGTCCCCCAAGGGCAGGCCAGTTCCGCGGCGGCAGGTCGAGCAGCGCGGCGGTGAGGGCGGCGATCAGCCCGCCATGCGCCACCAGGATGATAGTCCGGCCCGGCCAATCCTGCCGCTCGGCGAATAATTCCCGAACAACCGGTAGTGACCGTGCGCCGACCTCGAGTTTGCTCTCCCCGCCCGGCGGGGTATAGGCCGCATCCAAGCGCCAGGCCACCCGCGCGCCCGGATAGTCGGCGTCGACCTCCAGATGGGTCAACCCCTCCCAGTCACCGAGATTGGTTTCACGCAGCCGCGGATCCGGGACCACCGGAAGATCTGTGTGATCGGCCAGCGCCGAGGCGGTATCGAAGGCACGGCGCAGATCGGAGGAGACGATGGCGATCGCATTGCGCGAAACCAGTTCACGTGCGGCCTCTTTCGCCTGACGACAACCGAGTTCGGTGAGATCGGTGTCGATCTGCCCCTGCATCCGGTCGGCGGCATTCCACTCGGTCTGCCCGTGCCGCAACAGGATCAGCGTGCGGACGCCGGCATACTTGCTCACAGCTGCGCCTCGCTCCGCTCGGCTCCGCTGCGAGCAAGCTCGCAGTATTGATGGTTCACTCGCTACGCTCGCTCACGCTGTCTTCCCCCGCTTCACGACGTACCGCGACACCCTCGGACTCGGCCGCGATCCCGTCCACCGGAACGACCGGACAATCCTTCCAGAGCCGTTCCAGCGCATAGAAATTGCGTTCGTCATTGTGCTGGATGTGCACGACGATGTCGACATAATCCAGCAGTGCCCACCGGCCCTCGCGGGTGCCTTCGCGCCGGACCGGCTTGTGTCCGGCCAGGCGAAGCTTCTCCTCGACATTGTCGACGATGGCATTGACCTGACGCTCGTTCGGCGCGGAAGCGATCACGAAACAGTCGGTGATCACCAGCTGTTCGGACACGTCGAGCACCACGACGTCGGTGGCCAGCTTCTCGTCCGCCGCGCGCGCGGCGACCTGCGCCATCTCCACCGACTCGACAGATGCGCTCATGCCTCCGCCTCGCTAACGCTCGGCTCCGGCATGACCGCACATGCGGCCGTGTCTTCGGCTCCCTCGCTACGCTCGCTCACGCCTTACTTACCTTCCACTCCCACGGGCACATACAGATGCCGCTTCGATATGTACTGCACGACGCCGTCGGGCACGAGGTACCAGACCGGCCGGTTCTCCGCGGCTCGGCGACGGCAGTCACTCGATGAGATCGCCAACGCCGGGATCTCGATCATGGTCACCGCATCGACCGGCAGGTCATGCAGATGCTCCTCGAGATGATCGGTGTTCAGCTCATACCCCGGTCGGCTCACTCCGACGAATTTCGCCAGTTCGAACAACTCCGCCCAATCCTGCCACGTCAGGATGTTGGCGAGCGCGTCAGCTCCGGTGATGAAGTACAGCTCGGCATCGGGATGCTTGGTGCGCATCTCGCGCAGCGTGTCGACGGTATAGGTGACCTTTCCCCGGTCGATATCGGCCCGGCTGACCGAGAATCGAGGGTTGGATGCGGTCGCGATCACGGTCATGAGGTAGCGATCCTCGGCCGGGCTGACCTGCCTATCGGCCTTCTGCCACGGCTGTCCGGTCGGGACGAAGATCACCTCGTCCAGTTCGAACCGGTTCGCGACCTCGCTGGCGGCGACGAGGTGGCCGTGGTGGATGGGGTCGAAGGTGCCACCCATCACCCCCAGCTTGCGTCGATGCCGACCGTTCTCCTGCATGAGAGCCGAGCTTAACGGGTCGGTTCGGTCCGAGCCGGGGCCGGACGGTCAACTGCTGACGACTGCCCGCAGACCCGGCTCGAGCACTCCGTCGAGCTCGGACCACGGGATCGTGATGTCGATATAGCCCAGCGCGTGCGAGGCGATCTCCCCGAGGTAGACGCGCATACCGTCGGGCATGGCCAGCCAGTCCTTGAAGTTCTCCACGGCCGGCGCGATGCGCTGCGTGTCGTAGGGGTTCGTGCCGACGCGGGTCTTGGGGATCTGCGCCTGCGCCTGCGCCGACAGCCGATCCAGGCCCTGCCGTAGATCGGTGAACAGATCCGGCAGGGTGAGCGCCTTGCCGGTGTCGATATCCGTCACGTGCGTGCGTTTGAAGGTAGTCGGATGCAGATAGCCGTCGCTGACCTCGATGCCGAGCACACCGCTGAGCACATGGCGGCCGATATGGGCGACCTCGCTGTTGAACCCCTTCACCCGCTGGTTTTGCGCCGCGGCGCGGAGGTACGGATCCAGCTCGGCGCGCATGCCTTCGTTGAAGTCGGTGCGCGCTTTCTCGGTGCCGCCTGCGACCTGCGGCAGGTCGAAGGAGTACCAGGGACCCTCGAGCCGGATCGAGGCCGCGGTGAAGGCCGGTGCCGCGGGTGTGTCGGCCCGGTCGGCGGACCCGCACGCCGTGAGCACGGCGAACAGCACGCTGGCCAGGACAGCGGCAGCGGTCTTCCTCATTACGCCTCCACGAATAGCTCGCGTCCCGTGCCGAGAAGGTACCACCGCGAGCTATTGCGGATTCATCAACTGCTGATGACCGCGCGCATCTCCGGCTTCAGCACGAGCGTTTTCGATCAGCAGCCGGCGGGGCGCATGCCCGGTATATTAACCGGGGGGATCGCCCCGGTTAACTGTTGAACAGGAGTATGCCATGTCCGTCACCCCTCGGGAGACCATCGAACGCCTGCTGACCTTGATCGCTAGCGGACCGACGCCGGAGATGGCCGATGTGTATGCCGTTGACGCGGTGTTCGAACTACCGTTCCTACCGCCGGGGGCGCAACATCCCGAGGTCGGCCGCGAGGCATTTCGCGCGCACCTGGTGGCAGGCGCGCGGATCCAGCGCTTCGATTCGGTCGACGACGTCCACATCCACGAGACCGCCGACCCCGAGGTCGTCATCTCCGAATACCGGATCAACGGCACGGTGTTGGCCACCGGCAAGCCGTTCGATCTCCGGATCATCAATGTCTCCCGGGTACGTGCCGGGCTGATTGTCTCGACCCGTAGCTATTCGAACCCGCTCGCCGCTGCCATCGCTTTCGACCAGGTCGAAGCGCTGCTCGGCGGGCTGGTCGCCGAGCAGTCGGCCGGGTGATCAGTCGTCCTCGTCGCGCTGCATATCGGCGAGTTGGGTGCGAGTGTTGAGAAGTTCGGTGGTCACCTCGGGCGATGGGGAGGTTTCGGCCAGGTCTTCCAGTTCCGTGCGTAGATCGCGCATGGTCGTGAGCCATGGCCGGTCGGATGCCATTTCGGCGCCGTATAGCTGTAACCACGCCGCGGAGCGTAGGCATTTGGCTCGGGGGCCGATGCGGTCGAGGGTGCCCCAGAGGTGGGCGGCGCGGAGGAAGGCCACGACAGCTTGTTCATCTTCGCCGCAACAATCCAGGGCCGAGGCCGCCGCCCAGGTGAGCTCGGCTTCGAGTTCGACGCGGTCAGGATTGTTGTAGACCAGACGGGCCGCCTCGACGAATTGCTGTGCCGCATCACGGAATCGGTTCAGCTTGCGCAGGGACTCGCCGTATTGACGGCGCACGATCGCCATTTCGGCGGGCGGGTACGGCTGTTCGCCGGCGGCGAGCGGCTGTTCGAACAGCGCGGCGGCCTCGCTGTGCCGTCCGGCCCGGTGGCAGGCGCGCGCGGCGACGAAGGTGAGGTGTATCGCATCCGCGGCCGAAATCGGTTCCCACCGTGCGGCGGCGGTGAGTGCTGCATCGGCCAGTTCGTATTCGCGGCCCGGCTGCGCGGAGAGCACGATGACGAGCTGGGAACTCAGCCGGGCCAGATGTTCGGCGGGCAGTGCGGTCGCACCGATCGAAAGCGCTTGGCGCAGATACTGTTCGGCATCCTGCGGATGGTCGACCAGACGTACCGCGGCCAGTTCGGCCAATTGCAGTGCGTCCTCGGCTTGTTCGGCGACGGTGGTGGTAACCGCGGGCGCTACAGCGACGTCGATCTGGAATGAATAGTCCCCATTACCGCTGCGGCCCGACCCCACCCGTGCGCCATCCGGCGCGTTCTTCACCATGGACCGAATCCTGGTGCGCGGGCCCAATGGTTCCCTTAACGAATGCTGATGGTGTTAACCGACATCGATAATGAGTTCGGTCACCATCGCGTCACACCGGTAGCAGCCGGGACACCACCGCGGTCAGTTGTTTGGCCGAGCGGCACTCGTGCATCTCGATCACTTCGCGATACCGATCGGCGGCGGAATCGCCGGTGCCCCAGTTGCTTTCCTTCTCCGGATTGAGCCAATGCGCGTGTTTGGCGGTCTGCACCAGCTCGCGCAGCGTCTTCAGTTCCGGATCACGGTAATTCGTGCGGGCATCACCGAGGATCAGCAGCGAGCTGCGGGCGGTGACCGCGTCGGGCCACTGCTCGACAAAGGTCGACAACGCATAGCCGTAGTCGGAATGCCCGTCCAGGCCGACCACCTTGCCCTCGGTGAGAATGCGGGCCATGGACTGGTCCAGCTGGGTGTTCGGATCGAAGAACCGGGTCACCTCGTCGGTCCGGTCCACGAAAGCGAATATCCGCACCCGGGAGAACTGTTCGCGCAGCGAATTGACCAGCAAGAGCGTGAAGTTGCTGAATCCGGCCACCGAGCCGGACACATCGCAGAGCAGCACCAGTTCGGGGCGACCCGGCCGCGGTTTGCGATTCACCAGGTCGATGGGCACACCGCCGGTCGACATGGATTTGCGCAGCGTCTTGCGCAGATCGATCGCACCGCGGCGAGCGTGCCTGCGCCGCACGGCAAGTCGGGACGCCAGGATCCGGGCCAATCGCTGCGTGCTACGCCGCAGCTCCGCGAGCTCGGTTTCCGAAGCACGCAGGAAATCGACATCCTCGACCTGCCGGGCGACGGCATAACTCGCGACGCGCTCCCTACCGAAATTCTCGGCGACCCGCCGGTGCGTTTCCGCCTCCACGATGGCGCGGAATCCGGCAATGCGCCGCCGGCCGATGCGGCGGGCGATCTCGGTCTCGAATTCGCTGGTATCCGGTCCGATGGCCAAACCCGCCAGAATCCTGGCCAGCAGTGTTTCCGGCTGCACCTCGCGCAGCGTCCGGTAGACGGAGAAAGACGGACCACGCGAGGATTCGTACTGCCCGAGTTGTTCGACCAGCTGCGCGGCGATCATTTGCTGCTGCTGCGTCGAATCCTCCCTGGTCAGCAGGGTCGCGAGCAGTGCGCGCAGCGCCGGAATGTCGATCTCACCGGACGGCGTGCGTGGAATCTCCAGATCATCGGGAGTGCCGCTGCGCGCGCCGAGGGCGGCCGGGAACCACAGGTCGAACAGGCCGTCGAAGGTGCTGCGATGGGTGGTGCGGCGCAGCAGCGCACAGGCCAGCCCCTCGCGCACTACCTCGCGGTCCATCAGATCCAGCACCGTAACCACGCGCCCCGCGTCCACCGTCTCCGCGGGACCGACCGGGATGCCGCGCGCCCGCAATGCCTCGACGAAACCGACGAGATATCCCGAAATCCCGTGCGGCGCATCGAGTGTGGGCTGCGATCCGGCCGCCATGGCTCAGGCCAGCTTCAGTTCGGCCAGCGCGCGCTGGTGGTCGGCCTGATGTTTGAGCACGACACCGAGGGTGGCGCGCACCGTGGTGTCGTCGAGATCCTGCAGCCCCAACGCGAGCAGGGTGCGTCCCCAGTCGATCGACTCCGCGACGCTCGGCAGCTTCTTCAGCGGCATCCCGCGCAGCACGTGCACGATCCGCACCAACTGCGCGGCGACCGCGGCGGACAGCTCCGGCACCCGGCTGGCCAGGATGCGACGCTCGAGTTCCTCGTCCGGGAAGTCCAGGTGCAGGTAGAGGCAGCGGCGCTTGAGCGCTTCGGAGAGTTCGCGCGTCGCATTGGAGGTCAGCACCACGAACGGCTTGCGGGTGGCGGTAATGGTGCCGAGTTCCGGGACGGTGACCGCGAAATCGCTGAGCACCTCGAGTAGCAGACCCTCGATCTCGACATCGGCCTTATCGGTCTCGTCGATGAGCAGCACGGTCGGATCGGCGCGGCGGATCGCCGTCAGCAGCGGACGGGACAGCAGGAATTCCTCGGTGAAGACGTCGGCCTTCGTCTCTTCCCAATCGTTTTCGCTCGACGCCTGGATCCGCAGAATCTGCTTGGCGTGATTCCACTCGTACAGCGCGCGGGCCTCGTCGACGCCTTCATAGCACTGCAGACGCACCAGCTCCGCGTCCGCGGTCTGCGCGACCGCCCTGGCCAGTTCGGTCTTGCCGACACCGGCCGGACCCTCGATCAGCAACGGCTTACCGAGCCGATCGGCCAGGAATACCGAGGTCGCCGTCGCCTTATCGGCCAGGTACCCGGTCGTCGCAAGCCGTTCGATCACATCGTCGACCGAGGTGAAGACCGGCTCCTGCACTGCGCTTTCGGTACCCACGTAGCCGTCCTTCCATCGAGACCCACCCATAACGCTACGGGAGGGCCCGAAGCAAGCACTCGGCGGTTCTTACACCGAACAAATCTAGACCGGGCGGATCTGGCCGTCGCCCCAGACGATCCACTTGGTCGAGGTCAGTTCCGGCAGCGCCATCGGGCCGCGGGCGTGCAACTTCTGGGTAGAGATGCCGATCTCCGCGCCGAAGCCGAACTGCTCACCGTCGGTGAAGGCGGTGGAGGCGTTCACCATGACGGCGGCGGCATCGACGCGGCTGGTGAATTCGCGGGCCGCGGCCAGCTCAGCGGTGACGATGGCCTCGGTGTGGCCGGTGCCCCAGGTGTTGATGTGCTCGACCGCCTCGTCGAGATCCTTGACGACCTTGAGTGCGATATCGAGGGTCAGATACTCCTCGCCCCAGTCATTATCGTCGGCGGGCACCAGTCCGGGCAGATCACCGTGCACGGTGACACCGTGGCGTTCCAGCGCCTCGATCAGCCGGGGCACCGCGGTGGTGGAGATTGCGTCGTCGATGAGCACCGTCTCAGCGGCATTGCACACGCTGGGACGGCGGGTCTTGGCATTGATCAGGATCTGCTCGGCCATCTCCAGATCGGCGGCTTCGTGCACATAGACATGGCAGTTGCCGGTGCCGGTTTCGATGGTGGGCACCTGGGCGTCGCGGACCACGGCATTGATCAGGCCAGCCCCGCCGCGCGGGATGACCACGTCGACCAGGCCGCGAGCCTGGATCAGATGGGTCACGCTGGAGCGATCGTGGCTGGGCAGCAGCTGCACCGCATCCGCCGGAATGTCCAGTGCGACAAGGGCTTCCCGCAGCACCGCGACCAAGGCGGCATTGGAGTGCGCGGCCGAGGAGGAACCGCGCAGCAGCGCCGCATTGCCGGATTTGAGCGCGAGTCCGAATGCGTCGACGGTGACATTCGGGCGGGCCTCGTAGACCATGCCAACGACGCCGAGCGGCACCCGGACCTGACGGATCTCCAGCCCGTTCGGCAGCGTCGACCCGCGCACGACCACCCCGACCGGATCGGGCAGCCCCGCCACCTGGCGCAGCCCGGAGGCGATGCCGTCGATGCGCGCCTTGGTCAGCCGCAGCCGGTCCAGCAGCGACTCCTCGGTTCCCGCCGCCTGCGCGGTCGCGATGTCCTCGGCATTGGCGGCGAGCACGGTATCGGCCGCCGCGAGCAACGCATCCGCCGCAGCATGCAGCGCCTCGTTCTTCTGCGCCGTGGTCAACTGTGCGAGCACCCGCGAGGCCGCCCGAGCCTTACGCGCGGCATCATGCACCGTCTCGCGGATATCTTGGCCGGTCGTCGTTCCTACCGTCATGACCAACAGCCTACTGACCGGGCGCAGTGGCCTCGGCACCCATTCCCGCGAGTACGAGGAGTCGACCAGCTCGTTCGACAGATGCAACCGACCGGTAGCACGAGTTCGCTCAGCAGCTGTTCGTGCCGCCGCTGCCAGCACGTCGCGCTCGAGGCTCCGAAGGGCCGATCGGCAGCTGGTTACAACCGAAACACGCTGCGCGGCAGCCTGAACCGGCACATCAGACTCAGTCTCACCTTGACAGGCTGATACCTTGCATACTCGCACCGTCCAGTGCCTGGTCCCGATAGCTGCGTGAAGGAGTCCTTCGAGTGAACACGGCTGCAAGGTGGCTCACCGATCAGCGGAGGATCTGGATCGCGGTGCTGATCGTGGCTGTGGTGGCGGGTATCGCCGCGGTCGTGTGGGTGAACCGCTCGCCAGAGCAGCCGCAGGAGGTATCCGTGTCGTACGGCCGCTTCCTGATTTCGCCCCGGCTCGACTCCACTCCGGTGCCGCGGTGGACATTGCGCGCTGCCGACTTGTCCGACGAGCCCGGTGCGGTTCTGCTGGCCGCGCCGCAGAACCTGGGTGGCTATTACGGCTACAGCTCGCCGATGGACGCCGGGGCGATGATCGTCGCGGCAACCGCAGTGCCCGGCGAGCCCAGGCCGGGCGAAAATGCTGGACTGGCCGTCGGACCGGTGCGGATGCACGGCATCGATCCGGATACCGGCCAGGTTCGATGGACGACCGATGTCGGCGAACTCGTCAGCTGCCGTGAACAGGTATTCGACGGACAGCTCGCCTGCCATGGCACGCATCGAGTGTTGATCATCGAGGCTGCCACGGGCGCGGTACTCGGGGACCATACGACGGACTTCGACGTCATGGACGTGACAGTGCGGGACGGCGTCGTTTCGGTAGCCGGCCGAACCGCGGACTGGATGACCGCTGTCGTCACGCGAGGGACCACTTCCGATATCGACGCGACCTGGCGGCGGACGTATCCGACGCCCATTTCCGGCGACCCGGTCAGGCCCAGGATCACGCAGGACTACTTCCTGGACGGGCACGACCATGGCGTTCGCGTCTACGATCTGCGTACCGGCGAGTTGCTGTTCACCGGCCCCATTGCCTACGCGTTCGACGGCGGCATTGTCGCTTCCCAGGTGTTCGACCGCGGCGGGAGCGCGGGACGGGTCACGCTTCTCGATCGCAATGGCCACCCGATCACCGAGGTCGGCAACGCGAGCTTCCTCCTCGAGTGGTACCCGACCGCGACTGCGACGCCGCCGCCGATCCTCACCGGCGAGAGTGCTTACGAGCGAACGACAGGCCGAGTCCTCTGGACCAATGCGCAGATCGGTATCGACGAGTACGCCGGACGCAAGAGCGCGATACAGGGAGTAGTGGATAACACCGTGATCGTCCGATCGCTCGATGGATCAGAGCTGGCCGGCCTCGATCTCACCGACGGACACCGAATCTGGCAGCAGCCGACGCCGTTCTCGAACAGGTCGCGCTACGACGGCATAACCGACGCGAGCCACCTCATTCTGACCGACGGCACCACCGTGCACGCGATCAACGCCGCAGACGGTTCGACCGCCTGGTCGATGCCGTCACCGCCCAGTGGTGATCCCAGACTGCGCTCGGCGGTGAAGGCGATGGGTGGCCGCATGGTCATGGTGACGGCGCAGGAATTCACCGGATACGCTGCGGCATAATGTGACTTGATATTCGACGGCGGTGGCCGACGTTCACTCCAGGCGAGTGGGATGCCTTCGCAGCAGACGTACAGGCCGGTAAGTTCACCCACCCCACAACGTAACAGCTCCCAACCACAGCCAACGGCCTCAGTCCCACCCCTAATGGACCTGAGGCCGTTCCCATTTCAGCCCAGCGAACGCGTGGCACACGGGACCCGCGGGCTATCCCCGTTCGGTCAGGGACGCGATCAGCGGGAACTTGGTGCTGAGGGTGATCGCCGGAGCCGGAGTGGGATCCGGTTTCTCGATGGTCAACTCGAACCGCCGCATGATGGTCGACAGCGCGAGTTGCATTTCCATCATCGCGAACGCGTTGCCGATGCAGAGGTGTCCACCCGCGCCGAAGGGCAGGTAGATGTTCCGGTCACGAGCGGCGACCGCGTCGGCCGCGAAGCGGTCCGGGTCGAAAATGTCCGGCTGATCCCAAACCTCGGGGTTGCGGTGTGCGTGGTAGTAACTGAACATCACCGGGGTGCCTGCCGGGATGAGGTGGCCCCCGATCTCATCGTCCTCGCGCGCGCGGCGTTGTCCCATCCAGACCGGCGGCATCAGCCGCAACACCTCCTCTATCACCTGCTTGTTGTACGCCAACGCGGGCAGGTCGGTCATGGTGGCGTGACCGCCGGACAACGAGGTGTCGACGTTGTCGCGCAGTCGCTCACGCACCTCTGGATGCAGTTGCAGGAGCAGAATGGCCGATGTCAGGGCCGAGGCGCTGGTTTCGTGACCGGCGAAGAGCATGGTGACGACCTCGTCACGCAACTCTTTGTCGGTGAAGTTCTCGCCGGTCTCGGCGTCGGTGGCGTTCATGAGCATGGCCAGCAATCCACCGTTGTCGTTGGCGCGGAGCTGGTCGATCACCGAATAGACGATGGCATCCATCTCGCCGATCGCCCGCCAGAAGCGGCGGTGGCTCGGAGTCGGAAACTGCAAGGGGATCAACGGCATCCGGATGAACTTTCCCAGTTCGTCGTTCACCCGCTGTGTCGCGCTGGAGAAACCGGTCACCTCCGGTCCGTGCGGATCCATCCCGAACAGAGCTCGCACCACGACTCGCAATGCGAGGTGGCTCATCTGCTCGCCGACATCGATCGTTCGGCCGGCGCGGGCGTGCTCTGCCCATTCGTCGCACATGGCGTCGATCTCGGCCACCATGATCTCGCTGAGCGCGTTGATCTTCTTGTGGTGAAAGGCGGGTTGCACGAGGCGCCGGTTACGTCGCCATGTGTCGCGGTCGGCGATTGTCGCCAGCCCGCGGCCAGCGAACGGCTCCAGGATGTCGTACATCTCGGTCTCGCGGGTGAAGTTCACCATACGTTCCTGCAGTATGTACTTGATGTGGTGCGGATGCGTAACGCCGACCATGCCCCCGTTGATCAGCTGGAATCGAAACACGTCACCGTGCTCGGACCTGGCGTCGGAAAGGAACGTAATCGGGTCGGTGAGAAAGCGCTTCGTGTTGCGAAGGCGTCCGGTGACCATCGGAGGCAAGTCACGGACACTGGTCGAGATAGACATCACAGCGCCAAGTAAAGCCGACAACGGGGTACTTTGCCACGGTTGGCGATCGTGCCCGAAAAACTGTCCACGGTTCGTCCGGTCGACTCGCCGTGGACAGCCCGGACACTCAGACGGACAAGACAATTCGCGACCTGCTCCACACGGTGTACGGGTGCGTTCCGCGCCCGCCGCGAAGGGCGACCAGATCCACGGACCGATCGTGACGCTACAACATCAGCCGTGCTGATCGGGGTCACCATGCGGCGGCTGGTCGCTGTCGAATCGTCAATCGTCGAAACGGCTGCGATCAGGGACGTATTCCCATTCCGGGACATCGGAATTCGGTACGGCGGCTCCTGCTGCCCCACCGATCAAGAAACCGGCGACGGCGCCGATACCGAAGCCGAGGTGATGGGGAACAGGACGAAAACGGTTGTACGACAATGCATTGTCGGCGACGGCTCGGCCTTCCCCACGGCTGGGCACCTCGCCGCCTACGCCGGCATCGCGCCGATCACCCACCGTTCCGGCAGCTCCATCCGCGGTGAGCATCCCGCCTGCTCCGGCAACCACAAACTCGAACGCGCGCTGTTCCTGTCCGCGTTCGCCGCCCTGCACGATCCAGCCAGCCGCACCTACTACACGCGAAAGCGCGAGGAGGGCAAGAAACACAACGCCGCCCTGATCTGCCTGGCCCGACGCCGCTGCGATGTCCTCTATGCCATGCTCGAAACCAAACAGCCCTACCGAGATTCACCCACAATAGCGAGTACCCGCTAGCGTGCGTCCTCCCGGTCACCGCGCAACACCACCACAACCGCGGCGTCCGTCTCGCCGATGGCCTGGTCGATCCTCAACGTCTGCTTCGACTGGGATTCCTCGACGACATGCCGATAGGACGGCGACAGCAGAGACTCCACCTGACCGAGCACGCCGGAACCAACCCCAGCGGTCTTGGGGCGGTGACGCCAATAGATCCAACCCCGCCGCTCCGCCCACACCGCAACCCGATCGACAACGATCACCGCCAAGACCAGACCGGCCACCCCGAACGCCCCATGCACGCAACAACCTCCCGCCGCTTGAACACCACCCCGAACCAACGTACTCGACGAAAACCACAGGGCCCCCCGAAACCCCACCACCACAAGGGAATCGCCCCCGTCGAACTGGACATGTGATCACGTGGAAGCTGTGGCGGCATCGCCCGAGAAGCCTCCGCCACCAGTGCCACCTGATCTTGATCGCGCCTCGGGCTCGCGCTGTCTGGGTGAGACTTGCCACCAGCGCCCGATGGACTCGGCGGTGAGGGTTGTTCCGGACGTGTCCACGGTGGTGGCGAGTCGCACGTCTCCGTTGGTGGTGGCGATCGTCATCGGGAGGCTGGCGATAACCGATCCAGTGTTCACCATTCGAAATGGAGCCTGAAGTATGGAGCTCCAGGCGTCCGGCAACGCCGTACCTCCGTGTCCAATGCTGTTGAGCCCGAACGTAACTCAGTCGCGATCCAGTACGCGGCACGGCCGATGTCTTTCACCTCATCCGGGACCACTTTCGTGATATGCCCGCTCGCTGATTCCATCGATCTCGGTCAGGATCTGCCGCAGGAAGGGTCGGGGTGGCAGGCCGGGTGCCTCGGGGGCGGCGAGCAGGGCTTCCACGACCGGCGCGAGCGCGGGGGCGCTGTCCACGGCCACTCGAACGAAGCCGAGTTCGGCGCACCGAGAAAGCACCGGAGCCAGGCAGGCGATCGCCTGATCGGTTTGTCCGGCGGCGGAAAGGCAACCGCCGTACAGCAATTGAGCCTGCAAGAGCGCGCGGGGGCGAGGCTGGGTGCGGATTTCGGCGACGATCTGTTCGGCAGCGGCGGCGGCGCGCTCGGCTGCCGACGGTGACTGTTGGGCGAGTAACAGACGAATGGCCGACTCGTGGGTGAGTTCGGCGGTGACGGCGAGTGGGTGGTTCGGTTGCCGGTGGTACGTGGGCAGGTGCTCGAGCGTCCGCCGGTCGTCGTCGGTGATCGGCAGACCCAGTCGTACCCGCTCGTTCACGATGCGGGCACTCAGCCGTGGCAGGGCGATGTTCTCCGCGACCGTCTGCCCTTCGTCCAACCGTCGTCGTGCGGCATCGCGGTCGCCGCGCAGTGCCGCCGCCCTGGCACCGGTCCCGTAGGTGGCGACCAGGAATTCCACCGCACCGGACGCGACCCCCGGACCGGGTGCCAGCAACTCGGCGGCTTCGGCGTATTGCCCTTTCTCGTAGAGCAATTCACCGAGCAGGCCGCTGGCCAGCCGGGTCGCGTAGGATTGGCTGCCGCTATTGCTGGCAAGGGTGAACGCGGAGCGGAAGAGCGCCTCGGCTTCGGCGATGTCGAGTTGTTCTTCGGCGGCTTGGCCAGCGATGCAGGCGCCGTATACCACGCCGGCCAGGCCGTTGATGCAAGTCCGGTAGGGCTCGGCCCAAGCGTGCCAGCGGCGGGCGCCGGCGAAATCGAAACGGTAGAACGCGGCCGCTTCCGCGGTGGTTGCCGCGACGCTGGCGAAGAACGATCGTACCGGCTGTTGCAGCCATGCCACGGCGGCATCCGGGAAATCCTTGAACCGGTCCGTCACAAGGTATTCCGCGGTTCGCGTCACATCAGCTTGGATGCGCAGATCCACGGTCCCGGGATCGTCCGGTGCGGCGGTTGCCAGTGCCGCGTCCACGCGATCCAGCGCGGTCCGGGTGGCGGCGGGGCGCAGGAGCGAGATATTGGCCCAGGCCACCGACAGTTGCAGCTGTGGATCAGCAACCGTGATCTCGACGGGCAGCTTCCTCACCAGCCCGAGGAAGGTGGCCATCCGAGAATCTTCGATCAGCGTGTCGGCATGTTCTTGCACCAGTTGTTTCGCCTGCTCAGCGGCACCGGCCGCGAGCGCGTGATCCACCGCTTCGGTGAGCATTTCGTGCTCGGCGAACCATGTCGACGCGGTCAGATGGAGCTGTTCGAGCAAGCCGGGATGCTGCCGGATCAGTCTGCGGCGCAAGAAGTCCGCGAAGAGCGCGTGATAGCGGAACCACCGCAGCTCGTCATCGACGCTGCGCAGGAACAGGTCTCGGCGCCGCACCTCCTCGAGCTGTTCCTGCCCTGACCGCACTCCGGTCAGCGCCTCCGCGAGATCTCCGCAGATGGTGTCGGTGACCGCGGTCCGAATGACGAAGTCGAGCATCGTCGGTTCGAGCGCGCCGACGACGTTTTCCATCAAGTATTCGCCGATGGCGTAGTGCTGCCCCGTGATCTGGTGCAGGTAGCTCCCGGGATCCTCCTTGCCGCGCAGTGACAGTGAGGCGAGCTGCAGCGCCGCCACCCAGCCCTCCGTCGACTCGCGCAGCCGGTCGACCTCGGCGCCGGAAAGGTGCAATCTCTTCACATCAACCAGGAAATCCGTCGTTTCCCCGGAATCGAAGCGCAGTGCGCTCTCGTCGATTTCCACCAGCTCGTCCTGAACGCTCATGCGCCCCAACGGAAGACCGGTGCGAGTGCGGCTGGTGACGATCAATCGCAGGTAGTCGCCCCCGTTGTCGAGCAGGAACTCCATCGCGGCGAGGGTCGCCGGACTGGTCGCTTGGTGCCAATCGTCGATCACGACGGCAACGGGCTCCGCACTGTCGTGGATCTCGTTGATCAGGGCCGTCATCACCTGCTGCGCCGCGGCGGCGGAATGCTCCTCGAGAATCTGCGTCAGTTCGATCGCCAGCGTGGGACGAACCTGCCGAATAGCCTCTGCCAAGTGGCTCAGGAACCACACGACATTGTTGTCGTCCTCCGCGATCGCCAACCAGGCAACCCGGACGCCGTCCGCGTCGAGGGCGTGCGCCCACTGTGCGGCCAGGGTGCTCTTGCCGAAACCGGCCGGACCATGAATGAGGACCAGCCGCCTGGATTGTCCCTCCCGTAAGGTCTCCAGCAACCGCGGGCGATCGACCAGCCGGCGCAGCGTCGTCGGTGGACGGAACCGGGTCTTCGGCGCCGATTGCGGTCCCAACGCGGTTGCGGCCGTCGACGTGGTCGGCCGGATCGGCCGACCACCCGCGACCGACACGGCTTCGACGGATCCGTCGCGCTCCGGGGCGGCCATCGTGTCCACCGGCAGACCGCAGGAGAACTGCGCGGTGCGCAACCGCTCGCCGAAGTCCCTGGCAGTGACCGGCCGGTCGGCGGGGTCGGTGGCCATCGCGGCTTCCAGGACGGCGCACACCATTGCCGGTACGCCGACGGATCGCAGATCGGGGACGGGTTCTGAGGTGATGCGCACGAACTGCGCCACCATCGATTCGCCCGCCTGGCGCTCGAACGCGGCGTGGCCGGTGAGAGCCGCGAACAGCGTCGCACCCAGCCCGTAGATATCGGAGAGAACCGTCGGAGGTTCGCCGCGTATTACCTCCGGGGCCGTATAGGCCGGGGTCCCCGCGACGACGCCGGCCGCTGTCTCGAACGCGCCGCCGACGCGCGCAATACCGAAGTCCGCCAGCTGCGGTTCACCGTAGTCGCTGATCAGCACGTTAGCGGGATTGACGTCGCGATGGATGACACCGCTGGCGTGCGCGGTCGCCAGCGCGCCCGCCAGCTTCACGCCAACGGCAAGTACCTCCTGCCACGGCAACGGTCCGTCCGCGCGAATCCGTGCGTCGAGTGAGCCTCTGCGGTGCAGGGGCATCACGATGAACGGCCGTCCGGTCGGGGTGACGTCGGTCGTCAGCACCTGGACGATGTTCGGGTGGGTAGCGAACTTCCCGAGCGCACGTTGTTCGCGCAGGAAGCGGGTCCGGTCCTCATCATCGACCGTGGAGCCGAGAACCTTGACCGCCACTTCCCGATCGAGTATGGACTCGATGCACCGGTACACAATGCCGAAGGCGCCGCGGCCGATCTCTTGGGCGTCGGTGAACCCGGCCGCAGCCAGTTCCGCTGCGATGCCGAAAGTCAGGTCGCGTTGCGTCCCCTCGGCATTACCTTCGGACACCGACCGATCACCCGATCAACCGCTCACCCGGTCATCGGCGCAGTCTTCTGGGAAATTCGCGCGTTTGCTGCGGCCTGCCACTCGGACCGCACCACGAGCGACTCATGTACTTACCTCTCGAGGCGAAAACCAACTGGTCCCGACACGTCGATCATAAGCCGCGACGACGGGAGCAGTGGGCCAGGCATCGAACTGGCCGCGGCGCCACCGGCAACGCTCATTCGGCGCAAAACCCGACGAGGTCGGATTATCTTGGGGCTATGCCTACTATGCCGGATCGGATACCGGCCGAGGGTGCCCACGATGCGTTGATCGGGCACCTCGAGGCCCATATGGTTGCGCTGACCTTTGTGGACAATGCCGGGATAACCAGGGTGAAATCGGTGCCGAAGGGGCGGTTGGCGCATGCCGCCAAGTTCGGGATCGGGGTGTCGCCCTGTTTCGAGACGTACACCTTCGACGATCTGATGTCTGTCGGGCGGTATCTCGGCGGACCCGATGGTGATCTGCGCCTGATTCCCGATCTGTCCCGATTGACCGAACTCGCCTGTCAGCCCGGATGGGCCTGGGCGCCCGCCGATAAGTTCACCCAGGACGGCACCCGCTTCGTCGCCTGTCAGCGCGCCTTCGCGACCCGGCAGGCCCAGGTGGCCGAGCATGCCGGCCTGCGACTGTCGATGGCATTCGAGACGGAGTGGTCGGTCGGGCGCGCGGACGTCGACAACGATTTCGTCCCAGTGATATACGGGCCCGCCTACAGCATGATCCGGTTGAGCCAGGTGGGCGAATACGCCAGTGATCTCGTCGCGGCATTGGAGCGCCAGGAGATCGCCGTCGATCAATTCCATCCGGAATACGCACTGTCGCAACTGGAGTTGTCGGTCGTGCCCAATGATCCGGTCGCGGCCGCCGATGACGCGATCCTGGTGCGGCACACCATCCGGCAGGTGAGCGCACAATACGGTTGGCGCGCACTGCTCGCGCCGTGTATCGAGCCCAGCAGCGCGGGTTCCGGTGCGCACCTGCACCTTTCACTGCACGATGACGAAGGACCGCTCTTGGCCACGGGCACGGGTCCCTATGGCATGCGCCCCGCGGGCGAGGCTTTCCTGGCCGGTGTGCTGCGGGAACTGCCCGCCCTGGTCGCGATCGGCGCGGGCAATCCGGCGAGTTTCCTTCGGCTGCAACCCTCGCGCTGGGCCGGGGTCTGGCAATGCTGGGGTCGGGAGACGCGGGAGTCCGCGCTGCGCTTCATCACCGGTGTGCAGGGCACCCAGGACTGGGCGGCCAATGCCGAGGTCAAATGTTTCGACGCGACCGGCAATCCGTATCTGATCGTCGGTGCGGTCATTGCCGCCGGACTCGCCGGTGTCGCCGAAGAACTGCGGCTGCCCGCCGAAATCACCGGCGATCCGGTAAGTTTCGATGCGGAACAACTCATGCTGTCGGGTGTGCGACGGTTGCCGACCAGTTCGATGGAGGCCGCCGACGCACTCGCGGACTCCAAGGTGCTCGCCGAAGCACTCGGCGTCGAATTGCACGATGCGCTGCTCACGGTGCGCCGCGCCGAGGCGGAACGCTATCGGGATATCAGTCCGGCCAAGGTGGTCGAGCTGACCCGCTGGCGGTTCTAGCGTGCTCACTGACGGTGTCGGTCTCACCGATCACCATTGTCACGGCGTCGTGGCCGCGGATCTGGACCGCCCCGGTTTCGAGCGACTCCTCGGTGAGGGACAACACGGCACCTTCGATTCGGCGATCGGTCTGGCGGTAAGGCGTTGGTGTGCACCGATTCTCGACCTTGAACCACATGCGAATGCGGAGCGGTATCTGGCGCGCAGGGCCGAGCTCGGCTGGCGCGAAGCGACCACCCGACTGCTGTGCGCCGCCGGCACGACCCGATGGTTACTCGATACCGGATTCGGTGGTGGACGAGCGGAATTCGCCGCCCTCGCCCCCGGCGAAGTATGCGAGATCGTCCGGCTCGAACAGGTGGCCGAGCAGGTGATCACCGAAATCGGAGCGGCGAAAAGACCTTTCGAGGATATCGAGACCGCATTGCGTGGTCGGGCCCGAAATGCCGTCGGCCTCAAGACAATCGTGGCCTACCGCTGCGGCCTGGACTTCCCCCGCACCGATACACCGCCATCGACACTCGTCCACGAACTCCGCCTCACCGATCCGGCGACGCTCGGCTGGCTCGTCGGACTCGGCGCTCGCATCGGAGCCGAACTCGGCCTGCCGCTGCAGTTCCACACCGGATTCGGTGATACGGATCTGCGGCTCCAGTCCGCCGATCCGCTACTGCTCGCCGACTTCCTGCATGCCACCGCGGGCACCGGACTATCGGTCATGCTGCTGCACTGCTGGCCATTCCATCGCAACGCCGCCTACCTCGCCCACGCCTTCAACCATGTGCACCTCGACCTCGGCCTGACCATCCCCTACGTGGGACAACGAGCCGACGCCGTACTCGCCGAAGCACTCGAACTCGCCCCGTTCCGCGCCTTGCTGTACTCCTCCGACGGCTGCGGACTCCCGGAACTGCACTACCTCGGCGCACTGCTGTGGCGGCTCGGTCTCGGCCGCCTGCTCGACGAGTGGATCGCCGACGATGCCATCACCCTCGCTGACGCCGAACGGCTCGTCACGGCGATCGCCAGCGGAAACGCCGCGCGCACCTATCCTGAATGATCGCGCGATCCATCGGAGGGACTATCGTGCGGCGGCGATGGCAGCGGCGAGTCCGTTGAACACCTGGCTGGAGTCGAGTTTCTTACCGTTGACGAAGACGGTTGGAGTCGAGTTGACGTCGCCGTTGAGGACCTGCTTGGTTTTGTCACGGACATAGGTGTCGTATTTGCGATCGGTAATGCATTGGGCGACAGCCGGATCGGTGTAGCCCGCCTTCTTGGCGATCTCGATGAGCTCGCTGTCGGGTAGGCCACTGCCGCCCTCGGCGGGCTGCTGTTCGAACATCGCGGCGAACCAGCCCTGATATTTCGAATGATCCTGTCCCGCAACGCAATATGACGCATTCGCGGCGCGCGAGGAGTACTGGGTCGAGGAGGCGCGGTCCAAGAATGAGATGACGTCGTACTCGATGACCGCCGTGCCGTCCTTGGCGGTGTCTTCGAGAGTCTTGGCATTGCGTTTCTCGAATTGTTGACATGCGGGGCACTGCAGGTCCGCGACCACGCGAACAACGACCTTCGCATTCGAATCGCCGACGCGGACCGTGCCGGTGGCGGTCAGCCCCGCCGGGGTCGTCCCGGAACCGGCGGCCGCCGCCGTGGCGGCACCCGAAATGACCTCGGTACGACTCTGCACCACAACGACGCCGACCACGCCCACGCCGACGAGCAGCAGTGCGGCGACCACGGCCAGAATGACGACTGCGGGTTTGGTCGACCGCGACGCCGACGGCGGACCGGCCCATCCACCCTGCGGGTTGCTCACGGTAGCTTCACCACGCTTTCGCTCGCCGAAAAGTTCCGCTCCGCACGATAGCGGTTGCCGAACGCGGCATGCTCGTCCGGTCGCGCGCCGACGACGCCTGACTGCCGATTTCTTGCGGCCAACTTTCGCGAATATTGAAGTGCGCACAGCCCTGCGGGGAATCTAGCGTTGAAAGGGAACAGACCGAACAAGGAAGGACGCTTCTCATGTTTCCCGTTGAGCTGCGCGGTACCAGGGCGCAGACGCTCATGTGGGCCAACGAGCACGATATCGAGCAGGCCGCGCTGCGGCAACTACGGAATATCGCGCAACTGCCATGGGTCCACGGCGTCCGCGTCATGCCCGACGTGCACCTCGGCAAGGGCGCGACGGTCGGCTCGGTGATCGCGATGCGCGATGCGGTCGCACCCGCGGCCGTCGGCGTGGATATCGGCTGCGGCATGGAGAGCGTGCGGACCGACCTCACCGCCGCCGACCTGCCGGACAATCTACATTCACTGCGCTCGCGCATCGAGGCGGCGGTGCCGGTGGGGTTCCAGGCGCATAAGGATGCGGTCGACGTCGCGAAGCTGGGCGCGCGGTTCGCCGCCTCACATGGCGAATTGGCCAGGCACGTCCGCGGCTGGGCGCGTTTCTGGTCCGAGTTCGGCTCGCTGAATCCGGGCGTTCAGGCACTGGAGTCCAAAGCACACAAGCAGATCGGCTCGCTCGGCTCCGGCAACCACTTCATCGAGATTTGCCTGGATGAACACGACACGGTCTGGATCCTGCTGCACTCCGGTAGCCGCAATATCGGCAAAGAACTCGCCGAGCGACATATGACCGTCGCGCGCGCACTGCCGCACAATCAAGATCTACCCGATCGTGATCTGGCCGTATTCCTTTCCGGCACACCGGAAATGGAGGCGTACCGGCGGGATCTGACCTGGGCGCAGGAATACGCCGCACGCAACCGCGCAGTGATGCTGTCGCTGGTATGCGATGCGGCGCGCGCGGAATTCACCGGCCGCGAGGTGCGTTTCGACGAGCCCCTGAGCTGCCACCACAACTATGTGGCGGAGGAGGAGATCGACGGTGTGCCGATGCTGGTGACCCGCAAGGGCGCGGTGCGGGCGGGAGCGGGCGATCTGGCATTGATCCCGGGTTCGATGGGCACGCGCTCATATGTGGTGCGCGGCAAGGGAAATCCGGCCTCGTTCCAGTCGGCATCGCATGGCGCGGGTCGGCGGATGAGCCGCAACGCCGCGAAGAAGCAGTTCACCGTCGCGGATCTGATCGCGCAGACCGAGGGCGTGGAATCGCGCAAGGATGCGGGCGTGGTCGACGAGATCCCGGCCGCGTACAAAGACATCGACGAGGTGATCGCGGCACAGAGCGATCTGGTGGATATCGTCGCGACGTTGCGTCAGGTGCTGTGCGTGAAGGGGTGAGACGTGGCCGAATTGTGGTGGCACAACCGCAATTCGGCACGAAGCAGCTCAGCGACATCCACGATGCTGCGTTGCCTCATTATTGGCAATGAGACTCGGGCAGTAGCACGGACATCGACTTGAGTAGGGCCGAATTGTGATGAGCGCCACGGCAATTCGGCCTGAACGCATTCAGCGCCGCCGCATCGTTCCCGCGACGCCCGCACCGAGCAGCAGGACGCCGAGAATGAATGCGTATCCACTCGCCACCCAGGTGATCAGCGCTTGCCGCATCTCCTCGGACAACAGCGGCAGATCATCATGGATGATTCGCCAGGTGTCATCCGGGAACAGGAAATACACGAAGCCCGGCACCACACCCCAGATCAGACCGGCGAGCACCGTCCCGGCCGGTGTGTATGCGGCGAGCGCGGCCACCAGAAGTAATAACAGTGCCCCACCGACGATCTGGAACGTCGACCCGGCCCGATTCGCCACGGACCCGAGAATGACCCACTGCCGGGTATCCAGCGCCGCATGTGCGGCGAGTCCGATCCCGACCGGCGTAACCACCAGACCGGTCAATATGCCGACCATGGTTCGCCCGAATCCACCGGTACTGCGGAATTGCGCACCGGGTGGCGACCAACCCGGCGGCGGCTCGTAGTTCGTCATGGCTGCCTCCATAAGGTTGTAGGTGTTCAGGGCTGGATGTCCTGGATGCCCAGGACGGCGGGGTGTGGCTGATGGCTGCTTGCCGTTGGGTGGTTTCGCAGGAGTGGCCGCCCGGTCGTTCTGGACGCCTTGGCAGCTGATTGAAATCTGTGTGCTCAGTCGCTGTTTATGGAGATGCTGGCGGGGTCGTCCGTGGGGTCGAGTTGTGAGAGTGGGAGGTCGGACCGAGTGGCGGTCACCGCGCCGCTCATCGCCCGGCTGGCCCGTCAACTGCGCGACCTCGATCGTGAGATCAAAGATCTCGATAAACAACTCACCGAACGGTTCGGCGAGCATCCCCACGCCGCCGCCATCACCAGCGTGGACGGGTTCGACCCGATCCTGGGTGCGCAACTGCTGGCCGATGCCGGTGGTGACCTGCGCACCGTGTTCGGCAGCGCGGGCCGCCTGGCCGCCTACGCCGGACTGGCGCCGGTGCCTCGCGATTCGGGGAAGATACGCGGAAACCTGCACCGCCCCAAGCGATACCACCGTGGTATGCGCAAAGTCTTCTAGATGGCTGCACTGTCGAGCATCCGCCGCGCCGACGGCCCCTCGCGAGCCTTCTACCAAAAGAAACGCGCCGAGGGAAAGATCCACACCCAAGCGCTCATCGCACTGGCACGCCGCCTGATCGACGTCATCTGGGCACTGATCCGTGACAACCGCACCTTCGCCACCGAGGCACCAGCCTCGATCAGCGCTGCGGCTTGACACGATCATTGAAACTCCTGCGCGGTCTCACGGTGCGGAGCAATGGTCTCACTCTATTGCCCGTTGCCCCGGGATATTTCGCCGTTTTGGCCCACCGGGCGGCACCGGAGATATCGGTGTCCACCGGTAACGATCGGGACATTCGATCCGCCGAGCCTTTCGTCGAACGGATAGCGCGCGGCACGGTCGTCGGTATCGATGTCAGTCGCATCAGGCACGATGGAGCGCATGACCACCGCGGCCGGTACTTCAGCGATCGACCTCACCGCACCCGAGTTGCGGGAACGGGCCGAGGAGTTGCTGCGTGACCTCGCGGGACCGCGGGCGCGGCTGCGCGAGGATCAATGGACGGCGATCGAGGCTTTGATCGTCCAGCGGCGCCGGGCCCTGGTGGTGCAGCGCACCGGCTGGGGTAAGTCGGCGGTGTATTTCATCGCGGCCAAGCTGCTGCGCCGAGCGGGGCGCGGGCCGACGGTGATCGTGTCGCCCCTGCTGGCGCTGATGCGTAACCAGGTCGCGGCGGCGGAACGGGCGGGCGTCGTCGCGGCGACCATCAACTCCGGCAATGTCACCGAATGGGATGAGATCCACGATCGGGTGGCCGCGGGCGAGGTGGATGTGCTGCTGGTCAGCCCAGAGCGGCTGAACAATCCGGACTTCCGCGACCAGGTATTGCCCAAGCTGGCCGCCGACGCCGGACTGGTCGTGATCGATGAGGCGCACTGCGTCTCGGACTGGGGTCACGACTTCCGGCCCGACTACCGCCGCATCCGCACCTTGATCGCCGATCTCGGCTCCGATGTGCCGGTGCTCGCCACCACCGCGACCGCCAACGATCGGGTGGTCACCGATGTGGCCACCCAGATCGGCACCGACAGTGTGTCTACCCACCCCGCCGACTCCGTCGGCCTGCCACCTCCGTTGGTACTGCGCGGCACCCTGGATCGCGAATCGCTGCACCTGTCTGTGGTGCGCTTCGACGATGCCATCGAGCGCACCGCGTGGCTCAGCGGGCACCTCGACACGTTGGCCGGTTCCGGCATCGTCTACACCCTCACCGTCGCCGCCGCGCACGATCTCGCCGATGTGCTGAATTCGCACGGACACAATGTCGCCGCCTATACCGGGCAGACCGATACCGCCGAACGCGAGGCGCTGGAGGCCGCACTGCTGAACAACGAGGTGAAGGCGCTCATCGCGACCTCGGCACTCGGTATGGGCTTCGACAAACCCGATCTGGGTTTCGTGGTGCACGTCGGCGCACCATCGTCCCCCATCGCCTACTACCAGCAGGTGGGTCGTGCCGGTCGTGGCACCGATCGCGCCGAAGTGGTGCTGCTGCCCGGTCCGGAAGATGCCAGGATCTGGAGTTACTTCGCCTCCGTTGCCTTTCCGCGCGAACACATCGTGCGCTCGGTACTAGATGCACTGGACTTCGACCGACCCATCTCGACAGCCGCACTCGAGCCGCTGGTCGAACTGAACCGCTCGCGGCTGGAAATGGTGCTCAAGGTGCTCGATGTGGACGGCGCGGTGCGCCGGGTACGCGGCGGCTGGATCGCCACCGGACAGCCGTGGGTCTATGACACCGAACGATACGAACGTCTCGCCGCAGCCCGCGAGGTCGAACAGCAGGCGATGATCGACTATCAGCGCACCACCGGCTGCCGGATGCAGTTCCTGCGCCGCCAACTCGACGATCCCGGCTTGCCCGCGCTGGACGGCAATACACCCGGCTGCGGCCGCTGCGACAACTGCACCGGCACCCGGCTCGATACCACCATCGACTCCTCGGCCATCGCCGCGACCCGGGCCCGGCTCGACCGTCCCGGCCTCGATCTCGCCCCGCGCAAGCAGTGGCCCACTGGGATGGCCAAACTCGGTATTCCCTTGTCCGGCAAGATCACCAACGGCGCGGAGACCGGACGTGCGCTCGGTCGGCTCACCGACCTCGGCTGGGGCCAGCGCCTGCGCGCCCTGCTCGACGCGCCCGATGATCCGGTCCCGGACACCGTCTTCGACGCCTGCATCGCGGTGCTGCGCGAATGGAATTGGACTACCCGCCCGACCGCGGTGCTGGCCCTTGAATCACATCGCTATCCGGTGCTCACTGCCACCCTCGCCGCCCGCCTCGCCGAGGTCGGCCGCCTGCGTGATCTCGGCACCTTGCAACTGCGTGCGGATCGGCCGCCGGTATCGGCCGCGAACTCGGCCCATCGGGTCGCGGGACTGTTCGACTCCTGGCTGATTCCAGATCTGACTTCAGTGGACGGTCCGATCCTGCTCGTCGACGCACTCGCCGATACCGGCTGGACGCTCACGGTGGCCGCGCACGCCCTGCGTAACGCGGGGGCATCGGCGGTACTGCCCTTCGCGCTCGCCACTCAGACCTAGCCCAATGTTTGCCGATCAGTAACTAACAAACTAGCAAACATTTAGCTAGCCAGCGTTTCGCGCCGGGTTCGATCGGTCACGATATGGGCATGGACTCAAACTTGCCCGCAAAGCGGCTGCTAGATGAGGTCACCGCAAGGTACGACTCGGCCGAGGCGTTTTTCGAGACCTTGGACAACCCCCGCATCGACCCGAATGCCGACACCATCGAGCTACCACCCATGCCGGAGCTGCGCGAGCCCGACTGAGCTTGCGCGGTGGCCACTGGATACGCCCTACTGACGCGCGTCCGGTAGTTGAAGCGTCGGCGGGTCCGGCTCGATCCGCCTGGTGTCGCCGACGGTATCGGCCGGCGCGGCTCGCGGACGCCGTTGGCGCCGACCCCGCCCGGACCCCGGCCGCCGCCCGCGGGCACCGCGCGCAGTTCGAGCTGTATGTCACTCGGGATACCGGCGGCGGACCCACCGAGCCGTTATCGTCGGACGGGTGGCCAGAAAGTCCGCGTCGCCCGCCGTCGAACTCGATGCCGGCGACCGCACCGTCCGGATCTCCAACCCAGACCGCATCTACTTCCCGGAGTCCGGCGCGACCAAGCTCGACCTGGTGCAGTACTACCTGAGCGTCGGGGACGGCATCGTCCGCGCACTGCGGGATCGGCCCTGCATGCTGCATAGATTCCCCAAGGGACTCGCGGGCGACAAGGTGCATCAGAAGCGGCTGCCCGCCGGTGCGCCGGACTGGATTCCCACCGTGCGCGTCTTCTTTCCGCGCTACGGACGACATGCCGACGAACTCTGTGTGGACAAGTTGGCCGATGTCATCTGGGCGGTGCAGATGTCCACGGTCGAGTTCCATCCGTGGAACTCGCGCCGCGACGACACTGAGCGACCAGACGAATGGCGCATCGACCTCGATCCGATGCCGGATTGCCCGTGGTCACGGGTGCAGCGAGTCGCGGACGTGGCACATGAGGTGCTCGACGAATTGGGCGCGGTCGGCTGGCCGAAAACCTCCGGCGGCAGGGGCATGCACATCTATGTGCGCATCGCGCCGGAGTGGGGATTCACCGAGGTGCGCCGCGCGGCACTGGCCTTCGCGCACGAGGTGGAGCGGCGCGCACCCGACGATGCGACGACCACCTGGTGGCGCAAGGACCGCGATCCGAAACTGCTCTTCGTCGACTACAACCAGAACGCCCGCGACCACACCATCGCCGCCGCCTATTCGGTGCGTGGCGTCCCGGAAGCGACGGTTTCCACCCCCATCCGCTGGGATGAGATACCCGATATCAACCCGCGCGACTTCACCATGAAAACGGTCCCCACCCGCTTCGCCGAACTCGGCGATCTACACAAGGGCATCGACGAGGCAGTATTCCGCATCGACCAACTGCTGGAATGGGCCGATCGCGACAAGCTGGACGTCGACCTCGACGAGGACTGACCACACACGGCCCGATGGTTCGGACAGGACAAAAGGTGCCGATGCTACGGTTCGCTGCGAAGTCGACCGCAGGCGCCGTGCCGGTGGTTCGCCCGCGACAGGAGGTCGTCCATGAGCCCCGCCGAGGTTCCGGTTCCGGTCGCGATCGGCCCGATGACGCCGGCGCCGACGTTATTGCGCAAGGCGGTTGTCGAGGGCGGCGCGACCGTCGCGGATCTGGCGCAGGCCAGGGCCCTGATCTGGTCGGGTGGTCCCGGTGAATTCCCGGACGACTTGCCGGACTCCGTCGAATGGGTGCAGCTGCCCGCGGCCGGTGTCGAGGACTGGTTCACCGCTGGCATTCTTGCTCGGCATCCAGATGTTCGATTCACCTCCGCCGCAGGCGCATTCGCCGCGAGCGTAGCCGAGCACGCATTGATGCTGCTGCTCGCCGGAGTACGCTATCTGCCCGAACACCTGCGGGCGGGTAGTTGGCGACAGCACGATTTCTTCCCGCACGTCGACACACTGCGCGGCAAGACGGTCACCATCGTCGGTGCGGGCGGGATCGGGCGCGCCCTGATTCCCATGCTCGTCCCGCTCGGTGCGCACATCATCGCCGTCAATCGCTCCGGCCGCCCGGTGACCGGGCCCGGAATTCCGGATACCGTCGAAACCCTTCCGGCCGAACATCTCGCCCGCATCTGGCCGCGCACCGATCACGTGGTGATCGCCGCACCCGCGACGGCCGAGACGAAACACCTGGTCGGAGTGGAGGAACTGGCCCGATTGAAGCCGTCGTCCTGGGTGATCAATGTGGCGCGCGGCAGCCTCGTCGACACCGACGCGCTGGTGGCCGCCCTAGCCTCCGGCGCGATCGGCGGCGCCGGTCTCGATGTCACCGATCCCGAACCCCTGCCGGACGGCCACCCGCTCTGGGTGCTGCCGAATGCCATTGTCACACCGCATGATTCGAATCCCCCGCAGCTGCGCCTCGCCGCCTTCGCGGACCATGTCAGCGCGAATGTGCGGCGCTTCATCACCGGACGGGAACTGCTCGCGCCGATAGATACCGAACGGGGTTACTGACCCAACCGCAACCATCCCGTTTTGAATGTGCCATTGACAACTGGCACATTCATGTCTGACGCTTAGCTCATGACAGGGTCAACGAGGCCCTCGGTCTCTGGTGTTGCGGCGGTGCCGTCGGCACGGTCCAGACTCGCTACCGCGGCATGCGAGATCGGACTGCGGCGGTACCCATGAACGCACCGCCGACGCACCGCGCCTGCGCCTGCGAGTTCCGCCGGATATGGCCATGCCACCGCCGCTGATCCAGGCGGGCGGCGCCGAAATGCTCTGTGCCGATGCGACTGTGCACTCGAGATCTCGCCGGGCCAGGTAGCACGTCTTCCAGGCGCTGCCGCTGCTGACGCCGGAGCCGGACCTGGCCTTGGATCGGACCGCCGAATTCCGGCGTACCACACTGATTTCTGACACCGTGAAGAAGGTGAGTTGAGATGTTCGGATTCGAAAGACTCATCCCGATCGGAATCCGACCGCGCCGCAGTCATGGCGCCCGCGCGGTGGTCACCGGTGCGGGCAGCGGCATCGGCCGTGCTTTCGCACTCGAAATCGCCGCGCGCGGTGGACAGGTGATCTGCGCCGATATCGATGAATCCCGCGCCGATGAGACCGTGGCCCTCATCGAGCGCAACCATCCCGGTGCCGCGCATGCGTTCCGCTGCGATGTTTCGCGCCACGAAGAGGTGGAAGTCCTTGCGCGCTTCGCCGAATCGCTGTTCGAACGCCCGGTCACGCTGGTGGTCAACAATGCCGGGGTCGGCATCGGCGGCAAACGGGTCGGCGAAATCGGTTTCGCCGATTGGAATTGGGCACTCGGCATCAACCTGTGGGGTGTGGTGCACGGGTGCGAGATCTTCGCACCGCGACTGCGCGCCGCCTGCGGTGGCGGGCGCGACAGGGGCGGAATCATCAATGTCGCCTCGGCCGCTGCCTTCGCCGCCGCACCGTCGATGGCGGTCTATAACACGTCCAAGGCCGCGGTGCTGTCGCTCTCGGAAACCATGGCGGCCGAGCTGAGCGGGACCGGAGTCGCGGTCACCGTGCTGTGCCCGACCTTCGTCAAGACGAATGTGGCTCGCGACGGACGTATCACCCCGCAATCGGCCCGATTGGCCGATACCCTCATGCGCCTGACCGGCTTCTCCCCCGAACGCGTCGCGCGCACCACCCTCGACGCCAACGACCGCGGCCAACTGTATGTACTGCCGCAACTGGACGCGCACCTCATCTGGTGGCTCAAGCGCTACTTCCCCGCTCAATACACCTATGCCCTCGGGCTGCTGAATCGGCTACTGCCACAGGAGAACTCGTCCAGCTCCGACCGGACTTCGGCCTCGGATAGGACGGGAGTCTGATCATGGCGAACGCTGGCCCTTTCGAGCGACCTGCACGCAATCGCCAGCGGCGTGCGGGACGTTGGACTCGGTCGGTTCGCAGACCGCATTCCGGCCGCAGGTGCAGGGTGCCCTAGTCGCTATGAGAGGTGATATCGGTGCCGGACTACTGGATCGATGATCTCGCCCGCGCTGCGGGCAACACGACCCGGAATGTGCGCGCCTACCAGGAGCGCGGACTGCTACCGCCCCCGGTCGGCAAGGACGGGCGCGCCAGCGTCTACGACGATTCGCATCTGGAGCGACTGCGACTCATCGACGCGCTGTTGCAACGCGGCTTCACCACCGCCATATAGCCGATTTCATTACCAGCTGGGAGACCGGCAAGGACCTCACCGAGGTGCTCGGTCCGCAGCACGCGGTGACGGCCAGCTGGGCCAAGGACGAAACCTTCGAGATGCCCCGCGAACTCATCGGGACCACTCTCGGCACCGATACCGACGAACTCGTCGACCGGCTCGCGGAGATGAAGCTGGTGCGGATCGAGGGCGATACCGTCGCCTGCACCGATACCGCACTGCTCACCTCCTTCGCCGAATTGCATGAATACGGCCTGGAACTGCGCACGCTCATCGAGATCTACGCCAAGGTCGCCGACCACATCGATGACATCACCCACGTCATGATCACGGCCACCGAACAGCACATCGTCGACGAACACAGGCCCGGCTGGTTGCCGGAGACCAGCAGCGAAATCGCCGGCACCACAGCGATGCTCAATAAAATGCGCGAACTGGCCGTTGCCTCGGTGCATGCCACCCTGGCCCGGTCGCTCGATGTCACGCTGCGGCGCGAGTTGGGCGATTACCTCGCCACCGCCGCGGAGCGCGAACGCGGACGTACCGGTTCAGTGCCCGACGCGCCTTGACCGCCAGCGATATTCGCTGGGGTGCGCGTTGGTTCCGGGGGTTCACGCCGCCGATTGTCCGGTTTCGGGCCGACCGAGCGTTTCGGCTCGGCAGGCACGATGCTCCGGGCAGAGATAGCCGAATCCGGGTCGGATGAATGCCGGGTCGAGTCGCTGTGCGAACGTCAAGTTTTCGCGACGCCAGCAATCGCCGCATACCACTGTGTTCATGTGGCACCTCATTCCGCTCACAGGACGTGTGACCAGGAATTCCCAATTCCGCCGGGATCAACGCTGGCGTGAGCCCATAGCAACACAACCGTTACCTGCCCCCACGCCTACACACATTCGCAGCTCGCGCGGGTCAGGGGTCGAGTGGATTCACCACGCCCAGCCAGATCGCGGCCTGGCCGCTGATAGTGATATGCGTCCGCAAAAGATTTGACACCTGGATCCCTAAAACGCTGCACGCCAACCGATCCCATCCCACCGGGGGCAGCGATGACCGCGCCCGCCCTGCCTGTGTGGGAACGGTCCGCCCACCGCTGGGGCAACCCTGTCGCAAGCTGACGCCGACGCCGTCCGGGATCCCGCCACCGAGAGCCGTTGACCCCGCACTGAATCCGACACGGCACGCATAGTCTCGTCGAATCTTGGTCCAGTAAAAGGGGTTTCATCTGCTTGGGGTGAGCCCGAGGGCGCGGTGGTGGGCTTCGATGCCGTCGAGTATGCGTTGCAGGCCGTACTCGAAGACCGTGTTCAGGTTGAAGTCGAACTGCTCGCGAGTGACGTAGTCCAGTGCGGGATGCCCCGTGGTGGCTGGTTGCCGCTGACGACGGCCGCTGCGGTGGCGCATCCAGTCATCGGCCGACATTTCCGCCGGTGGAGTTCTGGGATGAGGGCGCATTCCTCGGCAGTGTCACACCGAGGGTGAACAAGGCGACGCCGTCGAATGGTGTCTCGTTGACCGCCCAGATTGATTGGAAACCACCACCACCGGTAATCACACGCTGCGGGCGAAGTATGTGGGCGGCAATTACACGAATCGGAGGGCTCGGTCGCGTGCGCGTCGGGACCGGCGTCGATCTCGGATCGGCGTGCCTGCCGATCGGCTGAAGTCACCGGCGGGCTTTGGACTTACGTCAGGGTGATCGCCTGCACGATCAGTACTATGTACAGTGTCAGGATGAACAGGACGGCCGGGAGTACCGGATAGTCCGGCTTGCTGCCACGGGCGAACTTCACCGCGCCCCAGATAGGAAGCGCTAAGAGCGCCAACGGAACCCAGGCGACCATCGCCTGGGCTGACGGGTACGTCCATGGCTGGACGAGTGCGATATCGGTGGCGGCGGCGACGGCCGCGCACAGCAGTCCGAAGGCCGTGCTGCCAGTCGCGCCGAGAGCATTGGAGTAGAAGTGCTCGTCGGTGCGTGGCGTGCGAAATGTCTTGCGAGCGAATTCGAATTGCAGGAACCCGCCGGCGAATATCAGAGCGACGGACGCGGTCTTCCAGGTGGCGTGGACCTCGCCGGTATCGGCGGCGGACAGGACCACATAGGCGGTGACCAGGAGCTGAACCGGATAGGTGACGGCGAGATTCGCCATGATATCGGTTCGTATGGTCTCCGATAGCCGCTCGAGCCCCCATAGCGCCAGGCCGTAGGCGAGGACGGCAGCGATCATGAGCGCGGAGATCACCGAGAGCGTCAGGCTGGCGGCGATCGCACCGATGGCAATGGCCGCCATGGCGGCTCGGAGTTCGGTCGCGGAAATCGCGCCGGTGACCAAGAGGCGGTCCGGATTGTGCACACGGTCGTAGTCGAGGTCCTTCTGTTCGTCGACCATGCGCAGATACAGCAGGACGAAGGCGACGACGACGATACGCAGAACCGTGGCCCCGGTCGGATGCCAGGCCGAATCCGGTTGTGACACCAGGGCCGCGGTCCCCTCCAAGGCCAGCACCCAGAGCACGCCGTACAGGACGTAGTGCGGTTTGTACATGACCGCGGTGAAACGCCCGATATGGACAACGGAATCGAGCAAACCGGAGGACGACGTCCCGGCGACCTCGGCTGTGTGCATTGTTCGCTCGCTGGGCTCGGCTGTGTTCATGGTTCGCTCGCTGCGCTCGGCTCCGGCACGAGCGATGCGCGCTGTAACCTGATTCGCGAACTCATGCCTCGGTCCACCGATCCCACATCGTCACCTCCGCGGCAGGTGTGCGCCGCAGCCCCTGCCCGCGCGTACCGGGCAGCAGATGCGCGACCGGCAGCATGGCGACCTGGGTGACCTGCTCGAACGGAATCCCGAGCAGATCGGCGATCTCGCGCTCATAGGCCAGATGCGCGGTGGTCATGGTGGAGCCCAGTCCACGTTCGTGCAGCGCGAGCATGAAATTCCAGACCGCCGGGTAGATCGAGCCGTAGAAACTGGCCAGCAGCAGCGGGGACGCGGCCGCGGGCGGGCGACCGAGCGAGCACACGATGACCAGCACGGGCACCTCGTGCAGATGCGCCGCGAGGTGCTGCCCGGAGGCCAGATCACCGAGCTGGTCCGGACGAGGTGTGCGCGCGGAAAGGTACGCGGCGAAACCCTTTCGGTAGTACTCGGCGATCTGCTGTTTAGTCGCCGGATCCGCCACGACCAGGAAGCGCCACGGCTGCCGGTTGGTGCCGCTCGGCGCGTGCACCGCGATATCCAGGCAGTCCAGCAGGTCCTGACGCGCGACCGGACGGGTCAGGTCGAGGCGGCGGCGGAAGGCGCGGGTAGTGGTCAGCAGATCGGTGCCCGAGAACTCCGCGCCCATCAGGCTCCTTCACTATCGGCCTCGGAAATCAGTGCGTCCTCGGCGAATTCGAGATCGATCCGGGCGGCCACGGCGTCGGCCTGGTAGATCTCGCAATGGATCACGGTGGTACCGGCGCCTTGGTCGGTGATCTCCGCGGTGCATTCCACCGGCAGGTCCAGCTCGACGAATCGTTCGAAAGCACTTGCCACACATGCGAGTTGGGGCAGATCGCGCACGAGCATCGACAATGCGGTCTGCCGGCAGGCCTCGATGAGCAGACTGCCGGGCACATGGTCGAGCTGGTGGTCGAACAGAAAGGGATGGCCGAGATCGGGTACCAGCCGTGCCCGTGCGGTCGCACCGTCGCGCACCGGCGGGCCGATCACCACATTGCGCCAGTTCTCCCGGCCGACCGCGGCAGGTGCGGCGCGTTCGGTGAGTGCCAAGGCACCACAAAACGGGCCGAGCCCCAGGCTTTCCCGGAATCCGCTGCGCAGCGCCGACCACTGCCGTGCGGTCACCCAGGAGAAGGATCCGTCGACCGTCAGCATCGGCACGCCGTCGGATTCGATCTCGAGCACCATATCCACTCCCTGCAGCACACCACCACGCTGATGATGCTGCGGAACTCGCACATGCATCACCAGATCGGCGGGTGCGGTGCGCACCTCCCACGCGGCGGTGTCGGATCCGGTGCCATTGAAGGTGCGTACTACGAAGGCCATTTCGGGCGGCACCTCATAGAACTTGTGCGTCAATGCGATGGCGGCCTGCCGGGCCGCCTCCATGACCACCAGCGGATCATGGCGCACCGCAAGCGATCCGGCGTGATCACCGTAATACGCGTGCATTCTGGGCAGTTGGGCTCCCGCGACGAAAGTGTGTTCGGCCACGGCGTCCAGCGAGGTGACGAACACCTCCGAGACCGCGCACCGGTGTGCGAGTTCCCGGGAGATGGTGCGGGTATGGCTCGCCAACTGCACGGCGGCCGCTTCTGTGGTCACGTTCGACCCTCCAACCATTCTTCGGCGGACACCGGTCGCAACGTCTGCGACGCGGTACCGGTCCGCATGGGAAGTACATAGGACCCGAGTACGATCGCCGACCACGGATCGACCTCGCGGCCATCGGCCCAGGCCAGATGCAGCAACTGCGCACAGTCCGCATCCGAGGCCGGATCGAAACCGGGTGGGGTCGACCTACCGCCCTGTGCCGAATCGTGTAGCACCCGGTCGAGCGCGTCCGCCCGATCGAAGCTGCGCGCCGGTGTGCGCGCATAGAGTTCCTCGGCGATCGCGGCCGCGTCCGCCGCGCGATCCGCACCTGCGCAGGCTTGTGCAATCACCGCTGCCCGGCTCCATTCGTCCAGGTAGATGGCGAGTTCCCGCAGTACGTCGGCGGGATCGTCGGGCGAATGCACCAGGTTCAGCAGATAGTTGTGGCGGCCGAGCAGATACCGCAGTTCACCCGGGCGGCGCTTGCGCGGATCGGTGGCGCCCTTCGCCTCGGTGAGCCGCACCGGCACCGGCAGTTCACCGTCGGGGGCGTGCACGACGAGGACGAGCACATCCGAGATGGCGACCAGCAGATCGGCCAGGCGGCGGCGTTCGGGGGAGGCGATATTCCAGGCGAAGTACCACAGTGCGCGGGCCACATGCCGGTCCACCGGAAGACGGAATGCGCTGACCACCCGAAAACCGTTGTCGACCAGCCAATTCAGTGTCGGCTCCACGGAACGCGCGACGATCGCGTCCGGCTTGAGCAGCAGCAGCGAATGCTCCCTGGCGAATGTGGCCGCATCGACACCGAGTCGGCCGAGTTGGTCCACCGATTCCTGAACATAGGTGTCGACGACGTAGGCATCGACCTTCTGCGGCGATGGCGTCAGCGCGCCCAGCAGTTCCCGCAGCGACTCCGACGTTGTCGCACTCATGGGGCGGCTCCGTCGAAGTTGTTGCTGGCCAGGATGTCCGCTATCGAGGGCAGCGGCATACCCAGGTATCCCGATTCCAGGCAGAAGTCCAGCAGTACCCGCAGATACTCCTTGCCGCTGGCCGGGGACGGTTTGCCGAGCAGCACGTCGGCGTGGCTGGTGTCGAACACCAGTCGCCGCCGGAAATAGCTGGTGTAGAGCGAACCGATGCGGCGGTAGTACTCCCGCTCGATCGGCTCGAGGTCGTCCTCGGCGAAGGTCGACTCGGGCACGAACGTGGCGACCTCGAACGACGGATATTCGGCGAGCACATCGGAGACCTCGCGCAGCGACAGGGTATCGCGGCCGAGCGCGTGCAGCGTGCGACGGTGTGCGGAATCGAAATCCAGTACGGCCGCGGCGATGACATCGGCGACATGGTCGACCGGTGCCAGCGAGAGTGTCGCGTCGTAGCGGCCGGGCAGCGAATGCAGTTTGCCCTCGACCATGAGTTTCACCACGGTGTACAGATTCTTGTACTCCCGAATGGTGCCGGTATCGCTCGCTCCGGTCACGATGCCAGGCCGCACGATCGCCCACCGCAGGCCCTGCTCCCCAGCCGCGCGCACCAGCTTCTCGGCGCGAAACTTGCTGTCCTCGTAGCCATTTCCGAAGGTTTGACCGGCGTCGAGTTCGTCCTCGGCAAGGGTGCCGCCGCGCATGCCGCAGACATATGCGGTGCTCACATGTACCAGCGGCACCTCCCACCGTCGCGCGAGCGCAATGGCATTCGCGGTGCCGACGACATTGAGTTCCTCATAGTCCGCCGCCGACGCGTCGAATGCCGTGGTCGCCGCGCAGTGCACGACGATGCCGACCCGCTCCGCCAGATCCTCGGCGTCGCGCTCGGAGAGGCCGAATCCGGGCGCGCGCACGTCACCCGCGACGGCTGTGCCGGCCTCGATCAACGTGCCGTCATTGCGCACAATGGTCGAATTGCGGTGCAGCACAGCGGCAATCGGTCGATTCGCGGCCGCGAGCCTGGCCACGACCTCGGCACCGACCAACCCGGCCGCACCGGTCACCAGCACGGTATCGCCAGGACTCATAGCGGCACCCCGCCGGACGCTTCGGCCGCCGCTACAGTGCCCGAGATCAGGGCGATCACCGCATCGACCCGGCGCACACCCACCAGTTCCTCGGGCCGGTAGCGCGGCAGCGCGAACGCACGCTCCAGGACGACAGTGAGTTCCATCAAACGCAGCGAATCGAACCCGAGATCCTCCACGAGGCGGTGCTCGTCGGACAATTCGGCCGGCGGTTGCGGGGCCATCGCCAGGACGATCCGGCGCACCTTGTCGGCAGTCGTGATGTCGGCCACCGCGGGCCCACCCGGCACCAGGTCGCCACCATTCATCGAATGGCTGCTCGATGCTGCCCTCATGACTCTCCTTCCCGCAGATGCGGTTGTTGGCCACCGGAGGTCAGCAGATCGCGGGCCTCGTCCAGGGGCAGGTCGGTATTCAGGTACCCGGCGATGCGCAACCAGTCGTAACCGATCGCCAGCGTGCGCCGCCACTGCTCACGCGAATCGAAGGAAGCCGGGAATCCCGTTGTCGTCTCCGCCCCCGCCGCGATCCGCCGGACCAGTGTGACGAAATCGTCCAGCACCGCGAGGCTCGCGAGCGTATCACCGCCCGTATCGATTATCGCCGAGAAGCCGACCTGCCGTGCCGATTCCAGCTGCGTCAACAGATCGTCACGACGCACGGCGTGGTCCGGCAACAGCCGCCGCACAGTCTGCACGGGCGCCACATCGGCGGGCAGCGGGTGAGTCCCGAATGCGGACAACAGGACACGGACCGCCATGGCGATCAGCCGATGTGCGGCGATATCGGCGACCGCACCCTGGGAGTTCTTGACCGCGCCCGCCAGGTCCTCCCTGGCATTCTCCAAGACGACATTGGACCACACCAGATTCAATGCGCATTCGGTGAATCTGGTTGCGGGCAGGGGCGACAACGTCGCGATCACTTCGTCGCGCGTGGCACCGGTCAGGCCGAGGGCGGGCGCGGCCGCATAAGGCACCGGAGTGTACGGCTTGACCGGCTTGCACATGGCCAACGCCGGATCGATGAGGTCGCCACCGCGCCACTGCAATCCGACCAGACCGAGCCCGAGGAACTCGACCAGATTCTCGGCGATGTCATATTCGGCGCGGCCGAGGACATCGCGCAGCGAATGCCGGAACACCACCGAACGCCAAGCACGGGCCGCGCTGTCCGATAGTACGAAGACGTCGCGGTCGTCGCGGATCACATGGATGCGCCCGCCGATCGTCCAGGTGGTGACCCTTGGTCGGCGTGCGAAGAGGATCTGGTGCGGATCATCGGTGATCTCGGACACACCGAGCCTCGCGGCCAGCTCCCAAACCCGTTCCCACGCAACCTGCTCGGTCGGCCTGGTGAGCTCGCGATAGCGATCGATGAGCGCGTCGGTTCCGATGCGGTCGAGTTGGTGCGGTAGCCATTTGGTTTCCAGATAGCTTTCGCCCTTGCGGGCGGCCCAGCCCTTCATTGCCTGGAGCAGGCCGTCTCGGGCCCAGTCGGCGGCCTCGGCCTCGGCGTGCAGGGCCCGCAGCGCGACCGCGTAGCGCAGTGCCTGTGTCGCGCGCCGGACCCACCAGTCGGCCACCAGCGCCGTGAACCGCGAATGTGGCAGCAGTGCACGCAATTCCACGACATCCGGTGCCGCGGACCGGACCACGGTGGCACGCAGGAATCGCTGACACCGGTTGAGCAGATCCTCGTCGATCTCGTCCGAACCACTCGCCGCCAGCTCGAGCTGATTGCGCAGCTGCGCCTCGGACCGCGTCCGCACCTCCACGCGCCGACCATCGATGAACAACACCGTCGGCAGCGTCGGCAACTCCTCGTCACCGGGTGCGACTACCAGGAAATCGACATCGGATCCGGCATTGCCGAAGCCCTCTGCCAGCGAGCCCTCGAATAAAATGGTCGAATCTCGCGGTACCGCAACGCTTTCCAAGGATCGATCGAGCAACTGTCGTACTCGTTCGGCAGGCAGCGCAGGCTCGGGCACGGCATCGTCGGTCACCGGGCGGTCGGTCCGCGGTTCCGCTGCGGTGGCCGCGTCGGCCCCGTGCAACACCGCGCCCGCCAACGCACCGTCCGCGAACAGCTGCCACATATGCCGACGCCGCGGTTTACCGCTGGAGGTGCGGCGGATGGTGCCGCGCGGGCCGGTCACAATGGTCACCGTCTGCGCGGGCCCGAGTTCTCCGCGAATGATCCTGCGCGCCTCGGCAATCCACTCGCCCGGTGCCGATTCGGCGAACAGTGCGATGCCCTGGGCACCGGCCTCGGTGATCGCGACGGCGGCAAGTTTGCCCTTGGTAATTCCGGTTTCCTGGGCCACCCGGGATTCGATGTCCTCCATGAACACCGACCGCCCGCGCACCTTCAGGCTCGAGCCCATCCGGCCGAGTACGAAAACCTCACCGTTGTGCAGGAATCCGGCATCGCCAGTGAACAGCACCTTTTCGACGATCCGGGTGGAGGACCCGGTGGTGGGCTCGCCGGAGTAACCCAGCGCGACCGAATCCCCGACGACGATCATCTCGCCGAGAGTGCCGTCCGGCAGTTCTCGACCGTCTTCGTCGACCACTCGCACCGTCGATTCGGGCGTCGAGTAGCCGAGTCCGGTGATCCACCCGGACCCCTCGACGCGGTGGGTGTCGTCGAGCAATTCCTCGGCCAGAATCGTAATCGGTTGGCCGAAGCGCAGACTGGGATTGTCCAGCCGCAGCGCGGTGATGGGCCGGTTGCGCGCGGAGGAGGTGACCATCAGCGTCGCCTCGGCCAGACCGTAGGCGAGAGTGTACGCAGAGGTCGAAAACCCTTGTCGGCCCGCGAGATCGGCGAAGGACTGCAGATCGGCCAGCTCGACCGGCTCGGAACCGACGGCCAGCGTACGCCAGCCGGACAGATCAAGCTCCGCGATCTCCTCCGGCGCGACCCGATGCGCGACATAACCGAGTGCGAACGACGGCGACGGAGTGTGCTGTGCGTGCGACATGGCGCGCAGCCAGCGCGCCGGATCGCGGACGAACTGGTCCGGGCGCATCAGATACAGCTCGCCCTGATTGGTCACGGTGGTGAGGAATGCGCCGACCAGGCCCATGTCGTGATAGAGCGGCAGCCAGGAAACCATGGTTTCGCCCGGCCGCCAGTCGATCAGCGTCGAAATCATCGCGATGTTGTTGGCCAGGTTGTGCCAGCTGACCCGCACCCCACGCGGCGTCCCGGTCGACCCGGAGGTGAATTGCAGCAGCGCACATTCGTCGGGCACGCCGAATTCGCGCTCCACCGGCGCGGGACCGAGATTCGCGGCATCGATCACCAGTGGCTCATCGGTACGGCCGGCCGCCTCCGCCGCTTGGCGCACCAACTGCTCGAACTCGATCGAGGTGACCATCAGTCGCGGCCGGGCTTGCTCCAGAATTGCCGCGATATGCGCGATGATCTGGTCGAGGTCGCCGAACATCGGCGGCGCGACCGGGGTGAAGACCCCACCGCAGGCCCACACCGCGTAAAAGGCTGCCGCACAAGGAAATCCGGTCGGCATGATGACACATACGCCATCGCCGCTGCCCATACCGTTTTCGCGCATGCGCGCCGCGATCGCCCAGGTCAGCTCCGCGAGCTCGGAATAGCTGCGGTACTCCCAGCCGTCGGCCTCGTCGGCAAAGTGGATTCCGGCGTCGGGCGCCGGATCGGCAAGCCAATTTCGTACTGCAGCAACGTCTTCACCAGGCTTCATTCCGCCGGATCTCCTCCCGAAAGCACAGTAACGGTACCGTTCGTGCCATCGACCCGTATACCCATACCGGAACGTATTCTTTTGGTCAGGTCCTTGACTTGAACCACCGTCGGTACTCCCAGCTCCCGTGCCACGATCGCGACATGGGTGAGGGGGCTGCCGCGCTCGATGACCAGCGCCGATGCCGAGGGCAGTGCGGCGACCCAACCGGGATCGGTGCGGTATGCCACCAGAATGCCGCCAGCCACATCGCGTGGCTCGTCGACGACCACCGCGGCGCCTTCGACGATTCCGGATGCCGACGGCGTGCCGGGTAGCACGGTGCCGACGGTCGCGGCCGGGGTGTCGGTGACCGGCACCCAGCCCTGACGCGCGAGTTCGGCGCGCCCGAATGTCGGCCCAGAGGTGATGAAGCGGGCCGGGGCGACCAACTCGGCGTCCCTGGCGCGCTGCGCTTTCCGTGCGGCGACCAGACCGCCGAGACCGCCCGTATCGGCGCCCTCGTAGCAGCCGCGCAACTCCTGGACGGTCAGTGCGAAGACGTCGTCGAATTCGTCGATGACACCACGCGCGACCAGATCCCGGCCCATGACCCGGATCATCCGCTTGACCATGCCGAAGGCCCTGGTGCGGCAGAACCGCAGCCGCTCTCGATGCGCCGCGCACCGATTCACCTTGCCGCGCAGGCGTTCATAGATCCGCCGCCGGAAGCCGTGCAACTCTGCGTCGAGGTACTCATCGGCCTCCGCACCGCGGCTGTGCTGCGCCGCCTCGCCGACCCGGCCGATCGCGCTGCGCAGCATGATGAACAGGCTCGCGGGATCCTCACGCAGATCCGGGGTTTCCAGTTTCAGCTCGTCCAGGCTGCGGTAGCCGTAGCGATCGATGTAATCGTCGATCCGGCCGAGAAAATCGGTGCGGTCGCGCAGCGCATCGTAAATCTGTTCCGGCGCGGTCGAATTGATCAACGACACCAGTTCGGGATCGCGGCGAGCGAACTGCGCCAGCTCGGTCATCGCGCGCGCCGGTTCGGCGGATTCGACATCGGCACCGGGACCGACGACGGCATACAGGAACCACTCCGGCGCCTTCGGCAACAGCAGTTTGGTCAGCAGATACATCAGACCGGTGCAGGTCAACAGGATCGCATCCAGGACCATCAGCGGACCCCAGCGCTCGACCAGATCGCGATCGACCTTGCGATAGGCCGCATAGGCCTGTTCGCCGGTCAGCGTCGCGTAATCGAGCGCATCATATTCGTCGTAGACGCGATAGAAGTCGGTCATGAAGCGCTCGACCATATCGTCGATACCGAACAGCCGCCGCACATAGGTCACCGTGGTAATCGCCCGCGACCGCAGCCGGGCCAGCGGCGTACGGAAGATGAATGGGCGCAGGGTTTTCGCAACCTCATCGGGCAGCGGTTCATCGACACCGAGCGCCGCCTCCAACACTTTCCGGTTCAACGGATACCCGGGTGCGATGCCCACCATCCGGTACCAGTGCAGCAGGTTGTAGTAGACCCGGCCGTGAAAGTAGCCGAGTAGCACCGGAGTCCAGCGATCGGTCTGGCGCAGTTGCTCGGCGGGCACCCGCAGCGACTTCGCGTAACCGTGATATACGCGGCCGTAGATGTCAGCGGCGGTCGTGTAGGTCAGCGGGGAGGTGATACCGCTGAAACTCTCGATGATGTTGGAGTTGTCCCAGATTCGCTCGTCGCCGTCGGCGAGCACCTCACCGGCGCCTCGCAGTACCGCGGCGCGTACCGCGCTGTCGGTGACCGCCGTGGTGATCGGCCGCGACTGCAGGAACCAGAGGCCGTCGGCATCTATGGCCCACTCGATGTCCTGTGGCGCACCGAAATCGGCCTCCAGCTTGCGTCCCCACTCCACTAACTCGGCCAGTTCGGCATCGGCGAGCACGGCACGCTCGCGGCGCTGCTGCTCGACCTCGAGCACCGCACAGCCCTGCTCCCCCGCGGGTGCATAGCTGCGATCCTTGTCCCCCACAGTCGTTTCCAGCACCGTGCCGGAGGATTTGTCGACCACAACCGAATCGGCGTCCACCGCACCCGAAACCAGTCCCTCGCCGAGCCCGTACACCGCGCTCACGATCAATTCGTCTGCGGCACCGCTGATCGGGTTCGCGGTGAACATCACCCCGCTGGCCTGCGCAACGATGAGACGTTGCAGGACAACGGCTATGGCATCGGTGCGCGGCAGGCCGTGTGCAAAGGCATAGCGGATGGACCGTTCCGAGAAGGCCGAAGCCCAGCAGTCGCGCACGCGCGCCGCGACCGCATCCACGCCGTTGACATTGAGGAACGAGTCGAACTGGCCCGCGTAGGACTGGCCGGGACCGTCCTCGACGACGGCTGACGATCGAACCGCGATCGCACCCGTGCCGACGCGGCCGTAAGCATCGGCGATCAGGTCGAGAATCGGCTGCGGCAGTGGCGCATTGCTGATCGCCGCGCGTAATTCCGCACCAGCGGCCAGCGCCGAATCCAAGTCGTCCGATGACGTGACATCCATCACATCAGCGGCCGCATCGTCACCCATGGCGGTCTCGCTGAGGAACCGGTTGAAGACATCGGTGCCGACCACTACCCAGTCGGGGACGCGGAAGCCACCATTGTGCAAGGTGTACAACCCACGTGCTTTACCCCCGGCCAGCGCGGCGAATGTCGCCGAGTCGGTCCACGGTCCAAGTACCTGCAAAGCTTCTCTCCCATCACCCCCGTTCACCGCACCGGAGCGGGCGCTCCGGCGCAACGAGGCGGAGCAAAGCGGAAGGGGTTGTTTGGATATATCCGACTTTTGCTTTCGACGTTAGCCCGCAATCCTGTGGTACCGCTTGCCGCAGACGTGGTTCGAACGCTTCGAGGCATCAGTAAGCTGGCCCTTTCGAGCGACCTGCAAGCAGTCGCCAGCGGGAGCCCGGACGTTCGTGGTTGTGAGGAGTAATTCGGCGTGAGTTGGACCTTCACCCCGGACGAGTTCGCCCATATCTGGCGCGAGACCGAAGTGGATCGTCACCCGTATCCGCTGCGCATTCTCGAGACGCCGCGCACCGAGGCCGAGGCCGACACATTGCGCGCACAGCTGGACGAGCGATTACCGCTGCGCAGTGATCCGGACCTGTCGGCGTGCCTGCGGATCTTGGCCGCACCGCAGACCAGGATCGTGGCGATCGGCGGCGGACATGGTCCCGGCAGCGAAATCCGATTACTGGCCTGTGCGATCTACGATCGCGCCGTCCTGGCTATCCAGGAACCCGGTTCCGGCCCGGATTTCGGTGGGCGCGTACGACTTTCGATCGGGCTCAGCGCCAAGCTCGGCACTCGGATCGCCGCATTGCTGCCCACGGTCCCGGCCGGACACGAACCCGCGCGGGCGGCATCCGCCGATGCGATCCGCGACGACGAGACGGTGGTCGTATCGCAGCGGACGGTGCCGGCGATTCGGCGGCTGCTGCTGAAGCCGCACACCGCCGAGGGGCATATCCGGATCGAGGGTCGGCTGGACCATTCGTCACCGCAGCCGCCGATCCACTACACCTGGATCGATGTCAAGGGCGACGGGCGCTACCTGATCAAGGCGGGCGATACCGTGCACATCGTGCCGGCCTCGGCCGGACAACTCGCGACGCAGCTGCAGAAACGCATTCCCGCGCCGGCCCGATAGTTCGCACCGACCGGAACTATTTCATCCGGAGGCATGGGTAACGGTTAGTCTGAGGCGAACCGACCGATCCCCGGGGGTGTGGTGCATGACGATCGAGAGCAGCCGAACCGATATCGCCCGCTTCAAACAGCAGGCACAGGCGGGCACCATCAAGTTCGATCCAGACGCTGCGCGACGTTGCGCCGAAATGTACGACAACCAGGCCGACCGGCTCATCCATCTACGCCAGCGCCTTGAATCGGTGGGCGAGCTGGATGGCTTCGGTGGATTCACCTCCGCACACCAGTTGCAGGCCGGATTCGCGCACAAGGCCCGCGACGCCGCCACCCTGCTCGACCACTACATCGAAGCCGCCTACCGCATGAAGGAAGCGTTCCTGATCAGCGGCGGGCTGTTCGAGGAGGCCGACGCCGCGAACGCCGCAGCGCTGCAGGCTATCGAGACGCGGGTGCCACGATGAGCGCCGGATCGCAGAGTGATTTCGATCCCGATTACATCAACTCGATGGAGCATTTCGAGTCGATGAAACATGAGGAGATCTACGCCAAGACCCAGCAGATCGATGCCGCGCGGATCCTCAACGCATCGGTCACGTGGCTGGAAGTTGCAGGGACGCTGGCCAGTTCGTTTCCGCTGACCCGAGCCGGCTCGGATCGGGTGATGAATTCGATAGCCTGGGAGGGCGCCGCCGCCGAAGCCGCATATGCGAGTGCCCGCAGCTACGCCGACTCCGTCGATGAACTCGCCGCGATCATGGGACAGGTCGGCGCCCGCCTCAGCGCGGTGGCCGCAGCGGCGGAAACGGTGAAGATCGCCGTGGTGCCACCGGGCAATTCGGGCCCGATCGGCACCATCGCCCGACTGCTCGAAGCCGCCAATGTGATCAACGCACAGATGGCGGAAGAGGCGCTGCGCCAAGAAGCCGTCCTCGCCATGAACATGATCTACAAACCCGCCTACCACATGGCAGGCACCGCCGTTCCCGCCCTGCCCGAGCCACCACCCCTTCCCGGCGCACCTGCTCCGTCTCCCTCCCGACAGCCGCGCTCACCGCAGTTCGAATATCCGACACCCGAAGCCCCGCAACAGGATCAGCAACCCACGCCCGGCACTCCAGCACCTTCCACCCCGGAATCCCGAGCGGCACAACCAACTCCGCCGCCCTCGACGCCGGGCCCCCAAGCAGCACAGCCGACCCCGACACCGGAATCGCAAGCACCACAGCCAACCCCAGCGCCGCAACCGGTCCCGAACCAACAGCCGACACCCACCCCGGCACCGCCCACCCAGCAGGCACCCTCACCAGAGCCGCAGTCCCCCGCACCCGCACCGCCGTCCCAGCAGGCACCATCCTCAACGCAGGAGACCCACCCCCTTCCCCCCGCACCCCCGACCCCACAGACGCCTGCGCCCACACCACAACCGCAGGCTCCCGCCCCTGCGCCTCCTGCTTCCGGCCCGTCCGCACCCCTCCCCGACCCAGCCGGTCAACCCGGCATCACCGGCCCCATCCCGGAACAAGCCCAGCAACCCCCGTCTACCACCAATCAGCCGGGCGTCATCCCCACGCCGGAGAGCAGCCAGCGCTAGCGCGCGGAAACCGGAGCTGGGGTCGCGGACCGGTGCGCAACGATGCTGGTGCCCGCGCAGATGGCCAGGGCGAGCATCGCAGCCAACGCGGCCCATCGGGTCACCATGATGCCGAGGGTGGACAGCAGATAGCCGGCGCCGAGTGCACCGAGCGCGACGGCGGCGTTCCAGAACAAGCCCATGGCCGCGACCGCGCGACCGAGGATCTGCTCGGGGATGACTTCGACCCGGTATACGGTCAATGCCACATTGCTGACGACGCCGATCCCGCCGATCCCCGCCCAGCAGGCGGCGAACACAAAAGGATTGGTGCTCAACGCAATTGGTACCAGTAGCGCGGTCCACACCCAGAGCGCAGCCCGATAGACAAGTCGGATCGGAAACCGGGCGATCAGCCGGGTAGCGCCGGCGGCACCGAGAATGCCGCCGAGACCCGCCGACCCGAGGACCAGCCCGATGATCCATGCGGAGTACCCGCTTCCCGCCAGCTCGACCATGATCAGGAGCAGCACCACCTGGATAACGGCATTCGACGCGGCGATCATCGCCGTCGAGGCCCGAAGGAATCGATCAGACCACACCGTGCGCAATCCGTCCGCAATACTTCGAGCCGTCGAATGCCGGGTTGGCCGGTCAGCTGCCGACGGCGTGCCCGAGACCTGCCGGATCAGCATCAGTGTGATGAGGCAGACCAAATATGACACCGCGTTGGCCACGAAGGGTAGCCAACGCGCGACGCCATACACGGCGGCACCAGCCGCCCGACCGAAAAGAGATGCGATCGGCTGTTCGGCCTCCAGGAAGGAGAACGCGGCGGGCCGATGTTCGGGCGCCACTACATCACGCACGGCCGCCAACTCACTCACATCGACGAAGACGGATACGCAACCCTCGACGAACGCCGCGGCGACGGCAATCACTACGAGGCCTGGCAATCGCGCGTAGATCGCCGAGGCAACCAGCCCGGTCGCAGCCAACCCGACCAGCTGGCAGCGCACCAGGATCCGGATTCGGTCGCCGTAGTCGGCGACGATTCCGGCCGGAATCTGGAAGATCAAGCTCGGCGCGGCTATGGCGAAGCCGACCCATCCGGCAGCCGCTGGGGAATCAGTCAGCGTGAGCACCAGCAGTGGATAGGCGATCCGGACACCATGGAAGCCCAACTTCGAGAACGCGTGACCTGACCACAGCAACAGAAAGTTCCGGTTGGCACGCAGTCCAGCGCTAGCCATTGATGCCCGACAACCAGTCGATCAGCTCGACCACCTCGACCGCGTCGGATTCCGAGCGCAATGCCTGATAGAGCCGTGCCACGACTTCGGCCCGCACACTCAGGATGCGAAAGTCGATATCGGGGTTCAGTTTCGGCAGCGTCAGTGCCAGCCCCGCCCACAGTTGCGGCCGCAGCGGATCCGAACGCAGTTGCTCCAGATACAACGCTGCCGCAAGCGGAAAGTCTTGCGCGAGGTAGGCCTTGTCACCAACGGGCTGATCCTCGATCGACAGCGCCGCGGCCGCGACGCTGTCGATCTCCTTCAGCTGAACCGAAAGATGCAGGCGCCGATGGCTATCAGGTATCGAGTCCTGATCGACCGGACTCGACGGCGCCAGCGCTTCGGGCCGCGCCGCCCTGGCCCGCCACCGAGCCGCCAACTCAGCGATATCCGCCGCCGCGGGCAGCAGGTTGCGCACCTGCCAGAAGGTGTGGTGTGCTACGGAGATCTCGGAGGCGGCGAGCCCAGCCGCATCGGGCAGCTCTTCGACCGCCCAGTCGGCTATGCCATCGCGCAATGTCCGCATCAAGTGTTCCCCTGTTGCGGTGAGCAATCCGGATCCCATCGCCTGTTCGATCGCGCCCGCTACCTGGACGCGCCACAATGCGAATTCGACATGCGACTGCATAGAACCGTGGCATTCGGCGCTGCGATGTACGCGCCAGAAATCGGTGACACCGAAGAAGGCATAGATCCCGTGCGCCAAACCCATGATGGGACGTGGGTCGTCACGCCACGGCGCATAGAAGCGACAGGACGGGTCCTGGTCGAACAGGAGGATCTGATCGATCAGCAGGTTGAACTTCGTGTGCTGGATCTCATGGATCATGGTCAGCGCCAGCTGACAGGAGTCGGCAGGTGCCGTGGTGTAGACGCAGCCGACACCATTGAACGAGGTGTGGCTGGTACTGGCCGCACGCGGCCGCGCGGTCAACGGCGCCACGATGCGCAGGCAGCTGCGCATCGGAATCAGATATCGCTCGAAGTCACGGCGCAGCAGAGCCCAGGCGTCAGCGAAGTCCCGCTGCCACAATTCCACCTGGCCTGCCGTGAGTCGCGGCGGCACCGGCTGATCTTTGGCCAGATCGCGAAACGGATCAAGGTCGTCCAGGAACGTAGTACGTTCACCTGCTTCGCCGCGCACCTTTCGCAACGGCAGCCAGTCCGGGTCAGCTTCGTAGTCCTGGCTCGGCACGAGGACACTCGTGCCGGACTGCGTGAAACCGATGGAGCCGTCGCTGGTCCAGCTCAATTCGCAGTGGCCGCAGAAGTCGGCGGGCCCGAGCCGCGCCATGCCGATCCCCGGCAGCATCACGATACCGTTGCGAACGACGACTCGCATCGAGCCGTCCGGCAGACATGCGATGCCACCGGCGGCAGCGAGCCAGCCCAGGTAGCCGCAATCCGCCCACAGCGGCGTCGACGAATCATCGTCGGCGTATATGCGACCGAGAACGTGGGCGAGCCACGGTCCGAGGTGCGGGTACGCCAGCAGATCCGCGGTCTCGGCGGGATGGGTGCGCTGTAGCTCAGCGAGAGCCTGATAGGCCGCATGCAATCCGGCGCCATCGCTGACCTCGGGCCGCGCCGTGGCTTCGGCAACGAGTGTGCGCAGCAGGATCATTCGCGTGGTCAGCATTCCGCTCACCAGCGTCGCGAGCGCCGTTTCGGTGCCGTATCCCGAACTCAAAGCGATAGCGGCATCATCTATTCCGGTCACCGTCGTGGACATATCCCTACTCCTGTCGCCCGAGCGTGGCGGTGTCGACGTCGGATAAGAGGCGCGACCCGATGTGCCGGATCAATGCTGTCAAATCGGCGCAGTACACCGAGGGGTTGCGGAATCCGTTATCCGCGCGGTATCGGTGGACGTAGTGACCGCCGCCACAAATGGTGTGTATCGAGCAACTGCGACACATCGGACTCAACGCGTCGACCCCGATCTGACGCGCCACCATGGATGGTTCCCACAACGCCGCATCGAGCGGATTGTCTTGCTTGGAACGGGACAGCTTGGTAGCGCCCGCGAAGGCCGACTTCAGTTCGTCGACCTGTTCCAGAGTTCCGTCCGTTTCGATTACTGCCAGTCGAACGGGTTCGAGGCCAACCGATTCCGACGCCGCCCGCCCACCGAGCAATAACGCGATAATGCTCTCGAAGAGCCGCACCCCGGTCTCTACCTCGGGCGCCTGGTACCAACGATCGAAGATCGCGACCAACCAGTCGGCATAGGGCGTGGCACCATCTCCGACGGCCAGGTTCGGGGGCATAGTCGCCCAGTTGCCATGCGGTAGAAGGAAATCGACCGCAGGCGGATCGAATGCCAAGAGCGCTTGATACGTCCGGACCGGGTCGTTATCGATATCGATCGTGCACAGCAGGCCGGCAAACAGCCGCGCCCTTCGATCCGGCGGCGCCAACTGCCCCAGGCCCGCCACCACCCGGCTATAACTGCCCTCGCCGCGCCGGTCCCGGCGATGCCGGTCCTGACCGCTCTCATCCCCGTCGATACTGACGCCGATCCGAATATTCCACCGGTCACAGATGTCGACGAATTCCTCGTCGAGCAGCACTCCATTGGTCTGTATGCCCAGCCGCACTTCGGTTATCGGCTCCAACAGCGCACGCGCGGTGCGTGCGAATTCCGCGAGATTCCGATGACCGACCATCAGTGGTTCACCACCGTGCAACACGAGGTCCACCCTGGGCAGGTCGAATCGGCGTGCGTGATCACCGATCATGCGGCAGGCGTCGGCGAACACTTTATGACTCATTGTCTTCGGCTGATCACGCCAACTCTGATCGGCCATCTCGTAGATATAGCAATAGTCACAAGCTAAATTACATCGGCTGTGAATCTTGATGACGAATTCCGCGAAAGGCTGCGGCTGCCACCCGGATTTTCGCAGCTGCTCGACATCCAACCCCGACGCAGGCCACAATTCTTCGCGCCGGGACAGCTCCAAGGGCACCGAACCCATATTTCACTTCCTTGGCCGGGCTGGGCACACGTGCGACGGTTCGCGTCGCACGTGTGCACCCGACTAGTTATCCGGGTTGATAAACGACCGGAAGGCCATACTCGAAGAGTCGCCGTCCTTATGCCGCTCGATCGCCGCCCGCAGCGCCGGGCTCGCGGCCTCGGTCAACTGTTCCGGCTTCAGATCCGCAAGGTCTGCAAGATTGCCCATGACAAATCCTCCTTCGTTCTCGCCTTTCGCGCAGCACAGATTCACCCCATAAAAGGACAAATGAAAAGTAAAGGTATCCCCGATACCGGGCGCAGCGAGAACAATCTTCCAGGGGCCGACTATTTGCGAACCCAACGACGAATACTACTGCAGCACAACGCATCGCGCACGGTTCAGCCATTCCCCATTTATGGGAAAAATGTCGAGCGGTCTCTTTCCGCATACTTTCTTCGTGCGCGGGCCACCGGCCGACGAAAGACCAGAAATTCGGGTCGCCAGATGGCAAACTACCGTTGCCGGCCGCAAGGGCTCTCTCGCCGGAGAGATGGTCACCGCGCGGATACCGGAATTCCGGCGGACGCTCCGATCTGGTGCCGACACGACCGATGGCGCGCTGCAGGCTCAGACCTTGACCAGGTCGTCGGCGTGGATAACCGGGCGCTGCATGGTGTCCGGGAGTTCGGTGGTGGAGCGGCCGAGCATGCCGGAGAGTTCGGTGCTGTCGTATTCGACTACGCCGCGGGCGACTATGCAGTTGTCGGGGGCGATGAGATCGACTACGTCGCCACCGTGGAAGCGGCCGCGCACGCCGGTGATGCCCGCGGCGAGGAGGGAGCGTCGGCGATGGGCGACGGCTTGAACGGCACCCTCATCGATGAGGATGGCGCCACGGCTGTCGGCGGCGTGGCGTACCCAGAATTTACGGGCGGAGAGGCGGACCGGGCGGGCGGCGAAGGCGGTGCCGACGGTGCCCGCGCTGAGCGCGATATCGGCCTCGGTGGCCGCGGCAAGCAACACGGGGACACCCGCGTCGGCGGCCAACCGGGCCGCGGAGAGTTTCGAGGCCATGCCGCCGGTGCCGAGTGCGCCGCCACTGCCCGCGATGACGCCGTCGAGATCGGCGCTACTGCGGACCTCGGGAATGAAGTTGGCGGCCCCCTTGCGCGGATCGCCGTCATAAAGGCCCTCGACATCGGAGAGCAGCACCAGCGCGTCCGCGCCGACCAGATGGGCGACCAGTGCGGCGAGCCGGTCATTATCGCCGAATCGAATCTCTTCCGTTGCGACGGTGTCGTTTTCGTTCACCACAGCGACCGCACCGAGCGAGCGCAACCGATCCAGGGTGCGCTGCGCATTGCGGTGATGTTCCCGACGCGAGAAGTCGTCGGCGCTCAACAGCACCTGCCCGACCGTGCGCCCGAACCGCGCGAACGAGGTGCCCCACGCATGCGCCAAGGCCAGCTGACCGACGCTGGCCGCGGCCTGCTTGGTGGCCAGATCCCTTGGGCGACTTGTCAATCCGAGCGGCGCGATACCGGCACCGATCGCACCGGAGGACACCACGACCACATCGGATCCGGCCCGCATCCGCGCCTCCACCGCATCGGCGAGCCGATCCAATCGCGCCATATCCAGCCCACCCTTAAGGCTGGTCAGCGCCGAAGACCCGATCTTCACCACCACACTGCGCGCCGAAGCGATCGCAGTCCTGGCCTCACTCAGCCCGGACTGCGACACCACTCCAGCCATCCCCGAACTCACCTGCATCGCAACCGAACTCCCTGAACCGCAAAAGAACTCGTCGTACCCACCAGGCCAACCGAATCCGCCGGGCGCAACACTGCGCCCCTAACGCACTGGCCGCCACCGAATTCCGACACTCGCCGAATGGGCGACCCGAACCGCAGCGCTCGCCGTAACGGCGTGCCAGCCCCCGGCGCACACCACACGCCCGCGGTTCGCACGTTATTCCTCGTCGTCCTTGACCAGACCGCGGCGCACTCGGGACGCGTGTTTACGTTCGGCGGCGCTGATTCGGTCGTTCTGCTCTAGTCGAATATCGGTCCCGCGACCAGTTGGGACCATATCCACACCCGCGGAGATCTGCGGCTCCCAATCGAAGGTGACATCGCCGATGGTGACCGGTGCACCGGGCTCCGCGCCCTGCTTCACCAGCTCGTCTTCGACTCCGAGGCGAGCCAGGCGGTCGGCGAGGTAGCCGACGGCTTCGTCGTTGTCGAACTGGGTCTGACGCACCCAGCGCTCCGGCTGTGGCCCGCGCACGATGAAGCCACCCGGCTCCTCGGGATCGGCGATCACACTGAAGCCGGTCTCGTTCACCGCGATCGGGCGGATCACCGGACGCTTCGGCGCGGCCTTCGGATGCGCGGTCCGATACTGCTCGACCATCTCGGCGAGCGCAAAGGTCAAGGGGCGCAGGCCCGCTCGGCTCACCGCCGAAATCTCGAAAACCGGCCAGCCCCGGGCGGTGAATTCGGAGGTGACCATCTGCGCCAACTCGGCAGCATCGGGCACATCGACTTTGTTCAGGATCACCACGCGCGGCCGATCGGCCAGATCACCGAGCCCGGTATCGGCATCCAAAGCCGGTTTGTAGGCGGCGAGTTCGGCCTCGAGCGCATCGACATCGGAAACCGGATCACGTCCCGGCTCCAGCGTCGCACAGTCCACAACGTGTGCGAGCACCGCACAGCGCTCCAGATGCCGCAGGAAATCCAGCCCGAGACCACGTCCCTCACTCGCGCCCGGAATCAGCCCGGGGACATCGGCGATGGTGAAGGTGGTGTCACCGCTGGAGACCACACCGAGATTGGGCACCAGCGTGGTGAACGGATAGTCCGCGACCTTCGGCTTGGCGGCCGAAAGCACCGACACCAGCGAGGACTTACCCGCCGACGGGAACCCGACCAGCCCCACATCGGCAACGGACTTCAGCTCGAGGACGAGATCGCCCTCCTCACCATCCTCACCGAGCAGCGCGAAACCGGGCGCCTTGCGGGCCCTCGAGGCCAGCGCGGCGTTACCGAGTCCGCCGCGTCCGCCACGGGCCACGATGAACTTATTGCCCGCACCGACCAGATCGACGAGCACCTTACCGTCGTCGTCCAGCACCACGGTCCCGTCGGGCACCTTCAGCACCAGGTCGGTGCCCTGCTTACCGTCGCGGTTACTGCCCTCGCCCGGTTTGCCGTTGCTCGCCTTGGCGTGCGGATGGAAGTGGAAGTCAAGCAGAGTGTGCACATTCGAGTCGACCTCGAGGATCACATCCCCGCCGCGTCCGCCATTACCGCCGTCCGGACCGCCGAGCGGCATGAACTTCTCGCGGCGCACGGAGGCGCAGCCGTGACCACCCTTGCCCGCACGCACGTGCAATACGACACGGTCGATGAATTTGGACATGTCCGAATCATCCTCCTCGGTGGTAGCCGTCGACTGCTTGCAGGTCGCTCGAGTAAACCTGCTCTATGGGAACGCGATCCTTCGAGAACGCGAAAAGCGGGCCAGGGAAATGCACCCTGACCCGCTCAGCTGTTTCGGATTGGCTAGAGGCGGTCAGGCCTCGGCCGGCTCCGGAACGACGATGTTGACGGTCTTGCGGCCACGCTTGGTGCCGAATTCGACCTTGCCCGCAGCCAGGGCGAACAGGGTGTCGTCGCCGCCACGGCCGACAAGCACGCCGGGGTGGAAGTGCGTGCCGCGCTGGCGAACCAGGATCTCGCCCGCCGAAACGGCCTGGCCACCGAAACGCTTGACGCCGAGTCGCTGGGCATTCGAGTCGCGACCGTTGCGCGAGCTGGATGCACCCTTCTTATGTGCCATTTCTGAACTCCTGTGAAGTAATTCGAGAAAGCGCGGAGGCTTACTTGATGCCGGTGACCTTGAGGACCGTCAGCGGCTGACGGTGACCCTGGCGCTTGTGGTAGCCGGTCTTGTTCTTGAACTTGTGGATGCGGATCTTCGGGCCCTTGGTGTGCTCGACGACCTCGGCGGCCACGGAGACCTTGGCCAACTTGTCCGCATCGGTGGTCAGCTCGGCGCCGTTCACCACGAGAACCGGGGCCAGCGCCACGGACGAACCCGGCGCACCCTCGATCTTCTCGACCTTCACCAGGTCACCGACCGCGACCTTGTACTGCTTTCCGCCGGTCTTGACGATCGCGTACGTTGCCATCGGTCGGCTGCCCTTCTTCCTGTCATGTGCGCGGCTCGTGCTCGCGCGGCTGCCTGCTCCCGCACGGATGACTCCGTGCTGGAAACCACAGCACTCTGGTCTGATAGTCACCGCCGCCTCAGCAACCTGATGGCTCTCGGCTTCGAGCCGAGTCACGAACACAGCGCAGATAAGCGCTGTCGCCGGGCAGCGACTGTCCAAGATTACAGGACGGGTACCACCCCGACCAAACCGGTGCCGCGAAAGGCGGGGCCCCCGTCGCGGAATGCGGCGGGGGCCCCGGGTTCGGATCCGATTATGGCAATCAGTTCGCGTCGTCCACCGGCGGTCCGGCCGGACGACCGACGGCCCGGCGGCGCGGCTTGCGCGTCGGCACCACGACCGGCACATCCGCCGTGTAGTCCACCACGGGCCCTGCGGACGCCTGATCCGCCGTCGACAGCACGAAGACCGCACTGGTGCTGTCGGCGGCCGGTGCGGCGGCCGAACGCGCCACGCGACGTCTGCGGCCGGTCGTACGGGGCGCCACGGATTCGGGAACACCGTTGGCTGCGGCAGGTGCCTCCGATGGCACAACCGGCACTACGGCGGGCACCGCGGGTTCATCGGCCACCGAGCTCGAAATCCGAGCACCGACCGGTGCCAGGACCTCCTCGGCTGCGGGCTCGATGGCCTCCTCGGCCACCGCTTCCGCCGCCGCGACCTCCTCGGCGACCGCCGCAACGGACTCGGCAACTACGACCTCCTCGACCGGAGCCGCATCGGTCGCCGCGACGACATCGGTATCGACCGCTGCGGCTTCCGCAACCACCTCGATGTCCGCGACATCGTCCGCGTGCGCATCCTCGGCGTGCGCCGCCTCCTCCGATTGATGCGCCGCCATCGCCAACGCCACCGGATGCGCCCGCTTGACCGCGATCTCCGCCTCGTCCTCGACAGCATGCCCGGTGCCATTGGTCGCCGCCGGCGCGCTCGCCGCCGCGCCCTTGTCCCGGCCACGGCGCCGCCGCGACCCGGTCTCCCGGCCACCGCGCGCACCGTCCTCGGCGCCCGCCAGCTCCACCGGATAGGTGTGCACGACGATGCCTCGACCGTGGCAGTGCTCACAGGTCGTCGAGAACGCCTCGACCAGCCCCGTGCCCAGCTTCTTGCGGGTCATCTGCACCAAGCCGAGCGAGGTCACCTCGGAGACCTGATGGCGGGTGCGGTCGCGGCCCAATGCCTCGGTCAGCCTGCGCAGCACCAGATCCCGGTTCGACTCCAGCACCATATCGATGAAGTCGACGACGATCATGCCGCCGATATCGCGCAGCCGCATCTGGCGCACGATCTCCTCGGCCGCCTCCAGATTGTTCCTGGTGACCGTCTCTTCCAGATTGCTGCCACCGGCACCGGTGAACTTGCCGGTATTGACGTCGATGACGGTCATCGCCTCGGTCCGATCGATCACCAGGGTCCCGCCCGAGGGCAGCCACACCTTGCGATCGAGCGCTTTGGCGAGCTGCTCATCGATCCGATAGGTCTCGAAGACATCGACACCGTTGTTCTCGTGCCGGGAGACTCGGGCGAGCATATCCGGCGCAACCGTGCGGATGTAGTTCTCGACGGTGCTCCAGGACCGCTCACCCTCGATGACCAGCTTGGAGAAGTCCTCGTTGAACAGGTCACGGATGACCTTGACCAACAGGTCCGGCTCTTCGTACAGCGTCTTGGGAGTGTTGTTGTCCTTGGCCTCGGCGGCCTTCTCGATGGTGCGCCAAGTCGCCTGCAACCGTTCGACGTCGCGAGCCAGCTCGGTCTCGCTGACGCCCTCGGACGCGGTGCGGATGATCACCCCGGCGTCGGCGGGCACGATATCGCGCAGGATCTCCTTGAGTCGCTTGCGCTCGGTATCGGGCAGCTTGCGGCTGATACCGGTGGACGAACCGCCCGGTACGTACACCAGGAAGCGTCCGGCCAGGCTGATCTGGGTGGTCAGCCGCGCGCCCTTGTGCCCGACCGGATCCTTGGAGACCTGGACCAGCACCTGATCGCCAGGTTTGAGCGCTTGCTCGATCTTGCGCTCCTTACCGCCGAGACCGGCGGCCTCCCAGTTCACCTCACCGGCGTAGAGCACACCGTTGCGGCCGCGGCCGATATCGACGAATGCCGCCTCCATCGAGGGCAGCACATTCTGCACCTTGCCGAGATAGACATTGCCGACCATCGATGCGGAGCCGGTATTGGTGACGAAGTGCTCGACCAGGATGTTGTCCTCGAGCACCGCGACCTGGGTCGCGGTCGGGTGATCCGTAAAGCTCTTTTCGCGCACGACCATGACCCGGTCCACTGCCTCACGGCGGGCCAGGAACTCCGACTCGGTCAGGATCGGTGGGCGACGGCGACCGGCCTCTCGACCGTCACGCCTGCGCTGCCGCTTGGCCTCGAGCCGGGTGGAGCCGGTGATGCCCTGCACCTCGTCGACGGTGGTGCGGCTGCGGCTCTTATTGCGCGGCTCACGCTCGTGCACGACGGTATTCGGCGGGTCGTCATCGGAGACACCCTCGCTCTCGGCGCCCTCCCCCGCCACCTTGCGGCGACGGCGGCGCCGGCGACGGCGGCTCGAACCCTCCGGCACACCCGATTCCTCGTCCTCGGTCTCGGTGTCGTCGCTGGGCTCGGCTTCGGCCTCGCTCTTGGCAGCGTGCTCCGCGGACCGCTCGTCCTCGGCGGCCTCCTCCGCGGCTTCGCTTTCGTCACCCTCGGATTCGGAGTCGGTGTGCTGTTCACCCCGACCACGTCCGCGACCACGACGGCCCCGCCGCCGACGGCGCGGCTGATCCGCATCGTCCTGCTGTTCGCTCGACTCGTCCTCGGTGGTTTCGGTCTCTTCCTCGACGGTCTCGACCGTGGCTTCCTCGGCGCGACGGTGATCGCGCTCGGCCCGACGCTGCCGACGCGCCTCCTCGGCGGCCGCGGCGTCCGGCGGCAGGAACAGCGGTGCGGCGACCTCGAAGACAACCGGCGTCGCGATATGCGGCTCCTGCGGAACCGGTGGGGTGAACAGCTGCGTCGGCTGGTGGGCGACGGGCTGCTCACTTGCGGAGAAGATGGGGCCCGGCTCGGGCTGAACGGCGAGCGGCTCCGGCGCGACGACGACCGGATCGGACGCGGCTGGCTCTTGGAGGACGGCCGCGGGAGCCTCGGCCTCGGATTCCACCGTGCCGAGCGCGTCGCGGACCGTTTCCGCTACCGCTCGATCGACATTCGATTGCGCACTACGTGCGTCGGCACCCAACTCGGCGAGCTTGGCCAGGATGCGTTTGCTGGTTACCCCCAGCCGCTTGGCAAGCGCGTGAACTCGGATTCGCTCCGGCAATTGTTCGGCATCCTGTGATGTTGTTGTCAGCGGCTCTTGATCGGCCACGAAGTCTCCTCGGGTCCCCGGGCGCGTCCCTCCTGGCAGGAGTGACGCGGCCGACGCGGGGGCACTGTCCGTCCACCTCACGCGGTTGGCGCGAGGTCAATTGGTCTCGCCCCGCATGCCCGGTTAACACCCATGGTTTTCGTCGGTCGGGCTAACTGGTCACGCGGCGCCTGGCTGTTGGCTGAACTCCACGGCGCGAGCGCTCCTCCAGCGTGCCGACGCGAACCTCCGGCCCCAGCAACGGGCCAGCTGTCGGTGGCAGCGATGATCGGCATCGAACCGCAGCGTCATCCGGTTACCATCCGACACCGATCGTCCGCGTACCTGCGCGAACAGTCGATATCGTCAGCAACCACTGCCAGTATCCCACACAGTGCGGCGACGCCTCGCCATCGCCGCACGAGTTCACCCCACTGACACGAGGCCCCGTCCCGCGGCGACGCAGACAATGTCACCGGTTCGCGCAGCTCACGCCCATCACCTCACGGACGCGAGGATCCCGTGTCGCGCCGCCGCCGACGCTGTTATCGGCTCGCGCAGTCCACGCGTAAGGCCCGTGGATCAGGCGGGGAACTCGGGAAACCAGAGCGCGATTTCCCGCTTGGCCGATTCCGGCGAATCGGAGCCATGCACCAGGTTCTCCTGGGTCTGCAGCGCGAGGTCGCCGCGAATGCTGCCGGGGACGGCCTTCTCGACCGGATCGGTACCGCCGGCGATCTGGCGGAACGCCGCAATGGCGCGTGGACCCTCCAGGATCGCCGCGACGACGGGGCCGGAGGTGATGAACTCGATCAAGGAACCGAAAAACGGCTTCTCGGCATGTTCGGCGTAGTGGCCGCGCGCCAACTCGTCGGATACCTGCTTCAGCTCCAGGGCGGCGATCTTCAGCCCCTTGCGCTCGATCCGGGCCAGCACCTCACCGACGAGGCCACGGGCCACACCGTCCGGCTTGATGAGTACCAACGTCTGCTCAGTCACGGCGCACAGCCTAATGGGCGACACCCCCGGTTACCGAACCGGCGGCTAAGAAGAGCCCTGACGGCGTTGACTGGGCAGCAGGCCCAGTTCCATCCGGCGCTTGACATCGGCACGCAGCACCAGGATGAAGCCCCAGACGACGCCGAAGAAGACGCCCATGACACCGATGGACAGGTGCACGAAGACGCCGAGGATCAGCAGGACCTGGAGGGCCAGATTGAACGGGATCGCCCACGGGCGACGTTGCAGTCCAGCACCGAGGATCATCACCAGCGCGAGGATGACCAGGTAACTACCGGAGAACCAGCCGATACCGCCGCCAACGGAGGCGACCACGGGCAGCGCGAGCAGCACCGTGATCGCCTCCAGGATCAGCGTGCCCGCCATGACACCGCGCAGACCCTTCCACGGGTCGGTGGCGGGCGGAGGGACCTGCGGTGCGCCGTCGAACCGCTCGGGCTCGGCGGCGTCGCCGGTTGACTCGGTCACGCTGTCTCCTTACTCACGCTGTGCCTATTGCGGCATTCGCGGGGCCCTCCGTGGTTACGCGCGCTGCCTCCTCCGGGCCTGACGCTCACGCCGGATCCTTCCCGAACAGTGCCCGCGCCGCCCCAGCCGTGACGACCGACCCGGTCACCACGACGCCCGCACCGGAAACCATCTCGCCCGCATCGCCGACCTCCTCGGCAATGGCAATGGCGGTTTCCAGCGCATCGGGCAGGGTCTCGGCGGTGACCACCCGCTCGTCGCCGAAGCGCTGCACGGCGAGGTCGGCGAGGCGTTCGATATCCATCGACCGCGGCGACCCGTTGTTGGTGACGACGATCTCGTCGAAAACCGGCTCCAACGCGTCCAGCATGCCGGCCACATCTTTATCGCCGAGCACTGCGACGACACCGACCAGCTTGCGGAAGTCGAATTCCGCGGTCAGCGTCGCGGCCAGCGCCCGTGCACCCGCCGGATTGTGCGCGGCGTCGATGAAGATGGTCGGGGCATTGCGCATGCGCTCCATCCGGCCGGGGCTGGTGACGCTCGCGAAACCAGCACGCACCGCCTCGATATCGAGCTGCCGATCCGCGCCCGCACCGAAGAACGCCTCGACCGCGGCGAGTGCGAGCACCGCATTGCGGGCCTGATGCTCACCGTGCAGCGGCAGGAAGATCTCGTCGTAAACCCCGCCGAGGCCCTGCAATTCGAGCTGTTGGCCACCGACCGCGATCTGGCGGGCCAGTACCCGAAACTCCGAACCCTCGCGCGCCACCGCGGCATCGACATCGACAGCCCGGCGCAGCAGCACATCCATGGCCTCGGGTTCCTGCTCCGCGATGATCACGACGGTATCGCGCGGCACCAGGCTCTCCGGGGCACGTTTGATGATCCCGGCCTTCTCCCCCGCGATGGACGCGAGATCGTCGCCGAGGAAATCGGTGTGATCCAGACCGATCGGTGTGATCACCGCGACCTGTCCGCCGATGACATTGGTCGCGTCCCAACGGCCGCCCATCCCGGTCTCGACGATCGCGACATCCACCGGCGCCTCCGCGAAGGCGGCATAGGCCATGCCGGTGAGCACCTCGAACTTGCTCATGGCCGGACCATCCGCGGCGGCGGACTGCATATCGATCATTTCGATGTAGGGCAGCAGTTCGCGGTAGGTCTCCACATACTTGGCCGGGGTGATCGGCACGTTATCGATGCTGATCCGCTCGGTGGCCAACTGCAGATGCGGGCTGGTGATCCGGCCGGTGCGCCGGTGCAGTGCGGTCAGCAGCGCATCGATCATGCGGGTCACCGAGGTCTTGCCATTGGTGCCCGCGATGTGGATGGCCGGATAGCTCTGCTGGGGTGAGCCGAGCAGATCCATCAGCGTCGCGATGCGGGTGAGCGACGGCTCGATCTTGGTCTCCGGCCAGCGCCGGTCCAATTCCGCCTCTACCAACGCCATTTCGGCCAGATCCACCGGAGACGGCCCGGACCCGAGCCGGGGCTTCGGATGCTCGTCGTCGGCGTACTGTGGCTCCGGTTCGGCGTTCATTTGTCGCTCAATTCCGCGAGCCGGGCACCGATGCGCGCGACCTCGGCCTCGGCGACATCGCGACGTCCCTTGATCTTGTCGACCACCTGATCCGGCGCCTTGGCCAGGAATGCCTCGTTACCGAGTTTGGCTGTGGTGGTTGCCAATTCCTTCTCGGCCGCGGTGAGGTCCTTCTCCAGACGACGGCGTTCGGCGACCAGGTCCACGGCGCCGGAGGTGTCGAGCTCGACCGTCACGGTGGCCCCGCTCAGGCGCACCTCGACCGAGGCGGTCGCGGCGAATTCGGCGCCGGGCTCGGTGAGCCGGGCCAGGTTGGTCACCGAATCGTGCAGTTCGGTCAGACCGGCGGCGTCCAGGCCGATCAACGTGGCCGCCACCTTCTGCTTATCGGCCAGCCCCTGATCGCTGCGGAAGCGACGGATCTCGGTGATCAACCGCTGCGTATCCGAAATCCGTTGTGCAGCGGTGCCATCCGTGGCCACACCGGTAGCCTGTGGCCAGCTGGCGATGACGACGGATTCGCCATCGGTCAACGCCCGCCACAGCGATTCGGTGACGAACGGGATGACCGGATGCAGCAGTCGCAGCACCGCATCGAGCACATTGCCGAGCACAATGCTGGTCGACTCGGCGCGCGAACCATCGGCGGCGAACTGCACCTTGGACAGTTCCAGATACCAATCGCACAGTTCGTCCCAGGCGAAGTGGTACAGCGCCTCGCACGCCTTACCGAATTCGTAGGCGTCGAAGGCCGAATCCACCTCGGCACGAACCTGTTCGAGCCGATCGATGATCCAGCGGTCGGCATCGGTCAGTGCGGCGCGATCGGGCAGCGCGCCCAGCTGCGCGCCGTTCATGAGCGCGAACTTGGTGGCATTGAACAGCTTCGTCACAAAGCTGCGCGAGGCGAGGGCATGCGATTCGCCGACCGAGAGGTCACCACCGGGCTGCGCACCCCGCGCCAGGGTGAAGCGCAGCGCGTCCGCTCCGTAGGAGTTGATCCAGTCCAGCGGGTCGATGCCATTACCGCGCGATTTGGACATCTTCTTGCCATATTGATCGCGAATCAGGCCATGCAGGAACACATCCTTGAACGGCACCTGCTTCGCACCGCCCTTACCCGCGGTGAGCACATGATCGTCGGAGACGAACGTGCCGAACATCATCATCCGGGCCACCCAGAAGAACAAGATGTCGTAGCCGGTGACGAGCACACTTGTCGGATAGAACTTCTGGAGCTCCTCGGTCGAATCCGGCCAGCCCATGGTGGAGAACGGCCACAGGCCGGAGGAGAACCAGGTGTCGAGCACATCCGGGTCCTGCACCCAGCCCTCGGGCGCGGTCTCGTCCGGACCGACACAGACCACCTCACCGTCGGGGCCGTACCAGATCGGGATGCGGTGACCCCACCACAGCTGCCGCGAGATGCACCAGTCGTGCATATTGTCGACCCATTCGAACCAGCGCGGCTCCTGGCTGGTCGGGTGAATCACGGTGTCGCCATTGCGAACCGCGTCGCCAGCGGCCTTGGCCAGCGAGTCCACCTTGACCCACCACTGCATGGAAAGCCGCGGTTCGATCGCCTCGCCACTGCGCTCGGAATGCCCCACACTGTGCAGGTACGGCCGCTTCTCGGCGGCGATCCGGCCCTCCCCGGCGAGCCGCTCGCGCACCTTGACCCGCGCCTCGAACCGATCCATACCGTCGAATTCGGTTCCGGTGCCGGTGATCCGGCCGCGCTCGTCCATGATGCTCGGCATCGGCAGGTTGTGCCGCAGGCCCATCTCGAAGTCATTGGGGTCGTGCGCGGGCGTGATCTTCACCGCGCCGGTACCGAATTCGGGATCGACGTAATCATCGGCGATGATCGGGATCCGGCGTCCGGTGATCGGATGCTCGATGGTGCTGCCGATCAGATCCTTGTACCGCGGATCCTCCGGATGCACCGCTACCGCGGTATCGCCGAGCATGGTCTCCACCCGGGTGGTGGCCACGATCACATGCGGCTCATCGTCTTTGAGCGAGCCATAGCGCAGCGACACCAGCTCGCCCTCGACATCGTCGAATTTGACCTCGATATCGGAGATGGCGGTGCGCAGTTCCGGCGACCAGTTGACCAGGCGCTCGGCCCGGTAGATCAGGCCCGCGTCATAGAGGCGCTTGAACATGGTCTGCACGGCCCGCGAGAGCCCGTCGTCCATGGTGAAGCGGTCGCGATTCCAGTCGACGCCGTCACCGAGCGCGCGCATCTGCCACTGGATCTGTCCACCGGATTCCCGCTTCCAGTCCCAGACCTTGTCGATGAACAGTTCGCGGCCGAAATCTTCCTTGGTCTTGCCGTCGACCGCGAGCTGCTTCTCCACGATGGTCTGGGTGGCGATGCCCGCGTGGTCCATGCCCGGCAGCCACAGCACCTCGTACCCCTGCATGCGCTTGCGGCGCGAGAGGGTGTCCATCAGGGTGTGATCGAGCGCGTGGCCCATATGCAGGCTGCCGGTGACGTTCGGCGGGGGCAGCACGATCGAGTAGCCGGGCTTGTCGCTGGCGGTATCGGCGGCGAAGTAACCGGCCGCTACCCAGCCCTCGTACAGCTCGGCCTCCACCTCGCTGGGAACCCAGCTCTTGGGGAGGGCATCGGCACGATTACGCGGGTTGTCAGGGGCTGCGCTGGTCACCCCGGCATTCTAGTGGTGGTACCGCTGAGCTCCTAAAAGAGCGTCGCAGAACTCTGTCGGCGCCCTGCGGCCGACTGCCTATCCGGGGCACCACCTCGGGTCCGGGAGCCCCGAGCGCGAGCCCCGGTGACAGATGTCCCTGGACTGGAAGGCGCTGGGCCGCAGCCCGGATGAAGCGGACACAGAGTTGCGCAGTCTCTTCGTGCGCAAAGAGGACATCCGAAGGGATGGTCCTGGAAAGGCAGAATGGTTTCCAGACACGGTGTCAAAGGGCCAGTGCATTGGAAAAGAAGGCGGAGTCTTCGGTGGATGAGGGACACCGAAGACTCCGCCTACACGTGGAGCTTACCGCCGAAACGAGCCCCAGCCCGGAATCCACAACTAATTCTCAGCTTCTTGAAGGGGTTCTCAACACGGTCGCCGGAACACACCTTTCCCGCGCCTGACGGCGCGTCTGCCGCCCGCACACCGCGGACGTGGCGCCGCCCCCGGATGCTCGACCGAACCATCATCGACCAGCTACGCCGGGCCGGTTTCGCGGCTCGACGGTGAGGTCACGGGACCAGTACGGTAAGCGCGCTCGGGATCGCGCGGAGGGTGACGGGGAGAGTGCCCGCCGGTTCGCCGTCGGCGGTGGCGGGCGCGCCGGGAGCGGTGAGCGTCACCTGGGCGACGCGATACTGCTTGGATTTCGGGTGATCGATGCGCTTACCCGCCGACAGAGCGGGCAGCAGGCGGAGCATGTCCAGGCGTGAAACCGCGCCTACGACAGTCAGATCAAGTAGTCCGTCATCCATGACCGCGTCCGGGCAGACCAGCATGCCGCCGCCGTAGGTGCGGGTATTGCCGATGGCCACCATGACGGCATCGGTGTCGATGACGGCGTCGGCGTCGGGATTGTCGAGTGCGCCGGGCGCGACACCGGACAGCTCGATCCGGTACGGCACGGTGAAGCGGCCGGAAATCTCGGCCAGTGCGGCGAAGGTGTAGCGCAGTGGCCCCTTGGGCCAGCGCATATCGTTGGCGCGCAAGGTGACTCGCGCATCGAATCCGGTACCGGTGACGGTGGCGAACCACTTGAGCGTGCATCCGGGCGCGGGTGATTCGATGCGGCCGAGGTCGATGGTGCGGGTGCGGCCACCGAGGATCAGGTCCGCGGCCGCGACGGGATCGTCGGTGGGCACCCCGATTTCGCGTGCGAGATCGTTGCCGGTGCCCGCGGGGATCAGGCCGAGTGGCACGCCGGTCTGCGCGATGGCTTCCAGCACGACATTCATCAATCCGTCGCCGCCGATGCAGACCACCGCATCCGGCTTGGCGCTGCCGGTGATCGAATCCCGCACCTGACGTACGGATTCGGCGGCCGATGGCGCGCACACCTCGGTGACCTCCACACCATGTGCGCCGAAGCGCGCCAGCGCGGCCGCGGCCACCTCATGCCCTCTGCCGACACCGGACTGCGGGTTGGTCACCACGGTGATCGCGCGCACCGGACGCGAATCCGATGTCACGGGACCAGCTTTCCCGGGTTGAGGATGCCAGCGGGGTCCACTTCCCGCTTCACCGCGCGCAGTACGCGCACGCCCAGCTCACCGATCTCGTTCGGCATCCAAGGGCGATGGTCGGTGCCGACCGCGTGATGGTGGGTGATAGTGGCGCCCGCGGCCACGATCGAGTCACCGACCGCACCTTTCGCGATGCGCCACTGGGTGATCGGATCGTCCAGCTGCTTGGCGATGACGGTGAAGTACAGCGACGCTCCGGTCGGATAGGTGTGCGAGATGTGGCACATCACCAGCGGCGGGGTCCCCTGCCGGGCGAGCGAATCCGTCAGTGCCGCAGTCACCCTCGCCTTGAGCGCGGCGAGATTCGACCAGGTGGTCGCGGTTTCCAGGGTTTCGCACAGCACACCGAGATCGAGCAGCGCATCGCGCATATAAGGTGCGGCGAAACGCCCGTGCTCCCATTCCTGGGCCGGGGTCTGTCCCAGCGCGGTCCCGCCCGCCGCCGCGAGCAATGCGCCCGCCTCGGCACTACGGGCCGCGACATGCGCCGCGGTGCCTTCGAAGGTGGTGATGGCCAGACAACCGGCCACCGCCTCGCCGCCGATATCGGCGGAGCGCGCCAGGTTGACACCGCTCTCCACCTCGTCGGACAACCGCAGCACCGTAGGCGCGGCACCGGCCTGCACCACCGAACGCAGTGCGGCGGCGCCGGTTTCGAAGTCCGGAAACGACCAGGCCTGGTAGCCGATGGTTTCCGGCACCGGATGCACCCGCAGCGTGACCTCGGTGATCACACCGAGCGCACCCTCCGATCCGACGAACAGTTCACGCAGGTCCGGGCCCGCGGCCGAGGCGGGTGCCCGGCCGAGTTCCATGGTGCCGCTGGGTGTCGCGATCTTGAGGTGCTGGACCATGTCGTCGAAGCGACCGTAGCCCGCCGATGCCTGCCCGGAGGACCGGGTCGCGGCGAATCCGCCGATACTGGCGAATTCGAAGCTCTGCGGGAAGTGGCCGAGCGAAAGTCGATGGGCGGCGAGGAGTTCCTCGGCCTTGGGGCCGGCGAGTCCCGCGCCGAGCGTGGCGGTGCCGCTGACCGGATCGATCTCCGAAATTCCGTCCAGGCGGCGCAGATCCAGCGCGATAACGCTATCGAATCGACCGCGGACCGGATCGACGCCGCCCACCACACTGGTACCGCCGCCGAAAGGTACGACCGCGATGGCATTCTCGGCGCAGTAGCCGAGCACGGCGAGTACCTGCTCGTGATCGGCGGGGAAGGCGACGGCATCGGGGGCGTCTTGTGGACCATCGGCGCGACGGCGCAGCAGGTCGGGGGTGCTCTTACCGCCCGCGTGTAGCAGACGATCGTGGTGGTCGACCGAAATGCCGCCCACGCCGACCACCGCGACCAACCCGTCCCGTTGAGTCGGCGTCAGTGTCGACTCGCGTAGCGGCACATCGCCCTCATCGCGGCGCGCCACCGGGTCACCGGACACTCCGAATACCTGCGTCAACAGGTTCCGAATCGCAGCCGAGAGCGGCTTGTGTCCCGCGGGGATGCCCCAGGCGTCCCAAACCATACTCGCCGCGCACGTCGGCGCGCCCGGGTTTGCGGCGGACGCCTCGGCCTCGGACGGTCCGATTTCGTCGGTGTACTGCTGCCTGTCGACCATGCGTTACAGTTTGACATAGACTGTCAAGCAGTAACGATCAGGCATCCATTTTCCGGCACTTCGGTGCCGCCGATACCCGGTGGTGATATCCGATGACCTCCGCAGCATCCGCCCCCGATGACGCGCTCTCGGCCACCGATCTCGCGATCCTCGATGCGGCCAGAGCCTGCGTGGAGGAATTCGGGGTGCGTCGCACCACACTCACCGAGGTGGCCCGCCGCGCCGGAGTCAGCAGGCCGACCGTCTACCGGCGCTGGCCCGACACCGGATCGCTGGTTGCCGAATTGCTGGTGCGCGAACTGCGCGCGATCGTCGCCGACACCATGCCGACGTCGGGCGATGCGCGCACCCGGCTGGTCGAGGGCGTGGTCGCGGGTGCGGCAACGATTCGCTCGAATCCGTTGTTCGGCAAGATTTTCCGTACCGATACCGATCTGATGCTCACCTATGTGTTCGGGCGCCTCGGCCGCAACCAGCGCGCGCTGATCGAGCTGTTCAGTGTGAGCATCAGGGAAGGCCACCGGGACGGCACCATTCGCGCCGGTGATCCCGCGCAGATGGCGACAATGCTGCTACTCATCGCGCAGTCGGCGGTGCAGTCGGCCGGTACGGTCGCGCCGCTGCTGGCCGGGTCGGCGCTGGATACCGAGTTGACCCGCGCGATCGACGGCTACCTGGCCCCCGTCGAGAAGGCGCGATGACAACCACCGAAAACCTCGGCACCGGCGATCCGTCTACCATCGAAAGGGATTGTAATGACTGCGAATTCGGCTGATGCTCAAGGAAATTCCGCGCTGAATGCCGGACGCCGCAACCGTGAGCTGCAATGGCTCGGCGACGGCGGCGACATCGATGTGCTGGTGATCGGCGGCGGTGTGACCGGGGCTGGTGCCGCACTCGACGCCGCGGCGCGCGGACTGCGAACCGTGCTGGTGGAGCGCCACGATCTGGCCTTCGGCACGAGCAGGTGGAGTTCGAAGCTGGTGCACGGCGGGCTCCGGTATCTGGCCAGCGGGCAGGTCGGTATCGCACATGAGAGCGCGGTCGAACGCGGAATTCTGATCACCACCACCGCACCACATCTCGTTCGTCCGCTGCCGCAGCTCGTGCCGCTGCTTCCGGAAATCGGCATCGCACAACGGACTTTGATCCGCGCGGGCTTCGTCGCCGGGGACGTACTTCGCCGTAGTGCGGGCACTTCGCCTGCGACACTGCCGCGCTCGCGTCGGGTCGCCAGCGCCGAGGCGCTGCGATTGGCGCCGACTGTGCGCCGCGACGGGCTGCGTGGCGGCCTGCAGGCCTGGGATGGACAGCTGGTGGACGACGCGCGGCTGGTAGTCGCGCTGGCCCGCACCGCGGCCGCACACGGCGCGACGATCCTCACTCGGGTGGAAGCCCTTGACGTGACCGGAGATTCGGCCACCCTGCGCGACACCCTGACCGGCGACACCATGTCCATCCGAACTCGCACCGTCATCAATGCCACCGGTGTCTGGGCCGATCAAGTCGACACGAGCATCGAATTGCGCCCGAGCCGCGGCACCCACCTGGTCTTCGATGCCGAATCATTCGGCGGACTGACCGCTTCGCTGACCGTCCCCGTCCCCGGCAGCACCAGCCGTTTCGTCTTCGCCTTTCCCGCCGCACACGGCCGGGTCTACCTCGGTCTCACCGATGAGGACGCCCCCGGTCCGGTTCCCGACGAACCGAAGCCCACCGCGGCCGAAATCGATTTCCTCCTCGACACCATCAATACCGCACTCCGAGAGCCTTTGACCCGCAGCGATATTCGCGGCAGCTATGCCGGACTGCGCCCGCTGCTGCGGACGGCCGATAACAGCACCGCCGATATCTCCCGCCGCCACGCGGTCCTACATTCCCCCGCCGGCGTCATCACCATTGTCGGCGGCAAACTCACCACCTACCGCCGCATGGCCGAGGATGCTGTCGATGCGGCGATCACGCACGGCAAGCTCACCGCTGGGCCGTGCCGAACCAAGCGACTTCCGTTGGTGGGCGCGGTCTCCGGCGCCGCTCGCGACCGGATCACCGCCCCGACCGTACTGGTCGAGCGCTACGGCAGCGAGTCCGCGGCCGTACTCGAGCTGACGAACCGCAATCCCGCCCTCGCCGAACGGGTCGCGCCCGGAATCGACGTCACCGCAGCCGAATTCGCCTTCGCGATCACGCATGAAGGCGCCCTCGACACCGACGATCTGCTGGACCGCCGCACCCGGATCGGTCTCGTTCCAGCCGACCGGGCGGCCGCCATGCCCGCCGCGGCGGCCGCCTTCGCACAGCAGCATTAGTCCAGTTGCCAGGCGTCGAGTTCGGCTCGCATGGCGGCGCGTGGCCAGAGGTCTAAGCCGTGCGTGGCCTCGGCGGACCGGATTTCGCGTAGTTCCGCGGTCTCCTCGGCGGGCTCCAGAAAGCGGAAGCCGAGGCGTTCGTAGTACGGGCCGTTCCAGGCCACATCGATGAAGGTGGTCAACGTGATCGCCTGCAGCCCTTGGGCTTTCGCCCAACGCACGGCATGGTCGATGAGCCGCTTGCCGATCCGCTTGCCCGCGTGATCGGGATCCACCGAGACCTGGTCGATATGAGCGTTGCCGTCGACGATGCCGAGGATCAGATAGCCGATCGGACGACCGGCGTCATCGGGGAAGATCCAGGCGCGGCCCGCCTGCTGGAATTCCCGGAGCATATCCAGTGACGGCGGATCGTCATCGGCAACGGCCATCATGCCGATGTCGGCGAATGGTTTGCCCGCCACACGCTCGATATCTTGCAATATCGGCAGGTCGTCCTCGACCGCCGGTCGAATCATCCGCATGAACGATTCTCCCACGCCATTCATTCGACCGGAGTCGCCAGGATGCCGTTGACCAGCGCACGCAGCGCCCAGCGGGACCGATCGTCGCCGCCGCCCGCCAGCATCTGTTCGCGCATGGCCGCCAGCGTCGGATACCGGTCGGCGGGTAGTTCGGCGAAGTGCCGGGCGACCTCGGCGACGTAGTCCTGCTCATTGGTGCCCATGGTGTTGTGCGCGCTCTGCTCCACGGCCTGTGCGGCTATGTGCAGGTAGATCAGGTCGACGGCCCAGGAATTGGTCTGCGGGTCCACTCCGCCCTCGGCCAGCAGGGCAAGTAGCCGCTCCACGATCAGCAGGGCGTTCGGGCTCGTCGGTATCGAGCCGAGTGCGACCAGGGCGAGCCCCTCATGTTTGGACATCGCGTCGACGGTCGTCTCGACCAGTCTCGTGAGGCGGTCGCGCCAGGTATCGCCCATCGGCTCGGGCACCGTGCCGAGCATGTGGTCGAGCATGGCGGCCATCAGATCGTCACGGTTGGCGACGTAGACGTAGAGCGAGGCCGCGCCGGTATCGAGGTCCTGCGCGACGCGGCGCATGGTGAGGGCGGCCAAACCGTCGCGATCGAGGACGCGCAGACCGGTTTCGATGATGACCTCACGGCTGAGGGGCGCCTTCGCCGGACGGGCCCGCCGGCTGACGGGTGCGGCACTCATGACGGCGCCTCGCTCTCCGTCATCACCGCTGAGGCGGCTGTGTCGATGATTCGCTCGCTCATATTCGGGAGCATACGCCCCAACGAACACCGTTTGACACGAACGCCGTTCGTCTCATATGGTCCACTGACCGAACGACGTTCGTAACGATCGACGTTCGCTTCCCTTCCTTCTCAAGAGCTGGACATGACAACCCCCACACACGAGCTAGCCCGTCGCCGGACACCAAGGCCAGCGCCCGAATCTGGGCCAGTGGCAGCGGATCCCTTTCCGCAGTACAGCAACTCGCCAACGCGATCGGCGCAGCCGCCGTCACGACGGTGTACTTCCACACAGTCGGCTCCGGCGAGGCACACGCACTGACGGTCAGCCTGGTGCTCGTCGTGGCCGTCACGTTGATCAGCCTCGGACCGGTGTGGCTGCTACCACGCCATGCTCACGCCGAGCAGCACTGAATCACCTTCCACCCAAGGACTTCTCATGATTCTCATCACCGGAGGCCGGGGCGCGGTCGCCACCGATCTCATTTCCCTGCTGCGCGCCGACGGCCACGCCGTCCGCGTCGGCTCCGGCCGCCCTGAGCAGCTTCCCGCGGAAGTTCCCGCCGTCGCCTGCGACCTGCGGAACCCGGCCACCTTCGCTCCCGCACTCGACGGCATCACCTCGGTGTTCCTGTATGCCGAGCCCGCGTGCAGCACAGAATTCGTCTCCGCCGCAACGGAAGCCGGAGTCGAACACATCGTGTTGCTTTCCTCGTCCGCAGTGCTCGATCCGGCCGCGGCCACCAATCCGGTCGCAAAGTCCCACCTCGACGCCGAGCTCGGACTCGCCGGTGCGCCGGTGATCGTCTCCATGCTGCGTCCCGGCGCCTTCGCGGGCAATGCCCGCGGCTGGTCGTTCGCGATCAAGGCTGATCGTCCCGTCAGCCTCCCCTACCCCAATGCCTACGCCGATCCAATCCACGAACTCGACATCGCCGAATGCGCCCATGCGCTACTGACCAAACCGGACCACCGTGGTGGTGCCTACACCCTCACCGGTCCGCAGACGTTGACGTTCACCGCGCAGATCGACCTGATCACCAAGATCACCGGCCGCACCGCAACCATCGCCCACGTCACCCCCGACGCGTGGAAACAGGAGATGGCCGAATTCATCCCGGCCCACTACGCAGACGGACTCCTCGATTACTGGCGCCGCTGCGACGGCGTACCCACCCCGATCACCGACACCGTCACCACCCTGACCGCCCACCCCGCCCGCCCCTTCACCACCTGGCTCGAAGACCACGCGTCCGAGTTCACCGGCTGACCCCGGCTCGCCTGGTCACGCAGCGTCGTCGCACACTGGTGTGCTCGCTCGCAGAAGACAGCACCGGCGCGAGGAGCAGTTGATTCGCAGCGTCGAGTGATCCACGACACTCATCGATCGAGGGCGCGGAAGGATCACCGCGTTTGCGCGCTAGCGGTCGGGTTTCGGGCGCCCGGCCCACTCTATGCTGGACGCCGGTAGTGGTCCGGGAAGGAGGCTCGGGTGCGGAATGACCCGTCGACCGTGGGGATCGCGCCGGGCGATGGTCTGATCGCACGCTTCGGTGCGGTTGTCGTGTATCTCGCGAGCGAAACCCCTTCCACGGACCGGATACTCGGCGCGATCGAGGCCGTGGCGGATGCGCGGTATCCCGGGGCAGCGATCGCACAGCGGCTGGCCGCGGTGGTTTTCGGCGGCAATTCCGAGCCGTCACCGTTCGGCGTTATCGCACCGACCGCCGACGGCACCGTCATCCTGCTGCGCGGACAGGTCAGCGCGGAGATCCAGGGCGCAGAAGGAACCCGGCGGCTCTCCGGAGCCCGCGCATTCACCTGGGTGGACGAAATCGTGCAAGAACCGGTGCGGCGGATCGCGGTTGGCGCGGATACCGCCTTCCCGATCCACGAACTGCCACGCACCGACCTGCGCGCCGGCATCATCCCCGGCAACGGTTTCGTCCTCCGCATAGCTGCCCGCCGCATCGGAAAATCCACAGCCACCCGAGCCCGCACCACCGGCACCCCCGCCCCCGCCGCCGAACCCCAATCCACCGCTGCGGCCGGATCGGAAGCCCGCAACGAGGCGACCGCAAAATCCGAGCCCATCCCGACCGGCCAACGCGTCGGCACGCCCCGACCCGCCGGATCGGCACCAGCCGAAGGCTGCACCCAAGGCGCAGGTTTCGCACGCGAAGCTGAATCCGCCCGCCCGACGGGATCCGTTCGAGAACCTTCCGCACAGTCGACCGACCCCAGCGAGCCCACCGAGAAGGGGCGCTCGGCCAGCGAGATGCACCCTCCCGGGTCTTCGCAGCGATCCGCCGCACACGGACCGACCGCGAAGGCAGAACCGACCGGATCGATACACACCGGCCGAACCCAGCAGCGATCCGCCGCCGACGCCCGACCCACCGAAGAGGCCGGACCCCCGGAAACGACGCACTCCGGACGATCCCCGCAACAATCCATCGCCGACTCCGCCGAACCGATCGAAAAGGCAGGATCGACCGACGCTGGCCGGTCCACACCGGGATCGCCGGCGCGGGCCGTGGGATTCGACGAGTCGACCGATAAGGTCGGGCCCGCGGGATCGCCGGCAGTTGCCCGGCCGGGCGCCACATCGTCGGAAGCGCGGGCGAGTGGTTCGGCACCGTCCGGTGGGTCCGGGCAGGCAAGTGCGCCGGAGGAGATCGGTACCCAGGCCATGTCCGCCCAGGAACGGGCGGAGGCCGCTGGCACGCAGGCGGAGGTGGCAGTGCGGCCGGAACCGATTGCACTGCACAAAATTCCGGCATTGCACGGGCTGCGACCGCGGCCACTGCGACCGATTGGCAGCGCGAACAACACGGAGAACTCGGGGGCGGGGCAGCCCGTCGGCACGCTGGTTCTCGCGGATGGTACCGCCTATCCGCTCGACCGACCGTACGTCGTCGGCCGCAGCCCGGCGATGGACGAGACGGTACGTGCGGCCACCGCCACACCCCTCGCTGTCCCGCGCGACCGCCACGTCTCGCGGGTGCACGCCTACGTCTCGGTCGACCGCGGCAAGGTCTACGTCCGCGACGCCGCGACCCCCGCAGGCACCTTCATCGCCGCCCCCGGCGCCGACGAATGGACCCGCATCGGCACCACCCCCACCGAACTGCACCCCGGTTGGAGCCTGCGCATCGGCCAACGCATCCTCACCTACCGCACCGACGACGGCCCGAAGCACCCAACCCGAGCCACCAGCAAACGCCGACGCCCCTGATCAGCTCGCACCGACGGCCAACATGTGGGGGAGAACCCAAGCGTCACCGACGAAACTCCGCATCGCGGAGGGCGGCGAACAGTCCATCCGGACGAGCATCGATCCGCTCCGGGAGGCACAGGAGCCGACGACTCCGGGATCGGGACAAAGGGTGGTCCGCGACAAAATTCCTGGGGAGAGGACAATGTCCAGCATGCACCGCAATGGGCCGACACAGGACATCGACGAGTCCGCATTGACCGTGACCCAGCCCAAGGAGCAGGCCGCGGGCGTGACGGCCGTGGCCGTCGGCCTCAAACGCGGGGTCGAGGAGATGGGGGTGCTGCGCACCGCGCGCACGCTGGCCCGCGTCAACCAGGTGCACGGCTTCGACTGCCCCGGCTGCGCCTGGCCCGAGCCGACGGGGCATCGCCGCCCGGCCGAGTTCTGTGAGAACGGCGCCAAGGCCGTCGCCGAGGAGGCGACGCTGCGCACCGTCACCCCCGAATTCTTCGCTCAGCACTCGATCGAGGAACTGGCCAGCAAATCCGGTTACTGGCTCGGCCAGCAGGGCCGCCTCACCCATCCGATGGTGCTGCGCCCCGACGCGACCCATTACACGCCCATCGAGTGGGATGACGCCTACCGGCTCATTGTCGAGCACCTGCGGGCGTTGAACTCCCCCGACGAGGCCCTGTTCTACACCTCGGGCCGCACCGCAAACGAGACCGCATTCCTCTACCAATTGCTGGTCCGCAGCTTCGGCACGAACAATCTGCCGGACTGTTCGAATATGTGCCACGAATCCTCCGGCGCCGCACTGACCAGTTCCATCGGCATCGGCAAGGGTTCGGTCTCGATCGACGACTTCGGCAAGGCCGATCTGATCATTGTCGCGGGCCAGAATCCGGGCACCAATCATCCGCGCATGCTCAGCGCGCTGGCGGACGCGAAGGCACATGGCGCCAAGGTCATCGCGGTCAACCCGCTGCCGGAGACCGGACTGCTCGGCTTCCGCGACCCGCAGACGGTCAAAGGTTTCACCAGTGGTGTCGCCATCGCCGACGACTTCCTGCAGATCCGGCTCAGCGGCGATATGGCGCTGTTCCAGGGCTTGGGCAAACTGCTGTTCGAGGCCGAGGACCGCGCGCCGGGGACGGTGGTCGACCGCGAGTTCGTCGATGCGCATTGTGCTGGCTTCGTCGAATACGAAAAGAATATGCGCGCGGTCGATCTCGCCACGGTGCGAGCGGCAACGGGACTTACCGACGACGATTTGCACCGCACCGCAACACTTTTGGCCGAATCGAAGAACGTCATCATCTGCTGGGCTATGGGCCTGACCCAGCAAAAGCACGGCGTCGCCACCATCGAGGAGGCGACCAATCTGCTGCTGTTGCGCGGCATGATCGGCAAGCCCGGTGCAGGCGTATGCCCGGTGCGCGGCCACTCCAATGTGCAGGGTGACCGCACCATGGGCATCTGGGAACAGATGCCCGACACCTTCCTGGACGCACTCGACCGCGAATTCGGCATCACCAGCCCGCGCGAACACGGTTACGACACTGTTGCTGCCATCCGTGCCATGCGTGCGGGTGCGGCACGGGTGTTCTTCGGCATGGGCGGCAATTTCGTCTCCGCCACCCCGGATACCGAGGTAACCGAGGCCGCGCTGCGCAGTTGCGCGCTGACCGTGCACGTCTCTACCAAACTCAACCGCAGCCACGTCGTGCACGGCGCGACCGCACTCATCCTGCCCACCCTCGGCCGTACCGATCTCGACCTGCAGAACGGCACCAAACAGCAGGTGTCGGTGGAGGATTCGATGTCGATGGTGCACCTGTCCACTGGTCGGCTGAAGCCGGTCAGCGAGCACCTGCGCAGCGAAGTCGCCATTGTCTGCGAACTCGCGCGGACACTGTTCGGCGCCGATCACCCGGTGCCGTGGGCGCAGTACCAGCAGGACTACGACAAGATCCGCGATGCGATTGCCCGTGTCGTGCCCGGCTGCGCCGACTACAACAAGCGGGTGCGTGACCGCAACGGCTTCGTACTGCCGCATCCGCCGCGCGACTCCCGCGAATTCCGCACCGCCACCGGCAAAGCCAACTTCGCGGTGAACGAATTGACCTGGGTACCGGTCCCCGAAGGCCGGTTGATCCTGCAGACCTTGCGCAGCCACGACCAGTACAACACCACCATCTACGGCTTGGATGATCGCTACCGCGGCGTGCACGGCGGCCGCAAGGTGATTCTGATGAATATCGACGACATCACCGAATTCGGTTTCGTGGACGGCGATCTGGTGGATCTGATCTCCGAATGGACCGACGGCACCGAACGCACAGTGACCGGCTTCCGTATCGTCGAATATTCGACCCCGCGCGGCAATGCCGCCGCCTACTATCCCGAGACCAATCCCCTGGTTCCGCTGGATCACGTTGCGGCACGGTCGAATACGCCTGTGTCCAAGGCGGTGACCATCCGGGTGGAGCCGCATGTCCATGTGGGGCAGCCATCGTGAGTAGAGTGACCGCACGCCGCAAGACGCACCGCATCTCCCCCAACGGCGTGATCGAGCGGCCGGATTCCGTTGCGGTAGAAGAACCGTTGGAGCTGCGCATCGACGGTCAATCGCTCACCGTCACGATGCGCACGCCGGGCAGTGATATCGAGCTGGTGCACGGATTTCTCCTGGGCGAGGGCATCATTCAAGCCGCCGAGGATGTGGTGAGCGCCCGTTACTGCGCGGGTACCGACGAGAACGGCCAGAACACCTACAACGTCCTCGATGTCCGCTTGCGCACCCCGATCCCGGTGCATGGTCGCAACTTTCTCACCACCGGCGCATGCGGTCTCTGCGGTAAGACCGCACTCGACGAGGTCCGCACCCGCACCAGATTCCCGCTGCCGACCACCTCGATCACCGTCGACACCGAAATCCTCGCCGTCATGCCGGACCGGTTACGCACCCGCCAAACGGTTTTCGATGCCACTGGCGGTCTGCATGCGGCGGGACTGTTCACCTCCGACGGCACCGCACTCGCCGTACGCGAGGATATCGGCCGACACAACGCCGTCGACAAGGTGCTCGGCTGGGCCGTTCTCGAAAACCGGATCCCCGCAAACGATCTCGTGCTCATCGTCAGTGGCCGGGCCTCCTTCGAACTCGTCCAGAAGGCCGTGATGGCGGGCATCCCGATGCTCGGCGCCGTCTCGGCGCCCAGCTCATTGGCCATCGATCTGGCCGCCGAAGCCGGCCTCACCCTGGCCGGCTTCTTGCGCGGCGACACCATGAACATCTATTCCCGCCCCGACCGGCTGACCATCACCGACGAGGTCGCAGCCTATTGATCGTGACCTGAGGTCCGACTTACGGTTGCAGCACCAGATCCTGGTTCGGCGACGAACGGAGAGACCGATGCGGATCACGGTAGATGGCACATCCGGCGGGCTACGCGTGCGGATGCGGTTCGAACAGCAGCGCAATCGCTGGCTCGCGGTGCGAATCATATTGGGGGTATTGGCATTTCAGGGCGCGGTAGTCGGACTGTGGGCGGTCTTCGCGCCGCACTCCTGGTACACCAGTTTTCCGGGTTTCGGCATGCAGTGGATCTGCGCGGACGGCCCGTACAACCATCATCTGGCCTCCGATGTCGGCTCGTTCTTCCTGGCGCTGACCGCGGTGACACTGGCCGCGCTATTGCTCGGCGGCAGCGCACTTGCTCAGGTTGCGGGCCTCGGCTGGCTGGTCTTCGGCCTTCCGCACCTGATCTATCACGCCTTCCACAAACCCGCCGACATGGGCGGTGCCAGCTTCACCCTCAGCGTCATCGGCGCGACGCTGATCGTCGCCCTCGGCCTGGCCCTGATCCTGGTCACCCCGCGCGGACCGCAGTTGCGCGATCCCGACCCCATCACCTTCCGCCTTCCCCGCCGCCGTACGACCAGGTAGACGCCCGCCCGAAACAGCAACGCCCCACAGCATGCTGTGGGGCGTTTTCCGTGCGAAGTGGGCGCGTTCAGGACGCGTGCCAACCGCCGACCTCGGTCAAATGATGGAGGGCTCGGACCACGGCCGGCGCACACAGGTGTCCGTCGTCCGGCCCGAGCCACGCCATTTCGGCGATCTCCGCCGCCGGAGCCGGCGTGCCGTGACCAGGTGCGTGGAAGCAGTGCATCTCGACCAACGTTCCGGGACGCCCGTGGGCGGGGGCCGTGATGGTTACCACGGGCGTTATCCGGTGCGCCTCCAATTCGACGCCAACTTCCTCGCGAACCTCCCGCACGAGCGCCCCCGCCAAGGTTTCTCCGGGTTCGGGCTTGCCGCCCGGCAGATAGAAGGCGTCGCGTCCCTCGGTCCGAACCGCGAGCAAGCGGCCGTTCTCGACGCACAGCCACGCCACCGACGTGAGCATTCGTTCCGCGATCATGGTCCGACTGACCCCTTCGAGCGACCTGCAAGCAATCGCTACGGACGACGTGTCAGTCCTTCAGCGCTTCGAGCAACGCCGCCCGCTGGCGGGCGCCGAGTCCACCGATGCGGCGGTCCTCGGGAATTTCCGCCTGATCCATCAGCTTGGCGGCCTTGACCGGTCCGACACCGGGCAGCGCCTTGATCACGGCAGCGACCTTGGTCTTCTTGACCAAGTCGTCGCTGTCCGCCTTCTTCAACAGGTCGGCGACCGATACCTGGCCGGCCTTCACCTTGCCGATCAGTTCGGAGCGCGCCTTGCGGACCGCAGCCGCCTTGGCCAACGCCTCAGTGCGCTGTTCCGCGGTCATGGTAGGCAGTGCCATGTCTCCTCCGCTTTCACTCGTCACTCGAACATCGAACATCTGGTTGACCGGACCGAGTAAACAGCACGACGACCACCACACTAGCTCGACACACCGGGTTCGACCAGCGGGAAATAGCGACAAGTTTTCTGACCGCCTCCCATTCCACCGGACGACAGACTCATGCGGACCAGCGAAAAGGACAAAAGGAATCCAATCATCAACCTGCCACGCACTAAAAAGAGGCGGTGGCGGCGATAACACATGGCGAGGGAATGACGACACCCTAAGCAGGACCCACAAGTGCGTGACCGCAGGTTCAACGGCGAACCAGGAGTCAATGGCGATTCCGAGTCGATCGGCAACCTCAGCGATGCGGAATCCGACCGTCACCGTATCCCACACCACTAGCGCCCAACAAGATAACCGAGGGGCATTCTGCGCCGGTACGTCTGCCCCGCCCAATGGAATTCCATACCACCTGATCACCGGACACCGCTACGCTCCGAACTAGAACACGTTTCAATTCGGGAGAGGTTTCCATGGCAGCCAAGATCCGCGATGTGATCGAGCAGTACGTCAAGTTGGTCGGTTCCGGCCCGACCGAGGCGATCGTCGACCTCTACGCACCCGATGCGGTGGTGCAGGATCCGATGGGCACCGAACCCAAGCGCGGCCATGACGCGATTCGCGAGTTCTACGAGGTGCTCGGGAACCTCGATCGGGAAACGGAGCTGCACGCGGATTCGATTCGTATCGCGGGCAACCACGCCGCCTTCATGTTCACCCTCGTGACCAAGTTCGGCGATCAGCGTTTGATCCTCTCGCCCATCGATGTGATGGACTTCGACGACGAGGGCAAGATCATCGCCATGCGCGCCTACTGGGGCCAGGACGATATGCGCAACGAAGCGCCCTGACTGCACACAGACCGCAGGCGCGGTAGCCGAATTCGACTGCCGCAACCGCGTTTTCGACTACCAGGCGCTCGTGCGAGCCGCCGCGAGCGGTGTGGCCCGCGCGACCGCGGCGAGGCTCCGGGATGATGTCGATGACCACGGCATGCACCCAAAGCGGCGGCCCGATACCCACCGGGCTACTCCGAGCGAGATCGCCGCAGCATCGCGTAACAGCAGTGCCAACCTCCGATCTGCCGTGTGAAGACGTTCACCTCCCGTGTGAAGACATTCACCAGCTCCCACCCGAAATGCTCATCCAGCCACTCGACACAGGTCGTCACCAGCGCCAGAATCCCCTGGTGATCGGGGTGCGCCAGTTCTGCGGGCGTTGTGAATCCCCCGGAGGTCGCAGCATAAACCACTAGATACTTGCGCTGGTACGTGCGCATATCGACGGTGCCGTTGAGAATCGCGGCGGCATCCAGCAGCGTGCCCGGGCCAGCCGGAAACAACGCAGGTTGCGGTTGCATTCGTCTGACCCGTTTGCCTGATGATTACGCCGACTTCTCCCGGCGCTCGGCGCGCTGCGCCTTGCGGGGCACGATGGTCGGCAGCACATTGTCGTTGACGGTGTCGGCGTTCACGACCACCTTGGCGACGTCGTCGCGGCTGGGGATGTCGAACATCGCCAGCTGCAGGACCTCCTCCATGATGGCGCGCAGACCACGGGCACCGGTGCCGCGCAGGATCGCCTGATCGGCGATCGCCTCCAGCGCGTCCTCGGTGAATTCCAGGTCGACGCCGTCCATCTCGAACAGCCGTACGTACTGCTTCACCAGTGCGTTCTTCGGCTCGGAGAGGATCTTGACCAACGAATCCTTGTCCAGGTTCGTCACCGAGGCGACGACCGGGAGACGGCCGATGAATTCCGGGATCAGACCGAATTTGATCAGATCCTCGGGCATCACCTCGGCGAAGTGGTCATCGGTATCGATATCGGCCTTGGAACGCACCTCGGCGCCGAAGCCGATGCCGCGGTGACCAGTGCGATCGGAGATGATCTTCTCCAGCCCCGCGAACGCACCCGCGACGATGAAAAGCACGTTGGTGGTGTCGATCTGGATGAATTCCTGGTGCGGATGCTTACGCCCACCCTGCGGCGGCACACTCGCCTGGGTACCCTCCAGGATCTTCAGCAGCGCCTGCTGCACACCCTCACCGGAGACATCACGGGTGATCGACGGATTCTCGCTCTTGCGGGCGATCTTGTCGACCTCATCGATGTAGATGATTCCGGTTTCGGCACGCTTGACGTCGTAGTCCGCGGCCTGGATCAGCTTCAGCAGGATGTTCTCGACATCCTCACCGACGTATCCGGCCTCGGTCAGCGCCGTCGCGTCGGCGATGGCGAACGGGACATTGAGCATTTTGGCCAGCGTCTGCGCCAGGTAGGTCTTGCCGCAGCCGGTGGGACCGAGCATGAGGATATTGGACTTCGCCAATTCGACGCTCTCGCCGCGGCTGTCGCGGCCCTTGTCGCCCGCCTGGATGCGCTTGTAGTGGTTGTAGACGGCGACCGCGAGGGTGCGCTTGGCGGTGTCCTGCCCGATCACATAGTTCTCCAGGAAGTCCCGGATCTCGGCAGGTTTCGGCAGCTCATCGAGTTTGACCTCGCTGGACTCGGCCAGCTCTTCCTCGATGATCTCGTTGCATAGATCGATGCACTCGTCGCAGATGTACACCCCTGGTCCCGCAATGAGCTTCTTGACCTGCTTCTGACTCTTTCCGCAGAACGAGCATTTCAGCAGATCGCCGCCGTCTCCGATGCGCGCCATCTCGTGGGTCCCTACTTCCTTGTCCGCGTGCAACCGTCTATCCAGGTTGCCAGCAATCCGCCACCCTCGGGTGTAACCACCAACACCTCGAGCGATTCCGACGGTTCGAGCACTGCCGTCAACCGGGAGCTAAGGTCCCTAGCTTGACCGTACCCGGTGTGCGCGACGGAGGTCGACAACTCGAGCATGTTTCTCGCAAGGGGTTGTCCGAGTTCTTACCACTTCAAACACGTCGACCCCGATCGACGGCCATCCGACACGCCTGGCCGCCCGCCTCGGAAATCCTTCCGCCCGGCACCCTTCCGGCCGATCGGATTCCCTCGAGCAGTCCGGCCGGGCCACATGCCGAGCGGCATATGTCCCGGCCGGATTTTCCTGACATAGAGCAACTTACGAGCGATCAGCGCCGCGTCCAGCGCGGCCGCCCTACTTCTGGGCGCTGAGCTTGCGGTAATCGAAGACGGTATCGATGATCCCGTACTCCTTGGCCTCCTCGGCCGTCAGGATCTTGTCGCGGTCGGTGTCCTTGCGGACGGTGTCCGCATCCTTACCGGTGTGGCGCGCCAGCGTGGTCTCCATCAGGCGACGCATGCGCTCGATCTCCGCGGCCTGGATCTCCAGGTCCGAAACCTGCCCCTGGATGCCACCCTCCAGCGACGGCTGGTGAATCAGCACGCGGGCGTTGGGCAGGCAGGCGCGCTTGCCGGGAGTACCGGCGGCGAGCAGCACGGCGGCGGCGGAAGCGGCCTGACCCAGGCAGACGGTGGCCACATCGGCACGCACGTACTGCATGGTGTCGTAGATCGCCATCAGCGAGGTGAACGAACCACCGGGCGAGTTGATGTACATGGTGATGTCGCGATCGGGGTCGAGCGACTCCAGCACCAGCAGCTGCGCCATGATGTCGTTCGCCGAGGCGTCGTCGACCTGCACGCCGAGGAAGATGATGCGCTCCTCGAACAGCTTGTTGTACGGGTTGGACTCCTTGACACCGAAGCTCGAGTGCTCGATGAACGAGGGCAGGATGTAGCGCGACTGCGGGCTCGCCGGGGCGGTGCCGCCGAGGCCGGCGCGCGGGTCGAACTGATTGGCCATCTTCGTCTCCAAAGTCTGGGTGGGTGAGCGATCTGCGGCGCGGGCTTACTTCGCGCCGTTCGCCTGGGCCGCGTGGCTGATCACGTGGTCGATGAAGCCGTACTCCTTGGCCGCCGTCGCCGTGAACCAGCGGTCGCGGTCGGCGTCGGCGGTCACCTGCTCGATGGACCTACCGGTGTGCAGCGCCTGCAGCTCGTTCAGCTCCCGCTTGGTGTGTGCGAACTGTTCGGCCATGATCGCGATATCGGCCGCGGAACCACCGATACCCGCCGACGGCTGGTGCATCATGATGCGCGCATGCGGCAGGGCGTACCGCTTGCCCTTGGTGCCTGCGGTGAGCAGGAACTGGCCCATCGAGGCGGCCAGGCCCATGCCGTAGGTGGCGATATCGCACTCGGAGAACTGCATCGTGTCGTAGATGGCCATACCCGCGGTGACCGAACCACCGGGCGAGTTGATGTAGAGCTCGATGTCCTTGGTCGGATCCTCCGCCGACAGCAGCAGGATCTGCGCGCACACCTTGTTGGCGATATCGTCGTCGACCTGGGTGCCGAGGAAGATGATGCGCGAACGCAGCAGGCGCTCGTATACCGAATCACTGAGGTTGAGACCAGCAGTGGGGGAGCTCATGACGACCCCTGCCTTGTTCATTGTCACGGATACCTGCCTTCTCTTCTCACCGGCTCTGATTGCTACACAGCCATCACTGGTTCGCTATCACAAACATTAACGAAGCCGGGCGGCACCGAACTCCCGGTACCGCCCGTCTTCGCTCACAGCGCAATCTCGCTGACGCTCGATTGCGCTGCGCGCGAGCGCGCACTGTGTTTTCGGTTCACTCGCTACGCTCGCTCACGGCGCAATCACCCAACCACACGGCATTCGATCACGCTGTTCTTCCATGGAATTATTCGGCGCTCGCTGCGGCGGTCTCTTCGGCGCCCTCCGGCTCGGAACCCTCAGGGGCACCGAACATTTCGGCGGTGTCCACGGCGTTGCCGTCGGAGTCGGTGACCTTCACCTTGCCGACCACACCGGCCAGCGCCTTACCGCGACGCACATCCGCGAAGACCGCGCCGAGCTGGCCCGCCTGCTGCACCTGCTGGATGAACTGCTCGGGCGAGAGGCCGTAGCGCTGCGCCTGGAACAGGATCCGCTCGGTCAGCTCCTCCTGGCCGACCTGGGTGTTGTCCGCCTCGGCGATGGCGTCCAGCAGCAGCTGGGTCTTCACCGACTTCTCGGCGGACTCCTTGGTGTCCTTGTCGAACTCCTCGCGACTGGAGCCCTCGGCCTCGAGCGCCTCGGCCAGCTTGGCCTCGTCGTGGTCGAAGCCGTGCACGGCATCGTGCAGCACGGCATCGATCTCTGCCTGCACGACGGCCTCGGGCAGCGGCACCTCGACCTGCTCCAGCAGGGTCTCGAGCACCTTGTCGCGGATCTGACCGGCCTGCTCGACCTTCTTGACCCGCTCGACCCGGTTGCGCAGGTCTTCCTTCAGCTCGTCGAGGGTGTCGAATTCGCTGGCCAGCTGGGCGAAGTCGTCATCGGCCGCGGGCAGCTCGCGCTCCTTGACCGAGCGCACCGCGACGGTGATGACCGCCTCCTTGCCCGCGTGCTCACCGGCGACCAGGGTCGAGGTGAACTCCTTGGACTCGTCGACCGACAGGCCGATGAGCGCCTCGTCCAGACCCTCGATCAGCTGGCCGGAGCCGACCTCGTGCGACAGGCCGGTGGTGGCCGCCTCGGGCACGTCCTCGCCGTCGACGGTGGCCGACAGGTCGATGGAGACGAAGTCGGCGTTCTGGACCGGACGCTCGACACCGGTCAGGGTGCCGAAGCGCTGGCGCAGCGACTGCAGCTGCTCCTCGATGTCCTCGTCACCGATGGTGAACGAGTCGACGGTCACCTCGATGCCATCGTAGGCGGGCAGGGTGATCTCCGGACGCACGTCGACCTCGGCCGTGAACGCCAGTTCCTGGCCGTCCTCGATCTTGGTGATCTCGATCTCGGGCTGGCCGATGACCTTGACCTCGGAGGTGGTGACGGCCTCGCTGTAGCGGCCGGGCAACGCATCGTTGACGACCTGCTCGAGGATCGCGCCGCGACCCAGGCGGGCCTCGATGAGCTTGGCCGGGGCCTTGCCCGGACGGAAGCCGGGGATGCGAACCTGGTTGGCCAGCGCCTTGTAGGCCTTGTCGAAGTCCGGCTTCAGCTCTTCGAAAGGCACCTCGACGTTGATCCGGACCCGGGTCGGGCTCAGCTGCTCGACGGTGCTCTTCACGGACATGCTCCTTGTTCGTTGGTTCTGGTCGACTTGCTGGGGTAGTCACGAGCAAAAACGCCGCACGGCTCAACGTGCGTATCTCGACCAGGTTAGTTGACTCGTCGCGGCGGGCTGCAGGCAGCACCACCGCCGACGACCCGGCGCCGCGTTTACTTGCCGACGGCGACCGCGTCGGTGACGAAGACCAGCGTTTCGTTGGGCTTGATGCCATTGCCGCCCTCGCCGTAACCGAGGTTCGGCGGAATGATCAGCAGCCGCCGCGCACCAGCCTGCACGCCGACCAACCCCTGCTCCCAACCCGGAATGACCTGTCCGGCACCGAGGGTCAGCTGGAAGGGCTTGCCGCGGTCGAACGAGCTGTCCAGCTTCTTCTTATCCGACCAGGTGATCAGCGTGTAGTTCATGGTGAGCGGCTGACCAGCGACCGCGCCGGGCCCGCTGCCGGGGACCAGATCCTTGACGACCAGCTGGGTCGGCGGGGTGCAGGTGTCCGGGATGGTGATCTTCGGCGTCGCACCGAAGCCGCCGACCACCACGATGTCGTCGGCGGTGCATTCGGCGCCGGTGTTCTGCGCGGGCAGCTGGCCGAAAGTGGGCTGCGCCGATGCCGCAGCGGCGGCCGACGACGTGGTGGCGGCCGAGCCCTTGTGGTCGTCCGAGCCACAGGCGGCCAGCGCGAATGTCGCCGCGGCGATGGTGCCGATTCCGATGATCCTGCGCAGTGTTTGCATGCGGCGGACCATAATGCACCGCGACTCGCCTCGACCGAGCCGCCCGTCGGCAATGCGGCGACACACGGCACCGGATCACATGACATCCGGCACCAGACGGAGCCGCCACCGGCGCGGGATCGTGAGAACCGATTTCGGCGTGGCACGGCCTGGGTAGGCTGACGGTGAATTCTCCATCCGGCGTTATCGATCGACGCCGGCAACCGTGCAGGACCCGGTGACAGGCGGTTCCCTCGAGGTGCTGCTTCCGAAGCCCGAGTGTGAGGAGGGTCGACGCATGACGCAGATGGCCGGCGCCGAGGGCGATACCTCGGCCGACAATGTCGAAAGCAGTGGTGGTGCGACCGTCGCACCGCGGCCGTATCGGCTCGCGCAGGCGCCGGGCCCGCTCGATCCCGCAGAACTGGAAGGGCTCGATGCGTGGTGGCGGGCCGCGAACTATCTGGCGGTAGGCCAGATCTATCTGATGAGCAATCCGCTGCTGCGCGAACCGCTGCGGGCCGAACACATCAAGCCACGGCTGCTCGGGCATTTCGGCACCGTGCCCGGCCTGAATCTGGTTTGGGTGCACGCGAATCGGGCGATCCGCCAGCGCGATCTGAACGCGGTCTTCGTGGCCGGGCCCGGACACGGCGGGCCGGGACCGAATGCCTGCGCGTGGCTGGAGGGGACGTACTCCGAGCTGTACAGCCATGTGCCACAGGACGAGACCGGGATGGGCGCGCTGTTCGCACAATTCTCCTTCCCGGGCGGAGTGCCGAGTCACTGTGCGCCGGAGACGCCGGGTTCATTCCACGAGGGCGGTGAACTCGGCTATTCGCTGCTGCATGCGTTCGGCGCGGCGCTGGACAATCCGGATCTGACGGTGTTCTGCGTGGTCGGCGACGGTGAGGCGGAGACCGGGCCACTGGCCACCAGCTGGCACGCCAATAAATTCCTCAACCCGGTGCGCGACGGTGCGGTGCTGCCGATTCTCGCGTTGAATCAGTACAAGATCGCCAACCCGACCATCCTGGCGCGCATTCCGGAATCCGAATTGCTCACGCTGCTACGCGGATACGGCTACGAGCCGATAGTCGTCGCGGGTAGCGACCCCGCGATCGTGCACCAGGAGATGGCGATTGCCGTGGACACCGCCCTGGATCGCATCGCGGAGATCCAGCGGCGCGCACACGCTGGGACCGACGGGGCGCGCCCGAGCTGGCCGATGATCGTGCTGCGCACACCGAAGGGGTGGACCTGCCCGCCAGTGGTCGACGGCGATCCGGTCGAGGGCACCTTCCGAGCGCATCAGGTGCCGTTGTCGGCCGCGCGTACCGATGACGTGCACCGGGCGGTGCTCGAACAGTGGTTGCGGTCCTATCGGCCGGAACAGCTCTTCGATGAGTCGGGCCGGCCGGTGGCGACGCTGCTCGACCTGGTGCCCGCTGGCGATCGGCGGCTGAGCGCGAATCCGATCGCCAACGGGGGCATGCTCGTTCAAGATCTGCGGTTGCCCGATTGGCGTTCCTACGGCATCGAGGTCCGCAAACCGGGTGCGACCCAGCACGAGGCGACCCGGGTGCTCGGCGCCTGGCTGCGCGATGTCACCACGCGCAATCCGGACAACTTCCTGACCTTCGCACCCGACGAATTGGTCAGCAATCGGCTGCAGGACATTCTGCAGGTCACCGGACGTGATTGGCAGGCCGAGATCGGTGAATTCGATGTGGATCTCGACCGCAGCGGACGAGTGATCGAGGTGCTGTCCGAGCATATGTGCCAGGGCCTGCTCGAGGGCTACCTGCTGACCGGCAGGCACGGCGTGTTCACCTGCTACGAGGCATTCATCCACATCATCGATGCGATGTTCAACCAGCACGCCAAATGGCTGGACGCGAGTGCGGCGGTACCGTGGCGGCGCCCCATCGCAAGCCTGAATTACCTACTGTCATCACATGTTTGGCGACAGGACCACAATGGCTTCACCCACCAGGATCCCGGATTCCTCGATGTGGTGCTGAACAAGAAGCCATCGATCGTGCGGGTGTATCTGCCGCCGGACGCGAATACGCTGCTGTCGACCTACGATCACTGCCTGCGTTCCCGGCACTACGTCAATGTGGTGGTTGCCGGGAAACAGCTGCAGCCGGACTGGCTTTCGGTTTCCGATGCCGCGGTGCACTGCGCACGCGGTGCCGGGATCTGGGAGTGGGCTGGGCAGAACGACGATCCGGGCACCACGCCCGATGTCGTGCTCGCCTGCGCCGGCGACGTGCCGACATTGGAAACACTCGCGGCGGCGGCGATTCTGCGTGCGCGGCTGCCCCAGTTGCGGCTGCGGGTGGTGAATGTGGTCGACCTGATGCGACTGCAGCCATCCGACCAACATCCCCATGGCCTGTCCGACAGCGAATTCGACACGCTGTTCACCCGGGACCGTCCGGTGATCTTCGCATTCCACGGCTACCCGTGGCTGATCCACCGACTCACCTACCGGCGCACCAACCACAGCGAGCTGCACGTGCGTGGATACATGGAAAAGGGCACCACGACAACACCTTTCGACATGGTGATGCTCAATGATCTGGACCGGTACCACTTGGTAATGGATGTGATCGACCGGGTTGCGACCTTGCGGGAGAAGGCGGCGGGGCTGCGGCAGGAGATGGTCGATGCCCGCTGGCATGCCCGCGCGTGGACTCGCGAATACGGCGAAGACATTCCGGCGGTAGCGAACTGGACCTGGCCGAGCCTCAGTCTCTGATAGTGCCGCGAAACTTCCTCGCCTGCGGTGTGCAGCTCGGCGACGATCGCAAGATGCTGTTGACGATCACCCGCGCACCGCTGGAGGGCGCGGCTGGCCCGCGACCGATCTGGTCTTCTTGCTGCACAAGAACCCGGACCGGGTGCAGGCGTTCGAGCAGTCCTACGGCACCGCGCATGTAGCGTATCCGAAGGCCACTGCGGCGCGCTGTACGGCGGCGCTGCTACTGGAAATGGATCCGATGATCTGCTCGAACATCGCGAGAAGTGCTGGGGCATTCGGTTTTTTGCCATCGAGTCGAAACACACCGTCGCCGTTCCAGCGGTTGTCAAGGGACGCGGCGCACGCGCCAACAATCGAGGACTGTCGACTCTGGTGTAGCCCTACGTGTTGCCTACCAGAACTGCACCGAGGTGCTGAACCCGCACAAGCCGACGCACGAAACCGTGTCGCGCAGTCGATTCCCGGCCGGTCGGCGAGGCTCGAAAATGGCCTCCGACCCGCCAACTCTGTCGGGGTGACAGGATTTGAACCTGCGACCCTCCGCTCCCAAAGCGGATGCGCTACCAAGCTGCGCTACACCCCGTGGCCTCGCGGCGGAAGACGGCGCCGACGAGGATGAATCCTGCGTGGAGCGGGTGACGGGAATCGAACCCGCACCATCAGCTTGGAAGGCTGAGGTTCTACCATTGAACTACACCCGCAGGCATACGACATCTATGGGATCGCCACGATGTCGCGTGCGAACCGACTGTACCGAATCGGGAGTCGGAAACGCCAATCAGCCCCCGTCGAACCGGTCAACAGGGCCGTTGCCGTGGAGACGCGGCCACAACCCCGGGCGCCAACGGTAGCCCATTACTATCAACGATCGCGTCGAGTCGCCGCTCGAGCCGGAAACCGCCCCTTTTCGGCGTGCTGTCGGCGTGTCGGTCCGCGACTTCCCGGCGAACAGAATTGATGTGTAACGCCGGCGGTGCGGCAGCGATGTCATACCCGATCGCCATTCGCGAGGTACCGATAACTCGTTATAAAACGGCGTTTTTCAGTGCCGAGTGGCTTGCTAGGATCCTTTTTGCCGGACGGGGGGTATCTGGAAAGGGGGCGGTGAGCGTGCACCGAGCGAGGTGGACCCAACCGCGTAGCAGTGGGAACGATCGGGGTGGCGCCGGCACCTGCGTGGGAACAGGGCACCCAGGTACCGACATCACCCGTGGCGGGTGAGTGCGATGTCTGCGGAGATCGAGCCACCGGTGGCGCGGATGGCAGGCGCGTGGGCGTGTGCGGTCTGCGCGGAACCGGGATCACACGCGTCACCACAACAGTTGCAGCCGGTACTGGTCGAGATCATCGAGCGGCTGCTGTTGTTGGCCAGGTCCGAGCCCTTTCCGGTGCCCGAGGCGCGGACATTGGGGGCGCGACTGGTCGAGGCGCCGTTCGAACGGACCAGAATGCTGGCCCAGGCCACCCGCTGGCTGCTCAGCTTCCCGGCGGGGACGCCCGGGTCGCTGGTCGCCACGCGCTGGCCGCTGGTCGCCAGTCAGGCCATCGACAGCTATGCCCAGGCACTGCAGGAGCGGGCGCTGGCCCAGCAGGAGCAGCACATTTCGGCCGCGGTGTCGTTGCGGGTGCAAGAGATCGCCGCGCTACAGCATCGGCTGCGGCACGAGGCCACCCATGACGCGCTCACCGATCTGGCGAACCGGACGCTGCTACAGGACAAGGTGCGGCTGATGACGGCCGACCCGAACCGCGGCGTCGGCCTGCTGCTGATCGACCTGGACCGGTTCAAGCAGATCAACGACAACTACGGACACGCCGTCGGCGACGAGGTGCTCGTCGAACTGGCCCGCAGGCTGCGCGAGATCTGCCCGCCGGATACGATCATCTGCCGCTATGGCGGTGACGAATTCGTGCTCGCCACCAACCCGCTGGACAACACCCTCGGCGAAATCGCGCAGCGCATCGTGGCCGCGCTGCGGGATCCGGTGTGGTCGACGGCTGGTCCGGTGCCGGTCTCGGCCAGTGTCGGCACCGCCTACTGTGCACCGGGCGACTCCTGCGATTTCACCGATCTGTTGCGCCGCGCCGATCGCGCGATGTATTCGGCGAAGACCGCGGGCGGGCGCCGCTTCGCCCTCGCCGACTCCGATAAACCCGAAATCAAGGCCGTCGCAGGCTGATCTGGCATCGGCCGGTCTCCGCACACCGCGTCGGTGTGGGCGACCAACTGGTCGGTCCGGCCAGCCGACCGGCCAGCGCTGACATCGATCGCCGCACGCGGCAGGTTCAGCTGGCCTGACAGGTGGAGCACCAGAAGAGGTTTCGCCCCTCCAGCACGCTGTGCGCGACGGGTGTGCCACAGAGGCGGCAGGGCGCGCCGGGGCGGCGGTAGACGTAGGTGCGTGGGCGGTCGGCCGCGTAGGACGGTTCGCCGTGGTCGTGTTCGGGCCGGACGACGACCATCTTGCCGACCCGTACGCCCACCCGCATCAGCGCGACCAGATCGGTCCACATCGCGTGCCATTCGTCGGCGGTCAGCATCGTACCCGGTCGCTGTGGCGAAATGCCGTGCCGGAATAACAGTTCCGCGCGATACACATTGCCGACACCGGCGAGCACCTGCTGATCCATCAGCAGGGCGCCGATCGGTCTGCGCGAGCGGTGGATTCGCCGCCAAGCCCGTTCGGGATCGGCGCCACGCCGCAGCGGATCCGGGCCGAGTCGCTCGGTCAGCGCCGTTACCTCGGCGCGGGTGTACACCTCGCACGCGGTCGGGCCGCGTAAATCGGTGCCGTACAGGCGATCATCGGCCGACGCGTCGCCGACGACTCGCATCCGCACCTGTCCGACCGGCTCCCCCATCGGCAGCGGCACCTCGGTGAACACCCCGTACAGCCCGAGGTGCACGTGGACAACCAGACCCGACTCGTAGTGGTGCAGTAGGTGTTTGCCCCACGCCTCCGCGCGCGTCAGCACCTGTCCATCGACTCGCGCGGCACCGGAGGTGAACTTGCCCTGTGGACTGGAGACGCGCACCACTCCCCCGGCAAAGCGTCGTTGATGCAGCCGCGCGAGCCGATGCAGCGTATGGCCCTCAGGCATCGCAGGTCGAGGTCCTCTCCGGTCCGCTGTCTCGCCTTGGCTTGCAAGACAGCGGATTTCGCCAATGGTGTGCGTCAGTAGGCCGGAACAGCCGGGGGCACACCGGTCTTCTCGTACTCGGCCAGGATGTCGATGCGGCGCTGGTGGCGCGGCTCCTCGGACCATGTGGTCGAGACGAACGCATCCACGATCGCCAGCGCCTCTTCGGTGGAGTGCATGCGGCCGCCGATGCCGATCAGCTGGGCATTGTTGTGCTCGCGGGCCAGTTGGGCGGTCTCCACGCTCCAGGCCAGGGCGCAGCGGGCGCCGGGCACCTTGTTCGCGGCGATCTGCTCACCGTTGCCGCTGCCGCCGAAGACCAGCCCGAGGCTGCCCGGATCGGCGACGGTACGGCGGGCCGCCTCGATGCAAAAGGCGGGGTAGTCGTCGAGTGCGTCGTATTCGAGGGCGCCGCAGTCGACGACCTCGTGGCCCGCCTGCTCCAGATGGGCCTTGACGTGATTCTTCAGTTCGAAACCGGCATGGTCGGCACCCAGATATACGCGCATGGCTGCGATTGTGTCAGGCGTGTTTCGCGGTGCCGCGAGAGGGCCGCGCAGCCACCATTAACACTGTTAGCCGCCGCGGCGAATCGACAGATGTGCCAGCGCGGTGTGCAATCACGCCAACGGCACCCGAACCTCGTCCCCGGTAAATGAATAGAGTTCTTCGCATGCAGCCGCACGACTCTCAGCCGCCCCAACAGGCGGGCGGACCCGCCGATCCCTATCCCGCGCTGGGCGGATGGGCGCAGGCTCAGGACGCGACCGCCACACCGAATGAACCACCCGGGTACCCGTCGTCGCCCCAGTACCCCGCAGCGCCGTATCCCGGAATCCCCACACCCCAGTACGGACCAACGCCCTATGAATACGGAGTTACTCCGGTCCCGCCCGGTACGCCCCCGCAGCGACAGCCGCGCGGACTGTCACCATTCGGCATGCCCGCGCGGCACCCGTGGGAAATTCCACTGCTGGTCGTCGTCTGTGTGATCACCATGTTCGCGATGCTGATCGCGCTGGCGGTGTGCATCGATCTCGTCCTGGGGCAGAAGCAGCCGAGTATCTACGTGATCATCTTGGTCTTCGCGCCGATCGTGGTCTGGTTCCTACGCGGTATGAACTACGCGACCATGCGGGTCAACGGCGTCAAAATGTCGCCGACCCAGTTTCCGGAGGGCTATCAACTGGTGGTCGAGGCGGCCGCCCGATTCGGGCTGGCCAAGGTGCCAGACGCCTACGTAGTGCTCGGCAACGGCCAGATCAACGCCTTCGCCTCCGGTCACGGGTTCCGGCGCTTTGTCGCGGTGTACAGCGATCTGTTCGAAATCGGCGGCGCCGCACGCGAACCCGATGCCCTCGCCTTCATCATCGGTCACGAAGTCGGACATATCGCGGCCGGGCACACCTCGTACTGGCGTCAGCTCGGCATGTTCGTTGCGCCGTCACTGCCGATCATCGGTAGCTCGCTGATCCGGTCCCAGGAGTACACCGCCGACAATCACGGCTACTGCAACCGACATGTCGGGGCATCGAGCGCCATGGGCACCCTCGCCGCGGGCAAATACTTGAACAAACTGGTCGGCTTCGACGAAATGGCTGATCGGGCCGCGGTCGAAAAGGGCTTTTTCATCTGGATCACCAACGCCATGTCCACACATCCGGTGTTGACCTGGCGGATGTGGGCACTGCGCGATCGCAGCAGGCACGGCAGGCTGTTCTTGCGGCCGACCCGACCGGCCGGTGCGCTGCCGGCCGGTCGGTACCCGAGCAGCTACGGCGAGGTTCCGGCGTTGCCGCCGAAACCCGTGCCGTAGCTCCGCGGTCAGTCGAAGGCCGGGTCCTCGGTCCTGGTCCGCTTCAATTCGAAGAAGTGCGGGTAGTCGGCCAGCGTGACCGCCGCGTCCCACAGTTTCCCGGCCTCCTCGCCGCGCGGTATCCGCGACAGCACCGGACCAAAGAAGGCCGTGCCGTTGATATGGATGGTCGGGGTGCCGACATCCGGACCGACCTTGTCCATGCCCGCGTTATGGCTCTTGCGCAGCGCCTCGTCGAATTCGGTGCTCTCGGCGGCCGCGGCGAGTTCGGCGGGCAGGCCGACCTCGGCGAGCGAATCCGCGATCACCGCGGCGAGGGATTCCTTACGGGAGTCGCGCTCGTACTCCTCGCGCCGGTTGTGGATGCGGGTGCCCATCGCGGTGTAGAGCGGGGAGAGCACCTTGTCACCGTGCTCCTGCGCGGCGGCGATGGCGACCCGAACCGGACCCCAGCCGGTGGCGAGCAGTTCCTCGTACTGCGGGGGCAGCCCCTCCTTGCCCTCGTTCAGCACCGACAGGCTCATCACGTGGAAACGGGCCTCGATATCGCGGACCTGCTCGACCTCGAGGATCCAGCGGGAGGTGATCCAACACCAAGGGCATAGCGGGTCGAACCAGAAATCGGCAACGTTCTTGGTGGTCGTCTCGCTCACAGACCTGTTCCTTTCCATCGCACGCTCGTATCGCGCGGATTCACCGCGCCACTATTGGTGGCCAACCACGCGGGCGCACGATTCGTTCCCGGACCGCACGCCGATTCTCCGAAAGGCGGCCCCGGGTCCCAGTAGGGTTGACACGCAGGCGTCCGGTTCCCTCCGAAAAGGAGTCCGTTATGACCTCTGATCAGTGTTTCGTCATCGTCGGCGGCGGGCTGGCCGCGGCCAAACTGGCGGAAGCACTGCGCGACAACGATTTCGCCGGAACCGTGACGCTGATCAGCGCCGAGGACTACCTACCCTATGAGCGACCACCGCTGTCCAAGGAACATCTGGCCGGGAAGAAATCGCTCGAGGAATTCACCGTCGATCCGGGCCAGTGGTACCGCGATCACCACATCGATGTCCGGCTCGGCACCGAGGTCGGCGCGATCGATCCGAGCGCGAAAACTGTGACGCTGCCGGATGGTTCGACGCTCGGCTACGACAAGCTCGCACTCGCCACCGGCTCGACACCGCGCCGCCTGCCGATTCCGGGCATGGACGCGCGCGGGGTGTACACGCTGCGCACCATCGGCGATTCCGACAGCCTGATCGAGCTGTTCGGCTCGGCCCGGCGGCTGGTCATCATCGGGGCGGGTTGGATCGGGCTGGAGGTCGCCTCGGCCGCACGCGCCGCCCAGGTCGAGGTCACCATTGTCGAATCGGCCGAACTGCCGCTGTTGGCGGCACTCGGACCCGAGATGGGTCGGGTCTTCGCGGATCTGCACCGCGACCACGGCGTGGATCTGCGATTCCGCGCGCGGGTCGAGGCGATCACCACCCATCACGTGGAGACGGATCTGGCGACCGGTGTCCGGCTCGCCGACGGCACCGTTATCGAGGGCGATGCGGTCCTCGTCGCGATCGGCGCCCGGCCGAATATCGAACTGGCCGCGGACGCGGGGTTGGCGATCGACGGTGGCGTACTCGTCGACGCGAGCCTGACCACCAGCGACCCGAATATCGTTGCGGTCGGCGATATCGCCAACGAACAGCATCCACGGCTCGGGCGTCGAATTCGGGTGGAGCACTGGGCAAATGCGCTCAACCAGCCCGCCGTCGCGGCGCAGACCATGCTCGGCAAATCGGCCTCCTACGACCGCCTGCCCTACTTCTTCACCGACCAATACGACCTGGGCATGGAGTACACCGGGTTCGCCGCGCCCGGTGAGTACGCGCGAGTGGTAGTCCGCGGTGACGTGGCCGCGCGCGAGTTCGTCGCATTCTGGCTCGATACCGATAACCGGGTCTTGGCGGGCATGAACGTGAACATCTGGGATGTCACTGACCGGATCAAGGAGCTGATCGGCCAACAGGTCGATCCAGAACTGCTCGCCGACACCTCCGCGCCACTGTGACGCAGGCCATGATCGAGTATGCGTCGAATCGGCGGTGCCGGTTCCGACCTCATCGCGAGCGCGCCGCAGAGGCGCACCGCAGGCTAGGAGACCCGATATGAAATACATGCTGCTGAAGACCTACGGCCCCGCCGCCAACTGCGACGTCCCGATCACCGAGTGGACGCCGGAGGAGATCAAAGCGCATATGGACTTCCAACGGGCCCTCGGCGCGGAACTGGCCAAGTCCGGTGAGCTGGTAGACGCGCAGGGCCTGGCGGGCCCGGATGAGGCACGGCTCGTCAGCTCGGACGGGCGCGCCGCGCCGGTGATCACCGATGGGCCGTTCCCGGAGACCAAGGAGTTCCTGGCCGGATACTGGATTGTCGATGTGGAAAGTCCGGAGCGTGCGCTGGAGATCGCCGCACAGGCCTCGGCGGGCCCCGGACCCGGTGGCGCGCCGATCGGTGAATACATCGAGGTACGCGCGGTGATGGGCGCCCCGGCGACCGAGCAATAGTTGGCGATGAACCGACCAGTGCCGATCGAGGACCTGTTGCGCGAACTCGCACCACAGGTCCTCGGCACGTTGGTCCGCCGATTCGGCGATTTCGACACCGCCGAGGATGCGCTCCAAGAGGCGATGCTGGCAGCGGCCACCCAGTGGCCCGCCGATGGCTTGCCGGATAATCCACGTGGCTGGCTGATCCAGGTCGCACAACGACGGATGGCCGATGCGGTGCGCGCTGACGTGGCTCGGCGACGCAGGGAGACAACGGTTTTCGAACGCGACATACCCGACGCGGAGACCTTCGACCGCGACGACACTCTCGCCATGTTCTTCCTCTGCTGCCATCCGGCACTCTCATCCGCGAGCGCCATCGCCCTGACACTGCGCGCCGTTGGCGGTCTCGGCACCGCGGAGATCGCCAATGCCTTCCTGCTGCCGGAAACGACCATGGCGCAACGAATTACGCGCGCGAAGAAGAAGCTGGCCACCCTGGACCGCCCATTCGCCCGACCCGGTGACGTGGAATGGCACGAGCGACTCAGTGCCGTGCTACATGTGCTGTACCTGATCTTCAACGAGGGCCACACCACCACCACAGGCCCAGACCTCCAGCGACCCGACCTCTCCAACGAAGCAATCCGCCTGATCAGGTCGATCCACCGGCTACTCCCCGACGACACCGAGGTCACCGGCCTGCTGGCACTCATGCTGCTCACCGACTCCCGGCGAACCGCCCGCACCGGAACCCACGGTGAACTGATACCTCTCGCCGAACAGAACCGCGCACTATGGGACCGCGACCTGATCACCGAGGGCATCACATTGACAACCAGCACCCTCGCCTCGGGCCTGGCCGGCCCCTACCAAATCCAGGCCGCAATCGCCGTTCTACACGCGAAGGCGCTGCGCGCCGAAGACACCGACTGGCACCGAATCCTGGCTCTGTACAACATAATCGAGCGCATCTCGAAGAATCCTATGGTCACCCTGAACCGCGCCGTCGCCACCGCCATGGTCCACGGCCCCGTCGCCGGACTGGAACTCGCCGACACCCTCGAAGACCAACTGGCAGGCAACCACCGCCTCGACGCCGTCCGCGGCCATTTACACGAAATGGCAGGCGATTTCCCCACAGCCATCGCCTACTACACCTCCGCCGCCAACCACACCACCAGCACCCCCGAACGCAACTACCTGACCCTGCGCGCCGCCCACCTCCGCCACCACCCCTGAACCAGCGGAGGCACCCATGGGAAGCCAAGCTGTTGAGCCGACTCCGCGCGGTGCAGGGCCCATTCCCGATTGGCGCGGGGATGCGCGATCCGGGTGAGAGATCGGTGCTGCGACGCAGTGAGCGAGCTGGTACGCAGCCCAGACTGGCTGTGCGCCTTGGGCATTCGTGGTGGATGTCCGGTTGAAGCGCAGATATTGTGACTGGTCGGCGGCGTGCATCGAGACAGATCCACCCCTCGCTGGATCCGTGTGTCTCGTGCGCGCGCTGGCGGCAGGCGGCAGACTGCTTGGTGTGGCAGGCAAATTCAGTGCTGGGATTCTGTTGTTCCGCCGGAGCTCCGGTGCGGTCGAGGTGCTGATCGGGCATATGGGTGGGCCGTTTTGGGCGCGCAAGGATGCGGGGGCCTGGTCGATTCCGAAGGGTGAGTACCAGCCGGAGCACGAAAGCGCGGAGGCGGCCGCGGCGCGGGAATTCGTCGAGGAGCTCGGGCTGCCGGTGCCCGAGGGCGAGCGGGTGCCGTTGGGCGAGGTCCGCTATGGCAGTGGCAAATCCACCAAGAACCTCACCGTCTGGGCCGTCGAGGGCGATCTGGATCCCTGCACAGTTGTCCCCGGCACCTTCGACATGGAATGGCCGCCCAAATCCGGCCGCCTCGCCACCTTCCCGGAAATCGACCGCGCCGCGTGGTTCGACCTGCCTATCGCCCGCGAAAAACTCGGCACCGGCCAACGCCCCTATCTCGACCGACTCGCCGAACACCTCGCCTGACCGGCGCTATACACCGAACACTCTGCCTGTTACCGGCCCTCCGGCCGATGGTGAGCACTCCGCACACTTGGGAACCGGGCGCACCACGCGGGAACCGGGCACCCGACACAAAGGTTGCCCGGTCCTCGGCGGGCTGCTCGGCGGCCAGCGATTATGCGGCTCCGGGTCACGCTGCCACTCGGCACGGCACGCGACCAGAACGGCACCCCGCCGATCACGTAGTCTGCCGCCCCGCCCGCGCCGAAGGTCGGCAATGCATGCACCCAAAATCCTCCAGCGGTCAGCGCAAGCACGGCACCAACGTCAACGCTGCTGGGCAACACAGGACACCACCTCAGCTCGACGATCATCGCGATGTGCCGCCCAACTTCCGATAGTCAGCGGAGCATGCCGGCCAACATCCTGCCGGTCAGAGCGGCATGCCCGACGTCAGCGCGGCACACCACCCCAGGTCTGCCCGGTAATCAGCTCATACGCCTCCATGTACTTCTGGCGCGTGGCATCGACAATCTCAGCGGGGATCTCCGGCCCCGGGTACTCCTTGTTCCAGCCGGTGGAGGTGGACCAGTCTCGGACGAACTGCTTGTCGAAGGAACGCTGGGGACGCCCGGGTTCCCATTCGGCGGCGGGCCAGAAGCGGGAGGAGTCGGAGGTCAGTACCTCGTCGCCGAGGGTGAGAATGTCATCGTCCCAACCGAATTCGACCTTGGTGTCGGCGACGATGACACCGTGTTCGGCGGCGTGCGCGGCACCGCGGGAGTAGATCCGCAGCGTCAGGTCACGCAACTGCTCGGCGACCTCGCGGCCCTCCTGATGCACCACATCGGCGAAGGTGATGGGCTCGTCGTGGCCCTCGGCGGCCTTACTGCTGGGGGTGAAGATCGGCTCGGGCAGTTTGTCCCCATCGCGCAGACCCGGCGGCAGCGCAATGCCGGAAACCGTCCCGGTCTGCTCGTATTCCCTCAGCCCGGATCCGGTCAGATAGCCGCGCGCGATGCATTCGACCTGCACCATCTTCAGCGGCTTGACCCGGATGCCGCGACCGGCGAACTCCGCGGGCACATCGGTCGCGGAGACCACATGGTTGGGCACCTCGGTGAAGTATTCGAACCACCAGTTCGACAGCTGGGTCAGCAGTGCGCCCTTATCCGGGATCGGTGTCGGCAGCACCACGTCGTAGACCGATACCCGGTCCGACGCCACGAGCAGCAGGGTGTCGCCGTCCTCATAGAGGTCGCGCACCTTTCCGGCGTGGACATGCTTCACGTCGCAGCTCCGATCCTGGTCGATAGGGTTTATGGGAAAAAGTCCCGCGCGGGCAACCTTACCGAGGTGGCATTGTGGTGAGTGTTGTGCCCGCCGGGGGCCGCCCGCGCACGTTCTTCGAACCACGAAGGAGTCCCATGTCCGCACCGAATCTGACACGCGACCAGGCGATCGAACGGGCCTCGACAGTGCAGGTCGAGAACTATCGCATCGAGCTCGACCTGACCGACGGGGCGGCGCAGCCGGGCGAGCAGACCTTCTTCTCCCGCAGCACGGTCACTTTCACCGCGACCGCGGGCGCGAGCACGTACATCGATATCGTCGCCCGCGGGGTCCGCTCCGCCGTGCTCAACGGCACGCCGATCGACATCGCCGACTACGACGAAGCCAAGGGCATTACCCTCACCGGTCTGGCCGAGCGCAACGAACTCGTCGTCGAGGCCGATTGCGAATACTCCAACACCGGTGAAGGCCTGCACCGCTTCGTCGACCCCACCGATTACGAGGTCTACCTGTACTCGCAGTTCGAAACCGCCGATGCCAAGCGCATGTTCGCCTGCTTCGATCAGCCGGATCTCAAGGCCACCTTCGATATCAGCGTCACCGCCGCGCCGAACTGGAAGGTCATTTCCAACGCCGCCGTGGTCGATACGCTCCTCGCCGACCCCGGCAAGCACCTGTTCAGCACCACCCCGAGGATGAGCACCTATCTGGTCGCGCTCATCGCGGGCCCGTACGCGGAATGGACCGACGCCTACACCGACCATCACGGCACCATCCCGCTCGGCATCTACTGCCGTGCCTCACTCGCCGAACATATGGACGCCGAGCGCCTCTTCACCGAGACCAAGCAGGGATTCGGCTTCTACCACAAGAACTTCGGTGTTCCGTACGCCTTCGGCAAGTACGACCAGCTGTTCGTCCCGGAGTTCAATGCGGGCGCGATGGAGAACGCGGGCGCCGTTACGTTCCTGGAGGACTACGTCTTTCGGTCCAAGGTGACCCGGGCGTCCTACGAGCGGCGCGCCGAGACCGTCCTGCACGAGATGGCCCATATGTGGTTCGGCGATCTTGTCACCATGAAGTGGTGGGACGACCTGTGGTTGAACGAGTCGTTCGCGACCTTCGCCTCGGTGCTGTGCCAGTCCGAGGCGACCGAATATGCAAGTGCCTGGACCACTTTCGCGAATGTGGAGAAGTCCTGGGCCTACCGGCAGGACCAGCTGCCGTCCACCCATCCCATCGCGGCGGACATCCCGGACCTGCATGCGGTGGAGGTCAACTTCGACGGAATCACCTATGCCAAGGGCGCTTCCGTGCTCAAGCAGCTCGTCGCGTATGTCGGTCTGGAGCCGTTCCTCGCGGGTCTGCGCGCATACTTCACCGAACACGCCTACGGCAATGCCACTTTCGACGATCTGCTGTCGGCGCTGGAACAGTCCTCGGGCCGTGATCTGTCCAGCTGGGGCGCCCAATGGCTCAAGACCACCGGTTTGAATATCCTGCGGCCGGATTTCGAGGTCGACGCCGAAGGCAAATTCACCTCGTTCGCGGTGGTGCAGGAGGGCGCCACGCCGGGTGCCGGCGAACGTCGTGTCCACCGCCTCGCCGTCGGCGTCTACGACGACCAGGACGGAAAGCTGGTGCGCACCAAGCGCGTAGAGCTCGATCTCGATGCCGCCGACCGCACCGCCGTCCCCGAACTGGTCGGCGTCCCGCGCGGCAAATTCGTGCTGATCAACGATGACGACCTCACCTACTGCTCGGTGCGCCTCGATGCCGATTCGCTCGACGTGCTGGTGAACCGCATCGCCGATATCGCCGAACCGCTCCCCCGCACACTGGCCTGGTCGGCCGCATGGGAGATGACCAGGCAGGCCGAATTCCGGGCCCGCGATTTCGTCGCCCTGGTCCAGCGCGGCATCGGCGCCGAATCCGAAATCGGTGTGGTGCAACGACTCCTGATGCAGGCCAACACCGCGATCGGCAGCTACGCCGATCCGGAATGGACCACCACCGCCGGCTGGCCCGAATACGCCAACCGGCTGCTGGAACTCGCCCGCGAGGCCGAGGCGGGTTCGGACCACCAACTCGCCTTCGTCAACGCACTGACCGGTGCCAAGCTGTCGGCCTGGCATACCGAGGTGCTGCGCGAACTGCTCGACGGCGATCCGGCGAAGGTCGGTCTCCCTGGGCTGATCGTCGATACCGATCTGCGCTGGCGGCTCGTCACCGCACTCGCCGCCGCCGGTGAGATCGACGCCGACGGGATCGACACTCCCATGATCGATACGGAGTTGTCCAACGATCCGACCGCGGCGGGTAAGCGGCACGCCGCGGCCGCGGCGACGGCCCGTCCGATCGCCGAGGTGAAGGAGCAGGCCTGGACGACGGTGATGACCGACGATTCGGTCCCGAATATCACCGCCCGCTCGATCGTCGGCGGCTTCGCGCCCAACGGCCAGGGTGAGCTGCTGACGCCCTACGTGGAGCGCTACTTCGCCGAGATTCCCGCCGTCTGGGAGCGCCGCTCCAGCGAAGTCGCGCAGACCGTGGTCGTCGGGCTCTACCCGGCGTGGGCTATCAGCGAGGAAGCCGTCGCGACGGCGGACAAATTCCTTGCCGATGACCATCCGCCGGCCCTGCGCCGCCTGGTGATCGAAGGCAAGGCGGGCATCGAACGCTCGCTGCGCGCCCGCGCCTTCGACGCCCAGGACTGAAATACAAACGGCGCGTTCACCTCAACCGAGGTGAACGCGCCGCAGGCGCAACGGTCAGCGACCGATGGCCGCGGCCATCACCCGAACCGCGGAGACCAGACCGTCGATGAGCTGGCCCTGCCGGAACGAGCTCAGTGCGGCGGTGACGCCGAGCTGGCAGACGCGGTCATTGACGCGATCGGCGACCTCGTGGCCGGAGCGCACCTCGATGGCCTTGTCATTGGGCGAAACCGCGATGAGCACCGAACGCGCTGCCTCGGGGGTCGCGGGGAAGACCGCGTCCGCACCGGCGGCCGGATCCGCGCCGAGATCGCCGATGTAGATGTTGAAGCGCACCTTGGTCGCACGGGTCGCCTCGGTGAGCACGTTGTCCATGGTGAGCCGCTCGTCATCGCTGAACGGGGCTTCCTTGAATACCGCACCGGCCTCATGTACGCCGGAGACCCGGCCGCTGCTGGTGACCACCGAACCGTGCGGCAGTTCGGATTCGACTACCGCGGGCCAATTAGAACTTGCCACTTGCCCGGCCTCCGATCAGCTCCACCTCGGTGGATTCGATTGCCGCATGGTGCCCATGCGACGACTCAGCGGTGTGGTGACCCGATCCGGTCACCTCGTCGGTGGCACTCCACAGCACGGCAGGCTGAGTCCACTTCTGACCGAGGTCGAAGTGGACCGGCTTCTCGCCGGGCAGTGGCTTGCCGAGAAACGACAATCCGGCGATCGCGCCGTAGATCACCAGCGGAATGCCGAGGAAGATCAGCACTGTCTCGAGAATGCTCACGACTGCGCCTCGCTGACGCTCGGCTCCGTCATGCGCATCGCGCGCTGGCACATGGTTCGCTCGCTTCGCTCACTCACGAACCTAACGGTAGACGATCGTGTGTAGTAGTTCGCGCTCTGGTCGAACTCGTGTTGTCCGGTCACACCAGCCAGGCGGCGGCATTCGCGGGCAACTGTCCGTTCACCGGCGGTGCGCTGACCAGCAGTAGGTCACCGGGCGGCAGCGAGATCGGCGCGGGCGAGGCGTTCAGTACGCAGACCAGTCCACCGGTGCGCCGGAAGGCGAGGCAACCCGCCGGACTGCCGTACCACTCGATCCGCGGACCCGCGAATTCCGGTCGGACACTGCGTAATTCGATTGCCAAGCGGTACAGCGACAGCGTGGAGCTCAACTCCTCCAACTGCGCCTCGACCGAGGATGACACCCACTCCGGCGGTATCGGCAGCCAGGATCGCGCGGCCGTGGTGAAGCCGAACGGCGGCGCCGCACCCTCCCACGGAATCGGCACCCGACAGCCGTCGCGGCCGCGCTCGGTATGTCCGGAGCGTTCCCAGACCGGATCCCGCAGTACCGCCTCGGGCAGATCATTCACATTCGGCAGTCCGAGTTCGGCGCCGTTGTAGATGAAGACCGCACCGGGCAGCGCCAACTCCACCATGATCATCGCGCGGGCCCGCGCCACCCCGACGGAGCCGCCACCGTAGCGGGTGACCTCGCGCTCGATGTCATGGTTGGACAGGGTCCAGGTGGGCGAGGCGCCCACCGGCGCGACGGCCGCGAGCGAATTATCGATGGCGGCCCGCACGGTATCGGCGGCGAATTCGGTCTCGGCGAGGCGGAAATTGAAGGCCAGGTGCAGTTCGTCCGGTCGGACGTACTCGCCGAAGCGGGTGTTGTCGTCGACCCATACCTCACCGATCGACACCGCGTTCGGATACTCGTCGAGCACCTTGCGGATGCGGCGGTGGATCTCGTGCACATGGGGATTGTTGAAGCGCGGATCGCTGTCGTCGTGCACGAGCATCTTGGTCTCGACCCGTTCCATATCGGGCAGGCCGTCCGGTTTGGCCATGCCGTGCGCGACGTCGAGGCGGAAGCCGTCGACACCGCGGTCGAGCCAGAACCGCAGCGTCTGCTCGAAATCGGCGGCGACCTCGGGATTCTGCCAGTTCAGATCGGGTTGTTCCGGCGCGAAGATGTGCAGGTACCACTGACCGGGTGTGCCGTCGGGCTCGGCGATGCGGGTCCAAGCGGGTCCGCCGAAGATGCTCGGCCAGTTATTGGGCGGCTTGGCGCCGTCGGGTCCGCGGCCGTCGCGGAAGATGTAACGCTCGCGTTCGCGGCTACCGGGTGCGGCGGCCAGCGCCGCGGTGAACCACGGATGCTGGTCACTGGTGTGATTCGGCACCAGGTCCATGGTGACCTTGAGATTGCGGTCGTGCGCCTCGGCGATCAGCTCGACCATTGCCGCCATGCCGCCGAACAGCGCGTCGATATCGCGCGGATCGGCGACATCGTAGCCTCCGTCGGCCATCGGCGAACGCATCACCGGACAGATCCAGAGCGCGTCGACCCCGAGTAGTTCGAGATAGCCGAGCTTCTCCCGAACGCCACCGAGGTCGCCGATCCCGTCACCGTCGGAGTCCGCGAAGGATCTCGGATAGACCTGGTAGAACACGGCCGACCGCCACCAAGGTTGGGCGGTGCGATCCACCGACGCCGGCACGACAGGTGTATCAGTCACATCCGCAATAGTGCCAAAGATTTCGGTGAATTCGCCCAGGCTCAGCGATATTCATCGATATCTGGCAAATATTCAGCGTTGCACGCCTCGAGTCGAAACCTTGTCGCTGACCCGGAACCAGCGGGAAATACCTCACCGAGCCACATTCATCAGCGAATTTGCCGCCATCTCCAGATAGTCGAGCAACGCCTTGCGATGCTCATCGTCCAGAATCGCCGGTTCGATCTCCGCCACGCCGATGCGCATGCAGCGCAGCCAGGCGTCGCGCTCCACCGAACCGATTTCGAATGGCATATGCCGCATCCGGAGCCGCGGGTGTCCCCGTTCTTCGGAGTAGGTGCGCGGACCGCCCCAGTACTGCTCGAGGAACATGCGCAGGCGCCGCTCCGCCGGTCCGAGGTCCTGCTCCGGGTACAGCGGGCGCAGCACCTCATCGGCTGCCACCTCGCGATAAAACGTCGCGACGATCCGTTGGAACGTTTCCGCCCCGCCGATCGCCTCGTAGAACGACGTGGCTGTTTGCTCGCCGGAACTCATCGGATCCTCTCGATCGGGCCAATCTGCCGCCGTCCATTGTGCCCGCGTTACGAACGGGCGGCCCTTCAACCACAGTTCACCCGACATTGTGCGAAATCACCGTGCAATGGCGGGCGTTCCATGGTCAACTGGGTGGCAGTCTCTGCCGAGATACCACATGATCTTGATGACGAAGAAACCGGGGTCACTTATGAAGCAGCGGCACGGCCGATCACGTGAGGCCAGGACGCACCGACAACTCCAGCCCGCCGACGTCCACAATCGTGGGTCGGGGGCTACTCCGCTGCACATCTTGTCCGACTACTATCCGGGCGCCCATCGCACCGATGAGCCCGCTCACCACAATTCGCACCTCACGCCGGTCCAGAACGAGACCGCCAATTGGTTGAAGCGCCGGGTGCTGCTTCTCAATGCCACCTACGAGCCGCTGACCGCGCTGTCCGCACGCCGCGCCGTGGTGCTCCTGATCTGCGATAAAGCCGATACCGTTCACCACGACCCGCAGGGCTCGGTGGTGCATTCCGCCGAATCCGCCGTCACGATTCCGTCGGTCATCCGGCTGCGCAGCTACGTTCATGTGCCCTATCGGGCGCGCGTCCCGATGACCCGGGCCGCCCTCATGCATCGCGACCGCTACCGCTGCGGGTATTGCGGCGGTAAGGCGGAGACCATCGATCACGTCATCCCGCGCAGTCGCGGCGGCGAGCATTCCTGGGAGAACTGCGTCGCGAGTTGCGCCCCGTGTAACCACCGCAAAGCGGACAAACTGCTCAGCGAGCTGGGGTGGACGTTGCGTTCGCCGCTGATCTCGCCGAAGGGTCCGCATTGGCGGCTGTTGTCGACCACCACGGAGCTGGATCCGGTGTGGTTGCAGTATCTCGGCGAGGGTGCCGCCTAGCTCCCGACCAGATCGGTTCCGTCGGGCCGGGACTCACTTTCATTCGCCGCACCTGTTGTCGGTCACCGCGTTCGAATCCACGGGGTCGATCAATGCACGTCGCACCGGCCACGTCCGCGGCCGACGATTTCCGACTAGGGGTACTCGATGACGAAAGCCGCCGAGGTGTTGGGAGCCAGGGCTTCGAAGACGTGGGGAGCATCGCCCGGGTGGGCGATGTAGTCGCCGGGTCCGAGTTCGACGGGTGCGTCGATCGGGCCGATGAGGGCGCGACCGCTGGCCAGCAGTACATGCTCGATCACACCTGGACTGTGCGGGTCGGATCGGCGGGCGTGGCCGGGTTCGGCGGTGATCCGGAAGAAGTCACGACGCGTATTGGCCGGTCCGGCCGCCAGCAGGGTGGCGCGGTAGTCGGATTCCGCGGCGGCCAATACCGGGCCCTTCCCCGCGCGAATCACCTGAACGGTCGGGCGCGGCGGGTCGAGCAGCCGCGATAAGGGCATATCCAGGGCAACGCACAGCGCCCACATGGTCTCCAGGCTCGGATTGCCGGTACCCGATTCCAGTTGGGACAGTGTGGATTTCGCGATGCCCGCACGGTTGGCGACCTCGGTGAGCGACAGCCTGGCGCGCGTACGCTCCCGGCGCAGCGCAGCGGCGATCAGTGCCTGCGGCGTCGTCGAATCCTGGTCCATGCGCGCTCCCGTCGACTAGGGGATGGCAGGCTGGCGGAGCCGGCCGGGGTGGGTGAATACAGTTGACCGACCATCAGAGAACTATATTGACGAATCGCCCCGCCATGTTCACTATAAACAACATGCGTTCGATATGGCGAACACTCGATCGGGATACACTCACCGGCATCGCCGCGGTACTGCTGGCGGTCGCGCTGACCGCGGTTTCCTATGGCGCTACCGCCGTCACCTCCGGTTTTCCCGTATGGGTTCCGATTGTGCTCGGGGTCGTCGTGCTCGCGGGCGGTGCGGAGTTCCTTTTCATCGGGATCATGGCGTCCGGTGGCAGCCCGATCGCAGCCGTATTGGCCGGGCTATTGGTCAATGCCCGGCATCTGCCGTACGGGCTTTCGGTGCCCGATGTGGTCGGCACCGGATGGCGGCGGCGGATCGGGGTCCATGTGATGAACGACGAATCCGTCGCGCTGGCCCTGGCCCAGCCGGATATCGCGCGTCGGCGGGCCGCGTATTGGGTGAGCGGGTTGGGTGTGCTCGTCGTCTGGCCCAGCGGTGCGGCGATCGGCGCGCTGATCGGGACGATAGTGCCCGACACCGGTGCGATCGGGTTGGACGCAGTGTTCCCCGCGGTGCTGTTATCGCTGATCATGCCCGCGCTGCGGGCCCGAGATACCTTGCGGACAGCGCTGATCGGAGCGATCGCGGCCGTGGCGAGCGCGCCGTTCCTGCCGACGGGAATGCCTGTGCTGGTTGCGCTTTCGGGGTTGTTCTTCGCGATCTCGCGAGACGGCGACGGTAAGACCGAGCCCGGACAGGCGCAGGCGGCGTGAGCAAGCGATTCATCGGCGGAGCTCCGGCCGCCCAAAGGGCCGAGCAGGCGCAGGCGTGAGTACCCCGATCTTGCTGGTGGCCATGTCCGCACTCTCCGCCGGAACCTATGCCTTCCGCTCATCGGGCCCCGCGCTGCGCAATCGCATCCGCATCCCGCAGCGAGCAACGAAACTGCTGGAGATCGGCGCGGTCGTCCTGCTCGCGGCGATGGTCGCCATCACCACGGTGCCCACGGGCTCCGGCCACCTCGGATTCGCCTTGCCCGCAGGGGTTTTGGTCGGCGGCCTGCTGGCCTGGCGCAACCAGCCGATGCTGGTGGTCATCCTCGCCGCGGCGAGCACAACCGCCCTGCTGCGTTTGGTCGGCGTCACCTGACCCCTTGTCGCGGCTGCCTTTCGTGCGACAGACGTTCGGTGGCCGCGCGGGAATCAGCTGGGGGTAAGCGGGATGCCGCCGCCTCGACGGCGGGCGACCGAGCCGTAGCGGGCGTCGATGCGGAGCCAGGTTTTTGTGGCGCGGACCCGCACGATTTCGGCCGGCGGGATGCGGCGGGAATCGGCCTTGTCACCGGAGTGTGGGATGAAATCCATTGCGGTGAGTGCGAATACGACGCGCATCGGGACCTGGACCTGGGCCAGCGCCCCGGAGACGGTGAGCACCGTCTGGTCGAGCAGGGAGGCGGGTGGTCCATGGCTGCTGCCATGTTCCTTGGCCAGTGCCGCACCCCGTTCGGCGAGTTCGACGAGGGTGCGCGCGGGCACATCGTCGACATGTTCGAAGCCGACATCCGGCGGGAGCGCACCGCGCCAAGCCGAATCCATCGAATAGCCGAGATCGATCGGACTGGCGGACGGCAAACCGGCCAGCACCAAATCGGCACCGACGGTGACATCGTCGGTGCCGAGCTCGGCAACCACGGTACGCATTGCGAGCGCCTCGAAACCCGTTGCCACCCATGCGGATACGTACCGTTCCCCACGACGGCGCAGACGCACCACCGCCGCGGGATCCAGCCGAATGGCCCGGCTCAGAAAGGTCGCCAGATTCTCCCGCTCGGCCGGATCGGCAACCTTTAGGACGCGCTGTCCCGACATCAGTGCTCCCACATCACCACATCGCGGTCGCCACCGCATGACAACCGCAGTCCGCCACCACCACTACCCAACCGGATTCCGTCGGCACCACACAAGCCGGTGCCGACGACCGCTGCTCGACGGCCGAAGCCGGCCACTACTGTCCAGCACCCGAAATCCGCCGCCCGAACGCCCCGGGCTCAGTCCTTCCACTCGGCGAGGTAATCCCGTTCGGTATCGGTGAGCCGACGCAGGCGCTGCGAGCGCATATCGAAGGCCGCGATCTGAGTGGAGGCGATCACCGCGGGCGGCGAGTCGGGGGCCGCGCCATTGGCCCGGACCTCGTAGCCGATGGTGAAGTCGACCGCACGCAGCTGCTCGATCCACATGGCGATATCGAGCGGGGTGTCCTCGTGCCGCAGCTGGCCGCGGTAGCGGACCCGAAGGTCCGCTAGCACACAACCCTCGCGCAACGGCGCGGTCGGGCGTCCGTCCTCGAACAGCCACGGAATCCGCGCCTCCTCCAGCAGCGTCACCATGCGGGCATGGTTGACGTGCTGGAACACGTCCATGTCCGACCACCTGACGTCTACCTTGGCGTGGAAGCGCTTGGGCAGCAGCAGGCTGCCGCCGAGCGCCCTTCCTTTGCCGTTGAGCGAACTGGTCAACGCGGTACCTCCGATTGAGCGCCCACCCCGCTCACCATGCTTCGCACTTGCCGCGCCGCAACCGACAGCGTGGCGAGATCGTGGGTTCCGGACTCGAACAACTCCGACAGCGCGGCCCGAGCGCGCCCGAGCCGGGACTGGTTTTTCGACTCCCAGTATGCAATCTTCTCGTCGGCTGTCTCCTCCGGGTCACCACCGGAGAGCACATCGAGGGTTAGCGAGCGCAGCGATCCGTACATATCGTCGCGCAGTGCGAGCCGGGCCAGCGCATGCCAGCGATCACCGCGTTCCAGGTGACTGACCGCTTGCAACAGCCAATCGATCTTGAGGTGATCGTTGAGCGCGTAGTACAGCGAGCCGACCTCGTCGCCGCTGCGATCGGTGATATCGGCGATATCCAACACATCGAGCAGCGGGAACAGATTCAGCAACCCGAACACCTCGGTGGCGAGGTCGGTCGGTGCGCCGCGCGCGATCAGCTCGGCGGACTGATCGGTCAACATCGAGACGTGATGCCCGCGCAGCCAGCCGGGTACCTGCGGCGCCAGTTCCCGCACGCCCCGGCTGTACCGGTTGATCTCCGCACCGACCGCGATCGGCTGCGGACGGTTGGTCAGCAACCAGCGGGAGGCGCGGTCCAGCGTCCGCTTGGTCTCCAGCTCGAGTTCGTCGCGCACCGACACCGCGGCGTCGGTGGAACGGATCCGAGCCCACATATCGTGCAGATCGAAGATCTCACTGGCCGCGGCGAATGCGCGCACGGCGTCGGTCGAGCTGGCGCCGATCTCCTCGTTCAGCCGATGGGCGTAGGTGATACCGCCGTAGTCGACCATCTCGTTCACCACCATGGTTGTGGTGATCTCGCGACGCAGTCGGTGCCGCTTGATGGCGGTACCGAAGCGCTCGCGCAGCGGTGTCGGGAAGTACTTCGGCAGCCGGGCGGCGAAGTACGCGATATCCGGCAGATCGGTTTCGAGCAGATCGGCCTTGAGCGAAAGCTTCACGTGCGCCATGAGATTGGCCAATTCCGGTGAGGCCAGACCCGTGCCCTCTTCGAGCCGGTGCTTGATCTCCACTTCCGAGGGCAGCGCCTCCAACTCGCGATCCACCCCGCGTTGCGCCTCCAGGTCTTCGATGAGCCGCTGGTGCACATTCAGCATCCCGGGCGCGTCGGCCCGGGAGATGCCCATCAGGAAGTTCTGGGAGACGTTGTCCTGCAACACCAGCTGGCCGACCTCATCGGTCATCGAGGCGAGCAGCGGATTGCGTTCGGCCTCGGGCAGTACGCCCGCGCTGACCACACCGTCGAGCAATACCTTGATATTGACCTCGTGGTCGGAGCAGTCGACACCGGCCGAGTTGTCCAGTGCGTCGGTGTTCATCTTGCCGCCGTTGCGGCAGAACTCGATTCGGCCGAGCGCGGTCGCACCCAGATTGCCGCCCTCGCCGATCACCTTGGCCCGCAGCTGATTTCCATTGACGCGCACCACGTCATTGGACTTGTCGCCGACCTCGGCATTGGTCTCGGTGCTCGCCTTGATATAGGTGCCGATGCCGCCGTTCCACAGCAGCTGCACCGGCGCGAGCAGGATCGCCCGCACCAGTTCCGGCGGCGACAGCGCGACCACATCGTCAGCCAACCCCAATGCCTTTCGCGCCTGCGGGCTGATCGGCACCGATTTCACGGTCCGATCCCAGACGCCACCGCCGGTGCTGATCAGCGAGGTGTCGTAATCGGCCCAGGACGAGCGCGGCAGTGCGAACATCCGCTGCCGCTCCCGGAACGACGGCGCCGCATCGGGCTCCGGGTCCAGGAAGATGTGCCGGTGGTCGAAGGCAGCCACCAGGCGGATGTGCTCGGACAGCAGCATGCCGTTGCCGAATACATCGCCGCTCATATCGCCGACCCCGACCACGGTGAAATCGGTTGTCTGCGTATCGATATCCATCTCTTGGAAGTGGCGTTTCACGCTCTCCCAGGCGCCCCTGGCGGTAATGCCCATCGCCTTGTGGTCGTAACCCGCCGAACCACCGGAGGCGAAGGCGTCACCGAGCCAGAACCCGTAGCGCTGGGCCACATCGTTGGCGATGTCGGAGAAGGTCGCGGTGCCCTTGTCGGCGGCGACCACCAGGTAGGTGTCGTCGCCGTCGCGGCGGATCACCCGCTCGGGCGGCAGTACCGCACCGGTCGCGCGGTCGACATTATCGGTGACATCGAGCAGACCGGAGATGAAGGTCCGATAGCATTCGACGCCCTCCGCGCCGAGTGCCTGCCGATCCGCGGTCGGATCACCGGTGGCCGGGGGCGGCTGCTTGACTACGAATCCGCCCTTGGCACCGACCGGCACGATGACCGCGTTCTTCACCGCCTGCGCCTTCACCAGGCCCAGGATCTCGGTGCGGAAGTCCTCGAGCCGGTCCGACCAGCGCAATCCGCCACGCGCCACCGGACCGAAGCGCAGATGCACACCCTCGACTCGCGGCGAATATACGAAGATCTCGAATTGCGGCCTCGGCTTGGGCAATTCGGCGATCTCGCGCGGTTCCACCTTCACCGAGATGTACGCGCGCGAATTGCCCTGGGCGTCGGTCACGTAGTAGTTCGTCCGCAGCGTCGCTTTGACCAGCGACAGGATCGCCCGCAGGATCCGGTCGGCGTCCAAGCTGACGACCTCATCGATGCGGCCGCGGACCAGGGTCTCCGAATCGGACGCGTGCTCGGCCGATTCGGTATCCGGGTCGAACCGCGCCGTGAACAGATCGACGAACAGGCGCGCGATATCCGGATAGGCGAGCAGGACCCTGGTGATATTCGCCTGGCTGTACGGGAAGTCGGCCTGCTGCAGGTACTTCGCGTACATCCGCAGGATCGATACCGCACGCCACGACAGCCGGGCCCGCAGCACGAGTTCATTGAGCCCGTCGGCTTCAGCACGCCCGAACCAGACCGCTTCGAAGGCCTCGGTGAACCGGTCGTGCAGGCCGCGCTCCTCGGATTCGAGCACAGCGGCTCTGGCCGAGGACTCGAGCAGTTCGGCGTCCAGATCCCGGTCCAGCGAACTGCGCAGCAGTTCTGGCCGAGCCAGCAAGCCGAAGTCATAGATCCAGCGTTCCCCGCCGTCATCGCCGACCACCGGATCCAGCAGAATCTGATATGGCCGCTCGTCGACCACCTCGACACCGAGGCTCTGCAGCACCGGCAGTACCTGGCTCAGCGAGATGCCGCTGCCGCCGATATAGAGCGTGAACCGCCACGAACCCGGCACCGAATCCGCACGGCGATACAGGTATTGATCGATCGAGCCAGCGGAGAGGCCCTCCAGTCGGGCCACATCGGCCAGGGCGCGCTCAGCGGCGAAATCCTGTTTGTAAGCCTCAGGAAAGGCCTCGGCGTAACGCTGTACGACGCCGGGATCCAGCACGGTCGAGGTGCTCACCGCGTCGTTGAGGCGGTCGTCCCAGGTGTGCGTCGCATCGGCGAGCAGGCTCTGGATGCGCAGCCGATTGGCCTCGGAGGTGTCGGCTTGGGCTACCGATTCGCGCGGCACCCCGTGCTCGGACTCCGGCATGCGCACCGTGAAATACACACTGGCCAGCTCACTTTCGCTGACCCGCGCGGAGTAGTCGATGGAGACACCGCCCAGTTCGCGCACCAGGATTTCCTGCATCTCCAACCGCACCCGCGTGGTATAGCGATCCCGAGGCAGATAGACCAGGCACGCGACGAACCGGCCGTAGCCGTCCGAACGCAGGAACAGCCGAATCTGTCGGCGCAGACCGACATTCAGCACCGCGGTCGCGGTGCGACGCATGGTCTCGGCATCGGAGGAGAACAGTTCGGTGCGCGGGAACGATTGGATGACCTCGAGCATGGCCTGTCCGGAGAACGAATCCAGATCGAAGCCGCTCTCCTCGATCACCGCACGCACCCGGCGCTCGATCACCGGGATATCCAGGACGTTCTCATGGACCGCGGTCACGGTGAAGACACCGATGAACAGGTGCTCACCAACGATCGTGCCGGACTCGTCGAAGTCGGCGACGCCGATGAAGTACGGGTACACCGAGCGGTGCACGGTGGCGGGCACCAGGCCCTGGGTGAGCATCAGCAGCGGGCGGTCGCCGGCGTTGATCGGCACCCGGAAGTCGGTGCCGACATCGGGCCGCAGCACTCCGAGGCAGGTAGCGGGCAGCGGATTCGAGATCATCTGTCCCTGCTCGGCGCTGAGCCGGTAGCGGGCGTAGCCGAGCACGGTGAAATTGCCACTGGCCAACCAGCGCAATAGATTCGCGGTATCGACCAGATCGGTCTCGGAGAACGGCGCGTGGCCGGATTTCGCCGCCAACTCCAGCTCATCGGCCAGACTGCTCTGCACCTGTTTGATGGCCTCGGTATCACCGATGACCTGACGCACATCCGCGACCACATCCGGCATCGACTGCTCGATCCGATCGAGCAGGGCCGGACTGGTCGACGGGTGCAGCTGCAGATGCATCCACGATTCGCGCAGGCCTCCGATGCCGTTGCTGTCGACCTCGTGCGGCGCGGCGCTGGTCAGCCGTCCCTCCGGATCGCGCGTCACCTCGAAGATCGGGTGGATCACCTCGCTCACACTGACGCCCATCCGGCTCAGCGACGAGGTGACCGACTCCACTAGTAGCGGCATATCGTCGATGACCAACTGCACCGCGGCGCCGAGGCCGGAGCCATCATCGGAGTGGTAGACCCGCACCAGCGCCCGCCCGACGGGGCGGGTCATCGCGAGTTCCAGATGCCGCCGGAAGATCTGAGTGATCCCGGTGATCGCGCAGTCCACATCGCCCGCGTCGACGTGGCGGAAATACGCCTCCTCGAGGGGTGCGAGCTCACCGCGCAGCGACTGCGGCAAACCCGCGGCCCACGCCGCACTGGACAATTCGGACGAGACCGTCATTTTTTCGCCAACTCCTCGGATTCGGTTCCGCAACAAAGTGACGCCGGTCCGAGAGTAGCTGTGCCTTGCTGACGCGCGGGTGAAATCCCTTCTAAATGCAGGGTGTTCACCGATACCGCAGCGTTCGCCGCTTGATTGCCGAGGTGGATGGTCCCGGCACAGCACCCGGTCGGACCGGCAACGTCAGGTAGACGCAATCGCGATGGTAGCGACCCAATGCCGGGACTGCGCCTGCACATGCACGGTCCCCACCATAGTCAGATCTTTGGCAGGGTGTGCGTCGACCGTATTTCCTTCGATGAAGACACTGCGCGGTGCCTGTCCGCCGCAGTTCCTTCGGAAGAATGACCGTTCGACACCGTCATGCACAGATGTGATCGCCTCGGCACCGGTTCGCAACCCGATGCGGCGGCCCGGCACCGAACGGTCTTCGGCGATGGCGACCGTGGATTGCTCGAACTGCGTCTGCGCATGCACACTCCAACCTTATCGCCGTGACTTATGCATATGGCACATCGTGGCGTCGGAACTCACGCCTTATTCATGAAGGAGATGAATAGCGAGGCATCGAGCACGACGCCACGCATCGGCAAACAAGAGACACTGGTGCAGATCGGCTCGATGCGCGCGGGTCGGGTGCGGTGATCAGGGCACGCACGATCAGGTCGTCAACGATTTCCTTCGTCCTCGGGAAACCGGAACCACCCCGCCCGACCTCTGCGCCGAGGACGTCTTCTACGACTTCACTGCCGCGAAACGGCCCAAGTCGATACGATCGCGGGTCCATCATCGACCTGTCGGCGTACTGCATTGAGTGAGGTACTCGGCGACCAGCCAAGGCGGCATACCGGTGTCGCCTCCACGACCTGGACGAGGAAATCGCCGAGGCTACTGCATGGTCCGACGCAGCCCGCACGCACACCTGCTACCGAACGCGACGCTCTCCTCGAGCAACCCGCCGCCACAGCAAATCTGCTCAGCCCCAACTGGGTGACCGGTTCGAATGCCGAGCGCGCCAGGGCACGGTGCGCACAGCAATCGTCGCCGGACCGAAACCGATCCCTTCGGCGGGGCAGTACCCGGCAACCGCCCCGCCGAACGCCGGACTCAGTCGCGGGTGAGCTTGCGGTGCGTCACCCGATGCGGGCGGGCCGCTTCCGGGCCGAGGCGCTCGATCTTATTGGCCTCGTATGCCTCGAAGTTGCCCTCGAACCAGAACCACTTGGCCTCGTTGTCGCTATCGCCCTCCCACGCCAAGATGTGGGTGCAGGTGCGGTCGAGGAACCAGCGGTCGTGGGAGATGACCACGGCGCAGCCCGGGAACTGCTCGAGCGCGTTCTCCAGCGAACCCAGCGTTTCCACGTCGAGGTCGTTGGTCGGCTCGTCGAGCAGGATCAGGTTGCCGCCCTGCTTGAGGGTGAGCGCGAGATTCAGGCGGTTGCGCTCACCACCGGAGAGCACCCCGGCCGGCTTCTGCTGGTCCGGCCCCTTGAAGCCGAATGCGCTGACGTAAGCGCGCGAGGGCATCTCCTGGTTGCCGACCTCGATGAAGTCCAGCCCATCGGAGACGACCTGCCAGACATTCTTCTTCGGGTCGATGCCCGCGCGGTTCTGGTCGACGTAGCTCAGCTTGACCGTCTCGCCGACCTTCACCTCACCGCTATCGGGCGACTCGAGGCCGACGATCGTCTTGAACAGTGTGGTCTTACCGACACCGTTCGGACCGATGACACCGACAATGCCGTTGCGCGGCAAGGTGAACGACAGATCCTTGATGAGCTGACGGTCACCGAAGCCCTTGTCCAGATGCTCGACCTCGACGACCACATTGCCCAGGCGCGGACCCGCCGGGATCTGGATCTCCTCGAAGTCCAACTTCCTGTGCTTCTCGGCCTCGGCCGCCATCTCCTCGTACCGGCCGAGGCGGGCCTTGTTCTTGGCCTGGCGGGCCTTGGCGCCGGAACGCACCCAGGCCAGTTCCTCCTTGAGCCGCTTCTGCAGCTTCTGATCCTTCTTGCCCTGGACCTCGAGACGATGGGCCTTCTTCTCCAGGTAGGTGGAGTAGTTGCCCTCATAGGGATGGGTCCGGCCGCGGTCGAGTTCGAGGATCCACTCGGCGACATTGTCGAGGAAGTACCGGTCGTGCGTGACGGCGAGGACGGCGCCCTGGTAGGTGGCCAGGTGCTGTTCGAGCCACAGCACGCTCTCGGCGTCGAGGTGGTTGGTCGGTTCGTCGAGCAGCAGCAGGTCGGGCTTGCTGAGCAGCAGCTTGCACAGCGCGACGCGGCGGCGCTCACCACCGGAGAGGTTGGTGACCGGCTCGTCCGGCGGCGGGCAGCGCAGTGCGTCCATGGCCTGTTCGAGCTGGGAGTCGACATCCCAGGCGTCGGCGTGATCGAGGTACTCCTGCAGCTTGCCCATTTCGTCCATGAGCTCATCGGAGTAGTCGGTGGCCATGAGTTCGGCGATCTCGTTGAAGCGATCCAGCTTCACCTTGACCTCACCGAGGCCCTCCTCGACATTGCCGCGAACCGTCTTCTCCTCGTTCAGCGGCGGCTCCTGCTGCAGGATGCCCACCGTCGCACCTCGTGCGAGGAAGGCCTCTCCGTTATTCGGCTGGTCCAGTCCGGCCATGATCTTCAGCACGCTGGATTTACCCGCGCCATTGGGGCCGACGACGCCGATCTTCGCGCCGGGAAGGAAGTCCAAGGTGACATCGTCGAGCACGACCTTGTCGCCGTGCGCCTTGCGAACCTTCTTCATTTGGTAGATGAACTCAGCCATACGGGAAAGCCTATCGGTGTGGGTGTCAATGGAATGCAGCAGAGCCACCACTGTCGCCGGGGGTATCCGACCTGTGGTCAAGCGTCGACTGGCTCGGTATCCGCGGGTTGAGGTGGTGCGGTCGTCGCGTCCTCCCCCGGTCCCTCCCCATCGACGCGTGCACGGTCATCAGTGCTGGATCGGTCGCAACTATTCCGTGCCAGGGTACCGGGTCCGGACGCCGCGCCCGAAACCGCGCGCCGGACCACCTGTGCGGTGCAGCGGGACAGGTCCGGTCCGATCGAGCTGGCGCGCATCTCGACGTCGCGCCGCTCCACGCCATCCCTGGCCCGATACTCGTGGGTGCGCAACTGCCCGTGGGCGATAATCGGATCACCGCGACGCAGTGAGGCATCGACACCGACCACCAGCCGACGCCAGCAGCTGACAGTGAGATAAAGAGTCCCGCTGTCGACCCATTCACTCGTCTCCGGATTGAACCGCCGAGAATTGCTCGCCATCCGGAACGTCACCACCTGCTCGCCATTGGTCAGACCCCGCTTGACCGGATGCGTCACCACGGTCCCGATCACGGTCACCATCGCTTCGTACATCGTTGCGCCCCTTTATATTTCGATCGGTCAGACTCTCGGGTGTTACTCCCCTTCAAGCCTGACGGCTCCGAACCCCTCCGGCCGCGCCAATTCCCGAATGTGGACAACTTCGCCGCATGTGGACAGTCGCCGCTTCACAAACCCCAGCGGAGTTAGATGACCGACAGATCGGTATTGGCGCCACACAGCACGATCACCGGCCGCTCGCCCTCGGCAGGCACATACGCACCGCTCTGCACGGCGGCCAATGCCGCCGCACCCGCAAGTTCCACCACGATCCGGAATTCGCGCCACAGATATTCGCGAGCGGTCGAGATGGCGTCATCGGTCACCAGCAGCGACCGGACCTCATAGCGACGCGCGATATCCAGCGCAATATCCCCGATGCGATTGGCACCCAAGGAGTCCATCGCGATGCTGCGGACATTCACATCCACCGGCCGGTCCGCGAGCAGTGCGGCGTTCAGCGTCGGAATGCCCTCGGGCTCGACCCCGACCACCTGCTGGCGCCGCCCCAGCGCCGCCGCGATCCCGGCGACCAGTCCGCCGCCACCGACCGCGACCAGCACCGACGGCCGCCCGCGCACCTGCTCCTCCAACTCCAGCCCAACCACACCCGCACCGGCGACCACGGCGGGCAGGTCGTAGGCGTGCAGCTGCAACGCGCCCCGCTCTTCGGCGAGATCGGTCGCGTATTTGTACGCCTCGGCGTAAGTCGTTCCGTGCCATAGCACTTCGGCACCGTAGGACCACATCGCGGCCACCTTGGTATGCGGTGCCGACTCCGGAACCACCACCGTGCACGTCTTGCTGAGCCGAGCCGAAGCCAGCGCGGCCGCGATCCCGGCATTGCCCGCGGACGCGATAACCACCTGGTCGACCTGCGCGGGCGACTCCAACAGCGCATTGAAACTGCCACGCACCTTGAATGTCCCGCCATGCTGCAGGTACTCGAGTTTCAGCGTGACCGGAACCAGCCCGTTCGGTCCGATGATCGAGGTATGGAAAACCGGCGTCTTGCGCACCTGCCCGGCCAGCCGTCTGCGGGCCGCCCGCACATCGGATCGATAAACCCGTCGGGCGTGCCTGTTCTCCATCACCGCGGTACTCCGCTCACTCACGCTTGCACCTCGATGGGAGCTCAATGACGTATTCCTCGATCACGTTTGGCCAATTCGGCGAACATGGCATTGTGGGCGGCCAATTCCGCGTCGTGGTCGCGGTCGGCGGCCCGGTCGGTTCGTTTCGCGAGTTTCGCATCGCTGCGCGACCACTGGATGAGCAGTGCCAGCATCACCACGACCAACGGCACCTCACCGCTGGCCCAGGCCAGGCTACCGCCGGTGCGCTGATCACCGAGCAGGTCGTTGTTCCAGCCGAGGGCAAGACTGCCGAAGAACCATCCACCCATCACGGTGGTCATGCTCATCAGCGCGATGCCGAAGAAGGCATGGAAGGGCAGGGAACCGAAGATCATGCCCAGTTTGGTCAGCGGCTGCACCTGGCGCGGCTTGGGGTCGATGCCGATGACCACCCAATAGAACAGATAGCCGCTCAGCAGGAAATGCAGATTCATCATCAGATGCGCGGCATGGGAATCGACGAACGAGTCGTAGATACCGCCCATGTACAAGGCGTAGAACCCGCCGACGAAGATCACCGAGGCGACGATCGGATGGGTCAGAAAACGCGAGACCGGATTGTGCACCGCGGCCAGAATCCACTCCCGCGGCCCTGGCACGCCGCCGCGCCCGGCCGCGGGCAACGCCCGCAGCGCCAGGGTGACCGCACCGCCGAGCGCGAACAGAATCGGCGCCAGCATCGATAACGCCATGTGCTGTCCCATGTGCACGCTGAACACCGCGGGCGAATACCGTCCCACCCCGGATGAGGTGGTAAAAAGCAGGATGGCGCAGGCCGACAACCAGGCGATGGTCCGGCCGATCGGCCAGGCATCGCCCCGCGCGCGCAACCGCCGCACCCCCATCAGGTACAGCACGGCAAGCACGATGGCCAGCGTGCCGAAGATCAAGTCGAAGCGCCAGTCGAACAGGATTCGCGATGTCGTGGGCGGGCCAGCGAGGTTGTAGCCGAGTTTCACCTCGGCGGGTGTCGGCACACTGGTCGGCGGCGGTGGCGGCGTGCGCCCCAACCCAACGGCCAGACCCATGGTCGCAGCGAAGATCAGCACCTCCAGCCCGCCGAAGCGGATGAGCGCGGCGCGGTCCCGCGGATTCGCGGCGAGTGCGGGCAGGCTGGCGCGGCGCTGCAGATATCCGAATACGCCGAGCACTACCAGTGCACCGGCCTTCGCGATGACGAGTCGGCCGTAGGTGGTGGTGAACAGATCGCTCCACGGCACCCGCACCCAGGAATTGATCACACCGCTGACACCGATCACGACGAAGGCGATGGTGGCGGTGAGCGAGAACCGCCGGGCCGCGATATCGGTGTGCTCGCCGCCGCGCATCGCATGCGCGAGCACCGCGAACAATCCGCCGACCCACACCGCGGCCGAAACCAGGTGCAGGATCAGGCTGTTGGTGGCCAGGTCGTGCGAGCCGCCCGCGGCCGAATGCCCGGTCAGTGCCAGCGGCATCATGGTCACGATCGCGCCGCCGAACAGCACCGGGGCCCAACCCCAACGCAGCGCGAGTCGGCAACCCACCGCGACGATGAGCGCGAACACCGCCGTCATCCGCCAGGCCTGGGCCAGCTCCACTTGGCCGATCGCGTGCCACAGCTGCTCCGGCCGCCAGATCTGCCCCACCGGCTGCCCGGTGGTGTCCGACACTGTCAGCGGAATGAGCAGTGCCGCACAACACGCCCAGGTCAACGCGAAGTTCGAGGCGCGCCGCACCGCGCGATATCCGCCGACATCGAGCAGCCCATCGGACTGCGGCGGCACCAGGAATGCGGCGAGCAGCAGCGAGCCGACGGTCAGCGCCGCGGCCAGATCGGCGAGTGCGCGCACCGCGGGCAGGCCATAGGTGGTCAACGGTCCTGGATCCGGAATACCGAGCAGACTCAGCGCCTGTGCCGCCGACAGTCCGACGATCATCGCGGCAACCACCGCTGCGATCGCACCGGCCAGCACTGTCAGCGTCGCAAAGGTCGCCCCGGAGCCCGGCTTACCCGCTTCGAGCTCGGGGACGGCGAACGGGTCCTGCGGTGACGACATGGCACTGAGCGTAGTCGGCCCTTGATACGTGGCCCGGTGGGGTTTGGGCCGATATGGCGGCGAGCGGATCGGAGGTGCGATGTCGATCATGCCGCGACTCGCTTGGCCGCACATCATGGTGGCTGAGATGTTGCTGAGGCCAAGAACCTAGCCACCTGGACGGTCGCTATGATTGCCGCGCTGGACAGCACGGCCAATGTCGGCCATGGTGGAACCCACTGCCTCCGTAGCTCAGTTGGATAGAGCAAGGGCCTTCTAATCCCTAGGTCGCAGGTTCGATTCCTGCCGGGGGCACCACGCAGCCCGTCTGTTCGCGTTTATGCGGGTAGACGGGTACCGCGTACGTCACCTCGGCCGCTGTCGACCGTACGCGGATCCAACCTCGAGGGTTCGTCCCCGAGTCGCATCAAGGAACTCACCGATTCAGTTGTCATGTCTGTGACCGATCTCCCATCCGGATAGCCCGAAGTGTGCAGAGGTCACCGCAGTGGGATAGGTACCACACCAGCCCACGCGTTAAACGGGGTAAACCAGACTTCTTCAGCCGAGGTCTACCCGATCCGCGGTCAGATCGTGCCCATCACCGATCCGGGCGTCTCGGCATCGGTGCGTGACGAAGCGCATCCTCTGGGGCGCGCCTATGTCCACCCTCGCAGCCACGATTGGAGCCTTGGTGGCTCACTGGACCGGTTCGACAAGGATACGGCGGTACCTTCGGTATCCAACTGCTCCGGGCAGTGCGCCGTGAATTGGCCGCCGCTGACCGTGAATCGCGATCAGGCGTTCTACACCAGGGGCGTCGATCCCCAGCTCGTCGGATTCATCGAACGTGCCGACGGCTCCTGCCAGATCACCATCGACGGTTGGCCGATGTACTACTTCTTGAAAGACACCAAGCCGGGTGACCTGCTCGGTCAAGGTGTCGGCGGAACGTGGTTCGCGGTGAGCCCGAACGGCGGCAAGGCTCTGAGCAAGTGAGTACAACGGCCCCGTACGCCGCCGGTCGGATGTCTGCTCAGCTGTCGAGTTCAGCAATTCCCACGACAGCAGATCCGTCAGCCCAGGATCTTCCGCCTCCATGAGCGATAGACCTGGTATATGAGGTCCATTCCGGCAAAGCCGGATAAACCGGTAATCCTGGCATGGCAGTGCTGGTCCGGACCGTCGGCGCGGAACTCGACGCGTAATCGACATCGACTTCCTCGTCGCGGTCCGGGGCCTGGTCACCGACGTAGTCGAGGTGGATCTGGAATATCGGCAACAAGTATCTATCCGCAGATCGCCGCCACCGCACCGGCGAGCAACGACAACCCGCGATCCAGTTCATCGTCACTGATTGTCAACGGCGGCAACAGCTTTACTACCTCATCGGCCGAACCCGAGGTCTCCACGAGCAGCCCGCGTTCGAAGGCGAGTCGGCACACCTTGCCCGCACGGGAGGCTTCCTCGAACACGATGCCGTGCACCAACCCGCGCCCACGCGTCGAGACACCGGGAAACGCCGCCGCGATTTCGGCGAGCGCGTGCGCTACGTATTCCCCTTTGGCCAGCGTAGACATCTCCAGCGCGCGATCGGACCAGTAGTGCTCGAGCGCAACCCGCGCGGTGATGAATGCCGTATTGTTGCCACGGAAGGTGCCGTTGTGCTCACCGGGCGCCCACTGATCGAGTTCGGGCTTGAAAAGCACCAGCGCCATAGGCAACCCGTATCCGCCGATCGATTTCGACAGCGTCACGATGTCGGGGGTGATGCCCGCGAACTCGAACGAGAAAAATCCACCGGTCCGTCCGCAACCCATCTGCACATCGTCGACGATCAGCAGAATTCCGCGCGCGCCGCACAATTCGGCCAGCTGCCGCAGCCATTGCGCGCGTGCGACATTGACCCCGCCCTCACCCTGCACCGTCTCCACGATCACCGCGGCGGGCTTGTCCAAACCCGAGGAGGCGTGGTCTAATGCGCGCCGCATCCAGCGCAGATCGTCGGCTTCATCGAGGAAGCCGTCGTACGGCATGGGCATCGCATGTGGCAGCGGCACACCGGCAGCGGCACGTTTGGCGGCATTGCCGGTCACCGAAAGCGCGCCGAGCGACATCCCATGGAAGGCGTTCGTGAAGTTGAGTACGGTCTGGCGTCCGGTGACCTTGCGAGCCAGTTTCAATGCCGCCTCGACCGCATTCGCGCCGGTCGGACCAGGGAACTGCACCTTGTAGTCCAGCCCGCGCGGTTCGAAGACCGTGTCGCGCAATGCCTCGAGCAGCCGCCGCTTGGCGATGGTCGACATATCGAGGCTGTGCGTGATCCCGTCACCGACGATGTAGTCCAGCAACGCCTGCTTCAGCACCGGATTGTTGTGGCCGTAGTTGAGTGCACCCGCGCCCGCGAAGAAGTCCAGGTAGTCCTTGCCGCTCTCATCGCGCAGCCAGGCGCCGCTGCCGGTGTCGAAGACGGTCGGCCAGGCCCGGCAGTACCCACGCACGTTCGACTCGAGCGTCTCGAAAACGGCCATCGCAGTAGCGTTTCGAGCGACCTGCAAGCAGCCGCTAGCGGCGACAGTCATCGCGATCCTTCCTGTCGTGCGCGATCGCCCATGAGGCAAATCTGAAGTGACTGTGTTTCTAACATTGGTGCAGCAGGTTTGTCGCACTTTTCCAAAAATCGCGCGCTGACCTACCGCGCGTCCCCCAACGCGCCGTAGAGTCAACCGTTTGTGCGCGGTAAAGTAGAGGGCAACAGATCGCAACTCGCCGCACTGCACGCACTCCGAACCGCGCGGCTGTACCTGTACCTCATCCGAGCCGGTTTCCGGCGCCAATCCCAGTACAAGCTCGCGATGTTCGCCGGCCTGTTCACCAACTGCGTCTTCGGATTCGTGCGCGCGGCGGTGATGATTTCGGCGGTGCGGGCCTCCGGCGGTTTCGGCGGTTATGACGCGGGATCGATCGGCGCCTACGTCTGGCTGTCCCAGGGACTGCTCGGGGCGACCCAATTCATGGGACCACCACTGGAATTGGTGGATCGGGTCAAGAACGGCGATATCGCGATCGACTTCCTGCGTCCGGTCGATGTCCAATTCAGTTATCTCGCCATCGATCTCGGCCGCGCGGCTTCCACCTTCCTGCCGCGCGGCGTGCCGAGCGTCCTGGTCGGCATCCTTACCTTCGGACTGGTCATGCCGGGTACGCCGGGGCCCTACGTGCTCGGGCTGGTCAGCGTGCTGCTAGCCGTCGCGTTGTCATTTCTATGCCTTTTCGCCGTCGGATTGATCGGATTCTGGGTTGTGGAAACCCGTGGGCTCCGAGTGCTATACCAGATTTGCGGCACGTTTCTGGCCGGGCTGTTCGTGCCGGTCCACATGTTCCCCGCATGGCTGCGCACCGTCGCGCATGCCACTCCGTTCCCATCGATCCTGCAGTCGCCGATCGATGTCCTGTCGGGTCGGGTCACCGAGATGGATGCCGCGATAGTCGTTGCCGCGCAAGCATTCTGGGTACTCGTGGTCGGCGCGGTCGGCCGGGCGCTGCTGGTGGCCGGGCGCCGCAGGCTGGAGGTGCAGGGTGGTTGAGCCCCCGTATACGCCCCTACCGGCCGGCACCTGGTTCACTCCCTACGCCGCGGTGTTGCGCTCGCGGATGCGAGCCCAGCGCGCATACCGATTGTCCTTCGCCAGTGAGGTATTCAGCGCCTTCCTGATCGGCATCGTCGAATTCGTCGAGGTGTGGGTCATCTACCACAATGTCCATCTGCTCGGCGGGCTCGATCTCGACGGCGCACTCCTGCTGTTCGGTCTGAGCAACACCGGATTCGCACTGGCCCAAGTCCTATTCGGCCACCTGGATTCACTACCGACGCTAATCCGACTCGGCGTGCTCGACGCCTATCACCTACGACCCCAGCCACTCCTGCTGCAGCTCATCACCAGCGACATCTCGCTGCGCCGATTCGCCCGTGCCTCGGTGGCGATCATCGTGCTCGGACTCGGTCTCGTTCGCAACGATCTCACCTGGGGTCCACAAACTCTCGCACTGCTGACGACTACCCTGCTCAGCGGCATCGCCCTCTTCGGCGGCCTGTTCGTCTGCGCCGCCGGCGCGCAGTTCTACCTGATCGACGGTGCCGAACTGACCAACAGCTTCACCTACGGCGGCTCCTTCGCCGCCATGCAACCGGCTTCGGTATTTCCGACATCACTGAAGCTGGTATTCGGCCTCGCCATTCCGGTCGCGTTCACCGCGTACCTACCGACCATCGCACTGCTGCACCTACCCGGCCCACCGCTGCTGCCGGCCTGGCTGGCCTGGTACGCACCGTTTGCGGCGCTGTGGGTGTGGCTGCTCGCATTGGGTCTGTGGCGACTAGGCACTCGGCACTATCAGGGAGGCGGCGGATAAGCGTGGCGGACAGTGAGTTATCGGACTCGATCATCGAGGTCGACAACCTGACAAGGCAATTCACTCTATACCGGAGAAACGGGCAGCGCTGGCGACACAGCCGCGAAACGCTCACGGCGGTCGACCGGATGACGTTTCGCATCGAACGTGGTTCGGCAGTAGGCTATATCGGCGCGAACGGGGCGGGCAAGTCGACCACAATCAAAATGCTGACCGGGATCCTGGTCCCTACCTCAGGCGCTGTGCGCACTTGCGGCCTGGACCCGGTGCGACAGCGGCGCGAACTCGCCGCCCGGATCGGGGTGGTATTCGGGCAGCGCTCCCAGCTGTGGTGGGATCTACCACTGCGCGAATCGTTTTCGATTCTGACCGCGATCCATCGGCTGGAATCCGATGTCGCGCAGAAACGTACCTACGAGTTGGTCGAACAATTGGAGATGGCCGAGACGCTGGACACTCCGGTGCGCCAGCTCTCGCTCGGGCAGCGCATGCGGGCCGAGGTCGCCGCGGCGCTGCTGCACTCCCCCGAACTGGTCATTCTCGACGAGCCGACCATCGGCCTCGATGTGCTGTCGAAACAGCGGTTACGTGAGTTCCTCCGCGCCGAACGCGCCGAACGCGGCACCACCCTGTTGCTGACCACACACGACATGGGCGATATCGAACGGCTCTGTGATCGGGTGCTCGTCGTCGACCGCGGCAGTCTGGTGTACGACGGTTCACTGACCGGACTCGCGGCGCGCGTCGGTGCCCGGCGGGTGCTGGTCGTCGATCTGGCCGAACCGACCCGCAATCTCGACGATGTGCCCAGCGCCGAGCTGTTGACCAGCGAGGGCGGCGGCATGCGCCAGCGATTGGCCTTCGATGCCGAATCGACCACCGCCGCACAGGTTCTCGCTGCCGTCTCCGAGCGTGCCGAGGTTCGCGACCTGTCCATAGAGGAGCCGGACATCGAGGACGTGGTCCGGCGGATCTATGAATCCGCCTGGTGACCGACGCCGGTGTCCGGCTCCCGATTCGGTTGGTATTCAGTTGTTTTCGGGTTCCCGAGCTCCTTGGTCGAGCCGGAACGGCGGGTATTCGTCACGCATCAGCGAGGCGTACGCACTCACCCGGATGGCCCATCGGTGCAGGCCGAGCAGGAAATCGAACAGCCCCTTCGGATAAACCGCTGTGAACAGCAGTGCCACCACCGCGACCAGTAGCAGCGCGTTGGCCAGCGTGAATCCGCCCCAGTTATCCTTGCCGCCCATACTCGCACTGAAAATCGCACCGAGGATCAGGTAGTGCGGAATGGCCAGCAGCCACCATTTCACCAGCACCAGACCACGACTCAGCTGCTCGGGATAGTCGATCTCCAGGTCCGCCGGATAGTCCGGATCGGACTGCAGACTGAACGGCGGATACCTATCGGTGCCGAGCACGGAGTAGGCGTAGAAGCCGACCCGCCAGCCCCACCGCATGACCCCGACATTGAAGTCGAACAGTGCGCGCGGATAGTTACCGGTGATCAGAATCGCGAAGAATGCGACCACCGAGACGATCACGTATGCGATGTACAGAAAAATCAGAATAATGGCGTGTGGGATGGCCAGGATCCATTTGACCAACCACATCCATCGCGATAGCGCGGGATCGAGATCTCCTCGGACACGAACCGGATTGGCCGGGCCAGCCGCAGCGACGGTGTTCTCGGGCTCCATAATCGATGCTCCTTCCAGGTGCTTCGATGCCTCGACAAACGGGAGGAATGTCCTGATTGTCCCGTAACGGACGTCCGGTTACACCACATTCCGATACCGACACGCCAACGAAACGGTGGCTGCCGCCGTGGCGAATCATGCAGTGCCGCAATGGCCCCGCCGCGGGCCTCAGCCTGGCGCCTGCCCCTGGGCCGAGTACAGACTGACCTCGCCCTCCTCACCGAGGAAGGCGTTCACCAGCATGATCTGCCCGGCCTCCAGCTCGTCCGAGTCGGGAGCGCTGGTGGTGATCGAGATCTGCGGAACCACCGCCCAGTTCACGACATAGCGTTCCGGCGGTCCGTCGTCGTCGGACAGGCGCGCGAGTCGAAACACCGACACCGTCTTGCGGAGGATGAGCGTGCGCACGACCTCGGCGATTCGCTCCGGATCTTCCAGCGCGAACATGAACCCGAACGTCAACTCGGGCGAAGACACATAGGCGGGCACAAATACCGAGGCTAGTCGATCGAACGATGTCGCGCTCGCGCTCCCCCGAAGTGGTTGCTGCCCATGCGCTCAGCGATTTCCCGAGGGCCGGAAAATTCGGCAGTTATGTGACCGATCCGTAACGGATCATAACGATTTCCCGGCAGCTCATCTGCTTTTACACCATACTATTGCGCCGATTCGACTATCGCGCTTTCCTGAAAAGGTCCCGATTTTCTCGGGCCGTCTTCCTCATCGCATCGTCGCGGATTTCCCGGTTTCTTTGCCGTGCTGATGGCTGTGTGGGCGGCGATCCGGGTGCGGGGCTGCGCCGGAGCCGAGGGGTGCCCCTCGCTGAAATCCTCCTCGGCCCTGGCGCATCCAAATACACTCATCGTCACCGCAGGGGCGTGCATCATGCCTACCGAATACGCAACGGGTCGTATCGGAGCCGACGAGCTGCCATCGCCATCGGCACTACTGCGCGCATTTCGCGAACCCCACGATCCGAATCGACACCGGCACCGTGTCCTGGACTCAGGACGCGAACTGGTCGAATGCCACGAACGCAGGCGCGATGCCCTGCGGGCGGCGCATGCGCCGGACGTGTCGAGCGGATGCGTCGCGCAGTGCCTGCAACTCGTCGACGACGTCGACGCATACCGCACCGAACTGGTCGGCCACATCGACAATTGGGTCGCCGACAATGTGCAGCACCGCACCGGCGCCTCGTTGCACACCGAGACCCTGGGCGCCGTCATCGATCGAATGGCGGCGAAATGGGTTGCGGCACACCATGCATTGGGTATATCGGCATCGATCGAGCCGCCGCATCCACTGCAGTTGGACGATGACGCCCAGCTGCAGTGGAGCCGGTTGGCCGAACTGGCCGACGGGTACAAGGACCTGATCACCGATGTGATCGAGCACCGGCGCAGGCTGCCGTTATGGTGATCACCCGGGGGTTCTCCAGCCCCCTATCGATCGTTGTGGGGCTCGACCACTTCCGCGTCGACAAACGAGGTGCTCGGCTCGACTTCCGCGTCATAGAACACATCGGCCTCATCGTCGACGAGCTCGTTGGCGCGCTGCGCCGCGGCATCTTTGCGCGCGGCGGCCGCGGCCTCGTTCATCTCGATGGCGTCGGTGATCCACTCACCGATCTCCCGAGTGACCTCCGCGACGGTGCCGGTGATGATGTTCGCAATATTTCCGACATGCCGCGCACCAGAGGAAGTCAATTCTTGAATTAGATCCTTGTTACTTTCGAATTTCCCGATCATTCACCCGCCCACTTCGGTTGTGTTCCGTTGTCGCATCACGATAACACCGGACGTGGACTCTTTCCCGACCAAGAACGGCGGCAGTGCCAGTTTGAAAATCTTCAGCCGGACCGATCCGACTTGCTTACCGAGCGAACCGGTGTTGTAGGGCATCCCATACTTTTCGCACAGCGCCCGGACCTCCGGGGCGATCTGCGGATAACGGTTCGCGGGCAGATCCGGGAACAGATGGTGCTCGATCTGGTGCGACAAATTGCCGGACATGATGTGGAACAGATTGCCGCCGGTGATATTGGCCGAGCCGAGCATCTGCCGGACATACCATTCACCGCGGGTCTCCTCGGCGGTCTCCTCCTTGGTGAACGTCTGTACGCCCGTGGGGAAGTGGCCGCAGAAGATGATGGAGAAGGCCCAGAGGTTGCGCACCAGATTCGCGGCGACGTTTCCGGCGAGTGTGCTGATGAACAGCGAGCCGGTCAGTGCCGGGAAGACGACGTAGTCCTTGAGCACCTGCCGACCGGCCTTGCGCCACTGGCCTTTCAGCAATCGCTTGATCTCCGACCAGCTCTTGTTGCCCCGGAGGATGTTCTCCACTTCCAGGTCATGGCCCATCACACCTCGGCGATGACCCACACGACGAATATCGCCGGTCAGTCTACGGCGCGAATGTCCCCGACTGGGGTATGCCGTCCGGGCTACGGACGGGCAGCAGGGCAGCGACACCAACGGTCAGGACCACCAGAATGCCGACAATGCCCGCGCGGTCCGCGTCGAAGGCCCAGACGAAGAAACCGAAAAGTGCTGGAGCGAGGAAGGATACGGCGCGGCCCGTGGTCGTGTAGAGGCCGAACATCTGCCCCTCGCGGCCGGGTGGGGCCAGCCGGGCGAGGAACGAACGGGCGGCGGACTGGGCCGGGCCGACGAAGATGGTGAGCAGTAGGCCGAAGACCCAGAACATGACCGGACCGGACACGATCAACAGCGCGATGCCACATATCACCATGGCGACCAGCGATGTCACGATCACGATCTTCGGACCGAGACGATCGTCGAATCGGCCCGCGGTGAGCGCACCAAGTGCCGCAACGACATTCGCGGCAATGCCGAACAGCAATACATCGGAGTCGGCGATACCGTAGACCCGCACGGCCAGGATCGCGCCGAAGGTGAATACGCCGGCCAGACCATCGCGGAAGATCGCGGCGGCGACCAGGAAGCCGACGGTGCGTCGATCCACGGCCCACAACTCGCGCAGATCCCGCCACAGCACCTGGTACGAGCCGAAGAATCCAGCCTTCGCCGCGCCGGGATCGGCATCGGTATGCGGTAATTCGGGTACAGCGAAGAGCACCGGCAGGGCGAAGGCTGCGAACCAGACGGCGGCCAGCATCACGACCAATCGGATATTCGTACCGTCATCAATGGGGACGCCGAGTAGGCCGCGGTTATCACCGTGGCCGGAGATGAAGCCGAAGTAGCTGATCAGCAGGATGAAGATGCCGCCGAAATAGCCCATGGCCCAACCGAATCCGGAGACCCGACCGACATCGGTAGGGGTGGAGACCTGACGCAGCATGGCATTGTAGGGCACGCCTGCCAGTTCGAAGAATGCGGAGCCGAAGCCGAGCAGGACGAGGCCGAGCCAGAAGTAGTGATAGTCGTCGTGGACGAAGAACATCAGCGCCATCGTCAGGATGGTCAGCGCGGTCAACACGCCGAGTGAGCGTTTACGTTTCGCACTCGCGTCGTAGCGCTGACCGCTGATCGGCGCGGTGAGTGCGACCACGAAACCCGCGATGCCGAGGGCCCAGCCGAGCCACGCACTCGGCGATACACCGCCCGGCAGATCGTCGCCGACCTTATTCGTGAGGTACACCGAGAAGACGAAGGTCAGGATCACGGCATTGAATGCCGAGGCCCCCCAGTCCCACAACCCCCATGCCACGACTTGCGCGCGCCCGGCGGCCTGCCCGACAGTCGCCCGTGCGTCAACCTCCGCCCCACCTGTCACTCGGCCACCACCCTCATCGAAATCGCTGCGCGATGTGGCGCTCATGGGCGCAGCCTAGTGCGGATTCCGTCGGCAGGCGGGCCAACTCCCGATACGGCCCTCGATATGCACTCAGTTGCATAGTACTGAGTGTAACTATAGCCTGGCGTCATGGCACTCGAACATGCGCTGCTGGTATCGCTGACCGAGCGCGCCGGTTCGGGGTATGAGCTGGCGCGCCGCTTCGACAAATCCATCGGGTTCTTCTGGCGCGCCACCCACCAGCAGATCTATCGCGTGCTCAAGCGCATGGAGGAATCCGGCTGGCTCAGCAGTGAGACGGTCGCCCAGGAGGGCAGGCCGGATAAGAAGGTCTACTCGGTGAACGAGGCGGGCCGCGTCGAACTGGCGCGCTGGATCGCCACTCCGACCGATACCTCGATGCCGCGCAATGAGCTCGGCGTGAAGATCCGCGCCGCTGCACACGGCGATATCGGCGCGCTCTGCAATGAGGTCGCCCGGCATCGCGAGCAGCACAATCAGCGCCTCGAGTTGTTTCGGCTCATCGAGAAACGCGATTTCGGGGGATTCGGGGGGTCGCCCCCCGATGGACAGAGCCCGGCACCGGATCAGCTCTCCGGTACCCCATTGCATCAGTACCTCGTGCTGCGCGCGGGCATCCGCGTGGAGTCCGGATTCGTCGAATGGTGCGACGAAGTACTGCAAGCCCTGCTACCTCGTGCAACAGCCTCGCATGCGGACCCGAAGAAAGGTGAGACTCAGCGATGAGTTCGTTTCCCCATCTTTTCGAGCCTCTCGATCTCGGCTTCACCACGCTGCGCAACCGCGTGATCATGGGGTCGATGCATACCGGGCTGGAGGATCGCGCCTGGGATACCAACCGGCTCGCCGCCTACTTCGCCGAACGGGCCCGCGGCGGAGTGGGTCTGATCATCACCGGCGGCTACGCGCCGAATCGCACCGGCTGGCTGCTGCCGTTCGGCGCGAAGCTCACCAATAAGTCCGAGGCCTACCGGCACCGGGTGATCACCAAGGCCGTACACGAAGAAGGCGGCAAGATCGCCATCCAGATCCTGCACGCCGGCCGTTATTCCTATATGCCGAGCAGTGTTTCGGCATCCTCGATCAAGGCTCCGATCAATCCGTTCCGGCCGCGCAAGCTCTCCGCGCGCGGGGTCGAGCAGACCATCGATGACTATGTGCGCTGCGCGAAGCTGGCCCAGTTCGCGGGCTACGACGGTTGCGAAATCATGGGCGGTGAAGGCTATTTCATCAACCAGTTCCTCGCGCCGCGCACGAATAAACGCACCGACAAATGGGGCGGCTCCCCGGAGAACCGCCGCCGCCTAGCGGTGGAGATCGTGCGCCGCACCCGCGCGGCAGTCGGTCCGGACTTCATCATCGTATTCCGTTTGTCCATGGCCGAGTTGGTCGAGCAGGGGCAGACGTTCGACGAAATCGTCACGCTGGCAAGGGAACTCGAGACCGCAGGCGCCAGCATTCTGAATACCGATATCGGCTGGCACGAGGCGCGGGTGCCGACCATCGTCACCTCGGTGCCGCGGGCGGCATTCGTCGAATTCACCGCGAAGATCACCGCGCAGGTGAACATTCCGGTCTGCGCGTCCAACCGGATCAATATGCCCGAGATCGCCGAGGAGATCCTCACGCGCGGTGATGCGCAACTGGTTTCGCTGGCGCGGCCGTTCCTCGCCGATCCGGAATGGGTGAACAAGGCGCGGGTTAACCGGGTCGACGAGATCAATACCTGCATCGCGTGCAATCAGGCGTGCCTGGACCACGCCTTCCAGCACAAGACGGTCTCATGCCTGTTGAATCCGCGCGCGGGCCATGAAACCCACCTGAAGCTGCTGCCGACACGGCGCACCAAGCGCGTAGCGGTGGTCGGCGCGGGTCCGGCCGGGCTGTCAGCGGCGGTGCATCTCGCCGAACGTGGGCACCGCGTAGACCTTTTCGAGGCCGACGACAAGGTCGGCGGGCAGTTCGATATCGCCCGCCGTATTCCGGGCAAAGAGGAGTTCAACGAGTCGATCCGCTACTACACCAGGATGCTGGAGGTCACGGGCGTGATTCTGCATCTGAACAAGCGGGTCACCGCGGCGGAGTTGCTCGACGCGCGCTACGACGAGATCGTGCTGGCCACCGGTGTGCGCCCGCGCATTCCGAATATTCCTGGCATCGACCACCCGATGGTGCTGTCCTATGCCGAACTCGTGCGTGAGGAGCAGACGGTCGGCAAGCGCGTCGCCGTCATCGGCGCGGGCGGCATCGGCTACGACGTGAGCGAATTCCTGACCGTCGACGGACATCCCACCCTCGAGCTCGACGAGTGGAAGCAAGAGTGGGGCGTCGACTCGGCCGACGAGCAGACCCGCGGCCAGCTCACCGAGCCAAGGCCCGCCCCCGCCGCCCGCGAAGTCGTTTTGCTGCAACGCAAGTCGACTCCGTTCGGCAAGGATCTCGGCAAGACCTCCGGCTGGGTGCACCGCGCCGCGCTGAAGGCGAAAGGCGTCGAGCACGTCGGCGGCGTCAACTACGAACGCATCGACGACAACGGCCTGCACATCAGCTTCGGCGAGAAACGCCAACGCCCCCAACTGATCCCGGTCGACAATGTCATCATCTGCGCGGGCCAGGAATCCGTACGCGAACTCGAAGAGCCGCTGCGCGCCGCCGGTGCCAATATCCACCTGATCGGCGGCGCCGACCTCGCCGCCGAACTCGACGCCAAGCGCGCGATCGACCAGGGCACGCGACTCGCGGCGCGCTTGTAGCGGCGCCACCCACCGTGCCGTTGCCCTGGAGGTCCCCGTCCACCGCGCACATTTTCACGCCCGCGATTCCGTGCGCAGCACGGGCAGACGGCGCACTCCGCCGCACCCTGCGGTGCGATGCCGGCCCCTCGACCACCATGCAGTGGTGCAGGCCACGCGAGAACACCCCGCCACCAAGGCATTCTCGACTGACGCAGAGATCCGCGAGGTGATCCCGTCGAATCGGGGCAGGCATGGGTGGTGCCGACGCCTCGCATTCGGATCCCCTAGGCTCCTCTCGTGAGTCTGCCCTCCCCTACCTCCGAAAATCGCGCGGTCGTTACCGGCGCCTCGTCCGGCATCGGCACCGCGCTCGCCGCTGAGCTTGCTGTTCGCGGGTATTCGTTGATTCTGGTCGCGCGGCGCGGTGAGGTGTTGACCGAACTTGCGCAGCGGTTGACGTTGGCGCATGGGATCGCCGCGGAGGTGCGGGCGGTCGATCTGGCCGATCGGACGGCGCGGGGGGCGCTGGTCAAGGAGTTGGCGGCGCGCGATATTTCGATCCTGTGCAATAACGCCGGTATCGCGACCTTCGGTGCGGTCGCCGAATTGGATCCGGCCTACGAGCGAGCCCAGATGGAGCTCAATGCCGTCGCCGTGCACGACCTCACGTTGGCCGTGCTGCCCGGCATGATCGCAAGGGGTAGCGGCGGCATCCTGATCAGCGGTTCGGCGGCGGGCAATATGCCGATTCCGAACAATGCGACCTATGCGGCGAGCAAGGCCTTCGCAAATACCTTCTCCGAATCGCTGCGTGGCGAATTGAAGGGCTCCGGCGTGCACGTCACCCTGCTCGCCCCGGGCCCGGTCCGCACCGAAAACCCCGATCCGGCCGATGCCTCCATCGTCGACCGCATGGTGCCCGACTTCATGTGGGTCACCTCCGAGTACACGGCCAAGATCTCCATCGATGCCCTTGCCCGGAACAAGATGCGCGTGGTCCCCGGCCTGATCAGCAAGGGCATGAGCGTCGCAGGCCAATACGGCCCCCGCGCCCTCACCGCCCCGGTCGCCGGTGCGTTCTACAAGAAGCTCGGCGGCTGAGAAACAGCGGGGTGCGGGCCGCGGCACAGTGCTGATCAGCAACCCGTCAGGAAACATTGGCGGTGCGTCAAGGAACCGTCAGCATCACCCATGATCAATAGGTACCGGCGTAGTCCTGATATCGGCCCCGCATGCCCGAGAAAGCGGGGGCGCACCCAGGAGAATCACGTGACGCTGCTCGAAATCTTCCCCTCGCTACGATCGGGAAGCCCTTCGCGGCTCGACTCCGCCGTCTGGCCGCAGGATACCCACTATGACGGCGACGGCAGAATCACCCTCGGTGGGGTCGCCTTGGCCGATATTGCCGACCAGCACGGCACCGCCACCTATGTGCTCGACGAGCATGAGGTCCGCACCCGCTGCCGGGCCTACAAGAAGGCCTTCCCGGAGGCCGAGATCATCTACGCGGGCAAGGCGCTGATGATCCGCGCGGTCGCGGAATGGGTTACCCAGGAAGGACTTTCGATCGACGTATGCTCGGCGGGCGAACTCGCCATCGCCATGGCGGCCGGTGTCGATCCGAAGCGAATCGTATTGCACGGCAATGGAAAATCCTTCGACGAGCTCGCGGTTGCCGTGCACAGCGGGGTCGGCCGGATCGTGGTCGATTCGCTGACCGAGATCACCCTGCTATCGGCAGTGGCCACTCGACCGCAACAAGTCCTGCTGCGACTGTCCCCCGGCATCGATGTGCACGGGCATCCGGCCGTGAAAACCGGTGTGCTGGACCAGAAATTCGGTTTTCCGATCGGCAGCGATCCGGCCACCGAGGCGGTCCAACGCATTATGCGCCAGCCGAACCTCGAACTGATCGGCTTCCACTGCCACCTCGGTTCGCAGATCTACGATCCGGACCATTACGGTGAGGCGGTACGCCGGGTGATCGGCGAAATGGCGAGGGTCCGTGCGGATCACGGCCGCATCCTCACCGATCTCGACCTCGGCGGCGGACATGCGGTTGCCTACCGCAGCGGCGACGCCGAGATGAATCTGACTGAACTCGCCGACATCATCGATGACGCCTTGGACGCGGCCTGCGCCCGCCACCACTTCCCGCGCCCGAATATCGCCTTGGAACCGGGTCGCGCCATCGTTGCGCGCGCTGGGGTGACGTTGTACCGGGTGCTCTCGATCAAGCACATCGACGGCGGCCGGACTTACGTCACCGTCGACGGCGGTATGGGCGATAACGCCCGCGTCGCACTGTACGGCGCGAAATACGAAGTGGTCGTTGCCAATCGGCATCCCTGTGGTCCGGAGATGACCGCGACGGTGGCGGGTCGCTACTGCGAGGCGGGCGATGTGCTGGCCACCGATGTCCGACTCCCGGCCGACCTGCGCCCCGGCGAGGTGCTCGCGGTGCCGTGCACCGGCGCCTACCACCACAGTCTCGCCTCGTCCTACAACAGCGTCGGTCGACCACCGGTCATCGCGGTACGCGACGGGCGTGCCCGCCAACTGATCCGCCGCGAAACCACCGACGATCTACTCGCCCGCGATATCGGCAACTGACAGGCGCGCCGCCGGTCATCGACTTGTCCGGCGGCAGGGCTGATATATCGGGCACCGACTATTCGCAAACAACCGACCGCCGACCGCACCGTCGGCGGTCCAGGTTTTCCACGCACACTCAGCGCTTGCGGGTGCCGAAAATGCTGCGGCTGATCTCCCGACCTGCTGCGGTCGCGGCCGAACGCAGGAAGCTCTTCACCGCCGGATTCTTCATAATGCGCTCGGCGGCGGATTCCGCTTCGGGGGCGGCCTTGGAACGCCCTGGCGCCGGGGGCGCCTCCGCTTCCTGTTGGGCCGCGGCGACTTTCGCGGCCAAGATCTCATAGGCGGACTCACGATCGATGGTCTGGCCGTACTTCGCGGCCAGCGCGCTGGACAGCGCCCGCGACTTGATCTGCGCCGCGCCGATGGTGTCCATCAGGGAGCGTGGCGGCTGCATCCTGGTCCACGCCACGGGAGTCGGCGCGCCCTGCTCGGAAAGCACTGTCACGATCGCCTCACCGGTACCCAACGAGGTCAGCGCTTGCTCCAGGTCATAGACACCGGTCTTCGGGTAGGTGCGTACGGTCTTGGACAGCGCCTTTTGATCGTCGGGGGTGAAGGCACGCAGCGCATGCTGAATGCGCGCACCGAGTTGGGAGAGTACCGAATTCGGGATATCGGTGGGCAGCTGAGTGCAGAAGAAGACGCCGACGCCCTTGGATCGGATCAGCTTGACCGTCTGCTCCACCTGCTCCAGGAATGCCTTCGAGGCATCCGCGAATAGCAGGTGCGCCTCGTCGAAAATGAAGACCAGCTTGGGCTTTTCGACATCGCCGACCTCGGGCAGCGTCTGGTACAGATCGGCGAGCACCCACATCAGGAAGGTCGAGAACATCACCGGCCGCGCCGCCTGTGCGCCGAGTTCGAACAGCGTGATCACGCCCTGACCGCCCGCGGTGCGCAGCAGATCGGCCGGATCCAGTTCGGGCTCACCGAAGAAGGTGTCACCACCGTCGGCCTCGAGATTCACCAGCGCGCGCAGGATCACCCCAGCGGTCGCCGCCGAAACCCCACCGATGCCATGGAGATCCTCCTTGCCCTCTGGGCTGGTGAGGTGGGTGATGACCGCGCGCAGATCCTTCAGATCCAGCAGACCGAGCCCCGCCCTGTCCGCCCAGTGGAAAATCAGCCCGAGCGTGGACTCCTGAGTTTCGTTGAGTCCCAACACTTTACTGAGCAACACCGGGCCGAATGCGGTGATGGTCGCACGGATCGGCAGGCCGACTCCGCCGGTGCCGAGCGAGACGAATTCGGTCGGATAGCCGGCCGGCGCCCAGCCGGGCGCACCGGTCTCGGCCGCCCTGGCGCTGAGCTTGTCATTCGTCTGCCCAGGCTGCGCGAGCCCCGACAGGTCACCCTTGATATCGGCGAGTACCACCGGAACCCCGGCCCGCGACAGCTGTTCGGCAATGCCCTGCAACGTTTTCGTCTTACCGGTACCCGTCGCACCGGCGACAAGCCCGTGCCGGTTCATGGTGCGCATCGGAATCCGCACGCGCGCAGTCGGATCCACGACGCCGTCCACGACAACGGTGCCCAATTCCAGCGCCGCACCGTCGCACGCGTACCCGGCCGCGATCTCCTGCGCCACCGACTGTTCCGCGGTCTTCGCCGTCAATTGCGCGGATTCCGCCGCGGCAGCGCTGGCGGCCGCGGTCTGCGCCGTCACGGCGGCCCTGGATTGCGCGGCAGCGGCCTGTGCCACCGCTTTCGCCGCATTCGGATCCGCTGTCGCGGCGGCCGCCTCCTGCTCGGCCAACTCGCGTTCGGCGGCCTCGGCCGCGGCGGCAGCTTCGGCGGCCACGCGCGCCGCCTCCTCGGCCGCTTTCCGTGCCGCGGCCGCCTTCTCCTGAGGGGTTGGCCCGCCCGGCTCCCGACCACCACCCCCCATCGAATCGCTTCGCGATCCTGCGTTCATGGCGTCCTCCGTCTGGTCTGCCCCTGACTGCTTCCCCACTGTTAGCTGTCATGCCGAAAACGCATCCGCCGACCTCCCGCAAACTCTATAACCGCTGCTCCCACTGAGTCGGCTCAACCCAGTGGTGACATGCACTCCTGCGCAAACAGCACCGGCACAAGCTCCGGTTTCGAGCGAAGTGAGAGCGAGCAGCTGCCGCGAACAGGTACGCCGAAGGCATCGCCGATAAATACGGCTAATGTTGCCGAGGTGTCCGACAAATACGTGGTGTGGATGGATTGTGAGATGACCGGCCTGCGCCTCGACAGCGACAAGCTGATCGAGGTGGCCGCGCTCGTGACCGATAGCGACCTCAATGTTCTCGGTGACGGCGTGGATATCGTCATCCACGCCGACGACGCAGCCTTGGCCGCCATGCCGCAGGTGGTCGCCGATATGCACGCACGTTCGGGCCTGACCGAAGAAGTGCGCCGCTCCACGGTCACCCTCGCCGACGCCGAGCAGCAGGTACTCGACTACATCCGCGAATACGCCCCGACCGCGGGCACGGTGCCACTGGCCGGCAATTCCATCGCAACCGACCGCGGCTTCATCGCCCGCGATATGCCCGCACTCGACGCACATCTGCACTACCGGATGATCGATGTGAGTTCCATCAAGGAACTGTGCCGCCGCTGGTATCCGCGCATCTACTTCGGCCAGCCGGAGAAGGGCCTGACCCACCGCGCCTTGGCCGATATCAAGGAATCCATCCGCGAGCTGGAGTACTACCGGCGCACAGCCTTCGTCGCCGCGCCTGGCCCGTCGACCACGGAGATCGCCGCCGTCGCGAACGAACTGAGCGGTGGCACCGATGCGGGCGAGCAAAACGCGACGTCAGAAACCGATTAGGGACTCGAGGGGTTCACACGCTAATATCGACCGCGCTGGTGATTCACCGGCGATGGTGAGTGTAGTTCAGTTGGTAGAGCACCAGGTTGTGATCCTGGCTGTCGCGGGTTCGAGTCCCGTCACTCACCCAAATGCGATAGGCGCGGACTAAATCCAAGGGATTTAGTTCCGCGCCTTTCGCATTTTCGCAGGTCAGGCAGTTCGGTGAGTTGGTTCGTACGTGGGGATGTCAGCTCACTTGAACGGGGGTATGCGAGCCATCGCGGCCGAGGTGCGGCCTTGACCGCGATCTTTCGCGCGGTTGATGTACCGGCCCGATCGGGGTTCGGGAGGTGCAACTCCGGTCGGTGGGGACGCCGACGCCGCAGGGCCCGCGTTCGCAGCGCGGACCAATCCGCCCGAGCAGGGCGAGGTCGATATCTCGTCCACAATGCCATGTAATATTGCACATGAGCCGTTGCGGTCGAAGCCACGCTGTGCGGCAGGTTCGGTTGGGCAACCGCACGGGGACCCTCGACGATCTCCCCGAGACACATGTATTCGAGGAGGAACCGATGTCCGTGAGCGACACGGCCACACCGGCACTTGTGGCCTTCCAGCGCCGTCCCAACATCCGCGAGGAGATCATCGAGACCCTACGCGGCGCTGTCATCTCCGGGGAGCTGCGCCCCCGAGTGGTCTACTCGGCCCCGGCCCTGGCCGAACAATTCAGCGTATCGGCCACCCCGGTCCGCGAAGCGATGATCGACCTCGCCAAGGAAGGACTCGTCGAGGCGGTCCGTAACAAGGGATTCCGGGTCACTGAACCGTCCGAGGAAGAACTGGACCACCTGACCGAGCTCCGCATGCTGATCGAAGTTCCGACGGTGCGCCGCATCGTCGAGTCCGGCGTCGACCCCGAGCGCATTGCCGAACTTCGTCCGCTCGCCGAGGGCATCGAGAACGCCGCCGCCGCGCACGACCTCATCACCCATATCACCATGGATATGGAATTCCACACCAAACTGCTGAGTTTGGCGGGCAACCCGCAATTGGTCGAGACGGTGCGATCGTTGCGCGCCCGCTCCCGAATCTATGGGCTCAAGAGCCTGGCCGACCGCGGCCAGCTCGTTGCCTCCGCCCATGAGCACACCGAGCTGCTCGACCTCATCGACAGATACGACGCCCAGGGTGCCGAGCAGCTCATGCGCCGCCACATCGGCCACGTCCGCGGAATCTGGGCCGACAAACCATCCGACCCGGCCGACCCCGGGCGTGACGCGGACCAGTGAGAACTGGGCCTTCACCCGGCCACGATTCCGCTTCGTCGTGCCGGAACTGCTCCACTTAGCCGGTGGTTGGGCGATGCGAGGCCCACTCGCGCCGGACGTGGCCGATATGTGTGCGGACCAAGTCCACCATGCCAGCACGATCTCGGGCCAGGGCAAGATCGATCATTTGCTCATGTTCGATAGTCGTCGCCACCAGGTTGCCTTCCGCGGCCAGTGATTCGAGGCCGTAGAGGCGGCTGCGACTGCGCAGTCCGCGAACTTCTTCGACGATCCTCGGGTTGCCGTGCAACGCCAGGAAGCGGATGTGGAATTCGGTGTCGAGTTGGGTGTAGCCACGCAGGTCGACAGCTTCGGCCGCCTCGACGAGTTGACGAGCGAGTGGGCGAAGTTCTGCGACGCGACGCGCAGTATCACCCTCGCAGAACTCTGCCACCGCACCCATGATCGGCGCCTCGATCAGCAGGCGTAGCTCCACGAGATCGTCGAGTTCGGCGTCGCTCATCTCGGTGACGCGGAAGCCGGTGTTCCGGACAACTTCGACCAGCCCTTCGCGAACCAGCTCGAGCATGGCTTCGCGCACAGGAGTCGCCGACACTCCGAGCTGAGCGGCCAGCAGTGGGGCTGGATAGACCACTCCGGGCTTCATCTCGCCGGTGATCAGTGCCGAGCGCAGGGCCTCGGAGACCTGCCCTCTCAAGGTGGTTCGAGAGCGGACGGATTTGAGTGCCAGCTGCTCAACTGGTGCCATATGCCCACCCCGGTTCCTGGTTGTGAGAGAAGCCGAGCTTCGTCCGGTGTCATTTTGTAATAGCACATTCTCCAGGTGTTACCGCTCGGCCGGTTCGATGGCGATCAACCTACGGCGAACCTATTGCCATTGCAATGTGAAATTGCAATACTGTCACCAGTGGTGCATGTCACAGTACCGCATGATGCGTGCGACGCGCTGTGACACGACACCGGATTGGAGGAGTCGGATGACCGCGACGGTTGTCGTGCAAGGAGCATCAGCGACCCGGAGTCCGTCGATCACCGGTCGCGCGTGGATCACCGGAACCGCGCAGTACATGCTCGATCCATCCGACCCCTAACCATCGGGTTCCACCCTCTGAGCTTTCTAGTGCGCCGCCTGGTGTGGACCGCAGAAGTTACGTGTCGTTAAAAGGAGAAAACTCACAAAATATCCGCCGCAGGCGCTATGGTATGTGAAATGTCACATATCACATGTGATGCAAGTGTTTATTCAGTCGCGGCTCGGCCTCGGCTAACTGGATGGTCCGTCCATCGGCGGGCCACGCAAGATGGAGTGACCCAATGACCCTCATTCGTCGCGGCGCCGTGATGGCGGCCGCCATGGTGATCGGGCTCAGCCTCGCCGCGTGCGGCAACAACCTCACCCAAGGAGGTTCCGGAAGCAACGGCTCCGGAACCACCGGCACGATCAACCTCGGCATGCTCACGCCGTTGACCGGCAGTTCGGCGGCAATCGGTCCGAATATGCAGAACGGTGCCCAGCTCGCGGTCGACGAGATCAACGCGCAGGGCGGGGTCGGCGGCCGCAAGCTCGCGCTCACCGTCTCGGACGAGGGATGCGACCCGAGGACGGCCGCTGCCGGTGCCGCGAAGCTCGTCAGTGACCACATCGACATCTCTGTCGGTGGCTACTGCTCCTCCGCGACCCTGCCGACGCTGAGCATCTTCAACAAGGCGAACATCCCGATGATCATCCCGGCGGCGAACTCCGCGGACCTCGTCGCGCAGAAGCTGCCCAACGTTTTCATGATCAACGGCACCGGCGTCCAACAGGCGGAGGCCGCATCGAAGTTCATCAAGTCGCAGGGCAGCACGGCTGTCGCCCTGCTTGATGACAACACGTCATATTCGACCGACATCGCCAAGCGCGCTGGGCAGGATCTGCAGTCGCTCGGTGTCAACGTCGTCACCCACCAGTCGGTCACCGCCGGAGAATCGAACTATTCCGGCGCTGTCAACGCCGTGATGAGTTCCCATGCGGACTTCGTCTACTGGACCGGCTATTACCAAGAGGGTGGTCTGATCATCAAGCAGCTCAAGGCCGCCGGCTATCAGGGCAAGATCATGGTCGCGGATGGAACGGTCGACGAGAAGCTGGTCCAGATCGCCGGTCAGCAGAATGCGCAGGGCGTGTTCGCGACGATGACCGAGACACCGCAGACCGTCCCGGATGGTCAGGCCTGGGTCAAGAAGTACCAGGACAAGTTCGGCTCCGCGCCCGGCCCATACTCCACCCAGTCTTACGACGCCGTACGGGTTGCCGCGGAAGCGGTCAGGCTCGCTGGCTCCACGGACGGTCAAGCCGTTACGAAGGCGCTCATGCAGATCAACGGGTTCAAACTTTTTTCCGGCCCGTTGCAGTTCACGCCCGAGCACACGCTGACCGAGGGTGGATTCGACATCCTGGTCGTGCGGGGTGACGATTTCGCCCTCAACAAGTGAGAGGCGCCGGGTGGCCGCCCTGCCTCGGCCAGCCACCCGGCATTTCGATTGTTACGCAACACTTTCAACACTTCTCTCCCGCCCTGATTTCTCTCACATGCTGGGAAAACGCATGGATAATCTCCCTCAACTCGTGCTCGACGGCCTGTTCGTCGGGTCGTTCTACGCCCTGGTCGCCCTGGGCTACTCGATGGTCTACGGGATCATCAAGCTGCTGAACTTTGCCCACGGCGACATCTACATGCTCGGCGCATTCGCCGGTTTCACCACGCTGAGCGTCGGCGCCGGCGCGCTCGGCGGCGGTTTCCTGGCTCTCGTCGTCATCATGCTCGTCGCGATGATCGGGACCGGAACGTTCGGTGTCATCCTCGAGCGGGTCGCCTACCGCCCCTTGCGGAGCGCACCGCGGCTGTCGGTCCTCATCACAGCAGTGGGTGCGAGTTTCGCGCTGGAATACGGCATCGCGGTGGCGTACGGCCCGAACCCGGAGGTGTATCCGATCGGTGTGAGCGGCGGTGCATTGGACATCGCCGGAGCGCGGATCACGTACGCGCAGCTCGCGATGATGGCGATCGCCGTCGCGCTCATGGTCGCGCTCGACACCCTGGTCCGGAAGACCCGATCGGGCCGCGCAATGCGGGCGATCGCGCTGGACCCGAAGGCATGTCTGCTCATGGGGGTCAACGTCGATCGCGTCATCTCCCGGACCTTCTTCCTCGGGTCCGCGCTGGCGGGCGCGGCGGGAGTCATGGCCGGCGTGTACTACGGGAAGATCGACTTCCTGATGGGCTTCGTCATCGGGCTCAAGGCGTTCACCGCGGCGGTCATCGGTGGCATCGGGAACCTGCGTGGAGCCGTGCTCGGCGCGATGGTGCTCGGTCTGCTCGAGTCGTTCGGTGTCGCGTTCCTCGGCAGTCAATGGCGTGATGTCTTCGCGTTCGGCTTTCTCATCCTCTTCCTGACCGTGCGCCCGACAGGGCTGCTCGGCGAGCGTGTCACGGAGCGTGTGTGATGAACGACAAGTCGGCCTTGCGGGCAGACGAGGATGGCTCGGCATACGTTCGGGCCGTCGAGGAACGTGCACCTGCGAATGTCGCGCTCGCTGGGAGGGGCGTAGGGAGTCCGAAGCCGGGCGGCGCGCAACTGTCGCGCGCGCTGTCGGGTGTCCTCGCGAGCAAATGGCTCGGCGCCGTCGTAGCCCTCCTCGCGCTGGTGCTGCCGTATCTCGACTCGAGCACCTATGTGATTCAAATCGCCACGGACGCGCTCATTTTCGTGATGCTCGCGGTCGGGCTGAACATCGTGGTCGGCTTCTGCGGACTCCTCGACCTCGGGTATGCCGCGTTCTTCGCGATCGGCGCATACACCTCGGGTGTCCTGTCGACGAAATACGGGTGGCCGATGATCGCGACCATTCCTGTGGTCGTGGCTGCCGCGGTCGCCGGTGGACTCATCATCGGCGGGCCGACACTTCGGCTCCGCAGCGACTACCTGGCGATCGTCACTCTCGGCTTCGGAGAGATCATCCGCATCACCGCGAACAATCTCGATTTCACCGGCGGACCGAACGGCTTGTATGGCATCCCCGACCTGGGCAACTTCGGACTACGGTCCGACGTCGCGGTCTACTGGGTCACCGCCGTCATCGTTTGTCTGGCCGTGCTGTTTTCGAGCCGGCTCGGGCGTGGCAGGCTCGGCCGGGCGTGGCGCTTCGTCCGTGAGGATGAGGACGCCGCCGAGGCGATGGGCATCCATACCTACAAGGTGAAGTTCACGGCATACATTGCGGGTGCGATCTTCGGCGGCATCGCGGGTGTGCTCTTCGCCGCCCACCAGACGGCGATCTCACCGCCGAGCTTCAATTTCCTGTGGTCGGCACTCATTTTGATGGCCGTCGTCTTGGGCGGTATGGGGTCCACCCCGGGTGTCGTCGTCGGGGCTCTGGCGATCTCGCTGTTGCCCGAGCTGCTGCGCGATGCGCAGAACTGGCGCTACCTCATATTCGGCCTGCTGCTGATCGTCATCATGATCTTCCGCCCCCAAGGACTGCTGCCGGCACACATCGGGGAACCGAAGCGGCGCAAGCGGCAAGCATCGACCACCAACTTGGGAGGTGCCTCGTGAGCACAGTCCTCCTCGATGTCAAGGACATGGCCGTGTCCTTCGGCGGTGTCCGCGCCGTCGACGGCCTGACCTTCTCAGTCCGTGAGGGTGAGGTGCTGGCGGTCATCGGGCCGAACGGCGCCGGCAAGACGAGCGCCTTCAATTGCATTACCGGCTTCTACAAGCCGTCGGCGGGCTCCGTGACATTCGCGGGCACCGACATCACCGGAAAGCGGCCTGCCGTCATCGCCGCGAGCGGCATTGCGCGGACATTCCAGAACCTCCGGCTCTTCGGCGACATGTCGGTCCTCGACAACGTGCGGGCCGGGATGCACGTACGCATCAGGCAGAACTTCCTGGACGCGATACTGCACACACCGCGCTACCGGCGCTCCGAGGACGCGGCTACCGACGAAGCGGAAAAGTGGCTCGACTTCGTGGGGATGCAGTACGACCGCACCATACAGATCCGCAACCTCCCGTACGGCGAGCAGCGGCGGGTCGAGATCGCCCGGGCTCTGGCCCGTGAGCCCCGGATGCTCCTGCTGGATGAGCCTGCCGCCGGACTGAACCACGGAGAGAAGAAGCGGTTGCTCGACCTCATGCAACGCATCGCCGGTCTCGGAATCGCGGTGGTCCTGATCGAGCACGACATGGGTCTGGTCATGAACGTATCCGAGCGGATCGTCGTGCTCAGCTACGGCAAGGAGATCGCCGACGGCACGCCGGCCCAGATCCGGTCAAACCCGGCCGTCATCGAGGCATACCTCGGTGCCGAAGACGAGGACGCGCACGCGGAGGCGGAACGGATCGCGGCCGAAGCGACTCCGGGTGACCCGGAGCTGGAGGTGCGGCAGTGAGCACAGTCCTCGACATCACGGGGCTCGAGGTCGCCTACGGCAAGGTGGAGGCCCTGCGGGGTCTCGATCTCACCGTCGGAGAAAACGAGATCGTCGCCCTCCTCGGCAACAACGGCGCCGGCAAGTCGACGACGGTATCGACGATCTCCGGCGTGGTCCGGTCCCGGGCCGGGTCCATCACGGCATACAGCGACGACATCACCGCGGCGACGCCGTGGTCGATCGTCGAGCGCGGGATCCTGCAGGTGCCGGAAGGTCGGCGGATCTTCTCGCGGTTGACCGTGCACGAGAACCTCCAGCTCGGCGGCTACACCGTGCGAGACAGCGCAGTGATCGGCAAACGGATCGACCAGGTATACGACCTGTTCCCGCGGATGGCCGAACGCCGCAACCAGCAGGGCGGCACCCTCTCCGGCGGCGAGCAACAGATGCTCGCGATCGGGCGGGCAATGATCGCCGGACCCCGGCTGATCATGTTGGACGAACCGTCCATGGGTCTCGCGCCGTTGGTCGTGTCCCAGGTCATGGAGGCCATCGTCTCGATCAACCAAGCGGGAACGGCGGTGCTGCTCATCGAACAGAACGCACGGGCTGCGCTGAAAGTAGCTCACCGCGGCTACGTTCTCGACTCCGGCCGGGTGACGGTAACCGGGTCGGCCGACGAACTACGTGCCGACCCGCAGGTCGTCGAGGCATACCTCGGAGCATGACGGCGATGACAGGGATGACGGCGATGACAAGAAGCATGACGGCGATGACAAGAAGCATGACGGGGATGACAAGGAGCATGACGCCGATGACGAGCATGACGCCGATCGAGACGATCGACTGGCACACCGGCGGTGAACCGTTCCGGATAGTGCCGGACTGTCGAATGGCCGTGGCTGGCGGCGGGCTCACCGTCGCCGAACGCCGGGTCCTCGCGATGGAAAGCGACGAAGTGCAGTGGGTCCGGGCGCTGCTGTGCAGCGAGCCACGTGGTCACGCCGACATGTACGGCGGTTTCCTCGTCCCACCGGACGACTCCGGTGCCCACTTGGGGGTGCTTTTCTGGCACAAAGACGGTTTTTCGACAGCATGCGGGCACGGCACGATCGCACTCGGCGCATGGGCAGTGGAATCAGGTCGAGTGCAGGCACCCGCCGACGGCGTAACGGATGTGGTCATCGACGTTCCGTCCGGGCGCGTCACAGCGAGTGTTCGCACCGTCGGAGGTGCGGTCGAGGACGTGACGTTCACGAACATCGCCAGCTATGTCCTCGACGGCGGCGTCGAGGTTGCGACGTCACGGGGGACCGTCACGGTCGACATCGCATTCGGCGGCGCCATGTATGCCGTGCTGCCGGCGCAGACGGTTGGTCTGCGGGTCCGGCCGGAGGACATCACCCAGCTCATCGAGATCGGCCGGGAGATCCGCAATGCGCTCAATGCGGCCGGCGCCGCCGAACACCCGACCGATGCCCGCCTGTCCGGGATCTACGGGACCATTCTCACCGAGGAGGTCCACCCTCCGGAGCGGCGCGCCGACGGAAGTCGACGACTGCACCAGCGCAACATCACCGTGTTCGCCGATGGCGAGGTCGATCGGTCTCCGTGCGGATCAGGGACGTCGGCCCGGGTCGCGCTCCTCGCCGGCCGCGGAGAGCTGCGTCCGGGTGATGAGCTCCGGCACGAGTCCATCGTGGGCTCGGTGTTCCGGGCATGGATCGCGGAGCAGGTAACGGCACACGGAAACCCGGCGGTCATTCCGGCGATGACGGGCACCGCCTACCAGGTCGGGACAAGCCGGTTCACCGTCGACCCGCGCGATTCGCTAGTTCCGGGATTCGTGCTGCGATGAGCGTATTTCTCGACTCCGACGACATCTTCGCACTCGGTCCTGTCGCCGCGGTAGCGGCGCTACGGGACGCGCTCCGCGCCGGGCTCGACCCGGATGACGACGTGCCCCGCGCCGTTATCCCACTGAGCAAAGGCCAGGCGTTGATCATGCCGTCGGAGGCAGGTCAATGGTTCGGAGTAAAGGTCGCGACGGTCGCCCCGGACAACCCCGCACTCGGCTTGGAACGGATCAACGCCACCTACCTCCTCCACGACGCCGAGACGTTGTGTCCGGTTGCGACACTCGACGGCGTGGCGCTGACGACCCTGCGCACGCCAGCAGTCTCGGTCGCGGCCTGCCTCGACCTGCTCGGTGCACTCGCGGACGAGTCCGGTGATGGGCTCCGGCTCGTCGTCTTCGGCGCGGGCCCGCAGGGCGAAGGGCACGTGCGCACGATACGAGCGCACGCACCTGTTGTCGATGTCAGTGTCGTGACGCGTCGTGGCGGTCTGGTCCCGGCGTGGGCCGACCGGCACCTCGCGGCGGATGACGCAGCGCTCGCCGACTACGTTCGGGTCGCGGACGTGGTCGTCACGGCAACTTCTGCCCGCGAGCCGGTTTTCGATGGACACCTCGTGCGCGACGGCGCGGTCGTCATTGCCGTCGGTTCCCATGAGCCGGCGGCGCGCGAGCTCGACGGCGCGCTTCTGGGACGCGCGACGGTCGTCGTCGAGAGCCGAGACGTCGCACTTCGCGAGGCCGGAGACGTCGTACTCGCGGCGGCGGAAGGCCTGCTCGACCCGAGTTCACTGGTTTCCCTGGCCGACCTGTTCGGTGTCCCGGGGCAAAGGAACGGCCGGACGATTGCCAACGGCCGTCCGACCGTCGTCAAGACAACCGGAATGGCGTGGGAAGATCTGGTCGTCGCCGTCGCGGCATACGAACGGTGGTGTGCGAGAGCGTGACGCCGGCCGAGGAGGCTCCCGACACAGTCGGACTTCCTGGGCCTATTTCGTTTGTACGGCAGTCGATTTCACACATGTCGAAGTCCCACATGCCAGGCCCTCACGGACTCTGCCAATTATCTGACATATCTACGTTTCACTCCATAGACTGCAGACAGCAGGGGCAGTGTCAGCAGGACGCTACCCCGACTGATCAGAAAGACACCAAGTTCGTGATGCGTTCCGCGGCAATCGCAGCTTTCGTCGGCGCAACTCTGCTCACCGGAGCCACCGGTACCGCGACCGCGGATATCGTGGTCGAACCCGGCACCGGATCCAGCACGGGTTCGAGCTCGATCACCACCGGATCGGCCGGCGGTGTCACCACCACCGGCTCTTCGGGCACCGGCTCGGCCGGTGCCGCAATGTCCGGCTTCGAGAATCTGCTGTTCGGCGGGCCGCTGCTGTGCGCCGCACTCGGGAGCGCCGTCGGTGCGACCCTCAGTTGCGCGTAGGACGATTCCCTAACGGTTGTCGGCGTTGCCCGCCTTCCACTCCGGCCACGGAATGTTCCAGTCACCGAGTCCGTCCACGCCCGAAAGCGTGCCGCCCACAGTGTTCTTGACGATGGTGATGTCGCCACGCTTGGCGTTCTGCAAGACCCACAGCGCGTTCGCCGGGCTCAGATTCAGGCAGCCGTGGCTGGTATTCGAGTAACCCTGCGCACCGACCGACCATGGCGCGGAGTGAAAGAAGATGCCGGAGTAGGAAAGTCGGGTCGCGTAGTCGACCGGCGTCTTGTAGCCGTTCGGCGAACTCACCGCGACGCCGTAGGTCGAGGAATCCATGATGATGCGGTCGAAGCGGTCGCCGACGATGTAGATGCCGTTATCGGTCGGGGTGCTGTCCTTACCCATCGAGGTGGGCATGGTCCGCACAATCTGACCGTTCATCTCCACCGTCACCTGCTTGGTGCTGTCATCCGCCGTGAAGATCGTCGGATCGCCGATGGTGAAGAAGGAGTGGATATTGTCCTGTCCGAACAGCCCCTTGCCGAGATCACGGCCGTAGACATCCACATCGATGGTGACCTTGGTACCCGGCGCCCAGAAATGCTCCGGCCGCCACCGGACCTCACGATTGTTCACCCAATAGAAGGCGCCCTCGACCGGCGGCTCGGTAGTGATTTTGATCGCGTTCTGCGCGGCCTTGCGGTCCGGGATGTTCTCGTCGAACTGCACGGCCACCGGCTGACCGATACCGACCACTTCCCCCTCGCCCGGCAGCAGAAACGGCTTGGTCTGGCTGTCCGGGGAACTGGTCGTGAAGCTCAACATGGTGGTGTTCGCACCGCCGAGACCGATCGCGTCGGCCTCGAGTTTGTAGGTCTTGCCGTAGCCGAGTACCTCGGTGGTCTCCCAACTCCGCCCGTCCGCGGCCAGCTTGCCTGCGACCGGAACGCCCTTCGGGTTGGTCAATCTGACGGCGGTGAACTTGCCGTCGTCGACTTTGAAGGTCAGCGGCACGCCCGGCGAAACCCCCATGCCACCATCCTTGACCGGGGACAACAGCTTGGGCTTCATCAGTTCGGTGACCGGATTGCGGTCGATCGCGACTGTAGCGGTGTCGCTGGCGTTGGACGACGAACACGCTGTCAAGGCCAGCGCCACCACCGCGCATACGATTACCGGTCCTGTGATCTTTCTCATCGACCGATGTCGACCCTGACCAACGCTCATAACCAACCCCGTTTCAAGTCCCGATGCACCAGGGCACCGACGGCTTCGGATCCAACCCGACCACGCTCCTCCCGCAACGCCGACGGAGTTCGGTTCGGACCACGCTCCAGACATTCTGCCACCATCTCAACAAGTCCATCTCAATGGAAAGCACTCCGCCACAGGCGAGTTCCACCGGTTAGATCAACCGCACCCCGCTGGGTGTCAGCACCCATCGCGCCCCCGTCGCCCCCGGTCAGAAACCGATTTCACTTCTGGGTACTCGGCCTGTTAATGTTTGTCCCGCACCGCAATGCGGAGCACAGCAAGATACGCGCCATTAGCTCAATTGGCAGAGCAGCTGACTCTTAATCAGCGGGTTCGGGGTTCGAGTCCCTGATGGCGCACTTAAATTAGCAGGTCAGGCCCGAATTTACGGTCGAGCCTATTTGCTCTACAGGACCGTCACCGAAAGAACACCAAAAAGTCACCATCAAGGTTCCTCAGCTGGCTGTGCCTAGCCCCAGCTTCAGCACGGCCAATGAGTCCGGTGTCTGCTCAGGCGAGACGATGTAATGCCGCTCACTGATGCCCTCACGAGAATGCCCAACTGCTTCGCGGCCGTGTTCGAATCCGATGCCGCAGCGATCAGCGTTTCGACCGTCTGCCGGAATATGTACTGAGTCACATTTTTGTACAGAGCGCCTCGTGCGTCCGCCATGTCCGGTTGAAGTTGTGCCGATCGCGCAGCACCCCACCCCGGCCGGGAAACACGAGCGGAACCTTGTCCTCAACCTCGAGCGGCTGCCACCCACCTCACGAAGCACCTTCACCTGACACATCCGCCCGCGCACCAGGTCACCAGCGCCAACCCGATCTTGGTCAGAGTATCCAGCAGGCCGATGTCCGCACGAGGTGACCTGAGGCATCAGTAGCGATTCGGTCGGAACCGGTACCCGAGCTGGCGCGAAGCCTCACCGATTTGGTGGACATGGCAGCTAACAAGTTGCCACGACAACCGGATGCGACGCGATCGCTGCGGAAATAGTTCCGCTCCGACGCGGGTTAGTTTCCATGGAAACCAAATTGCGAGTCGGCGATCAGGCCGGCACCGATCTTGGAGGAAGGCACCTCATGAGCACCATCGACTCGACTCCCACCGTCGACATCCGCCGCGCCGAGGACCGGTTCAAGTCCAACTTCGGCTGGCTGGATTCCAAGCACTCGTTCTCCTTCGGCCACCATTTCGACCAGGCCAACACTCATCATGGGCTGCTGCTGGTCAACAACGACGACATCGTCGATCCCGGTACGGGATTCGACACCCATCCACACCGCGACATGGAGATCGTCACGTGGGTGCTGGAGGGCTCGCTGGTCCACCAGGACTCCACCGGCCACAACGGCGTGATCTACCCCGGCCTGGCCCAGCGCATGAGCGCCGGCACCGGCATCCTGCACTCGGAGAAGAACGACTCGTGGCGGCTGCGCGGCGACGTCCACCAGGACCCGGTGCACTTCGTGCAGATGTGGGTGGTGCCCGACGAGCCCGGTATCACCCCCGGTTACGAGCAGCTGGAGATCGAGGCGGAACTGCTGTCCGGTGGTCTGCTGCCGGTCGCCTCGGGTATGCGCAAACATGACGGCCATGCCGCAATCCGGATCCGAAACTCGCACGCGGCCCTGTACGCCGCGCGGCTCGCCCCAGGACAGTCGGTGCACCTGCCGGACGCGCCGTTCCTGCACCTGTTCGTGGCCCGCGGCGCGGTGACACTGGAGGGTGCCGGCCCGCTGCACACCGGCGACGCGGTGCGCTTCACCGCTACCGGCGGCCAGCAGGTCACCGCGAGCGAGCCCGCCGAGATCCTGGTCTGGGAAATGCACGCCAGCGTCCAGTTCTGACCCTCGGTGCCCATCCGCCGTCAAAGGGACCGTTCCACGACACCATCGGAGCCTGCGACGACAGATTCATCGGCCGACGCAGCCGCTGCGACGGCGGCTCCGGTAGACCTACCTCCGCCTCACCGGGCCAGCGCGCCGAACCCACCGGACCCGGCCTGCACACACCGCGCTGATCAACAGTGAGGTCGAACGAATGGCCGCTGGGCCAATCGCAGGCTGATGACCGAGTTCGCGGAGCGGGTTCTGCGCGGTGCCGATTGCTCGGTGCTGACCGATTACATCTGCACTCACACCTACCGCCAACACAATCCCGATACCGCCGACGGTCTGGACGGCTGCGGCACCACCGCCGCGGCCTGGGCCGAACAGGGCAAGAACCTGGTCTACCGGACCATCCACCGCGTCGTCGCGGACGGCAACCTCGTGCTCGTGCCGTCCGAAGGCCAGCTCGGCGAGCCGCTCGCCTGCTGGGACCTGTTCCGCATCGCCGACGGCAAGATTGTCGAGCACCGGCGGCCAATCGGTTTTGCCGTCGAGTTGATCGTAGCTGGCCAAATTGGCGTTGAGGCGGGCGCGATATGCGCCGAGATAGTTTGGTCGCAGGTGGTATCCGTCCTCGTCGCTGTAGCGGTCGCCGCACGTCGAGATCGCGGGCGGGTAGCACCCGATCGGCCCGACGGAAGCGAGGTCAGTGCCATGATGGCAATACTGCAAGACGCCGTCCCGATCGCCACCCTGATCTTCGTGGTGTCGAGCATGGTAGCGATGGGCCTGGGGCTCACGATCAGCGAGATCACCGCCCCGCTACGCAATCTGCGCTTGGTGGCGATGTCGCTCCTGGCCAATTTCGTACTGATGCCCGCCGCGGCGGTGCTGCTGGCCAAGATCCTGCACCTCGATGAACCCTTCGGCGTGGGTCTGCTGCTGCTCGGCGCCGCAGCCGGTGCGCCCTTCTTGCCCAAGCTGGCTCAGATCGCCAAGGGAGATCTCGCATTCGCGGTGGCGTTGATGGTCGTGCTGATGGTCATCACCGTGGGCTACCTACCGCTGGTGCTGCCCCTGCTACTGCCGGGGGTC
>NZ_JBFAXH010000007.1:0-322028 GCF_040680755.1 Nocardia sp. NPDC051990 | reverse complement strand
GTTCTATCAGCGCAAACGCACCGAACGACTCATTCATACCCAGGCGCTCCTAGCGTTGGCCCGGCGATTGGTCGACGTGCTGTGGGCACTGCTGCGCGACAACCGGCCCTTCGACACCAAGCCCCCGAGCGTCACCGGAGCCCCGGTCGCAGCTTGACATCGTCATTGAGATTCCCTCCGCGGTCCAGCGCCCGACCCAGGTGCCCGGACACCGCCCAGTGAGTACGACTCCGAGATCTCCCGGTGATAGGAGGGCAGATTGTCCACGGTGAGCAGGTTGGTCACCACCGCGGTCCGCGCGACCTCCGGCAGCATCGATTGCTTCGGATACCAATAGATGCCGCCCATAGCCGCTGCGAAAACCTCACGCGCGCCCACCGCGCGGCCGATCTGGTGATCACCGCGGGCTAGCCGGCAACCCGAACCAACGGCGATCCCACCACTTGCGCGGCCTCCGCCAGACAGGTGCGCGTGATAGTACCGAGATCTCCGCGCCGCGTCCACCAGGCCCGAAAAGAGCAAATATTCGACCAGTTCAGATTCCATGCTCTTGCTGCCGGAACCAGCTTGTTTGCCCATCATGACTCCGAAAGATCAGCTACGTTCGGACCGAAATCGCATACCCGCTTCGGCAATTGAGAAAGTCATCACACCGCGCCGACCAGCTCGAGCGAAATCACAAGCAGCGGAGCGATTCTCGGTAGCGGCATTTCCGGTCATTCGGATGGCCGGATATCGCCGGGCATGACCGATGCCCGACGCGGACACCGACGTAGGTGCGCCACCCCGGCGCAACGGCTGTAACACTCGGCGACATTTCACCGACGGCACCGAGGACGGCGCGCCGGTGCCCAACGGACCTGTGAGCGGTCCTATGACTAAGGTGGATTCCCTATGCTGCGGGTCATATGCCCGATAGCATCGAGCGCCTTTGTGTTGTTCGGTCGATACGAACAGTGCATGGCGACGAGTTCGGGCATATAACCCCATATGGAAGGATGGCATAACCCATATGAGCGGCACGCGAGAAAAGCTGGAGGAGCTCCGGGACATCCTGGAGCTCGCCGAGGAGCCCGCTGGCGAGACCGGCATCGCGAAACGCAAGAGCAAGGGCATACCGAGTGCGCGCGAGCGCGTGCACATGCTGTTGGACAAGGGTTCCTTCGTGGAATTGGGCGCACTGGTGCGCCAGCCGGGCAGCACCGACGGCATGTACGGTGACGGCGTGGTCACCGGGCGCGGCTACATCGACGGCCGACCAGTCGTCGTCATCGCTCACGACCAGACCGTGCACGGCGGTTCGGTCGGTGAGATGTTCGGCCGAAAGGTCGCCGCCGCAATGGAATTCGCGCAGAAAAACGCCTGCCCGGTGGTGTCGATCAACGATTCCGGCGGCGCCCGCATCCAGGAGGCGGTGACATCGCTGGCCTGGTACGCGCTGATGTGCCGACGTCAGGAGGATCTGTCCGGCTTCGTGCCGATGGTCGCGGTCATGCTCGGCAAATGCGCGGCCGGTTCGGTATACGCCCCGATCAATATGGATGTGCTGGTCGCGACCGAGAAGTCGTATATGTTCGTCACCGGCCCGGAGGTCATCAAGGGCGTGACGGGTGAGGTGGTCAGCGCCGACGATCTCGGTGGCGCCGCCGCCCTGCAGGCCAATGGCACGGTGCACCATGTCGCCGCCGACGAGCAGGCCGCCTTCGACTGGGTCCGCAGCTATCTGAGTTACCTGCCGTCGAGCTGCCTGGAACAGGCTCCGGTGGTGAATCCGGGCCTGGAACCGGAGATCACCACCCACGACCTCGAGCTGAACTCGATCATTCCGGATTCCGACCGGTCCGGTTACGACATGCACGAGGTGCTGCTGCGCCTCTTCGACGACGGCGACTTCCACGAGATCGGCGCGGGCACCGCCCAGAATCTGATCACCGGCTTCGCCAGGGTCGATGGACGCAGTGTCGGCGTGGTCGCCAATCAGCCGCAGGTACTCGGCGGCGCGCTCGACGGACTGTGCTCGGATAAGGCGGCATATTTCATCCGGCTGTGCGATGCCTTCGGTCTGCCGCTGATCTTCGTCGTCGACACCCCCGGTGTGCTGCCCGGCCTCGAAGAGGAACGCAACGGCGTCATCAAGCGCGGCGGCCGCTTCTTCCGTGCGGTCATCGAGGCCAGCGTGCCGATCGTCTCAATCGTGACGCGTAAGGCCTACGGCGGCGGCTACGCGGTGATGGGCTGCAAGCCGCTGGGTGCGGACCTGGCCCTGGCCTGGCCGACGGCACAGATCGCGGTCATGGGCGCCGAGAGCATGGTCGGCATCATCGGCCGCAGGCGGCTGGAGGCGACTCCACCCGACCAGCGCGCCACCGTGCGCCAGCAGATGATCGATTTCTACAACGCCACCGTGGCGACCCCGTGGACCGCGGCCGAACGCGGCTATATCGATGCCGTGGTCGAGCCGTCGCACACCCGTCTGGAGATCCGCAGGGCGCTGCACCTGCTACGGGAGAAGGGCGCGGTCCGGAAGCACAACCCGCGCAAGCACAGCCTCTTCCCGGTCTAGGACGGTCGAAGCCGATCGAGTTGTATGCCCGTTTGTGTTGTGTCACAGCGCAAACGGGTATCGATCGTGCGATATCCGATGTTCGTTCGTTCGCCGCGCCGCCCGACACGCTATGCTCTAGCCCGACCTGTGTTCGCGACACGACGGCCGGGCATGCGGCGCGCCCACTGCGAGTGTCCCTATCCACTCCGAATGAGCGCGCCATACTTCGGCACTAGGCTTGATCCGGACGCGTCCCGTGGTTGCCCCACAAGCGTTCCACTGTCGCCCATTCGGCCTCCCACAACCGGGCCCTGCGCCGATCGAGCGCACGACGCAGCAGTGCGTAGCCGCAGCCGAAGCCGACCGCGATCCCGAAGACCATGCCGGTGGTGATCAGCAATGCCTTGCTCAATGCCCGGGTGCTCGACGGCGGCTCGGTGACCTTGCCCGCCCCGTCGAGCCAAACCTGCACCGTGGCACCAGCTTTCACCAAACCGGCGGTCTGGTAGTCGCTGGTATGGGTGACACCGTCGGCGTCGCGCCACTGCACCCGAGCCGGGGTGATGGGCGCATAGAGCGGCGCCTTGCCGACCTCGAGCACGGTCGCGTCGACCTCGTGCAACTGCGCCGCTTCCGTCCGCGCGATGCGGTCTTCGGTCTGATAGATCCGGCCGCCGACCGCCATCGACAGCAGCGGGGCACTGATCAGAAACAACAGTGTGAGCACCGCGGCAACCGCCAGTTGCAGGCGATCCTCGCGGCGGCGCATCGGATTTCGATCCAGGCCGACCCGGCGGCAGGTGCGGCGGACAACGCTCGGCGACCCGGTTGCTGCGGTCATGACGATGACACCTCGCTCTGGAATTCAGCTGTCAGCCCGTGAAGGGTGTCGAAGAATGTGTCGATGAGATCGGGCAATCCGTCGGTGTCCGAGCCCGTGCCCCAGACCTGTAGTACGGCGATCAGCAATCCGGACCCGGCGGCAACGGCCACCTCCGGCCGCCGGTCCACCGCGGGATCGACATCGAGTCTGGCGGCGATGATCCGCACGGATTCGCGCTGCCCTTCGAGCCGGATGCGCTGATAGCCCGCGGCCAGTGCCGGTTCGTCCTCGAAGCGTTGGAACAGTGCCCAGCGCCGGGCCAAACCCGCGGCCTTCGGTCCGGTGTATTCGGCGACCAGCCAGTCGTGCAGCGCATTGCGGTAGGCGACCAGCGGCGGCTCGGACCGGGGACGACGGCACAGCGCCTCGTTGAACAGGTGCACGTCCTGGTCGATTTCACCGAGTACGGCCTCCTCGATGGAGGAGAAATGACGACTGAAGGTCCGCCGGGTGACCCCGGCGCGCGCCGCGATGTCCTCGACGGCCACCGAATCCAACCCACGCTCGTTGAGCAGGTCGAATGCAGCGCGCGACATGGCCGCGCGACTGCGCAGCGTACGCAACCGACGGCCGTCGAGGTCGACTTCGTTGTCGGTACCCATATCGGCATCCTACGCTCTATTGTCCCGTCGGGACATTAGTTCGGCGTGATTCGCATCAGGGCTCACATGCCAGCCCGGTAACGATGAACTGCTCCCATACGGTGAACTCACGGCCCGCGGCGGCGACCGCTGCCACGACACCGACTCGCTAGATCCAAAATGCCCCATTTCCACAAGCATTCGCACATCCGCGAGTACGTTCCCCAACATCTTCGGCATCTTCGGCTCAGCGCAGCAGCACCTCCGCGCTGGCCCGGCCGAACAGCTTGCGGCCGTCGGAGATCGCGGTGAGGGCGATGGTCGCCGCACGGCGGTCCGGATCCAATTCCTTGACCCGGCCGCGGAATTCGATCTCGCTCTGCGATCCGGCCGCGACCGCGGCGAATCCGGCGAACCGCACACCGTATTCGGTGATCGCGGCCGGATCGCCGAGCCAATCGGTGAGATAGCTCGCGCCGAGGCCCATGGTCAGCAGGCCATGGGCCACCACACCGGGCAGTCCCGCGGCGACCGCGACCTGCTCGCTGAAGTGGATCGGATTCGAATCACCCGATACCCCAGCATAATTCACCAGATCACCGAGGGAGAGCGGGACCACGCGGGCGGGGAGTTCGGCACCGACGCGCAATTCGTCGAATTCGGGGATGCCGCACGATGCCCGCACCGTGATCTTGTCCACACCCGCCTCGGGCAACACCTCGTCGAAGCATTCGAACATCCTGCTGTCCACCGCACGTTCCGGCCGCCGCCAAGTCGGGTCCTGCCGTTCGGTCAGCGCCTCGCCAGTCATGATGACGCCGTCGACCGCCGAGACCAGTTCGGTGGCCACCTCGGCGCCGGTGCGTGCCACTACGGTGGTGTGCGCGGTCTGCAGCAGTTCCTTGTACTGGTTGGTAAGCACATTCCGGATGAGCATGAAGTCCATATCGCTGAACTGCCGGAACGATTCGACGTAGGAGTCGCAGCGCAGTTGGTCACCGGCGATGAGCGGCCGGTACACCCGAATCCGCTGCTCGGTCTGCAGCACCTGACTGAAGTCGTAACCGGTCAGCACCGAATCGAACATCTTGCGCTGCAACAGCGGCCAGATGATCGAGGAGAAGGTGGGCGGTGCGATGAGCCCGTCGTAGCCGAGTTCCCACGCCGCGTCCTCATACCAGTGCGCGGGGTGGAAGCCCCGAACCGCACGGGCGAATTCGCGAACCTTCTCCCGCCCGACCTCGTAATGGTCGGACATCCGATAGTGGCGGCCCACCATCGCGCTGGCCTGCTCAGATCCACTCGAAACCGTCACATGTCATAAATCGCGGTCCAGGCGGCGGATGCTACGCTGATAGCAGATTGTAATAAATCCCTTAACATTCATTGTTCGCGGGCATGCCCTGCAGACGCTGATCCAGCCAGATCATCGCCTCCGGATAGCCGAGTGCACCGGCGATGATGTGTTCACCGGGGACGCTGCGATACACCGCCGACACGCCGAGGTCACACTGCTCCCGGTAGAGGTTGCGCGCGCCCTCCGCCGGAATCCAGAATTCCTGCTCGCCGTTGTAGATGTAGAGCGGCGCCGCGGACCTCATGCCCGCCATGCGCGTCACGTCGTAGATCTCGGTGGCGACCTCGGAATGCAGCGGATCCGGAATCTTGGCGGCGATATCGATGGGCAGCATCAGCACCCCGACCGCGCCGAATACGCTGCCGCACAGATCTTTCAGCGGTGACGTCGCCGCCCACTGTGCCAGATTGTTCATGCTGGCCAGGATCTCCGGGCGCTCCCGGCCGACACCGAAGGTCGCGGCCAGGAAGACCCCAGAGGCGAGGTTGCCGTTCATGCTGCGCCCGAGGATTTCATAGTCGGCGGGCACGCCGCCGAGCGCGGCGCCGACGATCGATCCGGCCAATTCCGGTGCGTAGCTCTCGATCAGCTTCACCGCTCCGTTGGTGGCGATGGCGCCGCCGGAGTAGCCGGTCATACCGAATCGGCTGTCACCGAACTCGTCGGGGCGCAGTCCGCGCACCGCGCGAATGGCATCGAGAACGGCATGTCCGGCGACGTAGGGCTCCGCATAGGCCATCCACGGTCCCTCATGGTCCGGAACCAGCACCGCGTATCCGCGCAATGTCGCCAATTGCGTTGTGGGCGGAAGGAAGTCGGTGATGCTGGTATTGGGGGACCAGCCGTGCGCGAGGGTGTAACCGGGCGTGCAGGCCCGGCCGAGCGCGTCGATCGGGAGATTGTTCACCACGACCGGTCGGCTGCCCGGACCGGGCCATACGGTGGCCGGAATGATCAATGTCGCGGTGGCATACGAGGCCGCGCCGCGCGAATCGGTGGTGCGGTATTTCAGCAGCAGCGCCTGCCGGATGGGCACCAGCACCAAGGGCACGGCGGTGGCGCTGACATCCCGCACCTCCACCAACTCGCCCGGTGCGTAATCGTCCAGATTCGCCGGCCACGCATCGAAGATCGGATCACCGATGGCGCTCGGTGCCGAGGCCTGGCGCAGGGCGGCCAGCGCCGGGGGCAGGGTGGCGGCCTCCTGCATCGGATCAGGCACCTGCGGCCCGGCAGCGATCGGTGGTGGCGGGATGACGCCATCGATCCACCGCTGCAGATCCGGCAGAGTCGAACCACCGTCGGTCGGAATCGGCAAGGCGGGCAGGCCGGGAATGGCGGGCGCGGCCGGTGCGGGCGGTTCGGCCGCCGCCTCCCCCATCGCGACCGGACACACCAGCAAAAGTGCGAAAACGATGACACGCAGACAGCTCATTGACACAGGCCCCAGGGTGCGACGTCGGGTTCCCTGGCGCCGGGTTTATGGTGCCTTCGACCCCCGAAATGCCCCTGAGTGCCGAGGCCAGAAAGTCAGGCTATCCGAGGCGGGTAGACCGGATACCCTACCGTGCCCAAGTTGTGTGTGTCACGTCGCCGAATCGCAACAATCCGAGCCGAATCCGCTTGTCCAGCAACGCGGATCCGGCTCGGCCGCGATCCGGCATCCGCCGGATCGCACCAGTTCTGTTGTCCCCGTTCTCAACAGTTACTCGGCGCCACCTCACCCCGGAATCGCGCGTCCAACCAATTCAGCGCTGCTGGAATGCCCAGAACCGCAGCGGTGAGATGGTCGGGAACCGGGATCTGTTCGGACTGCACCCGCGCCCCGGCCGCGCACCAGCGCTTATCGGTATTCACCACCGCATCGATGGGAATGAGTCCATCGATCGGCGAATGCCATTCGAAGACGGGTGTTTTCGGCACGCCGTCGTAGAGTTCGAGGCTGTTCTCCTCGACCACCGCGCGTGCGGTGGCATCGTTGATCATCGAGGTCGACTTCGCGAAGTCCAGCGCACCACGCCCCGCGCCCGTGGCCAGGATGTCATTGGTGCAACTGTTGGCGATCGTGGCCCGTGCGACAAGACCGCGCTCATTGAGTTGGTCGCTGAGCGGGAAGCGGTCGGGATACTCGCGCTCCAGGCCGAGTCCGGCCGCCAGGGCGAGCCCGAAAACCGGATGCGAGTTGAGACCGAGGGTCTCCAGCATGGTCACCAGATTCATCGGCACACCACCCATCGCGGCGCCGGCGATCTCCAGTTCCGGCGCATATCTGGGCGCCAGCGCGGCCGCCCATGCGGTGGCCATGCCGCCGCCGGAGTATCCGACCATCGATACCGGACTCTTCTGCACCTGTAGTTCGGCGACCTGCTTTACCGCACGGATACCGTCGAGGGTGATCATGCCGCCCAATTTGGCCGCGCCATAGGCGAAATTCGGACCGAGGTGATCTGGCAGCGCGACACTCCAGCCGCGCGAGAGCAGCACATTCCAGCCGGGCGCCTCCCGGACGATGAGGTTCGGATCGCCGGTGTAGAGCACCCGCGATACCGAGCACTCGGCGCCGAGCCCGTTGATGATGTGCTGATAGGACAGCAAGGGGCCATCGGGGGCATGGGCTTTCGGAGTGAGCACCGTGGTAGTCGCCGCGATCGGCTGACCTTCGGAGCTGGTGGAACGGAAGCGCACCACGGTCACGGTGGTATCCGGGAAGATCGCCAGCGGCGGCATCACCCGCGCTGCGATCACATCACCGGGTTTCTTATCCGCCAGATCGGGCGGGGTGGCGTAGAAGGGGTCGGGGTCCGGGGTGGGATACAGGGGTGCGGTGTGCGCGGCGCCCGCCGCTGTCAACACCATGAGCAGACCGATTGTCATTGCCAGCGACTGTTTGCCGGTTGCTCGGATCACGGCGCCGACTGCGCGAATCGGGCTACGTAGGGCCTGCCTCATCGACGTATTGCCTCCGGGAGAGAATTTGGTCCAACGTTGCGAACATAGTCGATGGCGATTATCGCGAAGGCAAAGGCCAAGCGAAATGTTTTGAGAAATTACAATTCTCGCGCGCGCAAGTAGTGGTCGGCGGCCGGGCGCCTTCGTGACTGTGTCCGATCACGAGGTGTCGCGTCTGTGACATGTCCAACCGAACGGCCGGACCATTTGCCGCACCATGGTGCCCGAATTACCGTCACAGCCATAGACGCGACCAGCGTTGCCGGAGCGCACCGCGCTGATCACCGACGGCGACACCCCGCCTATCGCACAAATGATCCACGCGCTCCCGCTCGGACACCGATGGAACCGCGTACCCGGGTGACGCTCCTCGGTGCTGCCACGCACCTGGCGTCGCCGGCCGGCGACGGCGAACTCGGCGAGGTTCGACGCCGCCGAGCTCAGGAATGCGATCGCCCCTGACGACGTCGCAGGGCACTCGGCGCCCACGAAAGAAGCACTGTTCCCCGCAGCGAGTCGGCCGCCGCGGACACGCACCGGATCCCGGGGCAGTGCCTCGACGACCGCGCACCCTTCGGATCCGTCGATTTCCGCACGCGACGTCCTCGCGGAGGAGCACGATCGACCCGCGCAGTCCTGATCCATACCGCCGACGGTCCGGTTGAGGAACATGAGGTCCATGAGCCCGCAGCGAGATCAGGGTGGCCGCCACATCCCGGTATGGCTGTTGCGCCGCCGCACGATGGCTACCCTCGGATGGTGGACACCATGCGGGAGGATCGATGTTGACCCAGCGGAATAGCGAACGGGCACGCTGGGCTGTGGCACTGTTGTGCTGCGGCGCGCTGGTCCCGGCCGCAGCCGCATGCGGCTCCGACGAGACAGCGTCGGTCGCGACGGCCGTGACGACAACCACGACGACCGCGGCCACCAATACCACTACCTCTGCCGCACTGCCGAGCGTCGATCCCTACGCCGGTATGCCGCTCATCGACCACACCACCTGGACCGAGGGCGTCGACGGCCCCCGCCTGCTGGTCTACCCGACCGACGCCGGGCGGCGTGAGGCCTTCCCTGATACCGAGGAACGGGCGTGGCAGGAGGTGCTCACACACGCCCCAGACGCCGATACTCGCGGAATGCGTGACCAGTTCATCTGTCATTGGGCCTGGGCCCGTATGTTGCAGCCCGATAAGGAGAGCTGGAATCTGGAACCCTGGCGTCCGGCGGTGGGCTATCAGGCCACCGTCCAGGCATCGTGCAATCCCGGAGGACCCGAACGGTGATCATTTCGAGCGACGCAACTGCAAGAAAGGACCCTACATGCGCATCGTCATCGCAGGCGGACACGGGAAGATCGCACTACGGCTCGGCGGAATACTCGCCGGGCGCGGCGACGAGGTCGAGAGCCTCATCCGCAATGCCGACCATGCGGACGAGGTCGCGGCCACCGGCGCACGACCGGTCGTCCTCGATCTCGAGCACAGCACGGTGGCGGAGCTCGCCGCCGTCGTAAAGGGTTCCGACGCAGTAATTTTCGCCGCAGGCGCAGGTTCGGGCAGCGGGGCCGCCCGCAAGTACACGGTGGACAAGGGCGGTTCGGTGCTGCTGGCCGATGCCGCCGATGCGGCCGGTGTCCGGCGGTTCGTGCAGATCTCGACCATGGGCGCGGGTAAGCCGCCCGCAGCCGGGACCGATGAGGTCTGGGCCGCCTATATCGACGCCAAGACCCAGGCCGAGGACGATCTGCGGGCCCGCGATCTCGATTGGACGATCCTGCGCCCCGGCCGGCTGCTCGATACCGCCGCGACCGACCGGGTGTTGCTGAGCACCCCGCCACTGCCCTTCGGCAGCATCGCCCGGGCCGATGTCGCCGTCGTCCTCGCCGAGATTCTGCGCGCGTCACAGACCACGCACACCACTTTGGAGCTCATCGCAGGCGACACACCGATAACCCGCGCGGTCTCGAATATTGGTAGCCAGTTGGTCGCCGAAGACGGTGCCGCACTGACCGATTGACATTATTCGCCGCCAGATTGGAGAACATGACCGTGTTCAGTCGTATCACTTCCCTGAAGCTGCGACCCGGATCCCGCGGCGAATTCCTCGATGTGGTCAGTCGCAGCGCCGCCGCATCGGTACGCGAGGAACCTGGTTGCTTACGATTCGATGTGTGTGCCGACCGCATTGATCCGCACCGGTTTTTCCTCTACCAGGTCTATATCGATGAAGAGGCCGCCGAAGCGCACCGTTTCACCGATCATTTCCTGGCCTGGCACTGCGCCGCCGACCGATTTGTCGAACCAGGCACTCAGGTTCACTACAGCACCGATGTGGTCATCAATGCGAAATGATCGCGCCGACGCCTTATCCGCCGGATTCACCCGGACGATCGCACTCGGCTGGAATCTGCGTGCCGCAGCGATACTGGACAATACGGTCGCCGCACTGGTCGCGCGCGAATGCGGCAGTGATCAGGGCGATTTCGATCTCGCCGCCGCGGACGCGCTCGCAGCCGAGACGAGCACCATCAACCCGAGCGATCCGGGCCGATAGGGCTATCGGGCCGCTCAGGCGTTCTTCGCGTACTCGGCGAGGATCTTCAGCGACTCGCCGGGCGCCTCGGCTTGCACACTCAGGCGGTCCATGACCGAGAGGTACAGCGCCAGATCCTGCTTGCGATCCAGGTACAGCGCACTCGTCAGATGTTCGAGGTAGACGATGTCGGGCAGCTCGGTCTCGGCGAAACGCAAGATGCTGAACGAACTTCCGGCGGCCGCATGCTCGCCCGCCGAGTACGGCAGGACCTGCACCGTGACATTCGGCAGTTCCGCCAGCTCGATGAGGTGTTCCATTTGCTCGCGGTGCACCCGCGAACCACCAACCGGCCGATGCAGCGCGGCCTCATCGATAATCGCCCAGATGATCGGCGGATCGGCCCGGTGCAGCACTTCCTGGCGACGGATGCGGACCTGCACGCGGCGGTCCATATCGGCGTCCTCGTACCCCAGTGACATGACGGCCCTGGCATATTCGGGTGTCTGCAATAGGCCGGGCACCAGATGCGCCTCGTAGGTACGGATCTTGGTCGCCGCCTGTTCCAAGCCGATGTAGGTGCCGAACCAGGACGGCAGCAGATCGCTATAGCGATGCCACCAGCCTGGTTCGTTCGCCTGCCTGGCCAAATCCAGGAAATTTTCCCGCTCCTCGGCGTCGGTGACGCCGTACAGGGTGAGCAGGTCGCGGATATCGCGTTCCTTGAAACCGGTGCGGCCCAACTCGAGACGACTGATTTTGGCGTGCGAACCGCGGATGGCGTCACCTGCGGCCTCACGGGTGATGCCATTCTTCACCCGGAGGTCACGCAACTGCCCGCCCAGCGCGATCCGCAAAACGGTCGGACCACGTTCCACTACAATTGATTGCACACGACCGTCGTCATCGGGTTCTGCGATCATGAAGTCATCTCCGATACTCGGGTTTGACCACAGTGTGTCACAAAAACCACATTCAACACACCGCACCGATCGCTCATGCTAACGCTCAGCTGGTCAGGTCGTCGAACTCCCCGGCCTTCGCGCCGCGCACGAACGCGTCGATCTCCGGTCGAGTGTAGAACAGCATGCCGCCTTCTGGATCGCGTGAATTGCGAACGGCGACCGAACCATCCGACGCTTCGGCGACCTCGACGCAGTTACCGCCCGACGGACCGCTGAACGAGCTCTTGCGCCACGCGCCTTTGATCTTGGGTGTACCGGTGTCGAACATCTTCCCCACTCCTGTGTGAGATGTACGCTCGAGCGGCCTTACAGATGTGCGCTCAAACGTTCTTGCATTTGCACCTACATCTGCAAGATATCACGATGCTTCGCCATGCGGCACAAGAGAATTCAGACCTGCCGGTCCCCTACGCGCCCCTGGTCGAAGCGTTACCCCGCGTGCCGAACCCGGCACCGCGCGACGCGCCCGAAATGCGTGATCGCCTACGCCATCGCGAGGGTCTAGCGGAGGCGAATCTTGTACTGTCACAGTGCACATCGGCCGTGCCAGCCAATCGCGACGTCCGCCGTCCGAGCAGTCCGGTTCACCGTTTATCAGCTCGTCGAGGAGTCCAGCCATGTCCGACGATCACAGCCCGCCCATCCGGACCGACATCCCCCAGTCCGCGCGCATCTGGAACTACTGGATGGGCGGCAAGGACTATTACGAGATCGACCGGATCGCCGGTGCCGCCGGTGTCGAGGTGGACCCCGACATCACCACCATGGCCGTGCAGTCGCGCCAGTTCCTCATGCGCGCGGCGCGCTGTCCAGCCGGGGAGGAAAGCATCCGCCAGTTCCTCGAAATCGGCGCCGGCGGCACACCCTACATTTCTCGCCCTCGAGCCGAAATCCGTGCCGTATTCGACGGTTTGGAACTGGTCGAGCCCAGGTTCGTGTCGATCACCCAGTGGCGCACCGATACCGCAGAGGTCGGCGAGATCCGGCCGATCTCCGCCTACAGCGCGGTCGCACACAAGCCCTGAAGCACAAGCGGCACAACGGCGGTCATCGACCACCCGGCCGACGACCGCCGTTCATATTTCTATTGGTCGTTCGTGCAGATGTACTTGCATCTGTAAGCGCCGGCGGCCTAGACTCGGACCCAGAATCGGGGAGGTACGCAGGGAGTTCGCGCCAGCGTCACCACAATTATCTCCCCATCCGGCAGACGCGAGGGGCGGTCGAGATGAGTACGCCATTCCGAACTCCGCACGGGGCCATGATGGCCGGCGGATCCGGGATCGACATCCTGCGGCAATGCTCGGCTGCGCCGGAGTACGCGCCATTCGATTGCGGTGTCGAGCCGCGCGGAATCACCTATCGACAGGCCAGCGAGATCCTGCGTCTACACGAGGTACATGGCCCGCAGTGCCGCCAGTGGCTCGCCGCCGCCGCCTACCTCTCGGCCGGACTGAACGACGAATAGCGTTCGAACCCAACGGCTCCCATTGTATTTGCTCCGAAATCGCTGCGCACGCAATGATGTTCGTGCAGATGTACTTGCATCTGCACGAGACATCGCTCTAAACTCGTGCGCGACAAGGGAGTTTCGCAACCGGGAGCCCGTGCCGCTGTCGCCGCCGGGATCTCTCGGCGCCAGAGCCACAGGGGCGTTCGCATGAATTCACCACACGCTGCCGGTCGACTCGGGATCGCCGATGTCGCCGCGGCATACGGCACCGAGGCACTACAGCGGCGCATCGCCGAGCTGCGCGCCAGTGGTCGGCACTACGCCGCCATCGCGATCGAACGCGAAATCCGTAGCGGAGCACTGGTAATCGATTCCGAGCTGCGGAATCAACAAGGCGCGGCCTAGATTTCGGCACCACGGCCGACGAACCAGGGGTTGCAGGTGCACACCAGGTTCGGAAGTGTGGTCGGGTCGAGTGCCCGCAGCACCATGGATACCGTATACGACGAGTATGTCCTCGTCAGCTGATCGAGATATGTCCTGATCACAGCCGTCCTGGAGCATGATGTTGTGCATGGTCGCCCCGGGACCCGAAGGTCGGGCTCCGCGCGAGCATAGCCATCCCGACCAGCGTGGTGCGTGGAGCCGGACGGTGACCATTCGCACCGCCTTACCAACTCCCCCTTCGAATTTCAGGTATTGAGCGGTTCACTGTGCGACCCTGCGAGTGCGCGACGGCATCGGCCGCGGCGTTGAAAGAGTACGGGTCCACACGCCGCACGATGTCAAGAGGTGCAGCGCAGCCGGAACCGAAACGACCTCGGGACGTGCTCGCCAGGCAATAGATCTCGCGCAATCTTCCCTGGGTGCATAACTTTTTTCGTATAGTGATGCAACGATTCGGGCGCAGATCTATTACGTCCGAGGTGGCCCTGGAGCGACGCTGATGACCTTCTCCGCGCTGGATCGGTCCGTCGAGCCGACGGAACCTGTTCTAGAGATCGGCGGCCAGCCCGCGTCGATTCCCCTACTCGATACCGACCGCGTCGCCTCGCGCATGGTCGGCTACTTCGCGACCTGCACGGCGCCGTGTCGCACGCTGCCCGGCGAGCAGTTGCGTGGCGATGTCACCAAACTGACCCGCAGCTGCCTGGCACTGGCCGCCGAAATGCTCGACAAGCGAACGGTTCCCGGCGAGGAACAGCTCGGCGAAGTCACAGCGGCCGCGGCGCAATGGGCTCGCGAGGCAGTGCCGCTCGGCACCATCCTGCGCGCCTACCACGAGGGGCTGCGCATCGCATTCGGACTGGTGACCGCGCGCGCCAAGGCCGACGATGTCGATGAACTGCTGGTCGCCACCGACCTGATGCTCGAACTCCTGGAGGCGATCACCGCCGCGGTTTCGGACGCCTATGTCGAGGAACAGCATCTCGTCGCGCGTGAACACCAGACCGCGTCGCAGACACTGGCCTCGGCGCTGCTGAGCGGTCGGGGCAGTTCCGCACTCGCCCGCCAGGCGGGCATACCGATTGCCGACTCGTATCAGGTAGTCGCGCTATCGATTCCGGAACATCCCGACGAGCGCGATCCTCGGGTCGACAGCCATGTGGCCGGCCGCAGGAAGCTGCGCCGACTGCAGGCGGAACTGGCCACAACCTTCGAATCGCGGGTACTCGCGCTGCTGAGCACCAAGGGCGGCACGCTGCTGGTCCCGATCGAGGACGATGCACCGGTCCTGACCGTCGAAACACTGACAGTGCTAGCCGAATCCGCCGAGGTCGCGCTGACCGCGACGTTGGTCACCAGTGAGACCGATCGGATACCCGACGCCGCCGACCAGGCCCATGAGCTCCTCAATCTGGTGCGGGTCGGCGGACGCCATCCGGGCCTGTACCAGATGGCCGACCTGGCCGTGGAGTACCAGCTCACCCGCGGCGGTCCCGCGACCCGCCGCATCGCGACCATTCTCGATCCGCTCGACGCCCATCCCGAACTGTTCGACACCATGCGCGCGTACCTCGGCAATGATATGAATCGCCAGCTCACCGCGCGCCAGCTCTATGTGCACCCGAATACCGTCGATTACCGGTTGCGCCGCATCGCCCAGCTGACCTCCATAGATCTGGCCACCTCGGCAGGCATCTCGCAGGCCGCCATCGCCCTGCTCGCCCGCGATCTGGACCGCAACGTCGTCCGCCCGCTGTAAATCGCATCCTGATGCGGATTTGTGCTGGTCACGAGATCACAAAGGCGTCATTCTAGTAGTGCCACGACGTCGGGATGGTGGATCATGCGAATAGCGGAGATCTTGCACAGGAAGGGCAGCGACGTGGCGACCGTCGCGCCCGAGACCACGGTACGGACCCTGCTCGGCACGCTCGCCGAACACAATATCGGGGCGGTGGTGGTATCGCCGGACGGCAACCGGATCTTCGGCATTGTCTCCGAGCGTGATGTGGTGCGCAGTCTGCATGCGCGCGGCGCCGCGCTGCTCGATACGCCGGTCGCGGAGATCATGACCGTCGATGTGCGCACCTGTGACCCCGATGACCGGGTCGACGGACTGCGCGGCACCATGACCGAGCACCGCGTCCGGCACCTGCCCGTGGTCCGCGACGGCCGTCTGGTCGGCATTGTCAGCATCGGCGATGTGGTCAAGAGCGCGATCTCGGAACTGACCACCGAACGCCAGCATCTGGTCGAGTACGTACAGGGGCAGTACTGAACGATCCAGGATATCCGCGACAGGGCCTCGGGTACCTGTGACTTGTCGAAAGACGTTGGCTACGAGAAATCTTCGAAGTCGCTCGGAATAATGCGTATCGTTGGTGACGTCCAGTGCGTTCTCGGAAGGGAGCGGCAGTTTGCAGTCACCTGCGTCCGGTGCGCACCTAGTCCGATCGACCATCATCCAGTCCGCCCCGCAGATACCGGCACCAGCGCCGCTCGCGGCCGTGCGCGCACTTTTTCCGGCGCTGGCCGAATCCACGGACGTCTATCTGGACAGCGCGGCAACCACGCAGAAGCCGCTGCCGGTCATCGAGACCATCCACCGCTATCACTCCTCACGCACCGCCAATGCCGGTCGCGGCACCTACCCGTGGGCCACCAATCTGACCACCCGCCTTGCCCAAGTCCGCGAACGCATGGCCACCTTCATCGGCGCCGAATCACCCGCGGAGGTGGTCTTCACCAGCGGCGCTACCGCGGCGCTCAATGCCGTCGCACTGTCCTGGGGGCTGGCCGAACTCGATGACGGTGACGAAATCCTTTACAACCCACGCGATCACGCCTCGAATGTGCATCCGTGGCACCATCTGCGCACGGTACTCGCCCGCTTCGGTCGGCGCATCGAACTGGTCCCCTACCGGGTGACCGAACTCGGCGAAGCCGATACCGCCGACATTCTGGCCAAGGTCGGTCCGCGCACCCGGCTGATCACCACCAGCCATCTGCACCACGCCTTCGGCGGACTCACCACACTCGAGGAGCTGCGCGGGAGGCTCGATCCCCGGATTCTGCTGTGCTTCGACTGCAGTCAGAGCGCGGGGCATATGCCGCTGGACGTGACCGAACTCGGCGCGGACTTCGCGATCTTCGCCGCGCACAAGATGTTCGGCGCGCCAGGTACCGGAATCCTCTACTGCCACCGCAGAGTTCACGATCGGCTGCTGCCTTTCCTGCCCGGTGGAAATACCGGGGTCGATCTCACCGACGCCGGATTGACCTCGACCGGCATGCCGGACCTGCTCGAGGGCGGCACCCAGAACATTCCGGGCATCCTGGCCCTCGGCAGCGCACTGGAGGTGCTGGAATCGCTGGATGTCGGTGTGATCGCCGCGCACAATCGCGCATTGACGCTGCGGCTCATCGACAATCTGCGTCCGGTACCCGGGCTGGAATTCCTCCCCGGTCCGGCGCACGCACCGTGCGCGATCGGCTACGGCATCGTGTCCTTCACGCTCGCAGGCATTTCCGCGACCGATCTCGGATTCGTCATGAGCGAGTTGGGTTTTCTGGTCCGCACCGGCTTACACTGCTCCCCCCGGGGTGGCGACGAGGCCACGGACTCGGTACGGGTCAGCACGCACATCTACAACACAGTCGACGAGATCGACCGGTTCGCGACCTGCGTCAAGACGATTGCCGAGGAGGTCACATAAGAATGCACGACACCCCGCGCTATGACCGGCGCGCGGCGTCCCGGATTCTGGCGGGACTGGCCCAACCCGGATTGTTCGACACTCCCATCGCGGTTCCGTCGAGTCGACATATCGAATACACCTGTGCCGCACTGCGTCCCGAGCCGGGCAGTCACCTCACCTATTCGCAGCGGCTGTACCTGCAACAGTTCATGCAACCGTGCCAGCCCGCGCAGGTCACCAGTGCGACGCACCGTATCGCCTGGACCGATAGCGACGGCGTCCCCAATACCGGACACTTCCGCGCCGATGGCCTCGGCCCGCTCGTGCCCATCGCCATGCGTGAAACCGTGCTGGTGCTCTGGCATGCCCTCGCCGCGAATTCCGCACTGACACAACGGGTCGACGGCCTCGGCCCGCGCGAGCACGCGCTGTTGGACGGCACTACCACCGATCACGATCCGATCGAAATCTTCCGCGTCGGCATCGAGGCCACCGGGCGCGCACTGGCCCAGCATGCACTGCTGGCGCGGCAGACGCAGTATCGCACGGCGGCCGAATTCGCCAGGGGCATCTACGATTCCGGCATCTTCACCTCGGTCGCCACCCGCTGGTACTGGGAGCTGCAGGCCTCCACCTACCGCCGCGGCATGATTCCGGTGACCCTGGCCGCACAACCCGACGGCACGGTGCGCTACACCGCCGACACAGTGGCAACGCTGCGCGCGATGAAGGATGCCACCATCGAGGACGCGCACACGGTAATGCGGCGAGCGACTGGCGTCGAGGGACTCAGCGTCGACGCGGCCATTGACAAGTACCATGACGATCTCGATCTCATCTCCCGCCAGTACGCGCTGCTGCCCGGCAATACCCGGCCCGCATGCCTGGCCGCCATGCCACATCATCTCGGCGGCGCCCATTACACGCTGTTGCCGGTGGTCGTGGACAAGTTCGTCGAGATCTTCGAACAGCTCGCCGAGCGGATCCGGATCACCGAGGTGAATGCCGAGCTGGACGAACTGACCGCCGACCTGCCTGCCAGCGCCGAGGATCGGATCTTCTATGTGCCCGATATGAGCTGTCAGCACTGTGTTCGCACGATCACCGGGGTGCTGGAGAATATGGGCATCAAGATGATCGAGATCGATCTGCCCAGTAAGCGGGTGGTCGCCGAATTCCGCAGTCCGCGCAATCGGGCCCGCGCCTTCGAGTCGATCCGCGACGGCGGCTACAACCCGGTGACCGAGAAACCGGCGCGAACCGCATTGGCGCCCGTGCGATCCCAGCCCACGGAAACCGCCGTATGACGGCACCGCCACCGGCGCTACCCGCGAAGATCCATCCGCTGGTGCGCGCCTATCTCGATACCCGCGACGCCGTCGAGGAGACGCTGATTCGCTTCGGATCCCCGATCCACCTGGTGTTTCCGCAGGTCTACGCGGAGAACCTGGAGCGATTGCGCGCCGTACTAGACAGCAAGGATGCGCGCTACCGAATCTGCTACGCGCACAAGGTGAATCAGTCCCGTGCCTTCGTGCGCACCGCCGAACATGCCGGAATCGCCATCGATGTCGCCTCGCCGCAGGAGCTGGCCAATGCCATCGGAGCCGGATTCCACCCGATGCGGATCGAGGTGACCGGACCGAAAGGTGAAGCGTTCCTGCGTGATCTGATCGATTGCGGTGTCACCATCAATGTCGACAATCTGTGGGAGTTGCAGCGGATCACCGAATTGGCCGGTGATCGCGCACGAGTTCCGGTGCTGTTACGGGTGTCCGGCTTCGACGAGACGGCGGTGAGCCGGTTCGGTGTCCCGCTGGCCCATGTGGACCGTGCCCTGGACCTGCTGTCGGCCAACCGCCGCCGAATCGAGTTCCTCGGCTTCGCCTTTCATATCGACTCCGGTGATGCCGCGGAACGCATCCGGGCCATCGACGCCTGCCTCGATTTGGTCGAGCGCGCCTACGATTGTGGCCTCGGCCCTTCGGTATTGAATATCGGCGGCGGCTTCCGGCAGGTGTTCACCGCCGACGCGGACCGCTTCGACGGATATGTGCGGGCACTGCGCGAATCGCTGCTCGGCCGTGGCGAATCGATGAGCTGGTCGAACAATACCTTCGGCTATCACGTCGATGACGGTGCGGTGCACGGGATTCCGGTCTTCCACAAGTATGCGAACACCGTGGCCGCGACGCGGATGCTGGACGATCTGCTCGGTGCCCCGCTGGAGCGGCACGGTGGCCGCACCGTGGCACAGGTCGCCGGGGACAATATGCTCGATATCTGGTTGGAGCCGGGTAAAGCGCTGGTCGATCATGCGGGGGTGACGGTGTCGCGGGTGGAGTTCGTCAAGGAGCTCGCTGATGGCACGGTGCTGGTAAATCTGGATCTGAGCCGGGATCAGGTGACACCCGCGGATCAGGAGGTCATGGTCGATCCGGTGATCCTGCCGAGTGTCGCGCATCTGCCGAGTCCTGTGCGCGATGCCGTCCCGGGCGATGGCGTATTGCCGCCGCGCGGCGCCGCCGACACCACACCGACATTGCGTCCGGTGGTCGAATCCGGCCCGGTCGGTGTGTATTTCGCCGGACGCCTGTGCCTGGAGCGTGATCTGATCACCAATCACAAGGTGTGGCTGCCCGAATGCCCACGCCAGGGTGATCTGGTGGTGTTTCCGAATACCGGGGCCTACCACATGGATCTGTCCGCGGCCTCGGCGTCGATGCACGCACTGCCCGCGAAACTCGCCGTCGTACACCGCGCGGGCAGTTTCCAGGTCTACCGCGATACCGACTACGAACCACTCATACCGGTCGGTCTGCCGCCACCGCGCCGAACACCCCCGCGCGGCCCCCGGCGACCGCCGCTGCCGCGCCGCCCCTCCGAGGCGCCGTAATGCGCTACGACCACATCACCGAGCTGATCGGCAATACGCCGCTGCTGCGGCTGGATCCGGCGGTGCACGGCCTGGACAATGTCGAGCTGTACGCGAAACTGGAGTCGCACAATCCCTTCGGCTCGGTCAAGGACCGGGTGGCCTGGGGCATGATCCGCGACGATCTGGATGAGATCCGGGCGGGCGGGCAGACGCTCATCGAGGCGTCCAGCGGCAATACCGCCAAGGCGCTGCGCATTCTCGGCGCGATACACGGCATCGGTCTACGCGCGGTGACCAATCGGATCAAGGTCGCCGAGGTGCGGGAGCTGCTGCAGCTGTTCGGCACCGAGATCGTGGAGTTGCCCGGCCTGTCCGAATGTCCGGACCCGACCACACCGAACGATGTGTATTCGGTGATCGAGGCGACCATGAGCAAGGAACCGGGCGCCTATTATCACGCCTCGCAGTACACCAACGAGAAGAATATCGAGGCGCATCACCACGGCACCGGCCGCGAGATCCATGAAGACTTGGCCGCCGACGGCATCACTCGCGTCGACTATCTGATCGGCGGGCTCGGCACCACCGGCTCCACCCGTGGCACCGCCACCTACCTGCGCAAACACAATCCCGAATTGCGCTGTACCGCAGTGGTTTCCGATCGGTCGGATTTCATACCCGGTATCCGCTCGGAGAGCGAGATGTGGGATGTGGGACTGTTCCAACCCGATTTCTACGACCGTATCGTCACCATCGATTCCACCCGCGCGGTGGATGCTGCCCTCGCATTGGCCACCGGGTACGGCATCCTGGCCGGTCCGACCAGCGGCGCCAGCTATGCCGCGGCGCTGGAAACCCTTCGCGAGCAGGCGGCTTCCTCGAGTGAGCCGGTGGTGGCGGTCTTCATCGTCTGCGACCGACTCGAGCCGTATCTGTCTTATATCAAGAAGCGCAGGCCGGAACTGTTCGGCCGCGCCGATCGCCGCCGCGCACCAACGGCTGCCGAACTCGCCGCGACCCCCACCGTATCCCCGCAGGAATTGGCCGAACTGGACCGCACCGCCCGCCCCACCATCGTGGACACCCGCGGCGCCATGGCCTATCGCATCGGTCACGTGCCGGGCGCGATCAATATCCGCGACGACCAACTCGACGATATGTTCACCCACGGCATCCCGTTTTCCCGATCACGCCCCCTGATATTCGTATGTCCGGTCGGCGAACTATCCCGGCGCTTCGCCGCGATCGCCCGCGAGGACGGTTTCGACGCCAGCAGCCTCGGCGGCGGAATCGTCGCCTGGCGCGATGCCGGATTCGCACTCGAACGCGGCGGCTGAACCGTCCCCGGCTCGCGCACGGCGACCGGAGGTGTGTGGGCAACCCTGACCTCGCCCCGATAGCCAGGCATTACTGTGGGCGGGTGCAGAAAGGCCAGGAATCAGCGGACGATGCCGGTCCTCGGATCTGGGGCGGTACGACGCTCACCGAACGTCGAGAGGCTCGCCGCGCCGCGCTGCTAGAGGCCGCGCTCGACCTGATCGGGGAATCGGGTGCGAGCGGTGTCACCATGCGAGCGGTGTGTCGGCGCGCCAATCTCACCGACCGGTACTTCTATGAGAGCTTCACCAGCCGCGACGAACTACTGGATGTGCTCTACCGGCAGGTCGCCGACGAATTCCTGGAACCGATGACCGCCTTCGCCGCCGCCGATCCCGCCCGCGACCGCGCGCTGTCGGAGATCCTGGTCGACAAGGTGCTCGCCGATCCGCGCAAGTCCCGGCTGTTCCTGGTCGAACCGTACTCGAGCACCGGCCTCGGCCAGACCACCATCGCGGTCATGCCGGTCTTCACCAAGGTCCTGCAGGATCATCTGTTCGCCCATATCGATGATCCGGTGCGGCGCAGACTGGCCGCACTCACCATGGCCAGCGGTAATGCGGGCATGTTCTCGGCCTGGTTGAACGGATCGCTGCGCGCCACCCGCGAGCAGGTCATCGAGCACTGCGTGGCGACGCTCGCCGCCTACCGCTCGCTGTACCAGTCCTGATTCGAGCCGCATTCGGCTGCGGCGCAGCGGGATTGAACGTTGCGCGCGGCGTACATCGGACGGCGGACCAGGTGAGTCGATCCACGCAGCGAGCAACCGCAGTGCGGTCTCCGTGGCCGAGCCGGCCTCGGCGGTATAGATGCACAGTGTCTGATCGGGATCGCCTGGCAGCGAGACACATTCGTAGTCGATGGTGAGATCGCCGACGAGCGAGTGGCGGTAGCGTTTGGTGCCGTGGCTGCGTTCGCGGACGTTGTGATCGGCCTCCCTCTCGTAACCGCGCGTACGCTGACAACTCGGGCACTGAGTGCGAGGAGTTCATCGCGATGACCGACCCTGTACAGGGTTTGACGGGTACGCTCACATCGCCGATCCGGGGTGCCGGAATGCTCGGCGAAGTATTGGTTGCGATTCGCGGGGGCAGGGAGATATATATCGCGCGGGCGGCCGAGCCGATCTCGGCCGGCGAAACTGTCTTGATCATCGCGGTACAGCCGGGCCGCATCGTCGATGTGGTGCCGTGGATTCCGCTCGAACCCGTCCCGGTCGATGACATCTGACACCCGTGATCGAAGTTATGAACTGCTAGGGAGGCACAGTGCTGGGATATCACGTTCCGGATCCTGACGAGGCGATGCTGGTCAGCGGCGGTAAGAGCAAGGACAACGCACCCTTCGGCGTGGTCATCGGGCGCGGCAAATGGGTGATGCCGTTCTTCCGCAAGGTGAGCTACCTGTCGCTGGCCATGTTCGAGGCCGAGATCAAGGAACGCTGCGTCACCAAGCAGGCCATCCAGCTCGAGGTGCGCGCGGTGATCGCGTTCAAGGTTGCCAACGACACCCAGTCGATCGTCAATGCGGCCCAACGCTTTCTGTCCGAACAGGAGCGGGAGATGTCGGTGCTGACCGGCCGCATCTTCTCCGGACACCTGCGCTCGATCGTCGGTTCGATGACGGTCGAGGAGATCATCCGCGAACGCCAGCGGCTGGCCGACGAGGTGCTGGTGGCCTCCAAGGTGGAGATGAGCAATATCGGCCTGTGGGTGGATTCGTTCCAGATCCAATCCATCGATGACGGCAATCTGGGATACATCACCGCACTGGCCGCACCGCACAATGCGGCCGTGCAGCGCGATGCGCAGATCGCGCAATCCCAGGCCGCGCAGCACGCCGCCGAGGCCGAACAGGAATCGCTGCGCCGCCGCGCCGAATATCAGCGCGAGACCGCCATTCTCCAGGCGCAGTATCAGCAGGATATCGATAAGGCCAATGCCGAAGCGGCGCAGGCCGGCCCGCTGGCCGAGGCCAAGGCGATGCAGGAGGTCCTCGCCGCGCAGGCCGAGCAGGCACGCAAGGAGGCCGAACTGCGTGAGCAGCAGTTGCAGGCCGAAGTCGTGAAACCCGCTCAGGCCGAGGCGGAACGGGTGCGCATCCTCGCCGAGGCCGAGGCCGATCGGACCCGGATCCAGGCCGAGGCGGCGGCCTCGAACAATCGGATCGCATTGGACCAGTTGCTGATCGAGCAACTGCCGGAAATCGTCAAGCAGGCCTCCAACGGCCTGGCAAGCGCCAACCTGACGGTCCTCAACGGTCCGGACGGCGTCGGCGAATTGGTCAACGGAATGGTCGGTCAGGGCCTCACTGTATTCAACTCGTTACAAAAGGCGCTTTCGTCCAACAACGGGGATAATGCGGGTTAAAGTGACCGAGTAGCGTCGGCGCGAGGAGCGGGTGTTGGTGTCCATCGGGAAATTGGTGTCGTTCGACAGTTCGCGGGGATTCGGGTTCATCCGGCCCGACGATGGTGGCCCGGACGTGTTCGTTCATGTCAACGACATCGGACTGGACGAGGACGAGCTGCGTCAGGGGCGGGTGTTCGAATTCGATGTGACCGAGGGTGACCGTGGTCCGAAGGCGGTCAACCTCGCGGTGGTCGGCGGTCAACCGCTGGCACCCGCTCCTCGGCACAAGAAGGACAGATCCGGCTCCGGCCAGCTGACCGCCACCGAACACAAACGCCTGATCACCGAACTACTACTGGACGCGAGCCCTGCTCTCACCGCCGGCGAGATCCTCACCATCCGCGACCGCCTCACCGCTTTCGCCGATCAGCACGGCTGGCTGGAGTAGCGCAAGCTCCGCTCCCCCGCCTCCCCGGGCCTTCAGGCGCCAGACTCAGGTGCCACAAAAATTGCGTCGCGCCTGGTGGCAAGGTGTAAGTCGGGTTAGCCCGTCCCCGGTGAGTCACCCATGTTCGCACCTGATCAGTTGTTGCGTGGTCGGCCACCCTCGACGCCACCACGGGCGGTCCGGGCGAGGTTTACGACCTTGTCGGACCGGAGTCCTAGGATCGAGCCACCGCCCCGACCGCACCGATGAATCCGCGTCGACTGCGACGTCGATATGGGTGAGAGAACGGACCCCGAGGAGGATGGTGTGGACTTACCCGTGATGCCGCCCGTCAGGCCGATGCTGGCGAAAACGGCGCCCTCGGTGCCACGTGAGCCGGGCCTGAGTTACGAACCGAAATGGGATGGTTTTCGCTGCGTGGTGTTCCGCGATGGCGACGAGGTGGAACTCGGTTCCCGCAATGACCGCCCCCTCACCCGCTATTTTCCCGAGGTCGCCGAACTGCTGAAGGCGGCACTGCCGGATAAATGCGTGGTGGACGGTGAAATCGTGGTGGTCACCGATGAGGGACTCAATTTCGACACCTTGCAGAATCGGTTACATCCGGCGGCGTCGCGGGTCAACAAGTTGGCCAAGGAAACGCCCGCGAGCTTTGTCGCCTTCGATCTGCTCGCGCTCGGCGATAAGGATCTGACCGGCGAACCGTTCGCCGAACGCCGACGGCTGCTGGAGACCATTCTGGATACCGAACTCGCCCGCGTGCACCTGACCCCGGTCACCCAGGATCCCGCCGTCGCCGAGGACTGGTTCACCCGCTTCGAGGGTGCGGGTTTCGACGGCGTCATGGTCAAGTCCAACGACCTGGCGTATCTGCAGGACAAGCGGGTGATGCTCAAGGTCAAACACGAACGCACCGCCGACTGTGTGGTGGCCGGTTTCCGCTGGCACAAAGATGGTGAGGGCATCGGTTCCCTGCTGCTCGGACTCTTCGACGACGAGGGCAATATGCATCATGTCGGTGTGGCGAGCAGTTTCCCCGCAGCCAAACGCAAGTCGCTGGTGGATGAGCTGAAACCCTTGCGGGAGAACGCATTGGCGAACCACCCGTGGCGAGAATGGGCCGATGCGGCGGCGCAGGCCAAGGCCGAGGGCAAGATGCCGGGCGGGGTGAGCCGGTGGACCGGCGGTAAGGATCTGTCCTGGGAGGCGCTGCGGCCGGAGTTGGTCGCCGAGGTCCGCTATGAACATGTGCAGTCGGGTCGGTTGCGGCACGGCGGCAGACTGGTCCGTTTCCGGTCCGATCGCACCCCGGAATCGTGTACCTACGCGCAGCTCGACGAGGTCGCACCGGCCGAATTGAGCGCCATCTTCACCAAAGCCCGGGGGAAATGATGAGTGAATCGGTCGATATCGAGGTGGACGGCAGAACCGTCACCATCAGCAATCCGAACAAGATCTACTTCACCAAACGCGGTGAGACAAAACTCGATCTGGTGCGGTACTACCAAGCGGTGGCCGAGCCGTTCCTGAAGGTGGTGCGCGATCGGCCGCTGCTGTTGGAGCGGTATCCCGATGGGGCATCCGGTAAGTCGTGGTTCCAGAAACGGGTGCCGAAATCCGCGCCCGATTGGCTGCACACCGTCGAGGTCGCCACGCCCAACGGCACCACCAGCGATGCCCTTGTCGCCCACGATCTCGCACACGTTCTGTGGGCGGTGAACCAGGGCTGCCTCGGTTTCCATGTCTGGCCCAATCACGTCGACGATCTGAATATCGCCGATGAGCTGCGCATCGACCTGGATCCCTCCCCCGGCAACACCTTCGACGATCTCAAACACGCCGCCGTACTCACCCGCGAGCTGTTCACCGAACTCGGCATCGACTCCAGGATCAAGACCTCCGGCTCGCGCGGATTGCACATTTACGTTGCGCTGGAACCGAAATGGGACGGCTATCAGGTGCGCGCGGCGGCGGTCGCGCTGGCTCGGGAACTGGAGCGGCGGCATCCGGACGAGATCACCGCGCAGTGGTGGAAGGAGGAACGCGGCGACCGCGTCTTCGTCGACTTCAACCAGAATGCTCCGCACAAGACGGTTTTCGGCGCGTGGTGCGTGCGCCCGAAGGTCGGCGCACAGGTCTCCACGCCGATCGACTGGTCCGATCTGGATACCATTGTCCCCGAGGAATTGACCATCGTCACCGTTCCCACCCGGCTGGCCGAATCCGGCGACCCGTGGGCGGACCGACCGGCCCAATCCATCGAGCCGCTGCTGAAAATGTCGGAGCGAGATATGGCATCCGGGCTCATGGACGCACCGTGGCCACCGCAATATCCCAAGATGCCGAACGAGCCGCCCCGGGTCCAACCGAGCCGGGCCAAGAAGCCGGAGACAGCAGAATAGCTACTGGAAGGCTATTCGGTTCCGCACCCTATTCGGTCCCCAACCGCGCTACTCGGTCCACAGCACCCACGCCTTGCTCTCACACGTCAATGCGCGCCCGTCGGCGGTGCGGGCGCTCTTGGTCGAACCGTCGCATTTGGCTCCGGGCTCGGCGATGGTGCCACCGACGGTGTACGGACCGCTCCACTGATAGACACCGCTGCTGGCCAGGCATAGCAGGGTGGTGCCGTCCGCGCCCGTACCGATGCGGCCCGGCTCGGTGCACACCGTGCCCTTCTTCGGGGTCGCCTGGCTCGTCGACGGGGCGGCCGAGGTCACCGGGGGCACAACGACGGTCGGCGCCACCGAAGGCTGCACGACGGCGGTCTGGGCGATAGTGGAGGGCAGCGCGACACTCGAGACGACCGGGGTCCGGTTCGCCCCGGACAGCGCATCGGCGAGATTGCTGCCCGACAGCACGACATATCCTGCGACAGCGACCACCTCGAGCACACCGAGCAGCAATGCGCACACCGCCATCGCCTTACCACGCGGATGGCTGAAGGCGATGAACCCGAACACGATCGCGACCGGGAAGAGGCCGAGCAGGGCGGCTACCAATGCGACGATCGCATACGGGTTGACGATGGGCGGAACCTCGACCCGTAGTCGACCGGCCCGGGAAGCCCGCCGGGCCGGTGGCTCGACCTCCGGCCAGCGGTCGCTTGGCTCCGAATCCGGCCACCGGTCGATCGCTGCCGTCTCGGCCTCGTACTCGTCCGGCTGCGCCTGCGGCCAGCGCTCGCGCTCACGGTTATCCGTCCGTGCCATCCAGGTCCCTCTTCCACACCACCAAACCGCGCAGGAACCTCGAACTGCCCGGACCCGCCCCGATACCGACAAAGGATAGGGGCCGACGGCCGCAACATCTTCCGAAACAGCCGATCGATCGTCATCAAACCGTAATCGCGAACGCCGCCATGTCAACTCGGCACCGCGCGGACGGGATTCGGCGCGATGCCGATCGAGCATCGGAGTAACAAACCAGCAACCGCCACTCCCGCGCCGCGCCGTCGAGGTACATGCTGGTCTCGGGACCGATTCATGCGGTGATTTCGGCACAGGAGGGTTCCATGCTCGCCGAATCCGGTTCGACCGGACAACAACGCCGCCCGTGGCATTCCCACGCGGGCGACCTACTCGGTGACGACTACAACGTTCCCGGCATCATCCTCTGCGCCCTCGGCATCGTCGCGATGGCCTGCACGCTGACCGCGGCCGGTTACGGCTTCATCGGCTGGACCCAGATCGGTGCCATAGCGACGGCCGCATTGTGGATCACCGGAATCGGCGCACTGCTGGTCGAACATCGCCGCGAGGAAGTGATCGAACTGAAATACGGCCGCAACGGGCACGCACCCGGCCATGTGCGGCCTGTCCGCTACAGTGCCACCGAGCACAGGATCGCGGCGCGGGACAGCCGTTCGGAATTGCCGAAATAGCTTGCGGCGTAAGGTCAGGGCCCGGGATCGACCTTCGGCATGGTTTCGGTCATCAGTGTCATCAGCATGTCGGACAGCAGCATGTGCACCTGCTCGCGGGTGAGAGCGCCGCGGGTGATCCATTCCCGGCCCGCGACTTTCACCAACCCACCGAAGGCGCGGACCATGGCGCGCAATTGCGCACTGCGCGCCGAATCCGCGCGACCGACCATCAGCAGCATTCGCTCGGCGGCCGCGTCATCGGCCTGATCCAGGATCTGCTGTACCTCGGGATCTTCGCCGACACCTTCGTGACTGGTCACCTTGACCCAGGTACTGCCGTGTTCGGAGATCACATCGAGCAGCCAGTGCACACTCGCATCGACGCGCTCCCGATCGGTGCCGGTCGGGGCGACCATATCGTCTAGGCGTGGCAGCGTGACCATTCGGCGCACGACCGCTAGATACAGATCACGCTTATTGCCGAAGTAATGGTTGATCAGTCCGCGCGCGACTCCGGCCCGCTGCGCGAGTTCCGCGGTGGAGACCGCCGCGTAGGGCCGCTCGCCGAACATGTCGATCGCACACTCCAGGATCTGTGCGCGTCGCTCGTCCGGTTCCAGCCTGCGCCTGCGCGGCTGCGCCTCGGTGTCGTTTCGAGCGACCTGCAAGCGATCGCTAGCGGTGACTTCAGAGTGACCTGGCAATGAGATCCTTCATTACCTCGTTGCTGCCCGCGAGGATGCGCAGCACTCGGGCGCCGGTGTAGAGCTGGGAAATCGGATACTCCGTCATATAGCCGTAGCCGCCGAACAGTTGCAGGCAGCGATCGACCACAATACCGAGTTGGTCGGTGAGCCAATACTTCGACATCGCAGCCGTGGGAATATCGAGTTCGCCGCGTAGATGTTTGCCGATGCAGTCGTCGAGGAAGATCCGGCTCACCTTGGCGATGGTCGCGCATTCGGCCAGCTCGAATTTGGTGTTCTGCATCGCGAACAGCGGCTTGCCGAACACCTCGCGCCCCTTGGTGTATTCGACGGTCAGCCGCACCGCGTTCTCCATCATGGCGACCGCGAGAATGCCGGTGACCAGTCGCTCCTGGGCCAGCAGTTGCATCATCTGATAGAAGCCCTGGCCCTCGGCCTCGCCGAGCAGATTCGAGGCGGGTACGCGTAGTCCGTCGAAGAACAGCTCCGCGGTGTCCTGGGACTTGCCGCCGATCTTGTTCAGGATGCGGCCGCGTTTGAATCCCGGCGTCTGGTCACCGACCTCGGCGAAGATCAGCGAAACGCCCGCCGCGCCCTTGGTCGGATCGGTCTTGGCCGCGATGAGGATGCCGTCGCAGAGCCAGCCATTGGTAATAAAGATCTTCGACCCCGTGATGACGTACTCGTCGCCCTCGCGGATCGCGCGGGTCTTGATGTTCTGCAGATCCGAGCCGGTGCCCGGTTCGGTCATGCCGATGGACAGCACCATCTCGCCGGTCGCGGCCTTGGGCAGCACCCGCTGCTTGAGGTCTTCGGTCCCGAAGTGGTGGAGATAGGGCGCGATGATCGAGCTGTGCACAGCCATACCCATCGAGCCGTCACCCGCGAACGCCTGTTCCTCGATGATCGCGGCCTCGTGCGCGAAAGTGCCGCCGCCACCGCCGTATTCGGTCGGGATCGCGGCGCACAGCAGGCCGAGTTCACCGGCCCGGTTGTACAGGGCGCGATCGGGGTGTCCCTGTGCGACGAACTTCTCCTCATGCGGGACCACTTCCTTGTCAAAGAAGTTTCGCGCCAGCTCCCGGACCGCCTCGACCTCGTCGTCACTCCATGCCGCGCGTGCCATCGCAGAAATCCTTTGCTCATCGCGCGAGCCAGTCGCACCCGCGTCTCGTCATCAGACTGACGAACTATTGGCGTTATGTCAACAAAGCGGGCGCGTGACAGATCGAGACGGTTTTACGAGGGCGGAACGCGGATCTGCCGAGCGCGTTACTGTGGTCTGACCACGCCGACGCACGATCCTGGAGATCCGCATGCGAATCGCGCTGTTCGCCACGTGCATCGGGGACACGATGTTCCCGGACGTTCCCAAAGCCACCGCTGTCCTGCTGACACGGCTCGGTCATGAGGTCGTGTTCCCGCCCGGTCAGACGTGCTGCGGGCAGATGCACGTGAACACCGGCTATCAGCCCGACGCGTTACCGCTGGTGCGCAACTACGCCGAAGAGTTCGGCGACGCCTCGATCGACGCCGTCGTCGTACCGTCGGGATCATGCGTCGGGTCGGTGCGGCATCAGCACGAGATCGTCGCCTCCCGCTATGGCAGCGCCGCGCTGTGTGGGCAGGTCGAGGCCGTGAAGGCGAAGACATACGAGCTGTCCGAACTACTCGTCGACGTCCTCGACGTCACCGATGTCGGCGCATACTTCCCGCACCGCGTCACCTACCACCCGACGTGTCATTCGCTGCGGATGCTCGGGGTGGGGGAAAAACCTTTGCGGTTGCTGCGGGCCGTGCGGGAGATCGACCTGGTCGAGCTGCCCGAGGCCGACACCTGCTGCGGGTTCGGTGGCACGTTCGCGATCAAGAACGCGGAGACATCGACGGCCATGCTTGCCGACAAGATCCGCAATATCGGCGACACCGGAGCCGAATTCTGTGCTGCCAGCGACTCGTCGTGTCTGTTTCACATCGGCGGCGGCATGTCGCGGCTGCGGATGGGCACCCGGACCGTGCACCTCGCCGAGATCCTCGCTTCCGTCGAGTCGAACGTGGGGGTGACCGCATGAGCGGTGTGACTCTGGGGCTGCCTTCTTTCCCGCCGCGCGCGCCGAAGGGCGTCGGATTCCTGCGCGGCACCGAGAAATTCCCGGCAGCCGCGCACCATGAGCTGGCCAACACGCAGCTGCGCAGCAACATCGGCAAGGCGACCCGCACCATCCGGGCCAAGCGCCGCAACGTCATCGGTGAGCTTCCGGACTGGCAGGATCTACGCGACACCGGCGCGGCGATCAAGACCGACGCGATGAACCGGCTGCCGCAGCTGCTCGAGCAGCTCGAGGCGGCCGTCACCGCACGCGGCGGGATCGTGCACTGGGCCGCCGACGCGAACGACGCCAACGCGATCGTCACCCGGCTCGTCCGTGCGACGAGGTCGGACGAGGTCATCAAGGTCAAGTCGATGGCTACTCAGGAGATCGAGCTCAACGAGCATCTCGCGGCGAACGGCATCCACGCGTACGAGACGGATCTGGCGGAGCTGATCGTGCAGCTCGGTCACGACAAGCCCTCGCACATCCTGGTCCCGGCGATCCACCGTAACCGGTCGGAGATCCGGGAGATCTTCCTGCGGGAGATGGCGGATGTCGACCCGGGGTTGGACGACGATCCCCAGCACCTCGCCGCCGCCGCGCGGAAGTTCCTCCGGCACAAGTTCATGACAGTGCCCGTCGCGATCTCGGGTGCCAACTTCGGCATCGCCGAGACCGGCACCCTCGGAGTGGTCGAGTCCGAGGGCAACGGCCGCATGTGCCTGACGATGCCGCAGACGCTCATCACCGTGATGGGCATCGAAAAGGTGATTCCCCGGTACACGGATCTCGAGGTGTTCCTGCAATTGTTGCCGCGGTCGTCGACCGGAGAGCGCATGAACCCGTACACCTCGATGTGGACAGGGGTGACACCTGGCGACGGCCCGCAGAACTTCCATCTGGTGCTGCTCGACAACGGTCGCACCGCCGCACTCGCGGACGCCGTAGGACGGCAGGCCCTGAACTGCATCCGGTGCTCGGCATGCTTGAACGTGTGCCCGGTGTACGAGCGCACCGGCGGCCACGCCTACGGCTCGACCTATCCCGGGCCGATCGGTGCGGTGCTCACCCCGCAGCTCGCGGGCATGGACGGCAAGAGCGACCCGAACTCGACCTTGCCATTCGCCTCGAGTCTGTGCGGGGCCTGCTACGACGCGTGCCCGGTCAAGATCGATATCCCGTCGCTGCTGGTGGAGTTGCGGCACCAGAAGGTGGAGAAGTCCGGCTTCGGAATCGAGGCCGCCGCTATGAAGGCGGCGTCGGTGGTGATGTCGTCCGCCGGGCGGTTCGCGGTGGCGCAGAAGGCCGCCGGGCTCGGGCGGGTGCTGGCCGGGAAAAAGGGCAAGATATCGACATTGCCGCCGCCGCTGAACGGCTGGACCGCCACACGCGACATCCCGACCCCGCCGAAGCAGACATTCCGACAGTGGTGGGACTCCACACAGGGGCGGGCCGTGATCGCCGCCGCACGGAAGGACGCGCAGCAGTGAACTCACGGGAGGTCATCATGGGACGCATCCGAGATGCGCTGACACTCGCGCCGCCGGTCGAGCAGGAGATCCCCCGCGCCTATCGGACCGGGCGGACGATGTCCAGCGAGCAACGCGTCGAACTACTGGTCGACCGCCTGCTCGATTACAAAGCCATCGTCCACCGCAGTGCGTCCGATGAGTTGCCGGATGTGCTGGCGCGGGTCCTCGCCGACGTCGGCGCCCGACGCGTCGGCGTCCCTGCGGGACTGGATGATTCGTGGCTGTCACGGTTCGCTGGTGAGGTTGTCGCCGACTCCTCGGATATGCCAGCCCCGCAGCTATCGGAGCTGGACGGCGTCGTGACCGCGTCAACGGTGACCTGCGCCGAGACCGGCACCATCTTCCTCGACGGCAGCGCGGCCCAGGGCCGCAGGGCATTGACCCTGGTGCCGGACCTGCACGTGTGCGTCGTGACCATCGAAAGCATCGAGGTCGGCGTACCAGAGGCACTGGCGCGACTGGTGCCCGAACGCCCGACCACTCTGATCAGTGGACCGTCCGCGACGTCGGATATCGAACTCGAACGTGTCGAGGGTGTCCACGGTCCACGAAACCTGCACGTCGTGATTGTGAGATGAGAACAAGGGGATGCTGATCCGACAATGAGCGTGGATCGATGCGTACCGCGTCCAGCATCGCGGTCCATGATGTGCGGCCGGACTCCAGCACCGCCACGAACGAGTGGGGCCACCCGAGAATCATTTGCGCTTGGCCTTTTCCGCGTCCATAGACGTGGCAGAACGCCCGATCGGGGCTGGTCGTGGCGTCCGGTCGCAGCCACGGACTGATATCGACGGCCGGCAAGATCCGGCCGTCGCCCTCGCGTGGCACCGACAAAACGGCCAAGGTGTCCGGGCATCGCCAGGAACTTCGGATCAGGCCGGTCGCCGCGAGCGTCGATCATCTCGCGGACTCCGCGTCGACGGTCTGCAGGGACTTGCCGACCGTCTCCTTGGCCAGACCGACGGCGACCACCGAGATAGCCGCCGCCGCAACCAGATACAGTGAGATCGGCACCGAGCTGTGGAAGCTGTCGAGCAGGCTGACGGCGATCAGCGGTGCCAGCGAACCGGCCATGATCGGCGCGACCTGATAGCAGAACGACAGCGCGGTATAGCGGACGTGGGTCGGGAACATCTCCGTCATCAGCGCGGAATACGGTGCGTAGGTGAGTGATTCGATCGCCAGCCCCAGCGTGATCGCGATGATGATGACCGCGTAGTTCCCGGTGTCCATCATCGGGAACGCCACGAATCCCCATCCCGCGGTGAGCACGGCGCCGGTGAGGTAGACCGGCCTGCGGCCGATCAGATCCGACAGCAGTCCGGCCGCCGGAATCATGAAGAAGTGCAGCAGATGCGCCGCGAGCAGCAGCGCGAGGATCGGCGCCGTGTCCACATGCACCATCAGCTTGAGATAAGTGATCGAGAAGGTCACCACGGTGTAGTAGAGGATGTTCTCGGCGAAACGGGCGCCGATGCCGATAAGCACCTCGCGCCAATGGAAGCGCAGCACCTCGACGATGCCCAGTGACCGGCGCTGATCCGCCTCGAGCCTGGCCTGCGCCGCACGGAAGATCGGCGCGTCGTCGACGCTGGAGCGCACCCAGTAGCCGATCAGCACGACCACGGCGGACAGCCAGAAACCGATGCGCCAGCCCCAGGACAGGAACTGCTCATCGGACAGGTTCGCCGACAGCACCAACAGCACCACGGTCGCGAGCACGTTCCCCAGCGGCACCCCCGATTGCGGCCAACTTGCCCAGAATCCGCGGCGATCGTCCGGGCTGTGTTCGCTGACCAATAGCACCGCACCGCCCCATTCGCCGCCGAAGGCGAAGCCCTGGATCAACCGCAGCGTCACCAGCAGGATCGGCGCCCAGTATCCGATCGCGTCGAAGGTCGGCAGACAGCCCATCAGGAAGGTCGTGACACCGACGACGACCAGGCTCAGCTGCAGCAGCGCTTTGCGACCGACGCGATCACCGAAATGTCCGAACAGCAGCCCGCCGAAAGGGCGGGCGAGGAAGCCGACCGCATACAGCGCGAAGGCCGCGATGATGCCGTCGACGGCGTTTCCGCTGGAACGGAAGAACACCTGACCGAAGACGAGCGCCGAGGCGGTGCCGTAGAGGAAGAACTCGTACCACTCGGCGACCGCGCCCGCCATGGCCGCGGCGACGATGCGACGTAGCCCGGCGGGCCCCGATCGCGTCGCGCCGGGGCGAGCCGCCGCTGCATCCGGCGTGGTCTCGGTGTTGTCGAGAGCGGTCATGGTGTTCACCTTTATCGGGATCGAATGGCGCGTCGGATGAGCCGACCACCGGGAGAATCGGGTCCCCTTTGCGCCGATCGGCGGAGATAGATGGGAGTAACCCGCACACTGTGACGTGTGACATTGCACAATAGAGAAGTGGTGTCGCTCACGCAAGGGATTGCGTGACTGCCATCACTCGCGTTACATTCAGTGCAATGTCACACCGTACTGGTGTGGCTCGTCGACCGGGCGTAGGTTTCCCGGACTCCCACACAGATGGAGGCGCACATGTCCGAAATGACCACATCGGCCGAGATCAAGCCCTGGCACGGGGTGTTGGTTGCGACGACCCTCCCCTTCACCGCCGACTACGCCGTCGACTACGACGCGTACGCCGAACACGTGCGGTGGCTGGCGGCCAACGGCTGCCACGGGGTGAGCCCGAACGGATCGCTGGGCGAGTACCAGACCCTCAGCGACGAGGAGCGGGCCAAGGTCGTGACGACGGCCATCTCGGCGGCCCCCGAGGGATTCACCGTGATGCCCGGCATCGCCGCCTACGGCGCGCTGCAGGCGCGCAAGTGGGCCGAGCAGGCCGCCGAAGCGGGGGCGCAGGCCGTAATGCTGTTGCCGCCCAACACCTATCGCGGCGGACGCGATTCGATCCTGGATCACTACCGCACGGTGGCACAGGTCGGACTGCCGATCGTCGCGTACAACAACCCGATCGACACCCGTATCGACCTGACCCCGGACATCCTGGCCGAACTGCACGGCGAGGGTCTTATCGTCGGTGTCAAGGAGTTCACCGGCGACGTGCGGCGCTTCTACGAGATCAAGGAGCTCGCCCCCGAACTCGACGTGCTCGTCGGCTCCGACGACGTGGTCATGGAACTCGGCATCGCGGGCGCGGTCGGCTGGGTGGCCGGTTACCCGAACGCCATCCCGCAGGTGACGGTGGAGCTGTACAACGCCGCGGTCAACCGGGACCTGGACAAGGCGCTGCCGCTGTACCGCAACCTGCACAAGCTGCTGCGCTGGGACTCGAAAACCGAGTTCGTGCACGCGATCAAGCTGTCGATGGATCTGGCCGGACGCGCCGGCGGCGCGTGCCGCCCGCCGCGGGTACCGCTCGCGCCGGAGCTTGCCGAGAAGATCGCCGCCGACACCCGCGAGGTGCTGGCTCAGGGCTACCGGTAGTCGAAAGACGCACGGCAACTGGTGAATTCGGAAGTGGTGAACACGGGAAGTGAGGAGCAGGCGATGACCGGAAGCATGGTCGAATCCGTTGCCGATACGACCGAGGACGAGGTCGATGCCATCGTCCGCGCGGCAGCTGGGGCGGCGGCCCCATGGGCGGCGCTCGAGCTCGCCGACCGGGCCCGGGTGTTGAGGGGCATCGCGGACCGGCTCGACGCGCAGGCCGCCGAGCTCATCCCGCTGGCGATGCGCGAAACGCATCTGAGCGAACCGAGGCTGGTCGGCGAACTGAAACGGACCAGCTTCCAGTTGCGGCTGTTCACGCAGACGGTGCTCGACGGCGAATTCCTCGACGTACGCATCGACGCCGCCGACGCCGATTGGCCGATGGGCGCACCGCGGCCGGATCTGCGCCGGATGAACATCCCGCTCGGGCCGGTGGTCAACTTCGCGGCCAGCAACTTCCCGTTCGCCTTCTCCGTCGCCGGGGGCGACACCGCCGCCGCGCTGGCCGCCGGATGTCCGGTGATCGTCAAAGCCAGCCCTGGCCACCCGATGCTGTCACGCGCGGTCGGCGCCCTCGTCGACGCGGCGGTCGCCGAAGCCGGTGCGCCGCGCGGCACCTTCGGTCTGGTCTTCGGCCGCGACGCCGGGGTGCAGGCGCTCACTCACCCGGACGTCGCCGCCGCGGCGTTCACCGGCTCGACCGCCGGCGGCCGAGCGCTGTACGACCTCGCCTCCCGCCGTCCGGTACCGATCCCTTTCTACGGCGAGCTCGGCTCGATCAATCCGGTGTTCGTCACGCCGGATGCGGCCGAAGCGCAGACCGAGGAGATCGCCACCGGGTTGCTCACCGCAGTGAGTACGAGCGCCGGGCAGCTCTGCACCAAGCCAGGGCTGGTCGCGGTGCCCGCGGGCGCGCCGGTGCTCGGCAAACTGGCCGAGCTGATCCGCACCCGGCCGATGCCGACCGGGCAGCTGCTCAATGACGCGATCGCGGACGGGTTCGCCCGCGCCGTCGAGCAGGTGCGCGCACACCCTGATGTGGAAGTGCTGGGCGGCGGCGAATCCGACGAGGCCCTGCTGCTGATCACGACGGCCCGGACGGTACTCGCCGATCGCGACCAGCTGATGCACGAAATGTTCGGCCCGGCAACACTATTGGCGACCTACCAGGACACTGCGGAGCTGCTGGAACTGGCCAGCGCGCTGGACGGACAGCTGACTGTCTCCGTCTTCGGCGAGCACGCCGACGACACCGCACGCGCGCTGCTCACCGCCGCCGCAAGCGCGGCCGGTCGGGTGCTGTGGAACAGCTGGCCCACTGGGCTTTCGGTGACCTACGCCCAGCAGCACGGCGGGCCGTACCCGGCGACTACCGCACCGGGCTCGACGTCGGTGGGCACCGCGGCCATCGCGCGCTTCCTGCGTCCGGTGGCCTACCAGTCGGTGCCCGACGACCTATTACCACCGCCGCTGCGGGCGCAGAATCCGCTCGCCGTGCCGCGGTCGGTGAACGGGGCGCGCGCGCAATGACCGGCGAGGCGTCCCTGCGAGGTACCGATGTGCTGGTCATCGGCGGCGGCATGATCGGATGCGCGCTCGCGGACCGGCTGACGCTGGCCGGTGCGTCGGTGCGGGTCTGCGAGGCGGGCGGGGTTGCGTCCGGCACCACCTCCCACGGCGAGGGAAACGTACTTGTCTCCGACAAGGGGCCGGGACCCGAGCTGGAACTCGCGCAGCTGTCACGGCGGCTGTGGCCCGACGTCCTCGAACGGGTCGCCGAGCGGCTGCCCGCCGACGCGGCGGCCATCGAATGGGAACCCAAGGGCGGCATCGTCGTCGCCACGACGGACGCGGGAGCCGCCGCGCTCACCGCATTCGCACGTGGTCAGCGCGCGGCGGGCGTGTGCTGCGAAGACCTCGACGCGGATCGGCTCGCGGCGGCCGAACCCGCGTTGACCAGGGACGTTGTCGCCGCCATCTACTACCCTGACGACGCGCAGGTGCAACCGGCCGGCGCCGCGGCCGCCCTCATCGGGTCGGCGGTCGCGGCGGGCGCGGCGGTCGAGACCGGCTGTGCGATCACCGGCCCGATCCTGCGCGGTGGGCGGCTGATCGGCGTGCAGACCACCAAGGGAGCGCGGCACGCCGACGTGGTCATCAACGCGGCCGGCCCCTGGTCGGGTTCGGTATCGGGCCTACTCGGCGCGCCGATCGCGGTCCAACCCCGCCGCGGCGATGTACTGATCACCGCGCCGATGCCGCCGACGGTCTTCCACAAGGTCTACGACGCGGACTATGTGGGCGCGGTGGGCAGCTCGGACGTGGCGCTGCAATCGTCGGCGGTGGTCGAATCCACCCGCGGCGGGCCGTTGCTGCTCGGATCGTCGCGGCGTCAATGCGGTTTCGACAACCGGTTGCGCCCCGACAGCCTCGCCGCCATCGCTCGCAAGGCGATGCGACTGTACCCAGTGCTCGCCGATGTCGCGATCATGCGTGCCTACGGCGGCTTTCGCCCGTACGTCGACGATCACCTGCCGGTGATCGGACCCGATCCGCGACTACCCGGACTGTGGCACGCGACCGGCCATGAGGGAGCCGGAATCGGCCTGTCGACCGGCACTGCGCAACTGGTCGCGTCCGCGCTCGCCGGTCGACCGGACGAGGTCGACATCGCGGCCTTCGCCGTCGACCGCCCGGCCGTCATCGCCACCCGCTCTACCGATCCACGCACGGAGGACGTATCCCGATGAGCCCCATCGTCATTCCCCCGGCCGCAGACCCGGTCGGCCGCGCCGACCGGCCCCTGACGATTACCGTCGACGATCGCGAAGTGCTCGGCGTGTACGGACAGACGCTCGCATCGGTGCTGCTAGCCAGCGGCCGCTCGGATTGGCGCACCGCGCCCACCGACGGGCCGCGCGGCGTGTTCTGCGGCATCGGTGTCTGCTTCGACTGCGTCGCCACCGTCAACGGCGTCCCCGACGTTCGGCTGTGTCTGCGCCCGGCCCGCGACGGCGATTCGGTCACCACCCAGTCCCGCATCACCCGGCCCGCCGAATCCGAACGGGGGGCGCGATGAGCAGACATGTGGTGGTGATCGGCGGCGGCCCGGCGGGCACGGCGGCTGCGGAATCCGCGCTGCGATATGGCGCGACCGTCACGCTGATCGATTCGAACGAGGAACTCGGCGGCCAGTACAACCGGCGCATCCCGGCCGCATACGGCGTTCGCCGCCCGCTCAGCATCGGACACGGATACGTCGCCGCGGATCGACTCGCACGGCTGCTGATCGATCATCCGCGGTGCGAGTACCTGTCGTTGGCCTCGGTCTACCAGATCGAGCGGCACCACGAGGGCGGCTGCCCCGCCGTCCGGCTGCTGCTCGGCGCCGAGGGTGACCGGCGGACTCACCGGGTGGTGCAGGGCGACGCACTGGTGCTGGCCACCGGCGCCTACGACCGGGTGTGCCCGTTCCCCGGCTGGGATCTGCCCGGCGTCTACACCGGCGGTGCCGCGCAGACGCTGGCGAAGACCCAGCGGGTGTTGGTCGGCAAGTCCGTATTGCTGTCGGGCACCGGCCCGTTCCTGCTTCCGGTCGCGCAGTCGCTTGCCGTGGGCGGGGCCGATGTCCTCGCGGTGCTCGAGGCCAATCCAGGCCGCCGGCTCGCCCGGCAGTGGGCGGCCCGACCCTGGCAGCTGCGCCACAGTGCGGGCAAGGCAGCCGAGCTGATCGAGTACATCGCGTGCGGGGTGCGGCACCGGATCCCGCTACGCACCGCCCATGCGGTGGTCGCGGTCGCCGGCAACGGACGAGTCGAGCAGGCCACGGTCGCCCGACTCGACGAGAACTGGACGCCGATACCCGGCAGTCATGCCACGGTGGCCGTGGACGCGGTCGCGGTCTCGCACGGATTCACCCCCCAGCATGAGCTGGCAGTCGCCGCGGGCGCGCGACTGGACGCGGACGGATTCGTCCGCGTCGACCACACCCAGCGCACCGGCGCCGATGCCGTTTGGGCGGCCGGGGAGATCACCGGCATCGGCGGCTCCCAGGTCGCCGCCGTCGAGGGGGCAGTGGCCGGTATCGCGGCGGCGGGCGCCGACCCGACCGCGGACCGGGCACTGCGAGCCAGACACCGCACCGCCGAACAGTTCGTCGCGCGCCTGGCCGCCGCGCACCCGATCCGGCCCGGCGTGCTGACCTGGGCGCGACCCGAGACCGTGATCTGCCGGTGTGAGGGCACCACCCGCGGCGAGCTGGCTGCCGCCTGGGCCCGCGCCGCGGGCGACAGCTACCGGCCCGCCAAACTGGCCACCCGCGCCGGACTCGGCCCGTGCCAGGGCCGCATGTGCGCGGCGAACGTCGAGGCGCTGCGGGGCCGATCGTGTTCCGACAGCGCCGAGCCGTCCGCCGTGACCGCTCCCCCCGGTCTCGCGGCCGCCACCCCTGCCTGGCGTCCGCTGGCCACGCCGGTGCGGCTCCGGGAACTCGCCGACCTCGACAGCGAAGGACACTCCTGATGCGCAGCTCTATGATCATCTCCGCAATCGACACCCACACCGAGGGGATGCCGACCCGCGTTGTCACCGGCGGGGTAGGCACCATTCCCGGTGACACGATGGCCGCCCGGCGGATGTACTTCGCCGAACACCTCGACGGACTGCGCAAACTGCTGGTCAACGAGCCGCGGGGCCACGCGTCGATGAGTGGGGCGATCCTGCAACCGGCCACCACCGACGACGGCCACTACGGTGTGCTGTTCATCGAGGTCAGCGGGCTGCTGCCGATGTGCGGGCACGGCACCATCGGCGTGGCGACCGCGCTGGTCGAGGCAGGCATGGTGCCGGTCACCGAACCGGTCACCGAGATCCGGCTCGATACCCCCGCCGGGCGGGTGGTCGCGGAAGTGGCCGTCAGCGGCGGCCACGCCGACTCGGTCACTCTGCGCAATGTGCCCGCGTACTGCGATAGCCTCGACAACACCGTCGAGGTGCCGGACCTGGGCACTGTGCGCTACGACATGGCCTACGGCGGCAACTTCTACGCCATAGTCGACCTCGGCTCGCTCGGGCTGCCGTTCGACCGCGCGCACAAGGACCGCATCCTGGACTCTGGTCTGCGAATCATGCGGGCCATCAACGAGTTCCGGCGCCCGGTCCACCTCGCCGACGAGCGGATCGCCGGGTGCAAGCATGTGCTGTTCCTCGATCCGGCCTCCGAGTCCGCGCATACGCGCCACGCGATGGCCATCCATCCGGGCTGGTTCGACCGGTCGCCCTGCGGCACCGGCACCTCCGCGCTCCTGGCTCGCCAGCACGCCCGTGGGTTGCTGTCCGGTGACCAAGTGCTGCACAACGATTCGTTCATCGGCACTACCTTTCGTGCACGCGCGGTCGACACGACCACCATCGGCGATCGCCAAGCGATCGTGCCCGCGATCACCGGACGTGCATGGCTGACCGGGACGGCGAACTACCTGCTCGATCCGTCGGACCCCTTCCCTGAAGGATTCATCTTCTAGCGCAAGACATTTCGCACACGGCCCCGTCCACCACAACCCATCTCCGCCATCGCCACACCCCGAAAGGCCAGTCCATGTTGCGAGTCGGCAATCGACCCCCGCGCCCACCGATGACCCGAAGCGGGGTGCTGCGACGAATGCCCGTCACCGTCGCGGACGCCGGCGACTTCACCAAGAGCATGGGCCTGTGGCAACTCGTCGCGCTGAGCCTCGGCGGGCTCGTCGGCGCCGGTGTGTTCTCGCTGGCTGGTGTTGTGGCCCATGAGGTTTCCGGCCCGGCGGTGCTCATCTCCTTCCTCATCGCGATCATTGCCTCCGGCGCGGCCGGCCTGTGCTACGCCGAGTTCGCGGGCATGGTCCCGAAGGCGGGCTCGGCCTACACCTACTCCTATGTGGCACTCGGCGAGATCATCGGCTTCATGATCGGGTGGGATCTGCTGCTCGAATACACCGCCATCGTGTCGGTGGTCGCGATCGCGGTGTCCGGCTATCTCAACTACATCACCCACTACATCGGATTCGACCTGCCCACCTGGGCGCTCGGCGCGCCCGGCACCGGGTCCGGACACAAGGTCGACCTGTTCGCGGTGGTGCTGTGTCTGCTGCTGGCGTTCCTGCTCTCGCGTGGCACCCGTGAATCCGCCCGCGTGCAAACCGGACTCGTCGTGGTGAAGATGGCGATCGTCGCCATCGTGGTCGTGGCCGGCGCGTTCCACATCAAGGCGGGCAACTACACGCCGTTCTTCCCGTTCGGGGTCGGCGGCGCGGTTTCCGGTGCGGCGCTGGCGTTCTTCGCGGTGTACGGCTACGACGCGATGAGCGCGGCCGCCGAGGAATCCACAGACGGCAAGAAGCTGATGCCGAAGGCCATCATGATCAGCCTCGGCATCGCCTCGGTGGTCTACCTGTTGATCTGCCTGGTCATCGTCGGCATGGTGAACTACACCGACATCAATGTCTCCTCGCCGTTCTCCAGCGCGTTCGACACCGTGGGAATGGGGATTCTGGGTCTGGTCATCGCGGTCGGGGCCGTCATCGGCGTCACCACCTCCGCGTTCGCGAATATGCTCGCCGTTACCCGGGTCGGCTTCGCGATGAGTCGAGACGGTCTGCTGCCTTCGTACTTCGGCAAGAGCAGCCCCACCCGCAAGGTACCGACCCGGGTGATCTGGCCAGTCGGCATCGTCTCGGCCCTCATCGCCGGATTCCTGCCGATCCGCGAGGCCGCCGAACTCACCAACGTCGGAATCCTCATGGCGTTCATCGTCGTCGCGCTGGGCGTGATGCGGCTGCGTCGGACCCGGCCGGACGCCGATCGAGCCTTCCGCACCCCGTGGGTGCCGGTAGTGCCGTTGATCGGGATCGGGTTCTCGGTCTGGCTGATAAGCCACCTCGACTGGGTGACCTGGCTGCGTTTCGTCACCTGGCTCGTGCTGGGTCTGGCACTGTACTGGGGCTTCGGCTACCGCAACTCGAAACTGAACACGACGGAGGGCTAACTATGCTGGAAGCCGCGGGCCCGCCCAGAGGAGAAACCCGGAGCGCATTGATGATTGAACGATTGGACACTCGCAAGCGGCCGACGCTGCGTGAGCACGTCCTGGACGCGCTGCGTGCGGCGATCATCTCTGGCGAACTCGAACCCGGAGAACTGTACTCGGCGCCGTGGCTGTCGGAGCGGTTCGGCGTGTCGCCGACACCGGTGCGCGAGGCGATGCTGAATCTGGTCAAGCAGGGGCTCGTTACCTCGGTGCCGAACAAAGGCTTCCGAGTCACCGAGACCTCCGATCACGATCTCGATTCCATCGCCCGCATCCGGATGCTGCTGGAGCCGCCCAGTGTCCGCTCCATAATCGGAGAGATCCCCGACGCCGACATCCCGGGTTTGCGCGCGCAGGCCGACAAGATCGTCGACGCGGCCAAACGCGGCGATCTGGTCGAATACGTCGACGCCGATCAGCGGTTCCATCTGATGCTGCTCGACTATTGCCATAATCCCCGGCTGTCGCAGATCGTCAGCGATCTGCGCGCGCAGACCCGGCTGTTCGGTCTCGCCTCGCTCGTCGAGCGCGGCGAACTGGAGAAATCGGCGCAGGAACATCACACGATCATCGATCTGATCGAACGCAAGCAGGGCGAGGATGTCGAACTCTTCCTGCGCCGCCATATCGGGCATGTGCGCGGCATCTGGGCATCCGGCAACACGGTCGAAAACCGCGTGGAGAGCCGCCGGAAATCCGATAGGCAAGAATAGCTTCGAGTTCGACCTTTGCGGCGTGGTCGCGGCCAGGCGGGTTCGCTGCCGGATTCCGCTACTAGCGCACGCTGAGTGGATCGGTTGTGGCGCTGCCCGATTCACGCCGATCACTGGCTGCCGGTGACCGAGCCGCTGCTCGTCGCCGAGGATTGCCAACGTCGTCGACGATCTGCGCGCGGCCAACGCCAGCATCCCGCACTGACCGCATTGGTCCCACCAGCGGTGGGTGGCAGGCAAACAAGGTGGTACCTTGCGCGCATGACTGGACCGGGGGAACAACAGAACCAGCCCAACGACGCTTGGTGGGCGCAGGAGCAGCTGCAGCAGCAGAGACCGCAGTATTCACAATCGGATCCGACGATGGTCGGGCAGCCGGGTCATCAGCTGCCGTCGCAGCCGGCGGTTCCGGTTGCGGGACCGCAATCCGGCGCTGCCGAGCAGCAGCCCGCCGATCCGACGATGGTGCGGCAGCCGTTCGATCAACCAGGAGCCGCGCCCGCCGGATACCAACCGGGGACCGGATATCAGCAATCGGGATATCACCAGTCCTCGCCGGGATATCCGCAGCCGGGGGCACCCCAGGTCGCGGGGGGATACCCGCAGAGTAATGCCCCGCAAGCCGCACCGGGATTCCAGCAACCCGGGGTACCACACGCCGCGCCGGGATTCTCGCAACCCGCATTCGAGCAGTCCGCACCCGGATACCCGCAGGGCGCACCGGGTTTCCAACAGCCCGGGTATCAGCAACCCGCCGGATTCCAGCCCGCGCCCGGATACCAGCAACCGGCACCTGGATATCAACAGCGGCCCACATCCGGTGGCAAAGGCTGGCTTTGGGCGCTCGCCGCGGTCGTCGCCACCTCGGCGGTATGGGCGGGCGCGATGTTCGCGATCGGCGCCTTCGACGCGGGCAAGGCCGATATCAGCAAGGACGCCGACCTGCGCGGCTATAAGTACATCGACAATCTCTGCGATATCACCGACACCTCGCTCTACACCAGCGCCGGCTTCACCCTGTCGAAGACCGATTCCTCGGGTGATACCTACCCGAAGCACGAGGGCTCCAAGCACGCCGCGGTCGACTCGATGGGGTGCGATATCCGCTTCACCCCGTCCGCGACCGAGAAGTACGAATACGCCGCGATCTATACCAGCGCGCAGGTACACAAGCAGACCAATCCGGGACCGGAATTCACCGCGTCGTACGAAACCTGGACCCAGACCGAATACGGCAAGGACGCGAAGGTCGACAAGGTCTCCGGACTCGGTGACGAGGCATATGTGGTCACCGGCAAGCACAGGTCGGACGATCCGACGGCCGATGTCTCACTGGCCGTGCGCGACGGCTGGACCATCTACCACATCAGCTGGTCGCAGTATTCCTCCAGCACGTCGAAGTCTCCGGGCAAAATCCTCAGCGCGTCCGAGGCCACCGAAATGCTGAAGAAGACGGCTTCCTCGACCATGAGCAAACTGCGCAAATAGCTGGCGTCCGGTCGGTGCGGGACCGCCCGCGCCGACCGGTCCAGATTTCGGATGCGACAATGACCGGGTCAACCTCCCAGATCACGAAGGATCAACCTGCATTCCGATGGTCGAGAACACCGTGTCGACGTCTACCGCACCAGCGCCGAGCGGGACCGCCATCGACCCCGATGAGCTGGCGATCTGCCTGCGGGTGCTGGAACAGGCCGCGCGCTTGGACAAGGACGATCCGGATTCGGTCACGGTACAGCGCGCTGTCGGCCATATGTTCAAGAAGTTGAAGCAGCGCAGGCGAACCGAGGCCAGGGATTCGGTCGCCGAGGCGGACCAGGCCGTGGTCGCGGCGACCGCGACCGGATCGCCGAATCGGATCGATGACGAAACCGCCGGCATTGCGCTGACCTCGAATGCGGTGGGCGCGAGCGCGGGCACGCTGATCCGGCCGCGCCCTTGCTATATCTGCAAACAGCGCTACACCCGAGTCGACGCGTTCTACCACCAGTTGTGCCCGGACTGCGCGGCCAGCAGCCACGCAAAACGGGACGCCCGTACCGATCTCGCCGGAAGGCGCGCCTTGCTGACCGGCGGTCGAGCCAAGATCGGCATGTACATCGCGCTGCGGCTCCTACGCGACGGTGCGCACACCACCATCACCACCCGCTTCCCGAACGACGCGATCCGCCGCTTCGCCGCCATGGACGACAGCGCCGACTGGCTGCACCGGCTGCGCGTCGTCGGTATCGATCTGCGGGATCCGGCCCAGGTCGTCGCGCTCGCCGATGATGTCGCTGCGCAGGGACCGCTGGATATCCTGATCAACAATGCCGCCCAGACCGTGCGCCGGTCCCCCGGCGCGTACAGCGCGCTGGTCGAGGCCGAATCCGGGCCGCTGCCCGCGGGTGCGCTGCCGGATGTGGTGACCTTCGGCAAAACCATGCAGGCGCACCCCACCGCACTCACCGCATCCCTGACTCCGACGCTGTCCTCGGCCGAGGTGGCGGAACTGGCCTTGGTCGCGGGATCGGCCACGCCGGAACGCATTTCGCGCGGTATCGCCATCGATGCCGGTGGTCTGGTACCGGATCTGGCGCACACCAACAGCTGGGTACAGACCGTCGCCGAGGTGGACCCGACCGAACTGCTCGAGGTCCAGCTGTGCAATTCGGTGGCGCCGTTCATTCTGGTTTCCCGGCTGCGCCCGGCCATGGCGGCTGCCGCCGCCCGCCGCAAATACGTCGTGAACGTCTCCGCCATGGAGGGCCAGTTCTCCCGCGCGTACAAGGGCGCGGGCCACCCCCATACGAATATGGCCAAGGCGGCGCTGAATATGTTGACCCGCACCAGCGCCCGCGAAATGTTCGAACAAGACGCCATCCTCATGACCGCCGTCGATACCGGCTGGATCACCGACGAACGCCCGCACTACACCAAGATCCGCCTCGCCGAAGAGGGCTTCCACGCGCCCCTGGACCTGGTCGACGGTGCTGCCCGGGTCTACGACCCGATCGTCCAGGGCGAAACCGGCACCGACCTCTACGGCTGCTTCCTCAAGGACTACCAACCCTCGCCCTGGTGATCCTGCTGGCCGAGACCGTACGCGCCCAGGGATACGCTGGGCATATGGTGTATCGGCTGCTGGCCGATGCCACCGCCGTGGTGCATTTCGCATTCGTGGCGTATGTGGTGGTCGGCGGGTTCGTGGCGTGGCGGTGGCCACGCACCATCTGGCTGCATCTGCTCGCGTTCGGCTGGGGTTTCAGCACGGCGCTGTTCGGATTCGATTGTCCGCTCACATATTTGGAGAATTGGGCACGGCATCGGGCCGGAGTGGCCGGGCTGCCGCCGAGCGGGTTCATCGACCACTACCTGACCGGGGTGATCTACCCGGAGAGCGCGCTGGGGTTGGTGCGCGTGCTGGTCGCGGTGTGTGTGGTGGTGTCGTGGGTGGGCTATGTGTGGAGGGTGCGGGCGATGAGGTCGGCGACCTCGGAGACCTTGTCATCCAGGTAGAAGTGACCGCCAGGAAAGACCATGTGGTCGAAGGCGCCGGTGGTGTGCTCGCGCCACTGCTCGGCCTGCTCCGGTGTCATCGTCGGATCATCGGTGCTGACCAATGCCGATACCGCGCAGGACAACAGGGCACCGTCACGATAGCGGTAGGTCTCGATGGTCTGGTAGTCGCTGCGCACCGCAGGCAGCACCAGTTCGGCGAGACTCGGCTCGTCGCGCAGAATCCGGATGGACCCAGGATCGGTTGCCAGGCGCTCCAGGTCACCGATCAGATCGTCGTCGGAGCCGAGATGCAGGCGACCCGGCTCGACGAAAGTCGGCGCGGGACGGCCGGATACGAACAGCGCGACGAGCGGTTGCCCCTTGCTCTCCAGGCGGCGCGCGGTTTCGAAGGCCACGGTCGCACCCATGCTGTGGCCGAACAGGGAAAGTTGTTCCACCGGGCCCTGATTCAGTACCTCGTCTACGATCCGATCGACGAGGGCGTCCATATCGCCGATGGTGGGCTCACCGAGCCGATCCTGCCGACCCGGATACTGGACGGCCGCGACGGCGATGCCGTTCTCGAACCGTTCGGCCAGTGCCCGATAGGCCGTGACCGATCCCCCACCCGGCGGGAAACACAGCAGTTGATGGCTCGGCGCGGGATGTGCGCGCAACACCCGCAACCAGTCCGTCGCCGTAATGGCCTTGCCCACGTCGATCTCCTTCATTGTCGAAAGTTCCACCGACCTGATATCGCGACGGGAACAGCCGCGTTTCACCCGAGATAGGTTCCGTACCAATCCAGGACCCGCTGCCACGCCTCAGCCGCCGCGGTCGGGTTGTAGCGAGGTCCGGTGTCGTTGAAGAAGGCGTGGTTCGCATTCGGTGCGACGTAGATTTCATGGGTGAGGCCCGCCCGGTCCAGTGCCGCCTCGGCAGTGGGGCGCGAGGCGATCACCCGCTCGTCCTTGGCGGCGTAGATCCCGAGTACCGCCGCGTTGGAACCGGACAGATCTCCGTTCGCCGGGAATGGGCCGTAGAACGGTGTCGCCGCAGCGAGTTTCGGCGTGCCCGCGGCCAACAGCATCCAGACCAGACCGCCGCCGAAGCAGAATCCGGTGGCGCCGATCTTCTTTCCGGGCACCCGCCGTTCCAACTCGGCAATCCCGGCCTGCAGATCGGCGATGAACTGTTGCGGCGCGATCTTGCCGAGTTCGGCGGTGGCCGCCGCCGGATCGGTGAAGGCGGCGGTACCGCCGAGTTCGGACAATAGATCAACGGCGAGTGCGGAGTATCCGGCACCCGCGAAACGTCCTGTCACCGAACGGATATGGTCGGTGAGCCCCTTGTTCTCATGAATGACGAGCACGCTGCCACGCGGCTGCGGCGCAGCCGCCCACGCGGCTTGTAGCTGGCGATTGTCCGGTCCGGGAAAGGTGATCGCGGTGGCCGGGACCGCGCCGCTGGTACCCGGCGGGGGCGATGACGCCGCGGGCTTCGCACCCGTCGACGCGGAATTCGCCTGGTCGCCGCTACTGGAGCAAGCGGCGAGCAGTGCGACCGCGGCGGTAGCGCCGACCCCGAGCATTCCTAGTCGGCGCAGTGCTTCCCGGCGGCCGATCAATCCGTCGGCATGGTCGGTGGCTACCTCTTCGGCGATATAACGCTGCAGCGGCGTCATGGCCCCGACCCTACTACTGCGGCACAACAACTACTCTCGATCTCGTGATTGTGCACGAACAGCTGGTCCGCGACTATGAGGCCGGAATCGGTGTGCCAGCCTCCGGCACCGTCCCCGACGCCGATCCGGGCAGCTGTTTGGCTGCGACGCTGCCGGTTTGGGCACTGGCCGCCGGATCGGTGGCCGCGGTGACGGCGGCGGCGAACCGAATCCGCGACGCACACCACCTGAATCCGGTGCTGCACCGGCTGGATCCGGACCGGATCAATGCCGCCTTCGCCAGCGAACGCCTGCTGCGCATCGGCGGTGCGCCCGCCAAGGTATTCGCCGATCTATCCGGCTTCTTTCCCACCTTCGACGGCTGGGTCCGCACCCACGCCAACTATCCGCACCATCGCGCGCGGTTACTCGCCTCGCTCGGACTACCCGAGGACGCCCCCGTCGATCTGGCGGTCGCGCAGGTGGCGATGAGCCGGGCCAGCGATATCGAGGAACATGCGGCCGCACACGGCGCCATCGCGGTCCAGGTGCGTACCGAGCAGGAGTGGGCGGCGAGCCCGCAGGGCCAGGCCGCCGCATCGGGTCCACTGGTGGCGATCGACACCCGGATCGACCGGGGCGAGCTCGGCCTGCCGATCGGCGCATCGCCCTTGCAGCCGTTGCGCGGGGTCCGGGTACTCGATCTGACCCGTGTGATCGCCGGACCCGTCGCGACCAGAACTCTGGCACTGCTCGGCGCCGATGTGCTGCGGATCGACCCGCCGCACCTACCCGAGATCCCCTGGCAGTACCACGACACCTGCCAGGGCAAGCGTTCCACACTGCTCGATCTGCATCGGCACCTGCCGCTGGTCAACGAACTGCTCGCCGCCGCCGATGTGCTGATCACCGGATATCGACCTGGCGCGCTGGAAAGCGCCAGACTCACCGCCGCCTGCCGTCCCGGCCTCGTACACGGTCGGATATCGGCATGGGGCGAATCCGGCCCGTGGGGTCGGCGGCGTGGTTTCGACAGCATCGTGCAGGCCGCGGCGGGTATTTCGATCGTCGAGGGCGCACCCGCGGTGCCGGGGACACTGCCCACACAGGCACTCGACCACGCCTCCGGCTATCTGCTCGCCGCTGGGGTGATCGACGCACTCGTGGCGCGCGCCCATGACGGTATCGGCCGCGATGTCAGAGTCGCATTGGCGCGCACCGCATCCTGGCTCCTCACCGCGCCCGGCCGGACCCCGCGTCATCCGCAGGCCGCGCCGCCGAGTCCGATGGCGGCGGTCACCCACGGCAATGTCACCACCGCCGCGCCAGTGCTCGCCGAATATCCGGATTATGCGTGGCCCGCACCGCGGTATGGCGCGGACCAGCCGGTGTGGCCGTTGCACACCCGATAGCACTGGCACTGTTCGGCGGCGGGCAGCGACCGATCAGGACTCGCCAGCCAGGGCCGCGATCGCCTTGGCCATTCGCGCGCCGTCGGGCAGGTTCCTGCCGCGGGTGATCGTCCACAGGATGCCGAGGCCCTGGGTAAGCATGAAGTACAGCTCGCCGATCGCCAGGGCGGTGTCCGCGTCCAGGTCCGGACGGGATTCCTGTATCGCTCGAGCGATTTCCTCGTAGGCACCGGTGAGGCTTTCGCTCATGAATGTCTGCGATTCCGGCGTCCGCGCGACGCGGACCAGATTCTCCAGACTGGCCAGCATGCAGTCGAGGTTGTCCTCGAAGACCTGCGGCATCGCGTTCCACATCTGCGTGAATGCCTCGAGCGGCGGCTGACCGCTGCCCGCGCGGACCAACGCCTCCATGCGGTCGCCGATATCCGTGCCCAGCGCGGTGGCGAGTGCCTCGGTGATCAGCTGATCCTTGGAGCCGAAATGGTAGCCGATCGCGGCCAGGCTGACACCCGCGGCCGCCGCGATATCACGCGCGGTCGTCTTCGCCACGCCACGTTCGATGATGGCCTTACGTGCTCCCGCCAATAGATCTTCTCGGTTTCCCATGACCCCAGCTTACACATGGCTCAGACATTTGTACTAGACATTCGTGCCAACCTCGTGTTAGACATACGTCTGGCACATTCGTTCGAGAGACTGGACCCGGTCATGACCGTCAACTCCCTCCACATCCTGATCAGCGGCGGCGGTATCGCGGGCAACGCGCTCGCGCTGCAATTGCTGCGGGCGGGCGTCCGAACCACCATTGTCGAGCGCGCCCCCAAGCCGCGCCCCGGCGGTCAGGCCGTGGACCTGCGCGGGCCGAGCCGCGAGATCGCCGAGCGGATGGGCCTCATGCCGGGCGTCCGCAAGTACCAGCTCGACGAGCGCGGCATGGCATACGTCGACGAAAACGGCCGCGAGTTCGCCCGGATGCCCGCCGAGATGTTCGACGGCAAGGGCCCGGTGGCCGAGATCGAAATCACCCGAGGCGATTTGAATCGGGTGCTGCTCGACGAACTGGCCGATACGACCGGCGAACTCGATTACCGCTACGGCGAATGGATCACGGCGCTGCGCCAGGACGACACCGGTGTCGAGGTCGACTTCGCGTCCGGGCATACCCAGCGATTCGATCTGGTCGTCGGCGCGGACGGGGTGCACTCAGCAACCCGGCAGCTGGCCTTCGGACCGGAGGAGCAGTTCGTCACCTATCTCGGCGGCTACATGTCGTTCTTCACCATCCCGACGCCCCCCGGAACCGAGCCGGGCTGGTTCAAGATGCATATGGTGCCCAGCGCGGCGGTCGGGATTCGACCGGATGCCGATCCGGCCACCGCGAAGGCGATCATCACCATGCGCACCGAGGCCGATCCGGCGCTGCGCCGCGACGTCGCCGCGCAGCAACGACTCATCCGCGACATGCTGGCCGAGGCCGGATGGGCCACCCCGGCCGTGCTCGACGCGATGACCACGACCCCGGACTTCTATTTCGACATGCTGGCGCGCGTCGACATGTCATCACTGTCGACCGGCCGGGTCACGCTGCTGGGCGACTCCGGCTTCTGCGGCTCCCCGATGACCGGTATGGGCACCGCCATGGCCATCGTCGGCGCCTATGTTCTGGCCGGTGAAATCGCCGCCGCCCCGGCTGATCTCGCGACGGCGCTGACCCGCTACGAGCAGATCGTCAGACCGTTCCTGGACAAGGCCAAGGAGCTGCCCGGTGGCGGCATCAAGATGATGTTGCCCACCTCGCGCCTCGGCACGCGGATGGCACGCGTGAGCATGAAAGTGATGACCTCGCGGGTGCTGCGCCCGGTGATGCTGCGGATGATGTCGAATACCGACGATTACGTGCTGCCCACCTACTGAGCCGCCAGGTCCGCTCGCTACGCTCGACTGGTGTGGCAGAAGATCATCATGGACGTCGATACCGGAATCGATGATTCGCTCGCGCTGCTCTACCTACTCGCCTCCCCAAACGTCGAGATCGTCGGGATCGCCGCCACCGCGGGCAATGTGCCCGCGCCACAGGTGGCGGCGAACAACCTCGCCTGGCTGGAGGTGTGCCGGGCACCTGAGATCGAGGTCGCGCTGGGTGCCGCGGAACCGCTCGCGATCCCGCTGCGCACCACCGAGGACACGCATGGGCCGCAGGGTGTCGGTTATGCGGAGCTGCCGCGATCCACTCGGCCGATCTCAGCCCGGTCCGCGGCCGAGATGTGGGTCGATCTGGTGCGTGCGGCTCCCGGCGAGATCATCGGACTCTGCACGGGACCGCTGACGAATCTGGCGCTCGCACTTCGAATCGAACCACGGCTGCCACTGCTGCTGCGGCGGCTGGTGATCATGGGCGGAGCCTTCAACCATCCCGGCAACACCACGCCGACCAATGAATGGAACGTGCACGTGGATCCGGAGGCGGCCAAGGAGGTCTTCGACGCCTTCTCCGCCGCCCCCGCCGATCGGCGGCCGATCGTGTGCGCGCTCGATACCACCGAGACCATCGAGATGCGGCCCAAGCATGTGGCGCAGCTCGCCGAACGCGCGGGCAGTCTGCCCATAGAGCTGGTTTCGGAGACCGACCCGCCGGAGGCCAGGTCGGCGACGAGCAATCCGATCGTGCGGTATTTCACCGATGCGGTTCGGTTCTACTTCGACTTCCACAAGCACCACAACCAGGGCTATCTCGCGCATATGCATGATCCGTTCGCGGCAGCCGTCGCACTGGATCCGGCACTCGCGATTACTCGACCGGCCACCGTCGATGTCGAACTCGTCGGCGCCATCACCCGCGCCACCACAGTGGCGGACTGGGCGGGCATGTGGGGTCGAGAACCCAATGCCGACATCGTGGTCGGCACCGATCCGGAGGTGTTCTTCGAGCGATTGATCACCAGGGTCAGTGACTTCGCCCGGTCGGTCTATCCGCAGGAGGCTGCTCGATGATCGGCGACGCCGACGACAATACCTATCTCGCCGACTTCCGCACCCGGCTCGAACTGCCCGGAATCATCGACGTCCATACACATTTCATGCCGGAGCAGGTGATGGCCAAGGTGTGGGCATACTTCGATTCGGCCGGTCCGCTGGTCGGCCGGGAGTGGCCGATCGCCTACCGCGACGATGCACAGGTCCGGTTGAAGACCTTGCGCGACTTCGGTGTTCGCGCGTTCACCTCGCTGGTGTATCCACACAAGCCGGATATGGCGGCGTGGCTCAACGAATGGACCGCCGACTTCGCCGAGCGCACCCCGGATTGCCTGCATACCGCCACGTTCTATCCCGAACACCACGCCGCGAGTTATGTGGAGGCGGCCATCGAGCGCGGCGCCCGGGTGTTCAAGGTGCATGTGCAGGTCGGTGACTTCCATCCCGGTGATCCGCTGCTGAATCCGGTGTGGGGCATGATCGAGGACGCCGGGATACCGGTGCTGATCCACTGCGGCTCTGGACCCGCGCCGGGCGAGTACACCGGCCCGGAGCCGATTGTCGCTCTGCTGCAACGCTATCCGCGCCTACACCTGATCATCGCGCATATGGGTACGCCCGAGTATTCCGAATTCCTTGATCTGGCAGAGGAATACCCGAACGTGTACCTGGACACGACGATGGTGTGGACCGATTTCACCGAGGCTTCGGCACCCTATCCGACCGCCGAGCACGGCAGGCTGCGCTCCATGAGCGACCGCATTTTGTTCGGTAGCGACTTTCCGAATATTCCGTACTCTTACGGACATTCGATCCGCGCGCTGGAACGCTTGGAACTGGGCGACTCCTGGCTGCGGCAGGTCTGCTACCGAAATGCCGAACGGCTCTTCCGGATCGGGTAGGGCTCAGGCCGATGCGACGGTGAACCTGGTTCGCTGGTGCACCGGCCGCTCGGCCTCGTCGAGCAGGGCCACCGCGAAATCCGCCAGGGAAATCGCCGAGACGCCGTCGGCATCGGTGAGCAGTTTGTCCGCGCCGGGCCGGTAAGCGCCGGTTCGCCGACCCGCCACCCCGGCTGGTCGCCGAGCCGCAGCCACCGATGGATTATCGCCACCTCTAACTGTCGAAGGCGTCGAGAATCTGCTCGGCGGCCAGCGCCGCAGTCAATGTACCGTCGCGCACCTGCTTCTCCACTTGTGCGCGAATGACATTGACGTTCGGGTTCTCCGCGAGGCGCCGCAGCAACTGATCGTGCACCATGGTCCAGGTCCAGTCGACCTGTTGGCGGCGCCGCTTTTCGGCGAATTCCCCGGCCTCGGTGAGCACCCGGCGGTGTTCGAGAACGGTGCCCCAGAACTTGTCCAGCCCATGGCCTTCCAGGCCGCTCATGGTCAGCACCGGCGGACGCCAGAGCGCATCGTGCGGATGGATGAGGCGCATTGCCCCGGCCAATTCGCGGGCCGCGGCCTTGGCTTCGATCTCGTGTTTGCCGTCGGCCTTGTTCACCGCGACCAGGTCGGCGAGTTCCAGGACACCTTTCTTGATGCCCTGCAATTGATCTCCGGTACGGGCCAGGGTCAGAAAACAGAACACGTCGACCATATTCGCGACCGTCACCTCGGACTGGCCGACGCCGACGGTCTCCACCAGGATTACGTCGTAGCCCGCGGCCTCGAGCAGCACGATGGTCTCGCGGGTGGCCTTGGCGACGCCGCCCAGGGTGCCCGCAGTGGGCGAGGGACGGATATAGGCGTTGCGCTCCAACGACAGTCGCGCCATGCGGGTCTTGTCACCGAGGATGGAGCCGCCGGTGCGGGTGGAGGACGGGTCGACGGCCAGCACCGCCACCCGATGCCCCTCGCCGATCAGCTCCATGCCGAGCGCATCGATGAATGTCGACTTGCCGACGCCGGGCACACCGGTTATACCGACCCGATTCGAGGCGACCGTATCGGTCGGCGGTGTCAGTTGCAGCAGCAGTTGCTGTGCCAGCTCTCGATGGTCGGCCCTGGTCGACTCGACCAGTGTGATCGCCCGCGCCACAGCGGCCCGATCCCCCGAGCGGACCGCCTGCGCGAGTGCGTCGACATCAATGGCGCGCTGACGCCCGCCCGATGCTGAAATCATTGGCCGCTGCCGCCACCGATCTCATGACCGAGTTCGCCGGCCAGCTTCTGCAGCAGATCGATGGCCGCGTCGGCGATCACGGTGCCGGGCGGGAAGATCGCCGCCGCGCCCGCCGCGTACAACTCCTCGAAGTCGCCGGGCGGAATGACGCCGCCGACGATGACCATGATGTCGGGTCGCCCGACATCGGCCAGTGCCTGCCGCAGGGCGGGCACCAGCGTGAGGTGGCCGGCCGCCAGCGAGGACACACCGACGACGTGCACATCGTTATCGGCCGCCTGCTGCGCCACCTCTTCCGGGGTCTGGAACAGCGGGCCCACATCGACGTCGAAGCCGAGATCGGCAAAGGCCGTGGCGATCACTTTCTGACCTCGGTCGTGCCCGTCCTGGCCCATCTTGGCGACCAGGATGCGCGGGCGCCGCCCCTCCGCCTCGGCGAATTCCTCGACGAGTTCGCTCGCCTTGCTGATATTGGTCACCTTCCCGGCCTCGTCGCGGTACACACCGGAGAGCGTACGGATCTCGGCCTGGTGCCGGCCGTACACCTTTTCCAGTGCGTCGGAGATCTCACCGACGGTGGCCTTGGCGCGCGCCGCATCGATGGCCAGCGCGAGCAGGTTGTTCTCCATGCCGCCATCCGAAGAGGCTGCCGCACGGGTCAATTCGGCGAGTGCCCGCTGCACTTCGACCGAATCACGTTCGGCCCGAAGCCGGTTCAGCTTCTCGATCTGCTCGGCACGCACCCGGGAGTTCTCGACCTTGAGGACCTCGACCTGCTGATCCTCTTCGACCTGGTACTTGTTCACGCCGATCACCGGCTGCTGGCCGGTATCGATGCGGGCCTGTGTGCGGGCGGCGGCCTCCTCGATGCGCAGCTTCGGGATGCCCTCACCGATCGCCTGCGCCATACCGCCATGTGCTTCCACCTCGGCGATATGCGCGCGAGCGCGGTTGGCGAGCTGGTGGGTCAGCCATTCCACGTAATACGAACCGCCCCAGGGGTCGATCGGCCGCGTGGTGTTGGACTCCTGCTGGATCAGCAGCTGGGTATTGCGGGCGATCCGCGCGGAGAAGTCCGTCGGCAGGGCCAACGCCTCGTCGAGGGCGTTGGTGTGCAGCGACTGGGTGTGGCCCTGGGTCGCGGCCATCGCCTCGATGCAGGTGCGCGCCACATTGTTGTAGGCGTCCTGTGCGGTCAGCGACCAACCCGAGGTCTGCGAATGCGTCCGCAGCGACAGCGATTTCGCGCTCTTGGGTTCGAACTTCGCTACCAACTCGCTCCAGAGCAGCCGTCCCGCACGGAGTTTGGCGACCTCCATGAAGAAGTTCATGCCGATGGCCCAGAAGAACGACAGGCGCGGCGCGAACTTGTCGACCTCCATGCCCGCGGCGATGCCCGCGCGGATGTACTCGACACCGTCGGCGAGGGTGTAGGCCAGTTCCAGATCGGCCGTTGCTCCGGCCTCCTGGATGTGGTAGCCGGAGATGGAGATGGAATTGAACTTCGGCATCTTCGCGCTGGTGTAGGCGAAGATATCGGAGATAATCCGCATCGAGGGCTTGGGCGGGTAGATGTAGGTGTTGCGGACCATGAACTCCTTCAGAATGTCGTTCTGAATGGTTCCGGCCAGCTGTTCCGGTGCCACGCCCTGTTCCTCGGCCGCGACCACATACAGCGCGAGGATCGGTAGCACCGCGCCGTTCATGGTCATCGAGACCGAGACCTGATCCAGCGGGATGTGATCGAAAAGCTGACGCATGTCGAGGATGGAATCGATCGCGACACCGGCCATTCCGACATCACCCTGGACCCGCGGGTGATCGGAGTCGTAGCCACGGTGCGTGGCCAGGTCGAAGGCGACCGACAGCCCCTTCTGACCCGCCTGCAGATTGCGGCGGTAGAAGGCATTCGAATCGGCGGCGGTAGAGAAGCCCGCGTACTGGCGAATGGTCCACGGCTGGTTCACATACATCGTCGGGTACGGACCGCGCAGGAACGGCGCGATACCCGGCACGCTGTCGAGCGGATACCCCTCGGCCGCAATGGCATCGCGGTCGGCCTTGGTGAAAACCGGTGGCACGTCGATACCTTCGGGTGTCGACCACACCAATTGGTCCGGGGTGTAGTTGTGCGCCTCGGCGGCGGCACGCACGAACGCGTCGACCTGCGCCGAGTCGACGTCGGCGGGTTCGGCCGGACATTCGGACAGCGGCACATCGGCGAAACTGCCGATCCGGTGCTCGATGCCGCCGGCCTCGTCGATTTCGTCCGGCTTGTCGATATGACTCAATGTCATCAGGCTCCCACCTTCTCCAGCAGGTCGGACAGTGCGGCCACCGCATCGATGCGGGCCGCGAGATAACCGTCGGGGCGTTGCGCGGCGCTCAGTTCGGCGACGGCTTTTTCCGCACCGGCCAGCAGCACCGTGTCGATTCCGGCGGCCCGCAACTGCTCGACCGCCGGACCTGCCTGCTCGGCATAACGCTTGTCCGAACCGCACAATACGGCGATCGTGGCACCGGATTCCGTTGCCGCCGTGCCGATTCCGGTCACCTCCAGCGGACCGGGGTTTATCGACTCGATACCGCCCGAGGCCAACAGGTTCGCGATGAAGGTGACCCGCACATTGTGTTCGGCCACGGTGCCCAGCGGCACCAGCAGCGCACGCGGTCGCACTCCCTTGGCCGCGAGGTAGGCGTCCGCGCGATTGCGCAGTGCCTCGAATGCGGCGCCGTAGCGAGCCACCTGCCCGGGCTGCCGTGCGGCCTCGGACAGCGACTGTTCGGCCAGGTTCGGGAATTCGTTGACTCCGGTGACTGCCGTCTTGCGGTGTGCCACATCGGCATCCCGGGCCGATCGGGTGGCGGCGATCCGCTCGGCGAGCAGGCCGGAGTCCAGCGCGGCCAGGTAGCCGCCCGCGGCCTCGAGCTCCTGCATGAACTCCCATGCCTTGGCGGCGAGTGCTGCGGTGAGATCCTCGACGTACCACGAACCGGCCCCCGGATCCTGCACATGACCGAGATGCGACTCCTCGAGCAGCAGCAGCTGGGTATTGCGAGCCATACGGTCCGCAAACGACTTCGAGACGCCGAGTTCACCGGGCGGCAACGCCGAATCGAAGGGCAGCACCGTAACCGTATCCGCGCCACCGACTCCCGCGCCGAACGCCGCGAGGGTGGTGCGTAGCATATTCACCCACGGATCGCGCTGGGTCATCATCGCCGCGGAGGTCACCGCATGCTGCGGCGCGCCACCGAATGCGGGTGCACCGCACACATGCGCGATGCGGGCCCAGAGCTGCCGGGCCGCACGGAATTTCGCGATGGTGGCGAACTGGTCGTCGGTCGCGGCGAAGCGGAACTCCAACTGTTCGAAGGCATCCGCGATGTCCTGGCCCTCGGCGAGCGCGCGCAGGTAGGCCAGGCCGGCGGCTATTGCCGCACCGAGTTCCTGGGCGTCCGAGGCGCCCGCATCGTGAAAGACGGTGCCGTCCACCGTGATAGCGCGTACGGTCTCCGGACGCTGCACCGCCTGACCGGCCAGGGCGATCGCCTCCGCCAGTTCGATATCGGCGGCTCCAGCGAAGCGACTGGTGAGCGGGGCCGCGCCCAATGCGACTCGAATTTCGGTCCGGTCCGCCACCTGGTAACCGTCCAGCACCGCGAAGACCTGTTCCGTCGCCGCGGAAACCGCTTCGCCCGCGGCGAGTGTCAGCGGCGCCAGTTCGAACAGCAGACCGGACAGCGCCGCGGGCAGTTCGGCCACCGGCACACCGCGCTCGCCGACGCCGAGCCAGAGTGCGCTGATCCCGTTGTCCAGCGCGGCCAGAATCTCGCGATTCGCCGCGGCGCCATCGGCCGCGTGGATGAATGCGCTGACATACCAGCCGCGATGCACATCTCTGGTGGCGTCCCGGCCACGGACGAACGGATATTCGCCCGGCAGCGGCAGTTCAGGCCGCTCATCCCTGCGGGTGTACAGCGGGGCGATGGTCAGACCGTCATAGGTCCGCTCCTCGAGCAGCTTTTCTGGCTCCTCCGGAAGTTCGGCGACGTCGACCCTGCGGGCCTTCGCCAGTACCCCCGCCACGCCCTTGCGCCATGCGGCGTAATCGGGCACCGGCTCTGAAGCAATCGGCATAGCTGCTGTTCCTCTTCTCCTCGACGCACACCTCGTGTGGCCCAAAACCATTGCATTCGCCCAGCTCAGCAAGCACATCGGTTAACGGGCATTCGTCGGCGTTCCCTTCGATGCTAGCGGCCGCTTCCCGGTCGGTTGACCGTGGCCGCCACTACCAACGGGTAACCTGGCGCGGTGCTCAGGCTCATCCGTGACCCACGCGTTGTCGCCCTGCTCGTCGGTGGCGCGGCGCTGTTCCTCGCGGCCATGCTGGTCCCGCTGCCGACACCACGGCAGATCCAGGACTGGGCAACCTCGGTCGGTCCGATCTTCCCGCTGTTGTTCTTCGTGGTCCATGCACTGGTTACGGTGGCCCCGATCCCACGGACCGTGCTGACGGTGAGCGCGGGCGTCCTCTTCGGACCAGCGCTCGGCATCGTTCTCGCCGCCTCCGCAACCACGGTCAGCGCCGCCCTGGCTATTCTGCTCGTCCGCGCGCTGGACCGCGATCGAGTCGCCGCCCACCTCACCCACCCGGCAGTGCGCTCCATCGATGAACGCCTCGAACGCCGCGGCTGGCTCGCGGTCGGCTCACTGCGCCTGATCGCCTTCGCCCCCTTCTCGGTGATCAATTACTGCTGCGCCCTCTCCTCGATCCGCTTCTGGCCCTACTTGATCGCCACCGTCATCGGCATCCTCCCCGGCACCATCGGCACCGTCATCCTCGGCAATGCCCTCACCGGAGGTACCCATCCCGGCATGCTCATAGTCTCCGGGGTGCTCATCGCCATCGGAATCATCGGACTGATCGTCGACGCGCGCTGGGCGCAAACCCAGTGACCGGGATCGCGGGCCCGCCGCCCCCGGTCACCGTGACCGACCGACTACCGCGCGCGTGCGTCGCCCGAGGCGGTATGTGCACGTCTGCATCGAGCCGATTTGCGGTTGCCGGCGGGTGGCTACCCTGGAACAGCAACGTCCGCTCGAAGGGAGGCGACGAACGATGGTGGTACACGCAGTCGAACCGGGGCCGAATGGCAATAACCACGACAACTGGAATCAAGACCCCGGCGAGGATCTGGCCGACGACGTCATCCGACCGTGGGGTCGATGACTTCCCGACCTAATCCACGGTCAACTCGATCGGCACCGCGAACACATCGACCATCGCACCATTGCGCAATACCGTCACCGGCATCGAGACCCCGATGGCGTCACCGAAGAGTTGCCGTTGGATGCCTTGGGCGTCGGCCACCTCCGAGCGGGCAACGCTGAGTACCAGGTCGCCGCGGCGCAGCCCCGCGTGATCGGCGGGGCCGCCGCGGACGACTTCGATAATGCGGACACCGGCGTGTTGGCCGGTGCGGGCGGCGACGGATGTGGGCAGTGGGGCCGGAACGCCGACCAGGCCGAGGTAGGCGCGGCGCACACGGCCGTCTTTCAGCAGGGTGCTGATGATGCGGCGAGTGGTGGCATTGATCGGGATGGCGAGGCCGAGTCCGACGCCCGCGACCGCGGTATTGACACCGACCACTCGGCCCGATGAATCCGCGAGCGCGCCACCGGAATTGCCCGGATTCAGGGCGGCATCGGTTTGGATCACATCTTCGATCACGCGACCGGCACGGCGGGAGTTGACCGGTACCGCGCGCCCCAGCGCACTGACCACACCCGCGGTGACGGAGCCCGCCAAGCCCAGTGGGCTCCCTACCGCCACCACCAATTGGCCGACCACCAGCTTGTCGGCATCGCCGAGCACCACCGCGCCCGGTGCACCGGCGCGGGCCCGCAGCACCGCGAGATCGGAGAGCGGATCGACGCCGACGACGTCGATCCGCGACTCCACACCGTCCGCGAACACCACATCGCCGCTGCTCGCCGCACCGATCACATGCGCGTTGGTCAGCAGAAATCCGTCATCGGTGAAGACCACCGCGGATCCGCTCCCCCGCCGGGTTCGCACGCTCGCCACATGCGGGGTGACCGACGCCGCGACCGCGATGACCGACCGCGAATACGCGTCCATCGCCGATTCATCGAGATCGTGTTGCCGTCTGGCGTCCTCCGGATCCGACAACGGAACCGACTCGTCGTCCACGCTGACCACCATCCTGCTCATCGGGCGCGCACTCCATATCGAGGCCGCCCTCTCCAGGATCCTCCGCCGACCCGCCCGGTGCAGCGTGTTCGCCACAGGCGCAACCGGATTCATCCGACGTTTACCCGCGCCTGTCAGGCCCCGGGATCGGTTATGCTCCCGGCACGCGATCCAGGAAGCCGTACACACCGATGATCCGGCCGTCCTCGGCGAGGGTGATCACATCCGTCCCGGCGACCGGCGCACTCCCGTCGGCCGACACCAGCTCCCAGGAGAACCGGGCGGTGTTGTGGTGTCCGTCTACCACGCCGAGCTGCCGGAATTCGAAGCCGGGAAACTGCTGGTGCACGCCTCCGATGGCGGCGCTCAATTGTTCGTGCCCGGCGACATCGGTCAGCGGATCGGTGTAGAAACCGTCCTCGCGCCAGGCGGCGGCCACCGCCTTGGCGCGCACCTCGTCATCGGTGGCATTCCATGCCGTAAAGTAGCGCACCACCGCGTCCTCGTACTGATGCATAGCGAATCATCCTCTGCTGGAAGGTATTTCGGCCCCCGCCGGGAAGCTCCGGCGGGATACCTCAACCTTGCCCGCTGCCGATCACGGAGTCGATTACGCGCGAGGTAAGAATCAGCGCGCGAACCAGCGCGGCCACTGATGACCGCGCTCCCACACCGTGTCCCCGGCGACCACGACCAGGTCGCAGATCTCGGTGAGCACGCGCCGCGACGCCCAGATGTGCTCCCTACTCGGCACGATGACCGCATGTGCACCGCAGCGCGCGATGGCCGCGAGTAGCCGCGCGACCGGATCGCCCTGCGGCCCCACCGTCATCGGGACCAGGCCGTAGCCCCTCCGAGCCGCGCAGGTGCGAGTGGCCCGCACATCGTGATCCACCATCGATCCCGAAATATCCCACCGCACGAATCCGATCGCCCACGGTTTGGTCACCACCCCGTTGCACAGTGACCCCGTTTCGCTTCCCAACCGCCCGACAACCTCCCATGGTTCCGACCCGCTCATGTCACCCAACCTGTCTGCCAGCGCCTACCCAGAACGGTAGAAATACGGCCCGGCGCGCCACCATGGTTTTGCGGGGATTTGCGGAAGTTGTTGACCCTTATGGCGATGACCGGCGACGATTATGCGCAGCCAGCGCAATACCCACGCGAGACGAGGCCACTGTCATGCGTATACAACTGCTCGGCGGACCGACCAACAACACCGGCTCGCCCCGGCTCTGGATCGATGAGGATCGACATCTCTATCTCGTGCAGGGCTACCGGGTGGCCCATGACGCGAACCGCGTCGAAATACCGCATATACTGCTCGGCTGGCTGCAGCCCGGCACGTACATCGGCGTCCCGCTGCTCGATTCCGGGCATGGCTCCTTCACCCTCGCCGGACAGCCGATCACCGATCCGGATGCGTTGGCGCACATGCGGATTCCTGATCATGAAACCGCGATCGCAGTCCCGGTCGGACACAGCCCGTGGGAATGGTAATGCAATGCTCTTCTTCAGCATCGAGGAAACCAACGATCTCATTCGCGAGACCCGCAGCGATGCTTTCCATCTCGAGGTGTCCGATGATCACTCCCAGGTTGCCGACGAGACCGAACCGATGCGCCGCGTGCTCGCGGGCCTACCGCCGTTCGAGGAGAGTTCCTATCCGCCGTCGTGGCGTGCCTGGGAGGAGCTCACCAGCGAGGTCGCCGGTCGCGGCGTGCCGATCCGACGTGTTCGGGTGGTCTCAGAGCCGCTCACCGACTACGTTCGATTCCTGCGCGCACTCACCGATCGCAATCAGCGTTATGGCGAGGATATCCGCTGGCTACCAAGGCATCTCGCCGATCCAGCGGAATACACCGACGACGAATGGTGGCTGCTCGACGAGACGGTCGCGTTTACGATCTTCACCAAGACCGGCGATCTGGCGGGGGCCGCGGTAACCACCGACCCCGTGCTGGTCGCACGCTGCACGACAGTACGAGATACGCTGTGGAACAAAGCAATTCCGCACCACGACTATATGCCCGGCGGGCGGAGTGCATGACCGGTGTCGAGCAGTCCCGGCAAGCCTTCGGGGCACGCTTACGCGAACTGCGCAAGGCCGCACATCTGACCGGCGTGCAGCTCGCCGCCGATGCGGGCTGGCATTCGGCCAAGGTGTCGCGCATCGAACACGGTAAACAAACGCCGAGCGATAGCGATCTGGCCGAGTGGTGCCGCCTGTGCAGCGCCGAACTGCTGCTGCCGGATCTACGTGCGGCACTGGCGAATATCGAGGCGCTCTGGCAGGAGTGGCGGCGCATCGCCGCGACCGGACATGCCCAGCAGCAGCGCCGCCGTATCGAGTCGGAGGCGCGCGCCACCACCATCCGCAATTACGAGAACGCGGTCGTGCCCGGCTTGTTGCAGACCGAACCCTATGCCAGGGCCGTACTCGAGACCTGCATCGACTTCGTGGGCGGTATCGACGATATCGACCACGCGGTGGCGGCTCGGATCGCGCGCCAACGAATTCTGCACCACGGCACCCATCGGATCTGCATCCTGCTGGCCGAACAGGTGCTCTACACCACGGTCGGCGACAACGAGGTGATGGCCGGTCAGCTCGAGCGCCTCATCGATATGATGCCGCTGCCCCGACTCGGGATCGGGATCATTCCGCGGACTGCGGATTTCCTCTACACCACAACATGTTTCGTATTGCTCGACAAACGCATCGCCGAGGTCGAAACGATTTCGGCGGGTCTCACCATCAGTCAGCCGCGGGAACTCGCCTACTACGAGAAGACCTGGGCGGCACTGCACCGGCAGGCGCGGTACGGCGAAGCCGCCCGAGCCATGATCATCGATGCGCTGAAACTACGGTTGACACAGCGGTAGTTACAGTGCCGCAAGGAATTTCGCGGCATCCGCGTAATCGTCCTCCCAGGCGGGGCCGGTCGGCGCGAGAATGACACGTTCGACACCGGCGTCCCGATGCGCGGCGAGCAGTCCGACGGCGGCCGAATGCTCGGCGGGCAGCGCCGGTGCCACCACAGTCACCGCGGGCACAGATCGATCGAATTATGCTGCCAGTGACCGCAATTCATTGAAATCGACGGCCAACTGGTCGAGGTCCGCTGCGGGGTTATCCAGCCATCGGCGTATTCGGCCGCCCGCCGCCGTCCGAGTCCCATTGCCCGCCACCACGACCGGCGGCATCGCGGATCCGGGTGCCAGCGCCACGTCGACGTCGTTGACCGTGGCGGTCGCACCGGTGACGAGAGCGGGCAGCACCCGCAGTGCCTCGTCGGTGTGCCGACCGCGCACAATCACCGAACAGATCTTCGGCACGACCGTCACCGCGACGGGCTTCTACATCCGCAATCCGCACGACCTGGGTGACTGCGCGGTGGCCGCCGCGGACAATGGCACCATCGTCTGGCGCGTGCAAAACCAATCCCACACGAGAACACCCGACCCCTGCGCCATCGCACTCCAATTGGCAACGCTGACTATCGATCTCGCGCCCTAGCCATCAACAAGCACCCCGGGCCTCGACGAGATCCGGGGTGCCTGCCGTGTTTCCCCGACTACCGCGATGGCGGCTGCCAGGACTGTCCCTGGGGTCCGTTCGGTCGGTACGGCGGCTGCTGCGGTGGAAGCTGCTGCGGCGGGGTCTGCTGCGGTGCTGGCATGACCGGCTGGTGCGGGGAGGACGGGGTTCCGGTCACCGGAGCCGCCACGCCCTCCACCGATGCGCGGGCATCGGCCTCCGCGGCACGAACCGCCTGTTCGATGGCTGGATCGCGCGCCGTATCGAACCAGCCCGCGACATCGGAATCGTCCTCCGGCTTGCTCTCCACCTCGTCGACGGGGGTGGGCTCGTAGCGGAATACGCCGTCCTCGCCCTTGGTCGCGAAGTTCTGCGCGAAGCCCTCTAGCGCCTTGCCGAAATCGCTCGGCACCAGCCATACCTTGTTCGCATCACCGCGCGCGACCAGCGGCAGGGTCTGCATGTATTGGTAGGCAAGCAGTTCCGGCGTCGGCTTACCGGATTTGATTGCGGCGAAAACCTTTTCGATGGCCTTCGCCTGGCCCTGTGCCTGCAGATAGGCCGCGGCCCGTTCACCCTGGGCGCGCAGAATCCGGCTCTGCCGTTCACCTTCGGCCGCCAGGATCGAGGCCTGCTTGGCGCCCTCGGCGGAGAGGATCTGCGACTGCTTGGCGCCCTCGGCCGTCTTGATCTGCGATTCGCGGGTGCCCTCCGCGGTGAGGATCATGGCGCGCTTCTCGCGGTCGGCCTTCATCTGCTTCTCCATCGACTCCTGGATCGATGGCGGCGGATCGATGCTCTTGAGTTCGACCCGCGCGACGCGCAGTCCCCAGCGGCCGGTGGCCTCGTCGAGCACCCCGCGTAGCTGACCGTTGATCTGATCGCGGGAGGTCAGCGTCTGCTCCAGGGTCATGCCGCCGACCACATTGCGCAGCGTGGTCACGGTGAGCTGCTCGACGGCCGCGATGTAGTTGCTGATCTCGTATACCGCCGCCTGCGGGCTCGTCACCTGGAAGTACACGACGGTGTCGATGTGCAGGGTCAGATTATCCTCGGTGATCACCGGCTGCGGCGGGAAGGACACCACCCGCTCGCGCAGATCGACCTTCGCCCGGATCCGGTCGGCGAACGGCACCAGAAATGTCAGCTGACCGGACACTGTGCGCGAATATCGGCCTAGTCGCTCGATGACTGCCGCCTCTGCCTGCGGGACAAGGGCGATCGATTTGAAGACCACCACCACGACCAGCAGCACCAAGACGGCGGCAACGATCAGTACACCCATCAGGGCCCCTTCCAGACGACCGCGGTCGCGCCATCGATCTGCATGACGTACACCGTGGTTCCCTTCGGATATTCGACCGTTGTATCGAACGGCCGTGCGGTCCATTCCTCACCGCCGATTTTGACCAGGCCGCTGTGCTCGGCCACCGGTTCGAGCACCAGCGCCTGCTTACCCATCAGCGCGTCCACATTGGTCGGGATCGGCGGCGGAGTTCCGAAGCGCCGCCGCAGAACTGGGCGCACCCCGAGCAGCAGCACAAGTGCCAGCATCGCGAAAATCACCGCGTCGACGACCAGACCGGTACCCGCTACCGCGCCCACGCCCGCGGTGCCCAGCGCGGCGACGCCCAGCATGAGCAGTGTGAGGTCCCCGGTGAGCATCTCCGCCGCCGCGAGCAGCAAACCCGCGACGAGCCAAACGATTGCGGCCACATGCCCACTGTAGTTGTCCGTGGCACTTCTGTGGCGTGACAAACCCAAGATCAGCGGCCACAATGCGCACCGCGGCCTGGCCCCCTCGCCGACAACGCCGCAACCATCGCTCGATATGCGCAGATCCGGGCAGTTCGGGAGGGTGCTTCGGACGATCTGGTCACGATTTTCCGCCATCTCGCCGGCCGTCCCGCTCATCCTGCCGATGCCGAACCTGATCACGCCCGATTGCCGAGGGTCTGTGACCGGCACACCAACTCGGTTGCGCCGCAACCCGAAATGGCGGTGCTAGTTTCGGGCGGGTGAGCGGGCGTGACAGATATGGCAGCGATATCTTCTCCGGACATTCGCGGGCGAATAAGCGAACGGTGCCGACGGTGACGGCGGAACGCGACCTCGTCGTGGAGGATGCGGACAGCGGATTCTGCGGCGCCGTCGTCGGATTCGATCGCAGCTACGACGGCGAATTCGTCAAACTGGAGGACGCCCGCGGTGTGGTGCGGTTGTTCGCATTACGCGAGGCCGCGTTCCTCATCGACGGCCAGCCGGTGACGCTGGTTCGCCCCGCAGCCGTGGCACCCAAGAAGCAAACCCGGTCGGCGTCTGGCTCGACGCGCGTGGAGGGGCTGCGTGCGCAGGTCGCCAAAACCAGCCGGATCTGGGTGGAGGGTGTCCACGATGCCGCATTGGTGGAGCGGGTCTGGGGGCACGATCTGCGGGTCGAGGGTGTGGTGGTCGAGCATCTCGAGGGTCTGGACAATCTGGCCGAACGGCTGACCGCATTCGCACCCGGACCGGGGCGGCGGGTCGGCGTGCTGGTCGACCATCTGGTCACCGGTTCGAAGGAATCCCAGCTGACCACCGGCCTCGGTAAGTACGTGCTGGTCACCGGGCATCCCTATATCGATGTCTGGCAGGCCGTGCGCCCAGCGGCGGTCGGCATCGCGGCATGGCCGGAGGTGCCGCGCGGTGAAGACTGGAAGACCGGCATCTGCCGCCGCCTCGGCTGGGGCACCCCACAGGAGGGGTGGCGGCGGGTGTACAACGCCGTCGAATCCTTCCGCGATCTGGAATCCCCGCTGATCGGCGCGGTGGAGCGGCTCATCGACTTCGTCACCGAACCGGAGTGACCGGATCGATACCGGTCCAATCACTGAAATCCTGTCCCACTACGCGGAATTAGGCCCCGGTCGACGCAACTGCGCGGCGGCGGCGGCGGCCGGTCCGACATTCCAGCTACTCGCGGTACCGGCAGACCGATCGATGCGCGCAGCTCACCGGGGTATCCGGCATGGCTCCCCCGAGTCGCAACGCTCCTTTATGCTCGATAATTATGTGCTCTCCTAGTGCCACGCTGACGGTGTGGGCCGGCTCCTGGCTGGCCGGTCGCAGCGCGCCCGATGACATCCTGGAGGCGTTGTACGCCTGGGCGCCGCGGCACACGATCGCCGCGGGCGACCCGATCACCGGCGGTCGCGACGACCTGCCCTGGTCCTTGCGCGACAATCTGTCCGGCACCGGAGTCATGGCGCTGCTCAAGGTGATTCGCGGGGCGATGGCACAGCCCGGTGCGCAATTGCGTCTGGTGCTGCCGGTGCCCGGCGATGTGCGCGGTCTGCCGACCGGAACGGCCTTCGCCGCCGATGCCATCGAGGCGGGCGAGGGCATGCTGTTCGGCGCGCCCGGCGGCGACGGCACCGGTTTGATCCCGCAGTGGGCCGATGACGACACCCTGCAGTGGACGGTCTACAGCACACCGATCCCCGCCACGCCCGGACCGGATATGTCGCTCGGCGAGGCCGAGTACACCATGCGCGAGGCGGTGCGCGATGCCGCCGACGCCCTCATGCGCCTACACACCACCGCCGTCGGCACGGCCGCCGACGCCGACCCCCGCGAACTCATCGAGGCCGAACTCGCCGACTACTCCCGCCACGACTATCCGGACTCGATCCCGTTGCGCGCCAGGCGAATCCTCGACAGCGCCGACCACGTCGCCGCGATCCTCACTGTCGCCCAACGCGAACCGGCCTCCGCGCCCACCTCCGCCACCGCCATCGGCGCCCAGGAAGACCTGCTACGCCCACTCTGGGACGCGATCCGCGCGGCCCGGTTGGTGGCGGTGCACGCCGCGGCCCGGGGCAATTCGTAAAGCAGCGGCGGTCGACCGATGCAGCGGCAACGAAGGCGCGACAACATCGGCATCCTCTGGTCGAAGAGGCCAAGCGATCGCCGGAACCATCCGGGAGGCAGCATGTTACGCATACCTCGCATTGCCGCGGCTGTGACCACCGCACTCATCATCGGTCTCGGCGCGCCCGCCGTTCCCGCCACGGCGATCGTGGGCGGAAATACCACCGAGGCGAGCGCCCATCCGTGGCTCGCCGCCGTCGGCACCCCGTTGTACCTCCCCCGGCCCTCCGGACAGTTCTGCGGCGGTGTGCTCATCGCGCCCGATCGAGTTGTGACAGCGGCACACTGCGTCGAATTGGCCCGGCTGCTCCCGCAGGCGATCAGCGTCACCTTCGGCCGCACCGATCTGCGCTCGTATGATGGAGTTACCGTGGGGGTCAAGGAGATTCGCGTCCATCCGGACTTCAGGAAGACCGATTTCGACGGCGAGACCGTACACCACAATGATCTCGCGATCCTCGTCCTCGACAAACCGATGCCGGGGCCCTACCTGGAAGTTGCCCCGCCACAGCACGATCCGCGTGCATACGGCGACACCGGCACCATCGTCGGCTGGGGCGGCACCACCGAGGACGACACCTCCAATACGCTCCTGCGATCCGCCACGGTTCCGATCGTCCCCGACGCCATCTGCGCCGCCGCCTACGGCTCTGCCTTCGACCCCGCCGACATGCTCTGCGCCGGCTCCCCCGACGCCGACACCGCCGAATACGACAGCGGCGATCCACTCATCGCCGCGGGCCGCCTGATCGGCGTCACCTCTTGGGGCAAGGGCAGCGCCCGCCCAGGCTTCCCCGGCGTCTACGCCTACCTCACCAGCTCGAGCTTCTGACCGACGACACTACGACGGAGCCTGCCCGAACTGGTCCGATGGAACCGGACGGAGTTGCCGTCAACCTGAACCGCTGTATACGTCGTCGACGCGAACGCCAATCGGGTGCTTGTGCTTACGGGTTGCTGACGAGCGGAATTGCGAGGTGGTCGACCATTGCGGGGATACTGCGGACCAGTCGTATACTCGCCTCATGGCGGATGAACAGTCCTCCATGGGATTCCCCGAGGCACCGGTTCTCGTGGTGCAGACCAGGGAACGCGTCTATCGGCTACGCGCTGGAGCGGCGTATAACGTCGGTCGCGATCCGGCTTCCGACATTATTGTGACCGATCCGCGCGCATCTTCGTTGCACGCCGTTCTGGAGCGGGGTGCGGATGGTTGGGAAATCGAGGACGCGGGCAGCCTCAACGGCACCTTTTTCGACGGCCATCGCGTCGAGCGGATGGTGATCGACCATAACGAGACATTCCAGCTCGGTCACGCCGTGGACGGCGAGCAGCTGGCCTGTTTCCTGGAGGGGCAAGCAGGACGACCCGACCACGAGTCCGATGGCGACGTTGGGGAAGACACGATGGTCGTCCCCAATCCCGGTTACAACCTCGAGGATGAAGTAACGGTCACGAAGTTCAACGCTGGCCGGCCCCGGCGAGTTTCGCGATCGTCACCCTTGGCGGTACCCAGCGAGGTCGTCCGGATCACATCGCCCACGCTCCGAATCGGACGCGCGGCCGACAACGACGTTGTCGCGCATGACCTCATGCTCTCCCGCCATCACGCCGAGCTGCGCACGATCGGCGACGGCAAGTACCAGATCGTCGACCTCGACAGTCACAACGGCACCTACGTCAACGGCCACCGGATCGACGCGGCGGACCTCTCCGAATCCGATTTGATCGGCATGGGCCACACCACGTTCCGGCTGGTAGGCGACGAGTTGCGCGAGTTCGTCGACACCGGTGACGTATCGGTGTCGGTGCAGAGTCTCACCGTGCGAACCCCCGATGGCAAGGTGCTCCTCGACGGGGTCGGCTTCCCCATCCCGCAGCGTTCGCTCGTCGGGGTCATCGGGCCGAGCGGAGCCGGCAAGTCGACGTTGCTCGGCGCGATCACCGGGTTACGGCCCGCGACGGAGGGGACCGTCCGCTACGACGGACGCGACCTGTACACCGATTACGACGAGCTCCGGCACCGTATCGGGCTGGTTCCGCAGGAGGACATCCTGCACAACCAGCTGCCGACGCGGCGCGCGCTGCTCTACGCGGCCGAACTGCGGTTCCCCGGTGATACCCGCAGCGAGGAGCGCGAGGAGCGGGTCGACGAGGTCCTCAACGAGCTAGGTTTGGCGCGGCACGCCGATACCCGCATAGATAGGCTCTCGGGCGGGCAGCGCAAACGGGTCAGCGTCGCACTGGAGCTACTGACCAAACCGTCCCTGTTGTTCCTCGACGAACCGACCTCAGGTCTCGACCCGGGCCTGGACAAGACGGTCATGGAAATGCTGTCCGAGCTGGCGCACGACGGGCGGACCGTCATCGTCGTCACGCACAGCGTGGCGAATCTCGATTCCTGCGATCGCCTGCTGGTCTTGGTGCCCGGCGGTCGGCTGGCCTATTACGGGCCGCCCGCGGAGGGTCTGCAGCAGTTCGCACAGCGCAACTGGGCCGAGGTGTTCCAGGCATTCGACCGCGAGGAAGACCGCAACTGGGCCGGTGAGTTCCGAACTTCGCCGCGCTTCGAGAACTACGTGGCGGTCGGGCTGACCGACGACGTCGGCCCAGCGCAAGTTCATACACCTGCGCCACCGCCCGCGCCGCAGTCCAAGCTCAGCCAGCTCAGCACACTGTGTCGGCGATATCTGGCGGTGATCGCCTCGGACCGCAGCTATTTGGCGCTTCTCGGCGTGATGCCCCTGCTGCTCGGTGGCTTGATCGCCGCGGTGCCGTCGGGCGCGGGATTCGCCGGGGCGCCGGGATCCAACACCGATGCCCCGACCAAGCTCATGATTTTGGCATTCGGTGCGTGCTTCGTCGGCACCGGCAACTCGATTCGCGAGATCGTCAAGGAGCAGACGATCTACCGCAGAGAACGCGCGGCAGGCCTGTCGACAGGGGTCTACCTGATGTCGAAAATGCTGGTCCTCGGCGTGATCACCGCCCTGCAGGCGGCGGTGTTGGTCCTGATCGGCACCATCGGTGTGGATATGCCGCCCAAGGGGCTTTTCACATCGGTCGAGCTGGAGTTGATCCTGGCGATGGCGCTGCTCGGCATCACATCGCTGGCATTGGGCCTGCTGGTGTCGGTGTCGGTGAGCACCTCGGAGAAGACACTGCCGCTGCTGATCGTGCTCTCGATGGCACAACTGGTGCTCACCGGCGGGCTGGTGCGGCTCCCCGGCACATTCGGCCTGGAGCAACTGGCCTACTTATCGCCGTCCCGTTGGGGGTTCGGCGCGGGAGCCGCCACCATCGACCTCGACACCCTCACACCGCACTCGGGCGCCGCCGACCCGCTGTGGAAACACACCATCGGCACTTGGCTGCTCGACATGGGAGTCGTCGCCGGGCTGGGGGCCGTCTTCCTCGCGCTGGCCTGGTATCGCCTACATCAACTGCGTCCACGGCGCACCGGTGCCCGCCGCGAGCGGATTTGACGGTGGACGTCCACCTCGAAAGCTAGGTTGCCGCCGCCGGCCGTCGCGGCGGAGTGCAGCAGTCGATTGCGCAGCGGGCACCGTTTACGGTGCAGCCGTAGCCCGGAATATCGCCGAGTCGGCGTGGCAATCTACCGGTCAGGTGCTCGTTGATCAGTTCGACGACCAACTCGGCGAAACGGGGATCGGTGCCAGGGGTGGCGGCCCTGGCGAACGCCATGCCCAGTTCCTCGGCCTTCTCCCTGGCTTCGTTGTCCAGATCCCAGATGACCTCGAGGTGATCGGATACGAACCCGACCGGGCAGACCACGACCGCATCCACACCCTTGCCGGACAGATCCTCGAGATGATCGACGATATCCGGATCGAGCCACGGGATCTGCGGTGGCCCGGAACGGGACTGCCACACCAGGTCATAGTCGGCGAATCCCGTTGCGGCGGCACATAATCGGGCGGCCTCGGCGACCTGGCGACTGTACAGACGGCCACCATCGGCAGGCGGCCCCGCGGAAATATCGGCCGATACCGGGATCGAGTGGGCGGTGAACACCAGTCGAGCGCCCACTCGGCGCTCGGTGGGAAGGGAACCGACCGCAGCCCGAATCGCCGCCGCGAATGCCTCGATCAACAGCGGGTGGTCGAAGTACTGCCGCAACTTCACCAGTTCCGGCGCATCCGGCCCGAACGCCGCACGCGCCCTGCTGATGTCCTCGTCGTACTGGAGGCACCCGGAGTATCCGCTCCACGCCGAGGTCGGGAACACCAGTGCCGACCGCACGCCGTCAGCCGCCATCCGCGCGACGGTGTCCTCGACCATCGGATTCCAGTTGCGGTTGCCGAAGTAGACCGGTAATTCGATGCCGGCACCGGCCAATTCACGCTCGACCGCGGCGATAATGTCGCGATTGAGCGCATTGATCGGTGAGACACCGCCGAAGTGCAGATAATGCTGTGCGACCTCATCGAGACGTGCGCGCGGCACCCCTCGTCCCCGAGTGACGTTCTCCAGGAACGGCATAACGTCCTCGGGCCGCTCGGGACCGCCGAACGACAGCAGCAGTAGGGCGTCGGCGGCCCGAACCACGGTGTCTCCCTTCGGATTACGTCAGTTGATCGACATATTCTCCGGGAACCAGGTGTTGTGGCTGGCTCCGCCGTCGACGTAGATGATCGAACCGGTGGTGGCGGGCAGCCAGTCCGAGAGCAGCGTGACGATCGACTTCGCCACCACGGTCGGATCGTCGACATCCCAGCCGATCGGCGACGCGCCGTCCCAGTAGGTGTTGAGCTGGTTCAACTTGGCGGCATCGTCGGTCGCGGTGCCCGCGATGGCCTTGGCGGCGAGGGTCTTGATCGGTCCGGCGGCGATCAGATTGGAGCGAATCCGCTTGGCGGTGCCCACCTCTCGCGCCACATACCGATTCACCGACTCCAGCGCGGCCTTGGCCACACCCATCCAGTTGTAGAACGGCATCGCGGTGCGCGGATCGAAGTCCATGCCGACGAGCGAACCGCCCTCGTTCATCACCGGAAGTACGGCGCGGGCCAGCGACGCGTAGCTCCAGGCCGAGATCTCGAAGGCCTTGGCCGCGTCCGGACCGGGACCGTCCAGGAATGGCCGCGCCTCCGGGCCCATCAGCGTGCGCGGCGCGAAGGCGATCGAGTGCAGTACGCCGTCGAGGCCGTTCGGCGCCAGTTCACGGAGCTTATCGGCCAGTGCCGCCAGATCCTCTTCATTGGTGACATCGAGCGGGATCGCCGGGGCGACCTCTTGCGGCAGTCGCTTGGCGATCCGATCGATCAACCGCAGCCGCTCCGGAATGCCGGTGATGATCACCTTCGCGCCCTGCTCCTGCGCGACCGCGGCCGCGTGGAACGCGATCGACGAATCGGTGATGATGCCGGTGATCAGGATGGTCTTGCCTTCGAGCAATCCGCCCATGGGTTTTCGGTTCTCCTCAGTCGAAGTTCGTGGGGTTGCGCAACCGCCGAGGCGGCGCGGCGTTGTCGGTTGGCTCAGTGCCCCATGCCCATGCCGCCGTCGACCGGAATTACCGCGCCGGACACATAGCGCGAATCCTCGGAAGCGAGGAAGCTGACCACAGCCGCGACATCCTCGGGCTGGCCGAGACGCTGCAGCGGAATGAACTTCTTCGCCATGTCACGCAGATCGTCGGGCAGCTCGGCGGTCATATCGGTTTCGATGAAGCCGGGCGCGACGACATTGGCGGTGATCGAACGCGAGCCGAGTTCACGGGTGACCGAGCGGGCCAAACCGATGACACCGGCCTTGGACGCCGCATAGTTGATCTGTCCGGCTTGACCGGCGAGGCCGACCACAGAGCCGAGGAAGATCATCCGCCCCCAGCGCGCCCGCAGCATGGCACGATTCGCGCGCTTGGCGCACCGGAACGCGCCGGTCAGGTTCGCATCGATGACCTTAGTGAACTGCTCCTCGGTCATCCGCATCAGCAGGGTGTCGTCGGTGATGCCCGCATTGGCGACCAACACCTCGACCGGCCCCTGGTGCTGCTCCACCTCGGTGAAGGCGGCATCGACCGAATCACTGTCCGTCACATCGCATTTCACACCGAACAGACCGTCCGGAGCCCCCGACCCACGATGTGTGACGGCCACCTTGTGCCCGTCGGCGAGCAGTCGCTGCGCGACCGCCAGTCCGATACCGCGGTTGCCTCCGGTCACCAGGACCGACCGGGATGTGATGTTCGACATGAGAACCAACCTATCTGTTCGGGTTCGCGCGCCACGCCCAGGCCACACATAGTGCTCTATGCAGAACCGGGCGCGTCGCGACGGTGGGCATTGACGACTACGGCAGGCGTTGACGATAGAGCAAGCCGGTCACTACACCGGCTGCGATAACGAGCATGCCGAGCAAAAGCCATGGTCTGCTGGCATCGCCCCTGGTCATCTCATAGCCGATCTGTTCTTCGAGCGTGTCGTAGACGGTGGTCAGCTCGGTCAGGCTCGAGGCGGTGTAGAAATCGCCGCCGGAAAGTTCGGCGATCTCGCGCAGCGCATCGTCGTCGACAGGCACCTTGACGCGCTGAGTGCCCTTACCGTCCGGGTCCGGAATCTCCACCGAGCCCCACGAGGTGCCGAACGAAATCGTCGACACCGGAACACCTTTGTTCTTCGCCAAGCGGGCAGCGGTGAAACCGTGCCGTGGATTGTCGGCATCTCTGTCGTCGGGCACCGTCTGCTTACCGTCGGACATCAGCACGATACGCGCGGGCGGTGGCGTTTCCGCACCGCCCAACACCGTGGCGATGGTGTCGATCGACTGCAGCGCGGTGAGGATGCCTTCACCGGTGGCCGTGCGCTCGGCGAGTTTGATATTGTCGATGGCCGCCTTGACGGCCTCGCGGTTCGTCGTCGGCGGCACCATCACCGAGGCGGTGCCCGCGAAGGTGACGAAGCCGAGATTGATGCCTGGCGGCAGCCCGTCGACGAATTCCTTACCGGCCTTCTGCGCCACCTTCAGTCGCGAGGGCGGCACATCGGTCGCCTCCATGGACAGCGAAACGTCCATCACCAGAACGACTGTCGCGCGATTGCGGGGCACCTTCTTGACCGCCGTCGGCCCCGCGGCCGCGATGGTGAGGAACACCAGACCGACCAGCAGCAGCGCGATCGGCACATGGCGCATCGGACTCGGCCGCGCCGGGGCGACCTTCTCCAGCAGCTCCATATTGGTGAACTGCAGCATGTGCCGGTGGCGGCTGCGCTGAACGAGGATGTAGCCCAAGGCGATCAGTACGACCACGGCGAGGAAACCGAGCCAGACCAGCGCGGTGAAATGCGAAATACTCACTGGCGCGGCGCCCGTCCGCTCGGGGCGCCGAATGCGTGGCGCCGGGTGGACACGAACCGGACCACATCGGAGATCCAGTCCCGATCGGTCTGCAGGGTGAGCACCGGGGCGCCGCAACTGCGCAGGGCCTGTTCGACTTGAACGCGATGACGCTCGGCGGCGGCCGCGAAATCGGCGCGCAGCGCAGGCGTCACGCTGAACTCGCGGGTGCGCCCGGTCTCGGGATCGTGCAGCACCACGTCCCCCACATCGGGCAACGACAGATCGCGGGGATCGAGCACCTCAACCGCGAGCAGATCGTGGCGCGCGGAGATGGCGCGTAGCGAACGCTGCCAGTTGATTTCACCCAGGAAGTCGCTGATGACCACCGCGAGTCCGCGTTTGCGCTGTGGGCGGCGCAGCGATTCGATCGCCTCGCGCAGATCACCGCGCACGCCGTCGCGGGCGTGCGGCGTCGTCGCGATCTCGCGCAGCATCGACTGCGCGTGCACCCGACCACTGCGCGCGGGAATGCGGGTCAACTGTTCTCCGGTCGCAACGACCGCGCCGATCCGATTGCCACCGCCGCTGGTGAGATGGGTAATCGCCGCGGCGGCCGCGACCGCCAGATCGCGCTTCTCGCACAGCGCGGTGCCGAAGTCGAGGCTGGCCGACAGATCGACCACCATCCAGGTCTCGAGTTCCCGGTCCGCAATCATCTGCCGCACATGCGGATGGGTGGTGCGGGCGGTGACCGACCAATCCATCTGCCGCACATCGTCGCCCGGCTGATAGGTCCTGGCCTCGCCAGGCTCCGAGCCGGGGCCCGGAATCAAGCCGAGGTGATCGCCGTGAAGTACACCGTCGAGCCGACGACGGACGGTCAGTTCCAACGTTTTGAGCGCCGCCGTCAACTTCGGGTCGGACAGTTCGCCCGATCGGAAAGACGGTGGTGCATGTGAGGACATCGGCACTGGTGGAACCCCGTCTTGTGGCAAATCAGGCGCAGCCGATGCCGAGATCACTTCGGCTGGTTGTTGCCGGCGGCCGGAGACATCTGCGCGACCGACGGCTGCGGCACCGCGTCCTGGCGTGCCGGCGGCTGCGGGATCGGGGCCTGCGCGCCGTGCGGACCCATGGCGGGCGGGGCGGCCGGAGCCGGGGCAGCAGCCATCCCGGGGGCGACCGCCTGCGGCCCGACCTGCGGCAGGCCCACCGTCTGCAGCACGCGCTTGATCACATCGTCGGGGCTGATCTCATCGGCTAGCGCGTCGTAGGACAGCACCAGCCGGTGACGCAGCACATCCGGAATCACCTCGACGACATCCTGCGGCACCACATAGTCGCGGCCACGGATCAGCGCGACGGCGCGGGCCGCGGCGATGATGCCGAGGCTGGCGCGCGGCGAGGCGCCGTAGGCGATCCAGCTCGCCACATCCTGCATGCCGAAATCGCCGGGCTTGCGGGTCGCCGCGATCACCCGAACCACGTAGTCGACCAGCGCATGGTGCACGAACGTATTCGCGGCCACCTGCTGTAGGCGGATCAGCTCGGACGGCTCGAGGATCGGCTTAGCTCCCGGCGGGGTGACACCCATCCGGTAGATGATCTCGCGCTCTTCCTCCACCGACGGGTAGTCGACGACCACTTTGAACAGGAAGCGGTCGCGCTGCGCCTCGGGCAGCGGGTACACGCCCTCGCTCTCGATCGGGTTCTGGGTCGCCATAACCAGGAACGGATCGGGCATCGGGTAGGTCTTGCCGCCGATCGATACATGCCGCTCGGCCATCACCTCGAGCAGTGCGGACTGCACCTTGGCCGGCGCGCGGTTGATCTCGTCGGCGAGGACGAAGTTCGCCACGACCGGGCCGAGTTCGGTATCGAATTCCTCGCGGCCCTGGCGATAGATGCGGGTACCGATCAGGTCGGTGGGCACCAGGTCAGGGGTGAACTGGATGCGGGCGAACGAACCACCGACAACCTTCGCGAAGGTCTCCACCGCAAGGGTTTTGGCGATACCCGGCACCCCCTCGAGCAGAACGTGGCCGCGTGCCAGCACCCCCACGAGCAGCCGTTCGACCAGCCGATCCTGACCGACGATAACGCGCTTGACCTCGTATATCGCCTTCTCCAGGGTCTGGACGTCACGCTCCAGGGTGCTGGGTGCGGGAGCAGTGGCCGATTTAGCCAAATTTGCCCCGCTCACACCGTCCGTCGAAGTCACCAACATCCCCGCTTTCGCTTTGGTCCTGTGCGTGCTGCCACAACTATTCCAGGTAATGGCCGCATATGCCGCAACCGGACCCGAGATCACGGCAAATCAGCAGGTGCGCGGTCGGCTTCGCGGCGTGCGGCCCAGCCTAGGGGCTACGAGACGATCCGCACCGCGTACGGCATGATGCCGCCCTCGCGCACCGGCGCCACCCGTACCACCTCGCCGGACTGCGGCGCCTCCACCATCTTCCCGTTTCCGAGGTAGAGCGCAACATGTTCGCTGCCGTTCGGCCCCCAGAACAGCATGTCGCCGCGGCTGCGCGCAGCCACGGGCACCCTGGTGCCCGCGTTGTACTGATAGCCGCTGTAGTGCGGCAATGAGACGCCGACACCAGCGAAGGCGTAGATCATCAGACCCGAGCAGTCGAAACCGACCTTGTGGTAATCGCCGAAGCTGTCGGCAACACCGCCGTCGCGGATGCCGAGGGTCGGCCCGTCCTCGTCGCCACCGCCCCAGGCATAGTTGACACCCAGCTGCGACATGGCCCGATCGACCACGGTTTCGATCGCCTCGGCACCGCCGATGGACGGCCTGGTGACGCGCGGCTTGGTCTGGCGCGGCGGCGGCGAATCCTGCATCTGGATATGCGGTCGTCTACCCTCGCCCGCTTGCGCCGCGCGGTCCTTGGCGGCCTGGTCCTGGGCCGCGCGCGCGGCGGCGGCCGCAGCCGCGGCGCGGATGGCTGCCTCCTCGGCCTTGCGCTGTTCGTCCCAGGCCAGATAGGCCTCGCGCTGTCCTTGCAGCCCGGCCACATTCGCGCGGGCCTGATCGAGGCGGCCCTGCGCCGCCGCGCGCTCGCGTAGTAGGCCCTCCCGCTGCGCCGCCTGTTGATCCTGTTCGGCCTTCACCGCGGCGACGGCGTTCTCGGCATCGGCCTTCTTCTGTTCGGCCACGGCAGCGGCCGCGTCCGCGGCCGACTTCGCTTGGCGCGCACTGGCATTGTCATTGCCCTGCGCGATCTGCGCGCGGCGCAGCGAGTCGAGCACCGACTGCTGATTCTTCGATACCAGCGTGAATACCTGGGCGCGGTTCAGGGCGACATCCGGGGTGGCCGAGGACAGATAGGTCACCATCGAGGTCGCTGCGGGCCGGGTGTAGGCCTGCACCGTGAACTGATCGAAGTTGCGCCTGGCCTGTTCGACCCGGGTTCCGGCCTCGCTCAGTTCGCGCTGGGTCTGCACCACCACCGCCGTGGCCGCGTCGGCGGCGGCGCGCGCGTCCTGTAGATCGACGAGGGCCTTATTGACCTCTTCACGCTTGTGCGCGACGGCGGCGTCGAGCTCCTGCAGCTTCTGATCCGTCGCCGCGACCTGGTTGATCAGCGCGCCGACCTCGCTCACTCGTGCGTCGACTTGCGCTCCGGCACCGGCGATCTGGTCATCGCTCGGGTTGGGCGGGGCAGGCGGCACCGCGGCGACCGGTCCGGCCGTGACGAGCACAGCGGCAGTGATGAGCAACCCCAGAGCGACCCACAGTGGACGCCGATTGCCGGCAACGCCGTTGTTGCGCATCGCACCTCCCAAAGGACCCGAACAGGCTTAACCTCACGAGCCCCCTGCGAACCATCCCACTCAGTGGTTGACAGATAGCTCTCTGATCACTCTTTCCCCATCCGTCATCATTCGAACCGTACGACACATCTTTCACCAAAGAAACTATGGCAACAGAACTACAGCAGCGTAATTTCCCCGCAGCCCGGAGATAACCGGATGTGCGCGGGGATTCGGTCGAGAAAAACAAACCGACCGTCAGGAAAAGTAACTGAGTGGATACTCGCTACGAGGCGAGATCCTGGTTATTGTCACGACCCGAAACCCCCACCGGCACAGCTGCCCGCTCGGCAGGACGGCGCGACTTCACCCAGTAGAGACCGCCGACCACCACCGCGGTGCCGACAATCAGCACACTGGTGATCGCGGTCCAGGAGACCTTCTCCGGCCGCTCGAGCCGATCGACGAAAATCTGCGCCGCCTGTGCTGAATGACCCTGCATACTCTTGGACGCGTCCTCGGCCCACTCCAGCTTCACCCGGCTGATCGAATCGCTGTAAGTACCGACCCAGTCGTCGCTGAGCACCACCACGGTTCCGTGCTCGGCCTTGCCGACCTCGGTGGCCAGGTCACGTAGATTGGAATCGTGGCCTGGATTACCGGGAATCACCACGATGCTGAGTTCGATGCCGTGGGCTCGGGCATCGGCGACGACCGCCTCGAGTGCGTCCTGATCCTTACCCTTCGGCGTGGCCACATGGTTGTCGGCCACATCCTCCTTGATCTGGGTCAACGCCTTGTCGTCGATACCAGGGGGGAGTTCGGCGCGCATGGGCGTGAACACCGAGGTGTGCGAGACGGTCATCTTCCATCCGGTCTGTCGAGCCGCATCGGTACGCGAGGCGACGGGCATCCAACACTGCGGGGGGAACCGATGCAAGCCCACCGATCACCCCGAACAACTCGAAAGCACAGTACGCGACGGGGTGTCGGAGCACATTCAGGCGGCGCGTCCAACGGAACCCGCGCGTTTCACAGGACAAGCGTACTGTTAGGCTCGAAGGCGCGAGGAGCCAGTAAGTTCCAGTGCTGGGACCCTCCGAAGACGTAGCCGTAGCGACTGCTTGCAGATCGCTCGAAAGACCAGCCGCGGGCACAGCCCCGCCCGCGGCCACCCTCACAGACGAGTGGAGCTGACGTGACGACAAGTATCGATACTTTCGGCGCCAAGGGCACCCTCGAGGTCGGAAGCAACTCCTACGAGATCTTCCGTCTCTCGGCCGTGCCGGGCACCGAAAAACTCCCCTACGCACTGAAGGTCCTCGCGGAGAATCTGCTCCGCACCGAGGACGGCGCCAACATCACCGCCGATCACATCCGCGCCATCGCCAGCTGGGATCCGTCGGCTCAGCCGAACACCGAGATCCAGTTCACCCCGGCCCGCGTGATCATGCAGGACTTCACCGGTGTGCCCTGCATCGTCGACCTGGCCACCATGCGTGAGGCCGTCGCCACCCTCGGCGGCGACCCGGACAAGGTCAACCCGCTCGCCCCCGCCGAGATGGTCATCGACCACTCCGTCATCATCGACGTATTCGGCCGTGCGGACGCCTTCGAGCGCAACGTCGACATCGAATACCAGCGCAACGGTGAGCGCTACCAGTTCCTGCGTTGGGGCCAAACGGCTTTCGACGATTTCAAGGTCGTTCCGCCGAGCACCGGCATCGTGCACCAGGTCAATATCGAGCACTTGGCGCGTGTCGTCATGGTCCGCAATGGCCAGGCGTACCCGGACACCTGTGTCGGCACCGACTCGCACACCACCATGGTCAACGGCCTCGGCGTATTGGGTTGGGGCGTCGGCGGCATCGAGGCCGAGGCGGCCATGCTGGGCCAGCCGGTCTCCATGCTCATCCCGCGCGTCGTCGGCTTCAAGCTGACCGGTGAGATCAAGCCGGGCGTGACCGCCACCGATGTGGTGCTCACCGTCACCGATATGCTGCGCAAGCACGGTGTGGTCGGCAAGTTCGTCGAGTTCTACGGCAAGGGCGTCTCCGAGGTGCCGCTGGCCAACCGCGCCACCCTGGGCAATATGAGCCCCGAATTCGGTTCCACCGCAGCGATCTTCCCGATCGACGAGGTGACCGTCGACTACCTGAAGCTAACCGGGCGCTCTGATGAACAGGTCGCGTTGGTCGAGGCCTACGCCAAGGAGCAAGGCCTCTGGCACGACGCCGACAACGAGCCCCCCTACTCGGAGTACCTCGAGCTGGACCTGAGCACCGTGGTGCCGTCCATCGCGGGTCCGAAGCGTCCGCAGGACCGAATCCTGTTGTCGGAGAGCAAGACCGCCTTCCGCAAGGACATCCACAACTACACCGATGACGCGGAGACCGGTCCAGCCGCCACGACCCCGCACACCCACCTGGACGAGGCCATCGAGGAGTCCTTCCCGGCCAGCGATCCGGCGGTGCTCTCCTTCGCCGACGACGACGCCGTACTGCCGTCCGCCGCGAACGGTGCGGTGGGCCGCCCGTCCAAGCCGGTCAAGGTCTCCACCGAGGAGTACGGCGACTTCGTGCTCGATCACGGCGCGGTCGTGGTCGCCTCGATCACCTCCTGCACCAACACCTCCAACCCGTCGGTCATGCTGGGCGCGGCCCTACTGGCCCGCAACGCGGTGGAGAAGGGCCTGACCCGCAAGCCGTGGGTGAAGACTTCCATGGCCCCGGGTTCGCAAGTCGTGAACGGCTACTACGAAAAGGCCGGTCTGTGGCCGTACCTGGACAAGCTGGGCTTCAACCTGGTCGCGTTCGGCTGCGCCACCTGCATCGGTAATACCGGTCCCCTGCCGGAGGAGATCTCCAAGGCGGTCAACGACAACGACCTGACCGTCACCGCGGTGCTTTCCGGTAACCGCAACTTCGAGGGCCGCATCTCCCCCGATGTGAAGATGAACTACCTGGCCTCGCCGCCGCTGGTCATTGCCTACGCGCTCGCGGGAACCATGGACTTCGACTTCGAGAAGGACGCGCTCGGCAAGGACACCAATGGCAACGAGGTGTTCCTGAAGGACATCTGGCCCTCGCCGCAGGAAATCCAGGACACCATCGACCGGGTCATCTCCCGCGATATGTTCCTCGAGGACTACAAGGATGTCTTCAAGGGTGACGCGCGCTGGCGTTCGCTGCCGACCCCGGAGGGCAAGACTTTCGAGTGGGCCGCGGAGTCGACCTACGTCCGCAAGCCGCCGTACTTCGAGGGCATGCCCCAGACGCCGGAGCCGGTCACCGACATCAAGGGCGCGCGTGTCCTCGCGTTGCTGGGCGATTCGGTCACCACCGACCACATCTCCCCCGCGGGCAACATCAAGCCGGGCACCCCGGCCGCGCAGTACCTGGAGGCCAACGGCGTCGAGCGCAAGGATTACAACTCCTACGGCTCGCGTCGCGGTAACCATGAGGTGATGATCCGCGGCACCTTCGCCAATATCCGGCTGCGCAACCAACTGCTCGACGATGTCTCGGGTGGTTACACCCGCGACTTCACCCAGACCGGTGGCCCGCAGGCGTTCATCTACGACGCCTCGCAGAACTACCAGGCCGCGGGCATCCCGCTGGTGGTGCTCGGTGGTAAGGAGTACGGTTCGGGTTCCTCGCGTGACTGGGCCGCCAAGGGCACCTCGCTACTCGGCGTGAAGGCCGTCATCACCGAGTCCTTCGAGCGCATCCACCGCTCGAACCTCATTGGTATGGGCGTCATTCCGCTGCAGTTCCCGGCTGGCGAGTCGGCCGCGTCGCTGAAGCTCGACGGCACCGAGACCTTCGATGTCGAGGGCATCACCAAGCTGAACGAGGGTGTGACTCCGAAGACCTTGAAGGTCACCGCCACCAAGGAGAACGGTGATGTGGTCACCTTCGACGCGGTGGTCCGGATCGACACCCCCGGTGAAGCCGACTACTACCGCAACGGTGGCATTCTGCAGTACGTGCTACGCAACATGATTCGCGGCTGAACGCCTGTGCTGTAGTAGGTCCGCGCACCGCATCACCCGCGGTGCGCGGACCTCTTCACATTGCATTGCCCGCTTCGCTCAGAGGAGCCCGCCGAAATGCCCAAAGTCAGTGATGATCACCTCGCCGCCCGGCGTAGTCAGATTCTGGAGGGGGCGCGGGCCTGTTTCGCCGAATACGGGTACGACGGAGCAACCGTACGCCGCCTGGAAGAGGCCATCGGCCTGTCGCGCGGCGCGATCTTCCACCATTTCCGGGACAAGGACGCCTTGTTCCTCGCGCTGGCCCAAGAAGATGCCGACCGCATGGCCGACGTCGCGGCCAATCAGGGGCTGGTGCAGGTCATGCGCGATATGCTCGCCCACCCTGAGCAATTCAATTGGCTCGGCACCCGTTTGGAGATCGCGCGCCGCCTGCGCACCGATCCGGAATTCCGCGCCAGCTGGACCCAGCGCTCCGCCGAACTGACCGCCGCCACCCTGGCCCGCCTGGAACGCCGCAAGGCCGCAGGCGCCCTCCGCGACGACGTCCCCACCGACGTCCTCCTCGGCTACCTCGACCTCGTCCTCGACGGCCTCATCGCGCGCATAGCCTCCGGCCACACCAATGAAAACCTCTCCGCGGTACTGGATCTCGTAGAAGCCTCGGTCCGCCGCAAGGAGTGAACCAGCCGAACGGGTCGACCCGCATAGGAACAAGGTGTCGCGATGCCTCTGCTGGCGAGCCTGACCGCCGTAACCGCTGAGCGGTCAGTGGTGGGATAAACGGCTGAATACGATGCTGGCGCTAGCGAATCCGAGGGTGCCGAGCATGGCACACCAGCAGAGGGCGAGGGGGGCATTGTGGCCGATGTCGGTGGAGTTCAGGAGTCCGCGTACGGTTTCGATGATGGGGGTGGCGGGTTGGTAGTCGGCGAAGCCGCGGAGCCAGTGGGGCATGGTGGTGGTTTGGACGAAGGCGCTGCTGATGTAGGGGATGAACATGATGGCGTAGGTGAGGCCGCCGGCGGCTTCTGGATTCTTGGCGACCAAGCCGAGAGCGACTGCGATCCAGGAGATGGCGGTGACGAACAGGGCGATGACCGCGAGGGCCGCAAGCCAGCCGAGTGGGTCGGCCTGGGGGCGGTAGCCGAGTGCGAGCGCCACCGTGACCGCGATCGCGATGGCCGCCAGATTGCGGACGACGCCCTCGGCGACGTGGCCGGCGAGTACGGCCTGGCGAAACATCGGCAGGGTGCGGAAGCGGTCGATGCTGCCCCGGGTCATATCGGTGGAGACGGCAGTGGCGGTGATCGATGAGCCGAAACCCGTGCACAGCAACATGATTCCGGGCACCACATAGTCGAGATAGGGTCCGCCGACATCGATGGCCCCGCCGAAAACGTAGGTGAACAGCAGCATCACCAGAATCGGCATGAGCAGCGAAATGATCAAGGTGTCGCGACTGCGCAGGGTGTGCCGGATACAGCGGCGGAACATAACGACGGTGTCGGCGAAGACGTCGGTCACCGGGCGGCGGCTTCGATGATATCGGCAGCACGACCGGCGGCGTCCTCGGTGCTCAGCGTCTTCGCGAATTCCGCTGCGCGGGAACGGCGTTCGGGCGTGAGCAATGACGCGACGCCTTGTTCCAGCCGAGCCTCGGTGAGTCTGGTGAACGGCAGATGCGCACCAACCCCGAGGCGCTCGACCTGCCCGCCCCACATCGGCTGTTCGAACGATACCGAGCAGACCAATGTCGGCAATCCGGCACGCAGACTCTCGAATAACGTACCGATACCGCCGTGATGCACCGCCGCGGCGCAATACGGGAAAACCAGATCGTGCGCGAATGGACCGACCACCTTCACATTCGGCCCCGCCTGTGCATCGGCGATATCCAGATCACTCCAGCCCGCACTCACCAACGCACGCACACCCAAACGAGCAGACACCTCGTTGACCATGGCCAGCACCGCGGCCGTATCCCGAATGGGCATACTGCCGAATCCGAAGAATACCGGCGGCGCCCCCGTCTCGATCCACGACAGAATGCCAGCATGGTCGCCCGCCAGATCACCGACGGCCTCCCGGGCGGCGTGATCGAGCGTCAGAAATCCGGTGAACGGCCTGCGCTCATCCCATTGTTCGGGCAGTCCGGGCACCAATGCTGGATCGTAGATCTGCACTTCGGGCACCTGCGAACGCGCCAATACCGCAGCGGTACTCGCCCGCGACTTCGGCAGCCCGAGCATCGTCCGTAGATCGTTGAGATAGCGCATGAACATCACCCGGCGCAGATTCTCCGCGAGCGCCCAGGTCGCCCGATTGACGACCGCGGGCGGATGCCACCGCGGCGGCAACGCACCCGGAAACGGATATGCACCATTATCGCGGCAGGGGAAGTAATGCAGGCTGACCAGCGGAACTCCCATTGCCTCCGCAACCGAACTAGCGCGATCCTCCGTCACAGTGCTCGCCACGATCAGCTCCGCACCCGTGCAGACGTCGATGACCTCCTGATTCATCTGCTGGGCATAATCGGCCATCTGCCGGGCGACCAATTGCATGAGCCGCAGGGTGTTACCCGCCGCCAGCGCCCGCTGTCCGGCGTCCGAACTGTAGAGCTGCTGCACATCCGGTCCGCATGCGACGGCGGCAAGCCCGGTGGCCGTGGCGAATTCGACCAGATTCGGCGGCGCACCGAGCAGCACATCATGGCCGCGACGGCACAGTTCGAGTCCCAGCGCCACGACGGGCTGGACGTCACCGCGGGTTCCGGTGAGCGGAATCGCTATTTTCACGGCGGCTCTTTCGGTATCGGGGCCCTGACGACGCCGACCGGATGATCCACAGAATTGAGGGCTCCGCACGGCGGCGATGTGTCAGTACAGTGCCATTGTGCACATAGCGATGTTCATGGACTACCACCCGGCCACCCTCGGTGGGATCCAAACCGCAGTCGCCTCGCTGTGCCGCGGACTCGAACGCGCAGGTCACCGCGTCACCCTGTTCGTCGCGCCGCAGCCGGGCGCCGACGAGCTCCCGAATGTGGTGCCACTGCGCGCGGTCGGCGGTCTCGCGGTGAACGGATTTCCGGTTGTGCTGCCGACCAAGCACAATGCCGAACTCATCGACGCCGCCTTCGCCGGGCGCGGCCCGATCGACCTCGTGCACACCCACACCACCTACGGCGTCGCCATTGCCGGCATGAAAGCCGCACGGCGACATCGGATTCCGCTCGTCCACACCGCCCAGAGCCGCGACGACGCGTTCATCGAGAACACCTCGCCCGCACCGTATCCGGCGGCGCTCGCCCTGCGCGCGCTGCACAGCCGGTTCGTACCGCACGATCAGCACATGCCACGCCGCGCCGAAAGCCGTGCGGCGCGCCATGCCTGGTGGACCATCGTCGGTCAGGCCCAGGCCGCGGATCGGGTCATCGCGCCGACCCAGCACTTCGCCGACCAGCTGCTCGCTCACGGGCTGACCCGGCCGCTGCGGGTGGTATCCAACGGTGTCGATGACGAGCTCATCGAAAACAGCGCCGGCACACCGATTGTCGAGCAGACGACCGACGCGCCGCTGCGGCTGATCTGGTGCGGGCGACTGTCCGCTGAGAAGCGACTGCTCGCCGCGATCGAGGCCGTGCGGTACCTCGACAACTGCACGCTCGATGTCTATGGAGATGGCGACCTGCGCGCCGAGGCGGCCGCCGCTATCGGCGAATATAAACTCGCAGACCGAATCCGCTTGCACGGCAGGGCTACTCAGGCCGAATGCCTCGCTGCCATGTCCGAAGGCGACACACTGCTGTTCCCCTCCAACGGTTTCGACACCCAGGGCATGGTCCTGCTGGAGGCGGTGGCGGTCGGTCTGCCGATCATCTACTGCGATCCCGACCTGGACGAATCGGTGCCGACCGGGGGCGGCATTCGCACCGCCGATCCGTCGCCCGTCGCGATCGCCGACACCATCTCGAAACTCGACGCCGATCGCACCGCGCTCATGGAAATGCGTCAGATCCTTGGCAAATACGGCGACTCGGTACGACAGTCACAGCACATCGGGACCGTACTCGAGATCTATCGGCAGGCTCGTGCGGAGGCCGCGCGCAGCCCGGAATTGGTCCTGCCGCAATCGCTTTCGGAGGTGCCGACCGCGCCCGGTCAGCTGCCGCTGGTCGGCCACAGCCTGCGGGCCCTGCGCGACGCTCCAGGGTTCGTCAACTCGCTGGCCGATCTCGGCCCGATCGTGCGCCTGCGGTTCGGCCAGAAGACCGGATATCTGCTCACCACACCGGATCTCGTCCGCGAGGTCGGGCTCGGCGATGCCGAACTCAATCGGGATGATCTGCGCGAAGCCATCGAGGATGTCGCGGGCGGATCCGTCAATGTGCTGCGCGGCGCGGAACACAAACTGCGGCGGCGAATGATCTCGCCCGCGTTGCGGCAGAGCCGCCTCGCCGAATACACGCGCTCGGCGGCCGATATCGCCGAAACCTGGTCGGCGGGACTGCCTTCGGGCGGACGCGTGAATCTCATGGACGAGGCGCACGGCCTGGTCCTCGACACGGTCTCCTCGACGCTGTTCACCGCCGACTTCAGCGATGACGCCCGCCGCGAGATCCGCGACAGCGTGCCCTGGCTGCTCAGTCAGGTCATCCTGCGCACCGCACTTCCCCCGCAGGTGCGTCGGCTGCGACTCATTTCGAACTGGCGCTGGCGCACGAAGGCGCGCAACCTACGGACCGCCATCGGGTCCGTTATCGCCGAATACCGCCGCCGCGACGAGGATTTCAACGATGTAGTCTCGGCGCTCATCCGACACACCGACAGCGAGACCGGCGCGACCCTGTCCGACGAGCACATCATCGATGAGGCGATCCTCATGCTGGCCGGTGGTGTCGGCTCGATGGCGTCACTGACCGGCTGGCTCTGGCATGAGGTCATGCGCCGCCCACAGATCGCCGAGCGATTGTATGCCGAACTCGACGCAGTCGTCGGCGCGGGCCCGGTGCGCGCCGATCATCTCGGTGCACTCCTCTATCTGAAACAGGTTGTGGCGGAGACACTTCGGTTCTGGGGGCCGTGGATCAGTGCGGGCACCGCCGACGGCGACATCACCATCGGCGGACTCACCGTTCCGGACGGCACGGCGATCATGTTCTCCCCCTATCTGGTTCAGCACAACAAGCGGTATTACACCGATCCGGAATCCTTCGACCCGGACCGCTGGTCGCCCGACCGCGCCGCCGATATCGACAAGAAGGCGAACCTCTCATTCGGCGTTGGCCGTCGCCGCTGCCTCGGCGACCATTTCGCCATGATCGAAATCGGCCTCGCCGCCGCGGCGCTGCTGGTCCGTTGGCGCCCGACACCCGACCCGCATTATGTGGTGCGCGCCTCCAATCGTGACTTCGTCCTGTCGCCCTCGGCACTGCCGGTTAGGCTGCATCCACGGTGAACACTTGCTTGGAGTGCACTCCAAGTGACTAGCGTGGATCGCATGAGCAAAGTTTGGTTCATCACCGGAGTCTCACGAGGATTCGGCCGTGAATGGGCACTCGCCGCACTGGAACGCGGCGATCACGTGGCCGGTACGGCGCGCGATACCAGCACACTCGACGATCTTGTCGCCAAATATCCCGATACCTTCCTGCCGCTGCACTTGGACGTCACCGACCGGGACGGCGATTTCGCCGCGATACAGGAGGCGGCCGAGCGATTCGGACGGCTCGATATCGTGATCAACAACGCCGGCTACGGCCAGTTCGGCATGATCGAGGAACTCAGCGAGGACGAGTTCCGCGAGCAATTGGAGACCAATGTCTTCGGCGCGCTGTGGGTCACCCAGGCGGCCCTGCCGATCCTGCGGGCCCAGGGCAGCGGCCACATCATCCAGGTGTCGAGCATCGGTGGCATCGCCGCCTTCCAGAACCTCGGCGCGTACCACGCGTCGAAGTGGGCACTGGAAGGTTTCTCCCAGGCGCTGGCCCAGGAGATCGCCCCCTTCGGCATCCACGTCACCCTGATCGAACCGGGCGGATTCGGCACCGACTGGGCCGGCCCCTCGTCGCGGCATGCCACCCCGCTCCCGGCCTACGATGCGGCCAGGGCGGCGCGAGCCGCCCAGCGTGCGGCGGTGCGCCAGGGCGATCCGGCCGCCACTCGTACCGCCATCCTCGCGGTCGTCGATGCACCCGAGCCGCCGTTGCGCATTTTCCTCGGCGCGGCCCCGCTGACCATGGCCACCGCGGAATACGAATCCCGCCTCGCACTCTGGCGCGAATGGCAGCCCATTTCCGCTGCCGCGCAGGGTGATTGAGCCGAACAGCACGGGTGCGACGCCGCCGGGGAGAACGACGGGGATGATGGTGGCCCCATCCCCGCCGGCGCCGACCCACCCGTCCGGAGTTCCCGGACTTCAGGCACGAAACTACCCCCGGGCGGTCAGTAGTTGGCGTTCAGATAGTTGGCGGCATGGGTCGTCCACAGGACATTCGTGCCGGGCATATTGTGTCCGGAGTAGAGCACATGCTGGCCGTCCGGCCACGGCGTCAGATAGCCGATGACACCGTTGACCGCGGTCGCGTAGCGATCGAGATCGGCGATCGGATCGTTCATCAGGAAACGCAGCAACTCGGCGAAGATCAGCGGGGTCACATTGCCGATGCGGGCGCCTTCGACGAACGAGAACGGCGAGATGCCGACATCGATGACCCGCAGCGGCGAGTCGCCCGGCGCCGCGGTGATGATATCGCCGGGATTCGCGTACTCTTCGACATCGACTGCGGGCCAGGCGCCGTGTTCGCCGTGCAGGCCGTAAGTCGTTGCCGGACAGAGATTGCCGACCGACTGGCCGCGTTTGCGCAGCGGGTTGGCGATATTGACCGCGAAAGCGATTTCCAGGGGCGAATCGTCGGTGTTCTTATACCTCCCCGACCGCACCCCCTCCAGGATCTTGCTCGCGCAGATACCTCCGAGCGAATAGCTCAACAGCCCGCAGACATTCGGCGAGTCCTGAATCGCCTTGACGCCTGCGGCGATACCGAGCCGGATCGAGGTGTCCAGCGACGGGCCCCACAACTCCGGACTCGGCCCGACCGAGGCGGGCCAATCCGGCTCGAAGGCCGTAAATCGTCCGGGATCGAGCAGTTTCGTGACATCGCGCAGCATGCCGGCGGGCGTCCCATCGGTATTCCGCGGTTCACCCGTGCCGCGGAGGGTGATGATATCGATCATTACTGCAGAGTGCCCCGATGACCGCACCGGCACACGAGTAGCGGACTACCTCATTTCGTCCCGCCCTCGAGGCTCGCGAGCAGTACGCGGGCGATCCGGTCCAGGTCGTGGCGGTCCTTCGCCGAGAGCACCGACAACATGCGGGTTTCGTTCTCGGTATGCGCGGTGACAACCTCATCGATCAGCGTGCGGCCCGTCTCGGTGAGCGCGACCCGGATGGCGCGGCGATCCTGCGCATCCGCGATGCGCCGGACCAGCCCCGCCGACTCCAGACGGTCGAGCCGTCCGGTCATCCCCGCGCGCGACAGCATCAGTGCGTCGGCGAGCACCGATGGGTTCAATTCGAATGGCACCCCCGAACGACGCAGTGCGGCAAGCACATCGAACTCCCCACGCTGTAGCCCACGCGCGAGGAAGACTGCCTCGATATCCCGCTGTGCGACCGCGAGCAGCCGACCCATTCGTCCGATCACCCCCATCGCCTCCAACTCGAGGTCCGGTCGCTCCTGGCGCCACTGTTCGACGATCGCATCCACCGGATCCTGTTCCGCCTCCCCGAACCTTTTGCCGGTCGTAAGTGCCGCGACAGTGTCGTTGCGGGCCGGCGGTTGAGTACCTGGCGGAGTTCTGGACGTACCCGGCGAGTTACCCATGTGCCTGCGAAATCAGTTGTCGCGACTGAGCCATGGACAACATTCTATTCACCAAGATATAGTTCGGTAGTGAATTATCAATCATCAAATCATATGGAGTGACCACCGTGAGCACCACCGACCGCACCTTCGCCATCCGCCAGCCGCAGGATGCCGAGACTCTGGTGACCCCCTCGGTCACCATGCGCCTGCTCATCGACTCGAACGAGGCAGGCGGCGCGGTCAGCCACTTGGAGGTCATCATGGATAAGGGCGCCGACGGCGCGGCACCGCACTACCACACCAAGTCGGACGAGCTGTTCTACGTCGCCGACGGCGAATTGCAGGTACTGGCCGGAGACGAGATCGTCACCGTCGGAGCGGGCGGGTCGATCGTGGTACCGAAGCTGATGCCGCACGCCTTCGGCGCCAGCCCGGACAGCTCCGCGCGGATCCTGATCGCCCTCATGCCCGCGGTGGAGCGCTTCGGCTACTTCCGCCTGCTCGACCGGCTGACCAAGGGCGCGGCCATCTTCGAAGAGTTGGCGGCAGCACAGGAGGAGTACGACAACTGGTTCGTCGAGTCGCCCGAGTGGTGGGCCGAGCGCAACGCGAACCGGCGCGATTGGTGAAGCGACACAGCGACAATTGATTTCGTACGCACATGGCGAGCGCGCATAACTCGTTGAGCACTTCCCGGCGCACGCTCGCGAGCGCTCGCCGAACAACCCGGCCCCTAGAACCCTGAACCACACCGGGCACATCCGCACCACAGGATGCACGGCCGCCAATCCCGGGCAATACCGACCGTGCCGAACCGTTCAGAAGTAGCTCAAAGATTGCTGAAGCCTATTCGGGTGCATAACGAAATTCTTTCGGCGCAAGCGCATCCCGAGCCGAAATCGGGTTTGCCAGCCGCGGTCAAATCTCCCGATCCGAACCGTGCGGGACCCTTGCGCGATATGATCCAGTTCCCGCTCGTGGGTCCTGGCAAATCGCGAGCAGATCGGAGAGCTCACTATGACCGACGCAATCCACCTCCCCGGTACCGGGGCGACGGGCGACCGGGTCCCCGCGTTGCAGGGACTGCTGGTGGCCGAGTCGGAACGAGATTTCACGGTCGAAGTGACCGAAGGAACCTGGACCTTCCACCGCGACGATGTGCTGCGGGTGATCGACTGGGCCGACGGTGCGACCGCCGAGCGCGACGGCCGTCCGGTACTGATGGATATCCGCCCCGGCGCCACCGCCGATTTCACCCGCCGCCTACGCATCGACCTCGTCGACCGGCCGATGACGCTGGCCGAGGAACCCTCCGCGGCATCGGGAGATGAAGCACTACAACAACTCACCGCGTCCTGGGCCGATAGCCTGCAGCTGGCCCATTGCCCTGGCACCAGCGGAGCGACCTTCACCTACTGCCAAACCAAATCGCTCGCGACAAGCGACGACGGCATAAACTGCGACAGTCTCGACTGAACGGAACTGTGCATGGCGGCGCGCCGGACAGGTTCGGTCCTCATCGTCTCCGAATCCGATGATCTGCACGGCACCGCGATGGCGGCGACGTTGCGAGAACACCACGGACTCAGCCCGATTCAGCTCGATCTGCGCGACTTCCCGCGCGAATCCGGAAGCTTCCGGCTCGATCGGCGCGGCACCGCGCGATCGCTGTCCCATGTGATCGGACTCGACGATGTCCGCTCGGTCTGGTGGCGCAGACCGCATCCCACCCAGGTTCCTGCCGGTGTGCGCGCCTCGGATGACGCCTACCGCCAAGCCGAATGCGACGGCTTCATCCAGGGCTTACTGTGGTCGATACCGGCGTACTGGGTCAACGATCCCGGCGCCGACCGTACCGCGAGCCGCAAGATCGTGCAGTTGGAGACCGCGCGCCGAGCCGGTTTCGCGATCCCAGAAACGCTTATCACCAACGATCCGGACGAGGCGCGCAGCTTCGTCGAATCACGTTCGGGCTCGGTGGTTTACAAGCGAACCGGCACCGGACGTGCCGAATTCGCCGAGACCCGAATAATCACCAAGGCCGACTTCGGCCGCCTCTCGGGCATCCGCTCCGCGCCGACTACCTTCCAGGACTACGTCGAGGCGCAATGCGATCTGCGGGTGGTGTGGATGGACGGCATCGAATGGGCGGTACGCATCGACTCGCAGTCCGGGGTCGGCCGGGTTGATTCCCGGCTGGACACCACCGTCGACTTCGCACCGGAGCATCTGCCCGCCTCGGTCAGCAAATCGCTGGCCACGTTGATGGGCGCACTCGGCCTGAGCTTCGGCGTGCTGGATCTACGCCTCGGCCTCGACGGCGAGTACTACTTCCTCGAGGTCAACCCGCAGGGCCAGTTCGCGTATCTGGAGATCAAGACGGGCCTGCCGATGTTCCGCAGCCTCGCGAACCTACTGGTCAACGGCGACGGTGCGGTGCCGGGCTACTAGCGCGCTCGATCCCGCTCGGTGTCGGCGAAAGCCATTCGCCGACACCGGGATTCAGCTGAGCCAATCCCTTTGGGGTGAACGCTACTGGCTCTTGCGGCGATTTGCACCGCCGCGGCTGCGGAGCTGCACATGCGACTCCACCAGCACGTTGTGGATGAAGCCGTAGGAGCGGCCGGTGGACCGGGCCAGCGATCGGATGCTGGCACCCGCCTCGTACTGCTTCTTCAGCTGGGTTTGCAAACGGTCTCGTGATTTCCCCGTGACGCGTGTGCCCTTACCCAGTGTGGCCTTGACTTGTGTGGGCCTGTCGCTCATGGCTTCCTCCGAGTCGCCGAGCCGCGTCTTTCCAGGCTAGACACTCGGGAAGCTGTGATCAACGGGTGTTTGTGATGAATATCACCGGCGATCCGGTTCCGGAAGGTGAAAACCCATCGCGCGCAACGAAACTCCGGCCGGTTGGCCCGGATCAGGCCAGCTGAATCAGTTCCAAATATTCCGCCGACCAATGGTCTTCCTGGCCGTCGGGCAGCAGGATCACCCGTTCCGGGGACAGCGCCTCGGCCGCGCCCGGGTCGTGGGTGACCAGGACGACCGCGCCCGCATAGGTGCGCAGCGCGTCGAGGACCTGTTCGCGCGAGATCGGGTCCAGGTTATTGGTCGGTTCGTCCAGCAGCAGCACATTGGCCGCCGAGGAGACCAGCCCGGCCAGGGCGAGACGGGTCTTCTCACCGCCGGAGAGCGTGCCTGCGGGCTGCTCCAGCTGCGGTCCGGAGAACATGAACGCACCGAGCAGACCGCGCAGCTCCTGCTCCCCCGCATCGGGTGCGGCGTGGCGGATGTTCTCCCACACCGTGGCCTGATCGTCGAGGGTGTCGTGCTCTTGGGCGAAATAGCCGATCTTGAGCCCGTGACCGGGCACGAGACCACCCGCCGTCGGCGTCTCCACCCCGGCGAGCAGACGCAGCAAGGTGGTCTTGCCCGCGCCGTTGAGGCCGAGTACGACCACGCGGCTGCCGCGGTCGATGGCCAGATCGACACCGGTGAAGATCTCCAGCGAGCCGTAGACCTTGGTCAGGTTCTCAGCCATCAGCGGCGTCTTACCGCAGGCGGCGGGTTCGGGGAATTTGATCCGCGCGACCTTGTCGGCCACCCGCACCTCGTCGAGTTCGGCCATCAAGCGGTCCGCGCGCTTGGCCATGTTCTGTGCCGCAGTGGCTTTCGTGGCCTTGGCGCCGAGTTTGGCGGCTTGGGCGCGCAGTGCGCTGGCCTTCTTCTCGGCATTGGCGCGTTCGCGGCGACGACGCTGCTCATCGGTGGCGCGCGCGTCCAGGTATTTCTGCCAGCCCATGTTGTAGACGTCGGCCTCACCGCGCACCGCGTCCAGGAACCAGACCTTGTTCACCACATCGCCGAGCAGTTCGACATCATGGCTGATCACGATCAGACCGCCGTCGTGGTTCTGCAGGAAGCCGCGCAGCCAGGTAATGGAGTCGGCGTCGAGGTGGTTGGTCGGTTCGTCGAGCAGCAGGATGGTGTCCGAGCGTCCACCGCTGCCGTCGGAGGCGGCGAACAGGATGCGCGCCAACTCGATTCGGCGGCGCTGACCACCGGACAGCGTGCGCAGCGCCTGACCGAGTACCCGATCGGGCAGGCCGAGGCTATTGCAGATGCGCGCCGCTTCGCTCTCGGCCACATAGCCGCCGAGCGCCGAGAAGCGCTCCTCCAGCCGACCGTACTTGCGCACTGCCTTCTCACGTTCGGCATCATCGGCCACCTCGGCCATCAGCGCCTGCTGCTTCTCCATATCGCGCAGCAGGGTGTCCAGGCCGCGAGCGGAGAGCACGCGATCGCGGGCGAGCACGTCCAGATCGCCCTCGCGCGGATCCTGCGGGAGATAGCCGATCTCGGTGGAACGCAAAATCTTTCCGGCGTAGGGCTCGCCCTCCCCCGCCAGAATGCGCAGCGTGGTGGTCTTGCCCGCGCCATTGCGTCCGACCAGTCCGATCCGGTCGCCAGCCTGCACCCGGAGTGCGGGCCCCGGGGCCGACAGCAGGGTGCGGACGCCGGCCCGGACCTCCAGGTCCGTCGCGGTGATCACAGGCTTCTCCTACGGGTACGTGGTGCTGATCGGTTGCTGCTCGATTGTGCGACGCGAAGGCGCACAAGAACCACCGATTTTACCTGGCTCCAGAGGTGCTTCCGACACCCCACGATCCAGGTGTGACCGCGCTAACTCTCCGCAGCATCTCGGCAGGACCGACCTGCGATGTCGTGGGGACCGGCATGCTCGCCGTGCGCGGATGCCGACGTCTCAGTAGCCCTTCGGAGCCGCGAGCGGATTGGCCTGATCGACCCGCGCCGCCAGATTGGAGCCGTCCTCCCGCACGCCGTAGCGGTGCATCACGTAGTTCATACTGGCCGCGATATTCGCCGTCGGATCGGTGATACTCGATGACGTTCCAGCGACGTGATAGCTCGAAAACGTACCGGGGATGGTCTGGGTCAGACCCTGCGAGGGGTGTCCGGCTGCGGCATTGGAGTCCCAATTGTTGATGGAGCCCGCATCGCCACCCGATTCACGCTTGATCAGGGTCATGTACCCCTCGGTCCACCTCGCACGGGCGGCCGGATCGGTGATGCCCAGAGCATCCAGGGCTTTCCCGATGTGGTATCTGAGCTGATCATCACTGAGTTTATTGCGCCCGCCTCCACTCGTCGAAGCGGTGACGGGTTCGGTGTACGGACTCTTGGTGCCGGAGTAGTTGCCGCCCCCGCCGCCCCCTGACGACACGCGATATGCCGGGCCGTAGTTATTGTTCGCCGGGGGTGGGTCGCCCACGCCACCGGCGTGCTCGTTCATCTGGTTGTACGCTTCGGACACCGCCGTCGCAGCGTCACCGACGGCCTTGTCGATTCCGCCGATCGCATTCATCTGCAACTCGATGGTGGGATTGAGCGGCACACCGGTCTCGGGAGCGAGAACCTGCTTGACGAAGTCCACCACATTCTTGACTTCGGTATGCACCGTGTTGGCCAGGTCGGCAGATTTCTGCGCTATACCAGCGATACCGACGATCTTGGTATCCAACGAGTTCAAATCGTCCCGGTATTTCGTCGCGTCACTCTGCTGGGCGTGGTACTTGTCGACGATGTCGCCGGACTTCAGCTGCGACTCCCCCAATCCATTCAAATTCTCGACCGTAATCGACTTTGCCGAACCGTCGCCCACCGCGTTGTCCAACTTCGCCAGCACCGCCTCTATATGGCCGACGTAGGCGTTGAGGATAGGTGCATCCGGGCGCGACGGCAGCGATGTGTCGACAGCCCCAGCCATATCTCACCTTCCGCCGATACCCCTCCGGCAGCCTAATCGCAGCTAGGCACCGCGCTCTGATCATCAGGTCCCCACCTGTGGGAACAGTCGCTCCGTGAGACATCGCACAAACCCGACCAGATCCACTCGGCGGATTTCAACAGCGGTAGCGTGCCATCACATGACGACCGATCTGTTGGGCAAGAGCGCACTGGTTTCCGGAGCCAGCCGGGGCATCGGCAAGGCCGTCGCGGCGGAGCTGCTGCGCCGGGGCGCCAATGTGCTGATCACCGCCCGCAAACCGGAACCACTCGAGGAGGCGGCCGCCGAGCTACGGGCGCTCGGCCATCGGGGCGAGGTCAGCGCGCTGGCGGGCAATTCGGGTGATCCGGACAGCCGGGCGGCCGCGGTGGATCGGGTGGTCTCGGAATTCGGCTCGCTGGACATCCTGGTCAACAACACCGGCATCAATCCGGTCTACGGCTCGCTCATGGATGCCGATCTGGAGGCGGTGCGCAAGATCTTCGACATCAATGTCGTCGCCGCACTCGGCTATGTGCAGGAGGCCTACAGGGCGTGGATGCGCGAGCACGGCGGTGCGGTGGTGAATGTGGCCAGTGTCGCCGGGCTGCGCTCGACCGGCGTGATCGCGGCATACGGCGCGTCCAAGGCCGCGCTGATCCGGCTCACCGACGAACTGGCCTGGCAGCTGGGCCCGAATATCCGGGTGAACGCGGTGGCGCCAGGCGTGATCAAGACGAAGTTCGCCGACGCGCTGTACTCGGCGGATGAGGAGCGGGCCGCGAGTATGTACCCGATGAAGCGACTCGGCGCACCGGAGGATGTGGCGCAGCTGATCGGATTCCTCGTCTCGGATGAGGCCGAGTGGATCACCGGTGAGACGGTCCGGGTCGACGGCGGACTGCTGTCGACCGGCGGAATCTGAAAGGCCCCAACCGAACTGATGGCCGTGCGGCGAATACCGCACGGCCATCGGCCTTTCTACACCCTGGCGGGCTGGCGCAGATTCTTCGGATCGGGCAGCGACGGCACGGACGGTCCTTCGTTGAATCCGAAACGCTCGTGCAGCTTTTCGAGTGGGCCGGGTGCCCACCAGTTCCAGTCGCCGAGCAGTTTCATCACCGCGGGCAGCAGGAAGCCGCGGATCAAGGTCGCATCGACCAGTACCGCCAGCGGCAGGCCGATGCCGAAGGACTTCATGAAGGTGATGTCCGAGGCCAGGAATCCCAAGAACACCAAGGAGATCAGAACCGCGGCGGCGGTGACGATCCGGCCGATCTTCTCCAGGCCATGGGCAACGGCGGATTCGTTCTTACCGGTACCTTCGTACTCTTCGAGGATCCGTGACAGCAGGAATACCTGATAGTCCATGGCCAGACCGAAGGCGACACCGAAGAGCATGACCGGCACGGTCGGCGGCAGATCGCCGGTCACGGTGAAATCGAGCAGGCCGGATAGGTGCCCATCCTGGAAGATCCAGACCAGCGCGCCGAAGGTCGCGGTCAGGCTCAGGGCGCTCAGCACGATCGCGACCAGCGGCAGTACCACGCTGCCGGTCAGCAGGAACAGCACAACCAGCATGATGATCACAACGTAGGCCAGTGCCACGGGCAGCGCCGAGGTCACCGCATCGAGGGAATCAGCGCTCGCGGCCGCGATACCGCCGACCAACCGCTGTGAGGGTGCGGGCACCGCGCGCAACTCCTTGGCCACCCGATCCAGCAGCGCCGGATCGCTGGTATCCGGAGTCACCGAAAGGTATGCGGCACCCTTGGTTTCGAAGCGCGCATGTTGTGCCATGGCCGGGGCGAGCTGCCCGCCGTGGGCGTAGCTGCCGGTGGCGGTGTCGACGCGACGGACATTGTCGACTTCGGAGAGTTTCCTGGCGTAGGCGTCCAATCCGGATTTGCCGTCGGGCAGTACGACGAACAGGCCGTTGGTGTCGGTCGCGGCGAACTCACGCTGGATGGTCTCGGTGATCTGCCGGTTGTTCATCGACTCCGGCAGTGCCCGTTCGTCCGGGAGGCCGAGTTTCACACCGAGGAACGGCGTCCCGAGCAGCAGCAGGAAGGCGGCGACCGCCAGACCGATGGGCATCGGCTTGCGCATGACGAATACCGCGAGTCGATGCCAGAACCCCTCACCGGGCACGGGACGTTGCGGACGGAAGAACCAGCCGAGTTGGCCGCGATCGATGCGGCTGCCGAGCAGCAGCAAAATCGCGGGCAGCACCGTCAGCGATACCGTCGCGGCAATAGCCGCGACCACCAGACCGGCATACCCCATGGAACGCACCGCGAGCAGCGGGAAAAACAGCAGGCCCGACAGCGCCACCGCGACGGTGACCGCTGAGAAGGCCACGGTGCGACCGGCCGAACGCATGGTCGCGGCGACGGCCCGGCCGGTCACGGCGCCCGCGGCCAGTTCGTCGCGGTAGCGGCTGATGATCAGCAGGCTGTAGTCGATCGCGAGGCCGAGGCCGAGCAGGGTCGCGACATTGGTCGCGGTCGCGGCGAGATCGGTAACCAGGGTGATCAGCCACAGCGCGCCCATGGTGATCATCACGGTCAACGCCGCGACGACCAGCGGCAGGCTGGCCGCCACCAAACCGCCGAAGACGAACAGCAGGGCGATCAGGGTGATCGGGAAGGCGATGGATTCGCCGAGGGCAGCGTCCTTCTCGCTCTGCTGCACCGTCTCGTGCAACAACATCGCGTAACCGCCGACGCGCACCTGTACCGGCCCGTGCGTGCCGCCATAGCGATCCGCCAGGCCGCCGACCTTCTTGTCGACCGCACCCTCCTCGCCGAGAATGCTCGCGACGATCAGCCCCGACTTGCCGTCGGCACTGCGCAGAGCGGGCGACTTGTCCATCCAGTACGACATGACACCGGCGACACCCGGCTCATTCTTCAGCTTCAACGCCAATTTCACTGCGGCCGTTGCTGATTCGAGATCGTCGACCGAGGTGTCGCTGTGCACCAGCAGCACGAAGTTCGGCGGCGCCTGACCAAAGGTATCGCGCAAAATCTCGGTGGCCCGGCTGGCTTCGCCGCCGGGATCGCTGTAGCCGCCGCCCTGTACCTTGTCGAACAACGTCGAGCTGAGCATCCCCATGAGCAGCGCCAGGCCGACAAAGATGCCGAGAATCCATTTGCTTCGCTGCTTGGTCAGTTCGAACACACCGCCACACCCTCATCACTCGTTAACCGCGCCGCGATTGCTGTCCGACGAATCCGCGACCTGCCGGGCTTGTACCTGCCTGGCCACCACCCGCATCGGCAGATACTTCGGGTGTACCAGGGCGCCGATCACCGTATCTTGCACCTCGATGCCGGGCATCGGGCGCAGGCGCCAGCGCGCCCGCCGATCGTAGCAACCTGCACGGCAACCTCGGTGGGCGAGAACACATTTCCCGGACACTGGCGGGTGCCGATACCGAACGGCAGGTACACACCCTTCGGTCAGGACTCCATCGCCGCAGGCAGCCAGCGATCCGGGTCGAATTCATCCGGATTCGGGAAGACCGCCCGGATCCCGATGTACCGCAATGGGTAGGAGGTCGCCACTGCGGGGCTACCGACGAAGACGAACCGGCCGCCGGCCTCCCACGCCGCCTGCACAGCCGCCGAGTGCCCTCGACATTCGCCTCTCAGAACTGCGTTGGATGGTGACCGCGGTGGGGACCCGCTGCGCCGAGCGGCCGCAGAACCACAACCGCCGAGTCATCCGGCCAGGCCGGATCGCCGATGCGAGGCCAGCGGCGCACGGTGCCGTCGGGGGCAGGTCTCGTCGATCTTGTTGCAGGCATCGGCGGCCGGGTTGCGGTGATAGGCGGTGCTGCCTTGGGCACCGGTGACGACTCGGAACTGCGCGGAGATCACCGCGAACAGACAATGGCCGCGGGCAGGCATGCGTGAATTCTGTTCCACTGGAAAGGGAACAGAGAGTCCCGAAATCACCACTGATATCGGCATTCGGATCCGGATCACCCGACCCTGGGCATGCCGTCCCACAACGCCGAACATACGACGCACCGGACATTTGTGACCAGCCCGATGACAACACGGCACTACTGGCGAGTCACATCGTCGCCGGAAAAGCGAGATCTGAAATGATCGCATTATGAATAGTGTCACCGTCGATATCCATGAACTATCACCGAGCAACGCCGACCCGAAGGCCCGACAGTAAGCTCCGCGCAACCAACGAACCACGCCGATAAACGAAGGGGTCCGCTCTGCACACCACCGAACTCGCTGTGCCACATCGACATCCGCGTTCCACACGGGAAATGCGATGACCGCGGATCTCATCGTCTGCGGACTCGGACCCGCCGGTCGCGCACTCGCGCACCGCTGTCTCGCGCACGGAATGTCGGTCGCCGCAATCGATCCGGTGCCGGATCGACGCTGGTCGGCGACGTATGCGGGGTGGTACGACGAGTTGCCGCGATGGTTGGACCCCTCGGTCATCGCCACGACCGTGGCACATCCGACGGCCTGGGGTACGACGCCGCATCGCCTCGACCGCACCTATGTCGTCTTCGATTCCGCGGCATTGCGGGATTCGCTGAATCTCGATGGCGCGCAAATAGTTGCCGATCGCGTTGTCGAAATTCGGTACAACACAGTGACTTCGGCTTCGGGAACAACATTCAGCGCCGAGCGGGTTATCGACGCACGAGGAATTGCCCGCTCCCCCATGCTCGCCGAGCAAACCGCGTACGGCGTGGTCGTAGGACGCGACGCCGATATCGCACCCCTGTTCATGGACTGGCGCACAGACAACGGCACGGAACCCGATGCGCCACGGTCGTTTCTGTACGCGGTGCCGCTGAGCGCGGAGACGATGCTGCTGGAGGAGACCTGCCTCGCCGGACGTCCCGCTCTGGAGACCGCGGTGCTGCGTGACCGCCTGCACCACCGATTGCGGTCACGCGGAATCGAACTCACGGGAAGTGAACCGGTCGAACGCGTGCGGTTCCCGGTGCAGGGCGGCCGACCGGGACCGCGACGGTTCGGCGCGGCGGGCGCGTTCACCCATCCCGCAACGGGTTACAGCGTCACCGCTTCGCTCGCCGCCGCCGACACCGTCGCCCTTGGTTCGTCGGTGTGGCCCGCCCGAGCGCGAGCGGTACACGCGTTGCGGTCGGCGGGACTGCGTGCGCTGCTCGCACTGCCGCCCGCCGACCTTCCCGTCTTCTTCGATGCCTTCTTTACCCTCCCGCCGCGACTGCAACGGGCCTATCTGTCGGGTCGCACCGATCTCGGCGGCACTGTCGCCGCCATGCGCACCCTCTTCGCTGCCCTACCCGCACGGCTGCGTCGGCGCGTCGCGACCGCGACACTCGGGATTCCGATTCGCTCGCCTATTCGAAACGGTTCGTCCATGATGGAGTGATGGCACGAGCTATCTGGAAGGGCTCGATTGCGTTCGGGCTGGTAAACGTCCCTGTCAAGGTGTACACCGCCACCGAGGATCACGACATTCGGTTCCACCAGGTGCATGCCAAGGACGGTGGCCGGATCAAGTACGACCGCGTCTGCACGGTCTGCGGCAACTCCGTGCAATACGCCGATATCGATAAGGCCTACGAATCCCCCGAGGGGGACAAGGTCATCCTCACCGACGAGGACTTTTCGAAGCTGCCCGCCGCCGAGAAGCACGAGATTCCGGTGCTGCAGTTCGTCCCCAACGACCAGATCGACCCGATCCTGTTCGAGAAAAGCTACTATCTCGAACCCGACTCGAATACCCCCAAGGCCTACGTGCTGTTGGCGACCACGCTGGAGCGCATCGATCGAACCGCGCTCGTGCATTTCACACTCCGGCAGAAAACCAGACTCTCGGCGCTGCGGGTGCGCGACGGTGTGCTTGTGCTGCAGACACTGTTGTGGCCCGATGAAGTCCGTTCCGTCGACTTCGAATCCCTGGACGGTGTCGCCGAGCCGAAGCCGCAGGAGATCAAGATGGCCGAGACGCTGGTCGAGACCATGTCCGATGATTTCGATCCGGACCAATACACCGACGAGTACCAGATCGAGCTGATGAAGGTGCTCGACGAGGCCATCGCCAGCGGCACCGGGAAGGTCGTCGCTCAACCCGAGGAGGTGCCCGCCGCGATGGATGCCGAGGTCGTCGACCTGGTAGCCGCACTGCAACGCAGTCTGGAGGCCAGTGGGCGGCGGGCCGTGGAGAGTTCCGGTAAGAAAGCCGCCGAGCCCAAAGCCAAGGCAGCACCGGCGAAGAAGGCAGCGGCCAAGAAGACCGCCACCAAGCCCGCCAAGAAGACCGCGAAGAAGGCAACCGCCCGCAAGGGTGCCTAAGCACCACCTGCTACCAGGTACTTCGACACCACTACCAGGCCGAACTGATCACCGCGATGATCGCTGAGGCGCGCCTCGGCGAGGCCGCGCTATCGACGCCGATCGCGTCGAGAGCGCACTCGGTTTCCGTCAGCTCGCGTTCGCCGTGCACTGCGAGTCGACGATGCGCGGTTCGCGCGGCGCCGAGCTGCCGAAGTTCAGCAGTGGCGGCGGTGCGGTCGGCCCGGCATTTGCGATCGCCTGCTGCTCGGCCTCGGCCCGTGTCGGCGCCCAGGCCCAGCCCAGGTGATCATCGCCATTACGTGCCACGGCTGCACAGGAATTGGCGAACTGCACGACGACATGGCAGCTGGACAGACCGCACTGTTGCACCGCGGCGCGGTCCGAATCCGCCCAGTTCGAGTGGTTGTACGCCCATCCGATCGTCGCGTCGCCACGCGACGAGACCGAAATCGCCAGCGAGCCGTAGAGGGCCTCGTCCGCCTGCGCGGCGCCGGCCCCGGCGGCGACGAACGCACCCGCGGACGCGGCCGCCAGACCCATGGCAGCCTTGGACGATAGTGACATGTATTGCGCTCCCCAGTTCCGAAATGGCTCGGATCGAAATCCTGACCGTTCCGATCCGAATTGTCGAAGTCTTTGTATCACCAGAGCTGGGCACCGTCTTCAGCGAACCCTGATACTCCCGTCTGCCGACGCGCCGACGTAGTGACACCTTTTGCCGCCAAAACCCTGCTCTTTGAGTGCCTTTCGCATTCTCACACGACGTCTGCGGTGAATACCGTTGGGAGGGTCGGCTGTGCAGGCGAGAGGGAGGTGACCTCGATGCTGGTTGTCAACGAACGGGCGACGCAACCATCCGGAGCGTCCGTGGTCGAGTGGTTGCGGACTTGGAACGGCCAATACGTCATTGTGGGCCTTGCGGTTTCGGGATATCCGATTTCCGACGACATCCCCGGTGGCTCGCCACGGCAGCTGGACGTGATGGTCATTACTCCGCGCGCTGTGGTCGTGATCGAAGTGTTCGAGATCGCTGCCGAGGTGACCGGCGGGGTGCATTCGGTGCGGGCCGACGGGCGCTGGCAGCTTTCCGGATTCGATGGGGAGCCGGTTCCCAGCCACGACAGTGATCCCTTCGGCCAGGTGACGAACAATGCGTATCTGCTGAGCAAGATGGTGCGCAGGCAGCACCCGGACGCCCTCATCGACCGGGTCATCGTGGTCGTCCCGCCCCGAGACGCGACCATCACACTGGATATCGAATCGCGAATGCCCGGCGGTACCGTCGTTGTCGACTCGTCGGCGCAGTTGCGAGCCTGGTTCCTTCGAACGGCGAACCGAAAGCTGATCTGGACCGCGGAACAAGCATACGAACTGCTCGGTGAGCTCGGCCTATCGCATGCGGTCACGGTCGAAGAGCTTGTGGCCGAGGGATTTCCGTCGCAAGCCGGACGACCCGAGAGTCCCGCGTCGAAAGTGCTGGTGCAAGCTCATGCGTCGGCCGCGCTCGGTGCCGTCGAACATCCCGACGACGCTCGCATATCGTCGGAGATGTCACCTTCCGGGACTCCATATCCGTCGTGGCTCCCGCCCGACACCGACGAGGAGCCGTCGGACAGCGTGGCACTCTCGCCGCGCGAGGTCGGTACCGATGTAGAGCCGCACGCCCAGGTATCCGCCCCGCCTGCGCCGGTGGACCATCCGGATATAATGCGGGAGCCGTCGGCTCCGCAGTTGTCGGCGGCATTCACGGACCGGTGGTCGTCGTGGATCGAGTCCGATGGGTTGTCGGATGTACCTCCGTACCGCCGTGACCTCGACCGTCGAGGTCGTCCGCACCGAGAGCCGCGCCTACGGAACTGGCTGCCGACACCACCGAAGTTTGTGGCAACGGCGGCGCCACACCTGTCGAAGGCGAAGCTCCAGCCTTCGACGCTGGTTGGGCCGGAACCTCGATCGGAGGAAGGGCCGCGGTCTTGGACCGCGACCGGGTCGGGGTCGCTGTCAGACATGGATCCGCAATCATTGTCGACAGCACCGGCCCAGCCTTCGTCGATGGTTGGGGCGCAGTCGGTATCGGAGCCAGAGCCACCGCATTCGTCGGGGGTTGAGTGGGAACCGCCGACGGAGACCGACCCGCGACCGGTGCGATCGTTGCGGCCGGGCAGCGCGCCCGCCGCACCGCCTGCGCATCGGGCTTCGACTCCCCGGCTGGCGTCCGTGGCGCGGACCTGTGTTGCCACCGTGATCGCCAAGGGGGCGAAGCTCATCGCGGGCCTGCCGCAACTGCTCGCGACGGCGGTGGTGATCGCGGTAATAGTCGCCACGTTCTGGTTACTTGTTTCCGAGGGTATGCACCCGAAACCCACTGTCGTCGAGACCCGTCCGGAATCGAGCAGCGAGCAGGCTGTGCTGCCGGAACTGCCGGCCCCACCCCAGTCACCCACGACGCAGTGCTTCCCATTCCAGCAACAATGCTGATCGAAGCGAGCCACGCACTGGTAGTCAGGGCGTGGCTCGTCATCGTGCGCGCGGCAGGCTCGGCGCCGCAGCTGTATTCGCGGTTCTAGACCGTGAAGCCCAAGGCGCGGAGCTGTTCGCGACCGTCCTCGGTGATCTTGTCGGGGCCCCACGGAGGCATCCAGACCCAGTTGATCTTGAGGTCTTCGACCAGACCGGAACGGACCAGAGCGTTGCGGGATTGATCCTCGATGACATCGGTCAGTGGGCAGGCCGCCGAGGTGAGGGTCATATCGAGGGTAGCGGTATTGTCCTGGTCCACGCTCACGCCGTAGACCAAGCCGAGGTCGACGACATTGATGCCGAGTTCGGGATCGACGACATCGCGCATCGCCTCCTCGATATCCTCGAGCTGCTTGATGTCCTCGGCCGAAAGTTCGACCTGCTCGGTCGTTTCGGTGGCTGGTGTCTCGCTCATGATGGTTTTCCATTCGTGGAGATGTCGCTGCTCATGGTCCGCTTGGCCTCTTCCGCGGAGGTTATCCGGATCACCGCGTCCTTGAACGCCAGCCAGCCGAGCAGTGCGCATTTGACCCGCGCCGGGTACTTGGACACTCCGCTCAGCGCGATGCCGTCGCCGATCATGTCCTCGTCACCCTCGACGGTGCCGCGGCTGGAGATCATCTGGTTGTACGAGTCGACCACCTTCAGCGCCTGCTGCACCGGCAGTCCGATCACCTGATCGGTGAGGATCGAGGTGGCGGCCTGACTGATCGAACAGCCCTGACCGTCATAGGACACATCGGCCACATCACCATTGCCGTTGAGCTGGACGCGCAAAGTCACCTCGTCACCGCAGGTCGGGTTGACGTGGTGCACTTCGGCCCCGAACGGCTCCCGCAGCCCGCGGTGATGCGGGTGCTTGTAGTGATCGAGGATCACTTCCTGGTACATCTGCTCCATGCGCATGTCTTATGCAACTCCACAGTGTTTAATTGTCGGCGTTCGCTGCGCTGACACCGAAGAAGCTCTGGGCCTTCCGCACGGCGGCTACCAGCTGGTCTACCTCATCAAGGGTGTTGTAAACCGCGAAGGACGCACGGGCGGTGGCCGGAACGCCGAGACGGCGCATCAGCGGCCAGGCGCAGTGGTGGCCCACTCGCACGGCCACGCCCTCGTCGTCGAGAATCTGCCCGACGTCATGGGCGTGGATGCCCTCGACCACGAACGACACCGCGCCGCCGCGATCGATATTCTCGGTCGGTCCGATTATCCGCACGCCCGCGATCGCCGCAAGTCCATCCAGCGCCGCACCGATGAGCGTATGCTCGTGTGCCGCAACAGCTTCCATGCCGATCTGTTCGAGATACCGCACGGCCGCACCCAATCCGACCACCTGCGAAGTCATCGGCACACCGGCCTCGAACCGCTGCGGCGGCGGCGCGTAGGTGCTGCCCTGCATCGTGACGGTCTCGATCATCGAACCGCCGGTGATGAACGGCGGGGTCTCCTCGAGCAGCGCCCGCCGCCCGTAGAGCACACCGACACCCGACGGTCCGAGCATCTTGTGCCCGGAGAACGCGGCGAAGTCGACGCCCAGCTCATGGAAGTTCACCGGCATATGCGGCACCGACTGGCAGGCATCCAGCACGGTGAGCGCGCCGACTTCCGTTGCCCGGCGCACCAATTCGGCCACATCGGTGACCGCACCGGTCACATTCGACTGATGCGTGAACGCGACAACCTTTGTGGCGGACGACAGTTCGAGGGAATCGAGATCGATCCGCCCCTCATCGGTAATGCCGTACCACTTCAGGGTCGCACCGGTCCGGCGCGCGAGTTCCTGCCACGGAACGAGATTCGCGTGATGCTCGAGCTCGGTGATGACGATCTCGTCGCCCGGACCGACGTGGTATGGGAAGCGATCATCGGAAAACGCGTACGTCACCAGATTCAGCGATTCGGTCGCATTCTTGGTGAAGACGATCTCGTCCGCGTCCACACCGACGAATCGGCCGATGTCGGCGCGTGCGCCCTCGTACGCGTCGGTGGCCTCCTCGGCCAACTGGTGCGCACCGCGATGTACAGCCGAATTGCGCTCGGTGAGGAATTCGCGTTCCGCATCGAGTACGGCGAGGGGACGTTGTGAGGTCGCGCCCGAGTCCAGGTACACCAACGGCTTTCCGTCCCGAACCGTGCGGTTCAGGATCGGGAAGTCGGCCCGGATGCGGGCGACGTCGAGGGTACGGACCGTGGCGGTCATATCAAGCTCCAGCGGTAGCGGACTGGGGGACGGCAGTCGGCGCAGCCGACGGGGTGGGCGAGCCCTGCGTGAAGCGGACGTAGCCGTTGGCATCGAGCTCTTCGGCCAGCTCGGCGCCGCCCTCGGCGACGATGCGACCGCCGACGAACACATGCACGAATTCGGGCTGGATGTAACGCAGGATGCGGGTGTAGTGCGTGATCAGCAGCACGCCACCATTCTCGCGCTCCTTGTAGCGGTTGACGCCTTCGGAGACGATGCGCAGCGCGTCGACGTCCAGGCCGGAGTCGGTCTCGTCCAGGATGGCGATCTTCGGCTTGAGCAGACCAAGCTGCAGGATCTCGTGGCGCTTCTTCTCACCACCGGAGAAGCCCTCATTCACGCTGCGCTCGGCGAAGGCGGCGTCGATTTCCAGCTCATTCATCGACTCCTTCACCTCCTTGACCCAGGTGCGCAGTTTGGGGGCCTCGCCGCGGACCGCGGTAGCGGCGGTGCGCAGGAAGTTCGACATCGAGACACCGGGGACCTCGACCGGGTACTGCATGGCCAGGAACAGACCCGCCCGCGCCCGCTCGTCGACCGACATCGCGAGCACATCCTCACCGTCGAGGGTGATCGAACCCGAGGTCACCGTGTACTTCGGATGTCCGGCGATCGCGTACGACAGCGTCGACTTGCCGGAGCCGTTCGGGCCCATGATCGCGTGCGTCTCACCGGATTTGATGGTGAGGTTCACGCCCTTGAGGATCTTGATGGGCTCACCGGACTCGTCCGGGTTGGCGACCTCGACGTGCAGGTCCTTGATTTCCAGGGTGGTCATCGAATTCGGATTCCTTTGCGGGGTAAGGGGTTCTGGTCTCTTCGAGCGACCTGCGAGCAGTCGCTGGCGGCGGTCAGGCGCCGATAGCGGCGAGTTCGGCCTCGATGGCCGACTCCAGCCGCTCCCGGACCTCGGGGACCGCGATCTTCTGGATGATTTCGTGGAAGAAACCACGCACCACCAGCCGGCGGGCGGCATCCTCCGGGATGCCGCGGGCACGCAGGTAGAACAGCTGCTCGTCGTCGAAGCGGCCGGTGGCACTCGCGTGGCCGGCACCGACGATCTCACCGGTCTCGATCTCCAAATTCGGCACCGAATCGGCGCGTGCACCGTCGGTGAGCACCAGGTTGCGGTTCACCTCGAAGGTGTCGGTGCCCTCGGCGGTGGCACGGATGAGCACGTCACCGACCCACACCGTGCGGGCGTCGCCCTTGGGTTTGTGCGCGGAGCTTGCGGAGTGCCCATCGAGCAGAGCCGGATCACCTTGCAGCGCACCCTTGTACAGCACCCTGGATTTGCAGTGCGGCACCGCGTGGTCGACCAGCAGACGCTGCTCGAAGTGCTGACCGGCGTCGGCGAAGTAGAGGCCGAGCAGTTCGGCATCGCCGCCGGGACCCGCGTAGCGCACATTTCCGGTCAGGCGCACCAGATCACCGCCGAGGGTGACCGAGGTGTGCCGCAGGGTGGCATCACGACCGAGCTGGGCGTGGTGCGCGGTGGCGTGCACGGCGTCGTCGGCCCAGTCCTGGATCGCGACGACGGTCAGCCTGGCGCTGTCGCCGAGTACGAATTCGATGTTCTCGGCGTAGGTTCCGCTGCCGCGCTGGTCGATGATCATGGTGGCGACCGCGAAGTTGCCGAGCCGGACCTGCAGGTGACCGTACGCGGTCTTACCCTTGCCGGGACCGGTGACGGAAACGATAACCGCTTCGGCGACTTCGGTTTCCGCGCCGACCGAGATCACGGTCGCCTGTTCGAAACCCGAGTACGCCTGGGCCGCGACCCGATCCGACGGCACCCCGGCCGCGCCGAGGCGAGAGTCGGTGCGCGCCACCGTTTCCACGGTCACACCGGCTACCCCCGCGGGACTCGCGTCAGGGCCGGAGTCGACTGCCTGCGTAACCACGGAGGCCCCGCGAGTCCCGCCATCGGACACGGCGACCTCGACCGTGACCGCACCGTCGCGCACGGCGGTGCCGTCCTGCAGGCCACGCAGGCGACGCAGCGGGGTGAACCGCCACGCCTCATCCTTCGCCGAGGGCACCTCGAAGGCGTTCACATCGAAGGAGGTGAACACCTCCCCCTTATTGCTGGGCGCGTGGGTCGCGTCGGTAATGCGAGCCTCGGCGGCTTCGGCAACGTTGTCCAGGGTTGCCATCAGCCGACGGCTCCTTCCATCTGCAGTTCGATCAGGCGGTTCAGCTCGAGTGCGTACTCCATCGGGAGTTCCTTGGCGATCGGCTCGACGAAGCCACGCACCACCATCGCCATCGCCTCGTCCTCGGTGAGGCCGCGGCTCATCAGGTAGAACAGCTGATCCTCGGACACCTTCGAGACCGTGGCCTCGTGGCCCATGGTCACGTCGTCCTCGCGGATGTCGACGTAGGGGTAGGTGTCGGAGCGGCTGATCGTATCCACGAGCAGCGCATCACATTTCACGGTCGACTTGGAACCGTGCGCGCCTTTGTTGACCTGGACCAGACCGCGGTAGGACGCCCGGCCGCCACCACGCGCCACCGACTTCGACACGATGGTCGAGGAGGTGTGCGGCGCCAGGTGCAGCATCTTCGCGCCGGTGTCCTGGTGCTGGCCCTCGCCCGCAAAGGCGACCGAGAGGACCTCACCCTTGGCGTACTCGCCGGTCATCCAGACCGCTGGGTACTTCATGGTGACCTTGGAGCCGATATTGCCGTCGATCCACTCCATGGTCGCGCCCGCCTCGGCCTTGGCCCGCTTGGTGACCAGGTTGTAGACATTGTTCGACCAGTTCTGGATGGTGGTGTAGCGGCAGCGTCCGCCCTTCTTCACGATGATCTCGACCACCGCGGAATGCAGCGAATCGGACTTGTAGATCGGCGCGGTGCAACCCTCGACGTAGTGCACGTAGGCGCCCTCGTCGACGATGATCAGGGTCCGCTCGAACTGACCCATATTCTCGGTGTTGATCCGGAAGTATGCCTGCAGCGGAATGTCGACCTGCACGCCCGGCGGCACGTAGATGAACGAACCACCCGACCATACGGCGGTATTCAGCGCGGAGAACTTGTTGTCACCGGCCGGGATGACGGTGCCGAAGTACTGCTCGAAGATCTCCGGATGCTCGCGCAGACCGGTATCGGTGTCCAGGAAGATGACGCCTTGGGCCTCCAGATCCTCGCGGATCTGGTGGTAGACGACCTCGGATTCGTACTGCGCGGCGACACCGGCGACCAGGCGCTGCTTCTCCGCCTCCGGGATGCCGAGCTTGTCGTAGGTGTTCTTGATGTCCTCGGGCAGGTCTTCCCAGCTCTCGGCCTGCTTCTCGGTCGAGCGCACGAAGTATTTGATGTTGTCGAAGTCGATGCCGTCGAGGTTGGAGCCCCACTTCGGCATCGGCTTGCGATCGAAGATGCGCAGCGCCTTGAGCCGGTGCTCGAGCATCCACTCGGTCTCGTTCTTCTTGGCCGAGATGTCGCGGACGACAGCCTCGGACAGGCCTCGTTGCGCGCTGGCACCGGCCTCATCCGAATCGGCCCAGCCGTAACCGTATGTGCCCAGGGAAGCAATGGCTTCTTCCTGGGTGAGCGGTTGCACCTGGTCGGTGGTCGTCGTCGTCATTCGGCGCTCCTTCCGGAGTCGTTCGTGCGTACCGCTGCGGGCTGTGCAGCGGTCGTTGCGGAAGCGTTCGCTTTATCGGTGATAGGGAGAACGAACAGCGGGACATGGGTCGTGCACGCGCAATCGCCGTTGGCGATCGTCGCAAGTCGCTGTACGTGGGTTCCGAGCAGGTCCCGGAAAGCCTCGAGTTCGGCCTCGCACAACTGCGGGAATTCCTCGGCGACGTGGGCCACCGGGCAGTGGTGCTGGCAGATTTGAACGCCCGCGCCGACCTTGCGGGTGGACGCGGCGAATCCGGCGTCGGTGAAGGCCTCGGCGATCTCGTCCGCCTTGGCAGTGGTGGTCTCGGGGGTGTGCTCGGCAGCCGGTTCGATGCCCTTGACGATGGTCCGCGCCTGCTTGCGGGCGAAATCGGTAATCGCCTGCTCACCGCCGACCTCACCGAGCTGGCGAATCGCGGCACCGGCCAGATCGTCGTACGCGTGGCCGAGCCGTCCTCTGCCCACCGCCGTCAGCTGATACTGCTTGGCGGGACGGCCGCGCCCCTTCTGCTGCCACGGCGCCGAACGGCTGGCCCGCGCCTGACCGGATTCGATCAGTGCGTCCAGATGCCGACGAACACCGGCGGGCGTCAGACCGAGCTTGGTGCCGATTGCGGTCGCGGTGATCGGGCCCTCTTCGAGCAGCAGCTGGACCACCGCGGCGCGCGTATGTCCTTCGCCGCCCATGACGAGGGTCGCGGGCGCGGCAACGGATGCGGCACCGGTCCGGCGACCGGTCCCTCCATCCTCGTCGTACGGCAAACCCACGTTTTTCACAACACCAGTGTGACGGAATTAGTTCCCGGAATCCAATAAGGGTGCCCTGAGTCGACCGGGCCGATGACCTGCACGGGAGCGCTCTGCGGGGCGGCGTGCGGATACGACACATTCACCACCTGCGGGTCTCGCGTGCGGACCGACCCGAGCGCCCGCCGGAATTGCACATGCGATTTAGGCCACACGACGGTGGCGAAAATCCGTCAACGCACCTGACGCCGCCGTTCCACACCTCCGCCGCCGCCCGGTCCTCGGGTCCGAAGTAGCGCGAATATGTGCCCCGCGGTCGGTTTCGCGGAGCACCGGAAACGCCGGTGACATCGGCTACGCTGACCGCGTGATGTCAGGCGAACACGGCGAACCAGGTGTCGAACGCAACTCGTCGACCACCTCGGGCACCCTGATTCGCCTGCGTAAGACCGCGCCGATCAGCACCGCCGTATCACTGGGACGTCGGATCATCGGTCTGGATGTCGCGCCCGACCACACCGTCGGCGACACCCTGCACATCAACGAACCCGAGGCCGCCGAACTCAACCCGCAGGAGACCACGCAATTGCGCCGGGTCCGGCTGTTGGGCGCCACGGGTTCGGTCATGATGGCCATCGGCGCCCTGGGTCTGGGCGCCCAACCCACACTGCAGAATCCGACCTACGGCAAGGCGATTCTCGGGCTGCCCGCGCGCGTGCACAATTCGGGGCTGGCGACGACCATGGTCGGCACGGTCATCGTGATGCTGGCCTGGCTGCTGCTCGGCCGATTCGCACTCGGCTTGCAGTCCAACCGCATTCGTCGCATCAGCCGCTCGCAACTGGACCGCACGCTGCTGCTGTGGATCATCCCGCTCTCGGTCGCACCCCCGATGTTCAGCCAGGATGTCTATTCCTATCTGGCCCAAGGGGAAATCGCGGCGAGTGGACTCGATCCCTATGACGTCGGGCCGGTACAAGGACTCGGCCAGGACCATATCCTGACCCGCAGCGTCCCCAATATCTGGCAGAATTCACCCGCGCCATACGGCCCGCTCTCGATTTGGCTAGGCAAGGGCATCGCCGAAATCGTCGGCGACAATATGCTCGCCGGGGTGCTACTACACCGAGCGCTGGCACTGCTCGGCGTGGCCTGCATCGTTTGGGCACTGCCACGACTGGCACAACGGTGTCGAGTATCGCCGGTCGCCGCATTGTGGCTCGGCGCGGTAAACCCGCTCGTGATATTCCACCTGGTATCCGGTGTACACAATGAGGCCATGATGCTCGGCCTGATGCTGGTCGGGCTGGAATACTGTCTGGCGGCCCTGAGCAATACCGGACCGATGCGTGGCCACACACTCGTGCTGCTCTTATCGGGAACCACCCTGATAGCGCTGTCCAGCATGGTCAAGATTCCATCGATGCTGGCACTGGCGTTCGTGTGGATGGCATTGAGCCGAAAATGGGGCGGCGATTGGCGTGCCGTGCTCAGATCCGCGCTATTCCTCGGTGGTGTCACGGGTGCCGTCATGCTCGCGGTGTGCCTGGGCAGCGGTCTCGGCTTCGGCTGGATAGACACCCTGACCGGGGCCAACTCGGTGCGCAGCTGGATGTCGCTGCCCACCGCGCTCGGGGTCGTCACCGGATTCGGCGGCGTCCTACTGGGATTGGGCGACCACACCACCGCACTGTTGAGCATCACCCGACCGATCGCGGCGATCGCGGCCGCACTGATCGTGGTGCGGCTGATGGTGGCCACCTGGCGCGGACGGCTGCATCCGGTCGGTGCGCTCGGCGTCGCCTTCGGCGCGGTTGTCCTGCTGTTCCCGGTGGTACAGCCCTGGTATCTGCTCTGGGGCATCGTCCCGCTGGCGGCCTGGGCCAGCCGACCCGCCTTCCGGGTCTCGGCCACGATCGCCTCGGCGGCGATCAGCGTCATGCTCATGCCGACGGGCAGCGAAATCCAGCCGTTCGTCCTTATCTACGCGGCCTGCATCACCATCCTCACCTGCACGCTGATGATCCTGGCCACCCGCAAGTCACTGCCGTGGCGGCTACACCAGATCGGCGCCGATCGGGCGCCCACCACGGCCGGTCCGGCCGGACCGCAGAACTGACGAGGCAGGGGTGTCGTCCGGGTCACATCCCTCGACCGCTTACGGTGTGACACCGTGAGGGAGCGCAGCGAGCGAACAATAGGCACAGCGCCCTTGGACGCGACGGAACCGAGCACCGAGGCGCGATGGTGACCGCAGCCTCGGAACCCGCCGTCTCTATCGACGGCGTCGTCAAGCGCTACGGCGAGACCACCGCCGTTGCCGGGATCAGCTTCGCCGTCGAACGAGCGCAGGTGCTGGCCCTGCTCGGACCGAACGGCGCGGGTAAGACCACGACCGTCGAGATGTGCGAGGGCTTCAAAACCCCGGATGCCGGTTCGGTCCGGGTACTCGGACTCGATCCGATCGCCGATTCCGACCGATTGCGGCCGCGCATCGGCGTCATGCTGCAGGGCGGTGGCGCGTACCCGGGCGCGCGCGCGGGTGAGATGCTCGACCTGGTCGCCGCCTACTCCGCCGCTCCGCTCGATCCTGAATGGCTACTGAAAACCCTTGGCCTGCAGGACAATCGGCGCACACCGTACCGGCGCCTGTCCGGCGGCCAGCAACAGCGGCTCGCCCTGGCCTGTGCGCTGGTCGGTAAGCCGGAGATCGTCTTCCTCGACGAACCGACCGCGGGCCTGGACGCCCAGGCCCGGCTCATCGTGTGGGAGCTGATCGATGCGCTGCGCCGCGACGGCGTCACAGTACTGCTCACCACGCACATGATGGACGAGGCCGAGCAACTGGCCGACCAACTGGTGATCATCGATCACGGACAGATCGTCGCCTCCGGCACGCCCGCGGAGGTGACCGCGCACGGCGCGGCCGGTCAGCTGCGCTTCACCGCCCCACCGAAACTCGATCTGCGGCTACTGAAAACCGCATTGCCGGAAGGCTTCTCGCCGCGCGAGACGACGCCGGGACAGTATCTGGTCGAGGGTGAGATCGATCCGCAGGTCCTGGCGACGGTGACCGCGTGGTGTGCGCAGCAGAATGTGCTTGCGACCGATATCCGGATCGATCAGCGTCGCCTCGAGGACGTATTCCTGGAACTCACCGGACGGGACCTACGCGGATGAATCAGCCAGATCCCGTCGGGAACCGCTTCGCACCGGGCACTTTCACCCCCGATCCGCGCCCGAGCAACCGCCTCGCCATGATGACCGCGCAGACCCGGCTCGAGCTGATCCTTTTGCTGCGCAATGGTGAACAGCTGCTGCTCACCATGTTCATTCCGATCACCCTGTTGGTCGGGCTCAGCCTGTTGCCGTTCGCGAACCTCGGCGAGAACCGAGTCGGCAAGATCGTGCCCGCGGTCATGATGGTCGCGGTCATGTCGACCGCCTTCACCGGACAAGCGATCGCGGTCGGATTCGACCGGCGCTATGGTGCGCTCAAGCGCCTGGGCGCCACCCCCCTCCCCCGCTGGGGCATTGTGGCGGGCAAGAGTGCTGCGGTGCTGATCGTGGTGGTATTGCAGGCAATTCTCTTGGGGACCATAGGTTTCGCACTCGGCTGGCGGCCAGACCTCGCCGGGCTCGCACTCGGCGCGCTGTTGATCGTGCTCGGCACGGCCACCTTCGCGGCAATGGGCCTGCTGCTCGGCGGCACACTCAAGGCGGAGATCGTGCTGGCACTGGCGAATATTCTGTGGTTCGTCATGCTCGGCATCGCCAGCATCGTGTTCGCATCCGATGATCTGCCCACGGTCGTAAATGTGCTCGTACGGTTGGCGCCGTCCGGGGCACTGGCGGTCACGCTGGAAGACGCCATGCGCACCAGCGTCGACTGGTTCGGAATCGCCGTCCTCGCCGCATGGGGCGGCATCTCCGGCTTCCTTGCTACCCGCTTCTTCCGTTTCGATTAGTCCGCGCGAGATCACGGCGGGATCTCCCGACCGATGCCGCCATGACGGCCACCTGATCTCGAACAGGCGGCAACGACGAGATGTAGTAGACCGGGTGCGGGCGGCCCGAATGGCCCGGCTACCATCATTGGGTGCTGTATCGCGCATTCCTGAGACTCGTCGATCTGCTCCCGCTGCCCTCCTTGCGAGTGCAGCGACTGATCGCCGTCGCGGTCATCGTCTCCCAGGCGGGTATCGCCGTCACCGGTGCGATCGTGCGGGTCACGGCGTCCGGACTCGGGTGCCCGACCTGGCCGCAATGCTTCCCCGGCAGCTTCACCCCGACCGGTGTAGCCGAGGTTCCGGTATTGCATCAGACCGTCGAGTTCGGCAACCGCATGCTGTCCTTCGTGGTAACGCTGTGCGCGGCGCTGATCGTGCTCGCCGTTACCCGGGCCCGCCGCCGGCGCGAGGTGCTGGTGTACGCGTGGCTGATGCCCGGCGGCACGGTGCTGCAGGCGATCATCGGCGGTATCACCGTGCGCTCCGGCCTGCTGTGGTGGACGGTGTCGGTACACCTGCTGGCGTCGATGCTGATGGTGTGGGTCGCGGTGGTCATGTTCGCGAAGGTCTGCGAACCCGATGACGGCATCGAAGTGATCCAAGCGCCCACGCCGCTGCGCTGGCTCACCGGGCTGAGCGGTGTCGCGCTCGCCGGCGTTCTTATCGCGGGCACGCTGGTCAGCGGTGCCGGACCGCATGCGGGCGATAAGAGCATCGAGCGACCGGTCGAACGCCTGCAGGTCGAGATCGTCACCCTGGTGCACCTGCACTCGCAGCTGCTGGTCGGCTATCTCGCGCTACTCATCGGTTTGGCCTTCGGTCTCTTCGCCGTCGGCATCGCCCCCGCCGTCCGCACCCGGCTGTTCGTCCTGCTCGGCCTGGTCGGTGCCCAGTCCCTGGTCGGCGTCGTGCAGTACTTCACCGACGTCCCGGCCGCGCTGGTCGCCACCCACGTCGGCGGCGCGGCCGCCTGCACCGCCGCCACCGCCGCCCTCTGGGCCGCCCTGCGCACCCGCGAACGCGTCCCGGCACCGGTCTCCAGTTCCGCCGAACAATTGACATAGCGGATCGCGGCAACGTCGAGCGTCGAAGTGCCACAACCGTTCCCGGATATCGAACCGTACGAACGCGGCCTCCGAAGCGGTACTGGCCGAACTGGTTTCGGAGCGACTGCGCGCGGCCCTGGATGTCATGGACTCGGAGCCCTGCCACCTGAGCATCCGTACGAGACCGCGCCCGAGACCGCATCTCGCGGGCAGCAGCCGGCGCAGTCCTGAATGCGCCTACGCCGTTATCGCGACGGAGGCCGCCAGAATCGCGGTCAGCGAGCTGCCGAAAACCCTGTGCGCGGCGATTATCGACGCACTGCCACGCTCACGCGGCCCGTACTCGACCGATTACGCGAATCGCGGCCGAGTGACGCGTGCAAGCGTTCGGGTCAAGGTATCCGATGCCAGTTGCCCGCGTTGGATCCGCAGCCCCGCGTAGCACGGATCGCCGTTCTCGACGAGCCCGACGATCATCGGCTCCTCCAATTGCTCTGCGGCGAAGGCATATATCTGCTCCAGCTTCGGCACGATCAGACCGTAATCGAGGGCCCGTGCCACGCGTCCCTCCAGTGCGAGCACCGCGTCGACGGACATATTCGCCAGCGGATACACCTCGGGAAAGACATTGCGTAGATCGAGGAATAGGCGAACCGAGCTGCGGCGCGGATCGGCCGACCAGCCGCCGAGGGCACCGAACCGGCCGAGCGCGAGCGTCGGCCGTGCCACCAGCACGTGGGTGAACAGCACCCGCATGAGCGTCACATTGATCATCAACCGTTCGGCGGGCAGTTCGGCCGCGGCCAACTTCTGATGTTGTAGATAACCGGTGACGATGCTGCGATTGTGCGCCCGGTACCATGCCGCGGGCGAAGGGGCGACAAGGAATTCGAGCCACAGCCGGGCACCGGGTGTCGACGCGTCGTGGGCGCTGGCACGATGCAGCAGCGCGGCCTCCAGCTTGTCGTGCAGCAGCCGGTCGTTGATGGCCCGCCACCACGGGCTGCCGGCCGCGGCATCGAGGACGCCGCGGGCGAGTTCCCACTGCAGGAAGGCGATTTCGGCGCGACGGTAGGCGCGCAGTTCCGGTGGGTAGAAGCTCTCGGCGAGCGCGACGCGCTGACGCGCATCGGTATGCGCGGCCGCCAGCTCGCTCGCCTTATCCGCGTTCATCCTCCCCTACTCTACGATCCGAACGGGACCACGATCGTGCAGGCCACCGGCGGCGTCGCTGCCACAATCGGGGCGGTGTTGCTGTTCCTACCCGATCTGATAGCGGGTCCGTTGCGTCCCGTGGTCGCCCCGCTCGACCGGATCACCTTCCCGGCCATGACGGCCGCGCCGCTGTCCGGATGCTCATCGAATTCGATTCGACTACGGTGGCACATGAATATCGAACCGGCGAAACGCTTTTCACCTGGTTCCGCCCGCTACGCACCATCGATCCGTATCCCCGAGGCCATGCAGCATGCCCAGCACATCTAGCAGGCGCGCGGTTTGGTCCTGCTGCCGATCCTCAGTATCTGGCCGTTCACCCGGCTCGCGAGCATTTTCGCGGGCCCGGTCCTGCGCACCGTCCCGCGCGAATCGACGGCGCCACCACCGGAGCCTGAACGGCTCAGTTCTCGTTGCGCGCCTTGGGAAAACGGGTCTGCCGGGCGACCCAACCGGCCATCTTGGCCCAGTGGCCCTGACGCGGGGTGACCACCGAGATCAGCTCGCGATCCCATTCATCGGCCTCGGTGAGGCCGTCGATGGTCTCAACCAATTCCTTGGCGGTCGCCAGATCGTCGACCACTCGGTCGCCGAGGACGCCGTCGGAGCCGACCATGGTGACGCGCACACCCGCGCGGCCGATCGGCTGCAGCACGGCCGTGGCGGAGCCGCCGTGCTCGGCGACGAATCCCTTGACCGAATCCACTAGGGAACCCGACAGCTGCACTGCAGCGGTGGCGGCTTGAGCACTCATGGCGGTTAGTTTACTGACCGGTACGTTCAGATCCAGCCCCTGTGGGTGTAGAACGGATCTCATGCACGCTATTCAGGTTTCCGAGCACGGTGGTCCCGAAGTCCTGAACTACGTCGAGGTGCCGGATCCGCGGATCGGTCCGGATGAGGTGCTCGTCGACACCGAGGCGATCGGCATCAACTTCATCGACACCTATATCCGCACCGGCCGCTACCCGCAGGCGGTCCCCTATGTTCCCGGCGCCGAGGGCACCGGTGTGGTGGCCGAGGTGGGCGCGAATGCGACCGAATTCGCGGTCGGCGACCGGGTCGCCTGGGCGGCCGCCCCCGGCAGCTATGCCCACAGGGTCGCGGTACCGGCTGCGGTCGCGGTCAAGGTGCCCGCTGGTATCGACGCACCGGTCGCCGCTTCGGCGCTGCTGCAGGGTATGACCGCGCACTACCTCATCGAATCGATCTACAAGCCCGAACCCGGCGAGACCGTACTGGTGCACGCGGGCGCAGGCGGCGTCGGTCTGTTGCTCACGCAGCTCGCCGTCGCGCGCGGTGTTCGGGTGATCACCACGGTCTCCTCGGATGCGAAGGAGAAGCTGTCCCGCGAGGCGGGCGCGACAGAGGTACTGCGCTACACCGATGATCTCGCCGAGCAGGTCCGCGCACGCACCGACGGCGTAGGCGTCGCCGCTGTCTACGACGGTGTCGGCGCGGCCACCTTCGAGGCCAGTCTCGCGTCTTTGCGGGTGCGCGGCATGCTGGCCCTCTTCGGCGCGGCCAGCGGCCCGGTCCCGCCCTTCGATCTGCAGCGTCTCAGCCCGGCGGGCTCGCTGTTCGTCACCCGCCCCACCCTGGCGCACTACACCCGTGACCGCGCCGAATTGCTCTGGCGCGCAACCGATATTCTGGCCGCGATCGCCAACGGCACACTGCACGTGCGGATCGGTGCCACGTATCCGCTGGCCGAAGCCGAGCAGGCACACCGCGATCTCGAGGGCCGCAAGACCACCGGCTCGATCGTCCTGCTGCCATAGCGCGCGATCGGATGCGAGGCCACTGGTCCTCGCATCCGGTGCCCGATGGCCCGATCTGCATATCTGCGTCGGGTGCGACCGAAGCTGCAGATCACCGAAACCTTCGCCACTGTTCCGCGGACCGCATGCGACGCTGCATACGAGTCCGACCCGACGGCTATTTCGGCTGAGCTAGCTGAAGAAGCTGCCGATCGTGTGCCACCCGAGCACCGAATCCACCGCCAGACCACAGAACACTACGGCCAGATAGTTGTTGGACTGCAGGAACAGTCGCAGCGGCTTCACCGATTCACCGCGCCGCACACCGGAGTACAACTGGTGCGCCATGAGCAGGAACCACGCTCCGGCCACCAGTGCGACGGCCGCGTAGACCACACCGGTCGCGGGTACCAGCGCGAGCGTGGTCAGCACGGTGAGCCAGGTGTAGATGACGATCTGCTTGGTGACAGCCTGCTCGGTGGCCACGACCGGTAGCATCGGCACTCCGGCCGCGCGGTAGTCCTCCTTGTAGCGCATGGCCAACGCCCAGGTGTGCGGCGGCGTCCAGAAGAAGATGACACCGAAGAGCGCGATCGCGGGCCAGCCGATGTTCCCAGTCACCGCCGACCAGCCGACCAGCGCGGGCATACATCCGGCCGCGCCGCCCCACACCACATTCTGCGAGGTACGGCGCTTGAGGCCGAGAGTGTACACAAAGACGTAGAACAGGATCGTTGCGACGACCAGCAGACCACTGAGCAGATTCGCCTGCCACCACAGCCAGGCGAACGAGCCGATGCCGAGCGCCACACCGAAGACGAACGCGTGCGAGGTCGCCACGGCCTCCCTCGCCAGTGGCCGCTTCGCGGTCCGCTTCATCACCTTGTCGATATCGGCATCGGCGACGCAGTTGAGCGTGTTGGCGCTCGCGGCGCCCATCCAACCGCCGAACAGCGTGGCCAAGATCAGTCGGATATCGACATGGCCGCGATCGGCCAGCAGCATTGTCGGAATGGTCGCAACCAGCAGCAGCTCGATGACGCGCGGCTTGGTCAACGCGATATAGGCGAGCGGTCGCCGCAGTAGTCGGGACAGCAGGCCATCGCCGGTCAACCGGTCGGCCAGCGCCGTCGCGGAGGAGCCATGTGCGCCATTGCCACCCGGCTGTTGCCCAATCCGCACTGTCTCTCCTCGCACGCTGTGCATCGCATCCGGCATAAAACCACCACCGCGCTCCCCTGCTCGAGCTGGTGTGAGGCGGCAACTACTACAGACGATGGTAGACCCAGCCGCCCAGCCTTCTTTCCATAGCCCCTCGCTCCGGCACGCTGCCGGAGCGATTCGGCATTCGAAGTAAGCCGGGTTCCTCACATGCCGGTCATTGGGCACATCTAGGGTAGTTGGGGTAAACCGGTTCGCATTCCACCGCTGCCGTGCGTGCACCCCTCCGCCACCGTCGACGAAACCAATGTCAGGAGAACCTCGGTCGTGTCAGTGACAGACGACATCCGCGCCCTCACTCAGCCGAACCACCCGGACGACTGGACGGATCTGGACACCAAGGCCGTCGACACTGTCCGGGTTCTAGCCGCCGACTCGGTGCAGAACGCCGGGAACGGGCACCCCGGCACCGCGATGAGCCTCGCACCGCTGGCCTACACGCTCTACCAGCGCACCATGCGCCTGGACCCGAGCGATCCGAGCTGGGTCGGCCGGGACCGCTTCGTACTGTCCTGCGGTCACTCCAGCATCACCCAGTACATCCAGCTCTACCTGGCCGGATACGGTCTGGAGCTGGATGATCTCGAACATCTGCGCAAATGGGGCTCGCTCACTCCGGGCCACCCCGAATTCCGCCACACCGACGGCGTCGAGATCACCACCGGCCCACTGGGTCAGGGGCTGGCCTCCGCGGTCGGTATGGCGATGGCGGCGCGGCGCGAACGCGGTCTGTTCGACCCGGATGCCGCACCAGGCACCAGCCCGTTCGACCACTTCATCTACGTCGTCGCCTCCGACGGTGATATGGAGGAGGGCGTCACCTCCGAGGCTTCCTCGCTCGCGGGCACGCAGCAGCTGGGCAATCTGGTCGTGATCTACGACGACAACAAGATCTCCATCGAGGACGACACCACCATCGCCTTCACCGAGAATGTCGCTGAGCGATACCGGGCGTACGGCTGGCATGTGCAGGTGGTCGAGGGCGGCGAGGACGTCGTCGCCATCGAGGCGGCGCTGGCCGCGGCCAAGGCGGAGACCGGTAAGCCCTCGATCATCGTGTTGCGCACCATCATCGGCTTCCCGGCGCCGAACAAGATGAACACCGGCGCCGCGCACGGTGCCGCACTCGGCGCCGACGAAGTGGCCGCCACCAAGAAGATCCTCGGCTTCGACCCGGAAAAGAACTTCCAGGTCGACGACGATGTCATCGCGCACACCCGCAAACTGGTCGAGCGCGGTCGGCAGGCGCATGCGGCCTGGCAGCAGCAGTACGACGCGTGGGCCGCCGCCAACCCGCAGCACAAGGCGCTGTTCGATCGGCTCGCCAAGCGTGAGCTGCCCGCGGGCTGGGCCGCGCATCTGCCGACCTACGAGGCGGATCCGAAGGGGATGGCCACCCGCAAGGCGTCCGGCAAAGTGCTCGCCACGCTGGCGCCGCTGCTGCCGGAGTTGTGGGGCGGTTCGGCCGACCTCGCCGAATCCAACAACACCACCATGCCGGACGCGCCGAGCTTCGGTCCGGAATCGATTTCGACCGGCATGTGGAAGGCCAACCCGTACGGCCGCACCCTGCACTTCGGTGTCCGTGAGCACGCCATGGGCGCGATCCTCAACGGCATCGCCCTGCACGGCCCGACCCGTCCGTACGGCGGCACCTTCCTGGTCTTCTCCGACTACATGCGTCCGGCCGTGCGCTTGGCCGCGCTCATGCGGGTGCCCGCGATCTACGTGTGGACGCACGACTCGATCGGCCTCGGTGAGGACGGCCCGACGCATCAGCCGATCGAACATCTGGCCGCGCTGCGCGCGATTCCGGGTCTGAACGTGGTCCGCCCCGGCGACGCCAACGAGACCACCTACGCCTGGCGCACCATCCTGGAGCGCGACAGCAGCGAGCACACCTCGCACTTCTCGGTCTCCGAGCCCGCCCACCAGGACGGACCGTCCGCGCTCGCACTGACCCGCCAGGATCTGCCGATCCTCGAGGGCACCAGCTACGAAGGCGTCAAGAAGGGTGGCTACGTGCTGGCCGAGGCGTCCACCGGCACCCCGCAGGTAATCCTGATCGCGACCGGCTCCGAGCTCCAACTCGCGGTCGCCGCCCGCACTACGCTGGAGGCGCAAGGCATCGGCACCCGGGTGGTCTCGATGCCGTGCGTGGAGTGGTTCGACGCGCAGGACAAGGCGTATCGGGACGAGGTACTGCCGCCGGCGGTCGCCGCTCGTGTGGCCGTCGAGGCCGGTATCGCGATGCCGTGGTACCGGTTCACCGGTGATGCGGGCGAGATCGTATCGATCGAGCACTTCGGTGCCTCGGCCGATTTCAAGACCTTGTTCCGCGAGTTCGGGATCACCGCGGAAGCCGTGGTGGCTGCCGCGCAGCGCACGCTGGAAAACGTGAAGGGATAAGAGCTCATGGCACAGAACAAAAACCTCGCCGCCCTCTCGGCCGCGGGCGTCTCGGTGTGGCTCGATGATCTGTCACGCGACCGGATCCAGTCCGGCAACCTCGCCGAGCTCATCGAAACCCGCAGTGTCGTCGGCGTCACCACCAATCCGACCATCTTCCAAGGTGCCCTGAGCCAGGGTCACGCCTACGACGGCCAGGTGAAAGAGCTTGCCGCCCAAGGCGCGGATGTGGATTCCGCGATCCGGACCATCACCACCGACGACGTCCGTGCGGCCTGCGATGTGCTGGCCGGGGTCTACGAGGCCAGCAACGGCGTCGACGGCCGGGTCTCCATCGAGGTCGACCCGCGCCTGGCCTTCGACGCCGAACAGACGGTCGCCCAGGCCATCGACCTGTGGAAGACAGTGGACCGGCCCAACCTGTTCATCAAGATTCCGGCCACCGAGGCGGGCCTGCCCGCGATCACCCGGGTGATCGCGGAGGGCATCAGCGTCAACGTGACCCTGATCTTCTCGGTCAAGCGCTACCGCCAGGTGATGGGCGCCTACCTCGACGGTCTGCGCGGCGCCAAGGCCACCAGCCACGATCTGGCCAAGATCCATTCGGTCGCTTCCTTCTTCGTCTCCCGGGTGGACACCGAGATCGATAAGCGGCTCGAGGCGATCGGCACGCCGGAGGCGCTGGCACTGCGCGGACGAGCCGGTGTCGCCAACGCACGCCTGGCCTACGCCGAATACCAGGATGTCTTCGACGGTGGTACGCACACCTCGACCTACTCGCATCTGGCCGCCACCGGCGCGAATCGGCAACGGCCGCTGTGGGCTTCGACGGGCGTCAAGAATCCGGAGTACTCGGACACTCTGTATGTCACCGAGTTGGTTGCGCCGAATACGGTGAACACGCTGCCGGAGAAGACGCTCGAGGCGGTCGCCGATCACGGCGAGATCCGGGGCGACGCCGTCAGCGGTACCGCCGCGGCCGCGCAGGAGGTCTTCGACAAGCTTGTCGCGGTCGGCATCGACCTCGACGATGTGTTCGACGTGCTCGAACGCGAGGGTGTGGAGAAGTTCGAGAAGTCGTGGGAGGAGCTGCTTTCCGCCACGGCAGGCGAACTGGCCAAGACTCGGGATAACTGATCCGATGGCCGGCACTCAGACAAATACCTGGAAGAACCCGCTCCGCGACGAGCGGGATAAGCGGGTCACCCGCATCGCGGGGCCATGCAGCATGGTGATCTTCGGCGTCACCGGCGATCTGTCCCGGAAGAAACTGATGCCGGCCATCTACGACCTGGCGAACCGGGGGCTGCTGCCCCCGGGCTTCGCACTGGTCGGCTTCGCCCGCCGGGACTATGCGGACGAGGACTTCGCGAAGGTCGTGCTCGATGCGGTAAAGGCACACGCCCGCACACCCTTTCGGCAGGAGGTCTGGGACTACCTGGCCGAGGGCATCCGATTCGTCCAGGGTTCCTTCGACGACGATTCCGCCTTCGCCAGACTCGCCGACACCCTCGCGAAGTTGGACAAGGACCGGGGCACCGGCGGCAATCACGCCTTCTACCTCTCGATTCCGCCGAATATGTTCCCGGTGGTGCTAGATCAGCTCTCCGAGCACAAACTGGCCCAACCGGTGCAAGCCGATGGCGAGGGCCACAAGCCGTGGCGCCGGGTGGTGATCGAGAAGCCGTTCGGCCACGATCTGCACAGTGCGGTCGAACTCAACGCACTGGTCAACCGGGTGTTCCCGGAGGAGACGGTATTCCGTATCGATCACTATCTCGGCAAGGAGACGGTGCAGAACATCCTGGCACTGCGCTTCGCCAACCAGCTCTACGAACCGATCTGGAATGCCAATTACGTCGACCATGTGCAGATCACCATGGCCGAGGACATCGGATTGGGTGGGCGGGCCGGCTATTACGACGGTATCGGCGCGGCCCGCGATGTCATCCAGAACCACCTGCTGCAGTTGCTCGCGCTGACCGCCATGGAGGAGCCGATCAGCTTCGAGCCCAAGCAGTTGCAGACCGAGAAGATCAAGGTGCTCTCGGCGACTAAACTCGTTGCGCCCCTTGATGAAACCACCGCGCGCGGACAGTACGCCGAGGGCTGGCAGGGCGGCGAACATGTGGTCGGCCTGCTCGACGAGGAGGGTTTCGACCCGCAATCGCGCACCGAGACCTACGCGGCGATCACCCTCGAGATCGACACCCGCCGCTGGGCGGGTGTGCCGTTCTATCTGCGCACCGGAAAACGCCTGGGCCGCAGGGTGACCGAGATCGCGGTGGTGTTCAAGCGGGCCCCGCATCTGCCGTTCGACCAGACCATGACCGAGGATCTCGGGCAGAACGCAGTGGTGATCCGGGTGCAGCCCGATGAGGGCATTACCACCCGGTTCGGCTCGAAGGTGCCAGGGTCGAGCATGGAAGTGCGCGATGTCAATATGGATTTCAGCTATGGCGAGGCGTTCACCGAATCCTCCCCCGAGGCCTACGAACGCCTGATCCTCGACGTGCTGCTCGGGGTGCCGTCCCTGTTCCCGGTGAACGCGGAGGTCGAATTGTCCTGGCGCATCCTGGATCCGGTGCTCGAGCACTGGGCCGCCGACGGCAAACCCGAACAGTACGAGGCGGGGACCTGGGGTCCGTCCTCGGCTGATGAGATGCTGGCCCGCACCGGGCGTGAATGGCGGCGGCCATGATCGTCGATATGCCACAGACCACCACCTCCGAGGTCACCAAACGCCTGGTACGCCTGCGCGAGAGCAATGGTGTGATCACCATGGGCCGGGTGCTGACCCTGGTCGTGTGCACGCTGGACAGCTCCGAAGCCGAGGACGCCATCGACGCCGCCAATGACGCCAGCCGCGAACATCCCTGTCGCGTGGTCGTTTTGGCGCGCGGGGACCGCGCGGCCGAGACGCGATTGGATGCCCAGATCCGCGTCGGCGGTGATGCGGGTGCAGCCGAGGTGATAGTGCTGCGGCTGCAGGGTGATCTGATCAACCATGAGAGCAGCGTCGTCATCCCGTTCCTGCTGCCGGATACTCCGGTGGTGGCCTGGTGGCCGCGTGGTGCCCCGGAGTTTCCGTCCAAGGATTCGGTGGGTCGCTTGGCGACTCGCCGGATCACCGATGCCACCTTCGCCCCCGATCCGCAGGCGACGATCAAGAATCGGCTCGACTCCTACGCCTCCGGGGATACCGATCTGGCGTGGAGTCGCATCACCTATTGGCGGGCGTTGCTGGCGGCCGCCCTGGACGAAGCGCCGTTCGAACCGGTGAATTCGGTCATCGTCTCCGGGCTGCGCGACGAACCCGCGCTGGATATGCTCGCGGGCTGGTTGGCCGCCCGGCTCGACTGTCCGGTGCGACGCCGCTCGGGTGAGTTGCGGGTGGAGGTACAACGCCCGACGGTATCGATCGCGATCGAGCGGCCGCAGACCGGGCGTACCGCGACACTGACCCGCACCGGTGACCCGGATCAGCGAATCGCATTGGCGCGCCGGGAAACTCGCGACTGCCTCGCCGAAGAACTGCGTCGGCTGGATGCCGACGACATCTATGCCGAGGCACTCGCCGGAATCGAGAAGGTGACCTATGAGTGAGCGCGCGGACTCAGCTGCACCAGTGGTGGTAGTACATGACAACACCGAAGCCTTGGTTGCCGCCGCGGCCGCACGCTTCGTCGCCGTCGTGGTGGCGGCGCAGGCGGCACGTGGCTCCGCATCGGTGGTGTTGACCGGCGGCGGAACCGGGATCGGACTGCTGGAATTGGTCCGCAAGACACCCGGCGATATCGACTGGTCGCGACTCGATGTGTTCTGGGGCGACGAGCGATTCGTGCCCTCGGGCGACTCCGAGCGCAATGATCTGCAGGCGCGGGAGGCGCTGCTGGATCACGTGCCGTTGGATCCATCGCGGGTGCATCCGGTCGCCACCTCCGATGGCGAGTATCCGGATCCGGTCGAGGCCGCGGCGGAGTATTCGGCGGCGGTGCACGCGCATCTGGCCGAGCACGGGGCCTTCGATCTGCATCTGCTCGGTATGGGCGGCGAGGGGCATGTGAATTCGCTCTTCCCACATACCACTGCGGTGCACGAACAGCATGAACTCGTTGTCGCGGTATCGGATTCGCCCAAGCCGCCGCCGGTTCGGGTCACGCTGACGCTGCCCGCGGTCCGGCACAGTCGACACGTTGTGCTGGTTGTCGGCGGCGCAGCCAAGGCCGAGGCCGTTGCCGCGGTGGTTGCGGGTGCGGATCCGGTAGAGATTCCCGCGGCGGGCGCCGTCGGGTCGGAATCCACTACGTGGCTACTGGATCGCGACGCCGCGGCGGCATTGCCCGGCGCCGCGAACTGACTCCGCAACCACTGTGCCGTTGCGCCGAGGACCAGTCCGCGCACGGGTGGGTCAGCCGGTGGCGCGTACGACTGTGAGTCGTGCGATGACCGGGTGCCGTAGGGAGCATCCCAACCGGGAGATAGCCGACAGATCCTCGATTTGGGACCGTTCTACTCGGAGAAGTTTCTCGCATCTATCGAGGTGATCAGAATATTTTCGGAAATCGCGCCGAAATCGGGCACCCGGAGCGGTGTTCGTCGGAGATGATCACAGCGTGACCGAACAGCGAGTCGACCTTGATGAGCGATTTCGTGCCGAGCTATCAGCGCTGGAGCCGCGACCGAGCCAACCCGTCGAGCAGCCGCTCGAGGGTGGCGGGCTCACCGGAGCCCAGTGCTTGGACCTGTTCGAATCACAGGCGACCAGTAGGCATCTCGATCTCGCGGCGCGCCGGCTGGGCGTTGCCAAGCGCGGCTATTACAGCATCGGGTCGTCAGGGCATGAGGGCAATGCGGCGGTGGCAGCGGCCCTGCGCCCCTCCGATCCGGCGCTACTGCACTATCGCTCCGGGGCATTCTTCGTGCACCGGAGCAGGCAGGTGCCCGGTCTCGACCCGATCCGGGATGTGCTGCTCGGCGTGGTCGCGGCGGCCGCCGATCCGATATCCGGCGGCCGTCATAAGGTTTTCGGCAGCAAACCGGCCGGGGTGATCCCGCAGACCTCCACCATCGCGTCGCATCTGCCGCGCGCCGTCGGACTCGCCTTCGCGATCGAGCGCGCGGCACGGCTCGGCGTCGGGGGCGAGTGGCCGTCGGATTCGGTGGTGCTCTGCAGTTTCGGCGATGCCTCCGCCAATCACTCCACCGCCGCTGGTGCCATCAATGCCGCGATCCACACTGCGCGCCAAGGGGTTCCATTACCGCTGCTATTCGTGTGCGAGGACAATGGGATCGGCATCAGCGTCTCCACCCCGCCCGGCTGGATCGAACAGTCCTACGGCATCCGCCTCGGCCTGCAGTATTTCGACGCGGACGGCTGCGATCTCCTCGACGCTGCGCCAACCGCAACCCAGGCCGCCGACTGGGTGCGCGAACACCGCAAACCCGCCTTCCTCCACCTGCGCACCGTACGGCTTATGGGCCACGCCGGATCCGATGTCGAATCCGCCTATCGCACCCCTGCCGATATCGCCGCCGACTTGCGCCGCGACCCGGTGACGGCAACCGCGCGCCTCCTGGTCACCTCCGGTGTCGCCACCCCAAGCGAAGTCATCGCACGCTACGACGATATCGGTGGCCGCGTCGCCGCCATGGCCGAATCAGTATGGGGCGAACCAAAACTGGCTTCCGCTGCCGCGGTAATGGCACCGTTGGCCCCGCTACATCCGGACCTGGTACGGACCGATGTACTTCGTCGAGCTCCGCTCACGTCCGGAGTAGGCGGCCAGCCTGGTGATAATCGGCGTAGCGGACAGCCACTCACGACCGAGCAACAGACAGCGGAACGCACGGTCGCACAAGGTGATTCGGTGACATTGGCGCAGGCGATCAATCAGACGCTCGCCGGGCTGCTCGACCGGGACCCCGATGTGCTGGTCTTCGGCGAGGATGTCGGACGCAAGGGTGGCGTGTACGGCGTCACCAAGGGCCTGCAGAAGCAGTTCGGAGTTCGCCGCGTCTTCGATACGCTGCTCGACGAACAAAGCGTGCTGGGAACGGCTTTGGGCGCCGGGCTCGCCGGATTCGTACCGATTCCGGAGATCCAGTATCTCGCCTACGTGCACAATGCCGCCGACCAGTTGCGCGGGGAAGCCGCCACGCTGTCGTACTTCTCCCAGGGGCAATACCGGAATCCGATGGTCGTCCGCATCGCCGGTTACGGTTATCAGAAAGGGTTCGGCGGCCACTTCCACAACGACAATTCCATTGCGGCACTGCGCGACATCCCCGGCCTGATCATCGCCTCCCCAGCCCGCGGCGATGACGCCGCCGCCATGCTACGAACCTGCGTCTCCGCGGCCCGCGTCGACGGCCGCGTCTGCGTCTACCTCGAACCCATCGCCCTGTATCACACCCGTGACTTGCACCACCCCGGCGACAATGCCTGGCTCGCAACACCTTCCGACACCGAACACATCGCCATCGGCCGCGCCCGTGTCTACGACAACGACAACGACAACGACAACGACCTCACCATCGTCACCTTCGCCAACGGCGTCCCCATGAGTCTGCGGGCAGCCCGACGCCTCTCGGCTCGGGGCATCCGAGCCCGCGTCCTCGACCTCCGCTGGCTCTCGCCGCTCCCTCTCGACGACCTACTGCACCACGCTCGCGCCACCGGCCGAGTCCTCATCGCGGACGAAACGCGACATACTGGCGGCTTCTCCGAAGCCGTCTGCACCGCTCTGATCGACGCCGGTTTCAACGGGCCCATAACCCGCCTAACCAGCGCAGATTCCTTCATCCCCTTGGGCCCGGCCGCCAGCACCGTCCTCCTCGACGAATCCCGAATCGAATCCGCCGCCACCGACCTCGTCAGTACCTCCCGGTAGCGCCGACCGATCCGACACGCGGTGGCCGACTTGCGGTGAATCGGATTCGGCGGCACCACCGAGGAAATACAGTGGACCTACGGTGACCAGCGGCGAAAGGGCGCGGCTATGACCACGATGTCCATGCTCGGCGAGGTGCGACCCGAACACGATCGGGCGATCGAGGAAGGCCGGGTGCTGCTGCACTATCTGCGGTCGTTCCGCATGCCCGTACTCGACGTATGGTCCGCCTGCGCCGAACACCGGCAATTGGATCGTTGGTTCGGCAAGGTCATCGGCGGCAATGGCAACCTGACCATCGAACCATTCGACGGACCGGTCCCCGGCCCCATCGCGATCCGCGTCGAAGACTGCCGCGCACCACATGATCTGGTGATCCATGTCGACGGCGGCATCCTCGAACTGCATATGACCCAGGTGGGCGTCGTCACCAATCTCGAACTGATCCGCCGCCACATCTACCCCGCCGACGCCTGCTCGGTCGGCCCCCGCTGGCAGTACCTGCTGGACCGTCTCACCGCCTACCTGGACCGACGCCCACTGCCCAGTTGGGGCGACTACCCCGAACTCACCGACGAATACCGCTGACCCACACGTCGGCTATCACGTGAGAGCCGGATTCGGGACCAGGTCGCGCAGGTGGGTGGTAATCAAGGTGTTGACCTCGTCGGTGCGTTCCAACTGCACCAGGTGGCCCGCGTCCGCGATCTTGGTGACGGCCCGCAGATCGGAAATGTTCGCACGGAGGGTTGCCAGCGGATCGCGCCCACTGAATCCCTCCATATCCGGATCTCGGTCACCGTACAGGAAATACGTCGGAACGGAGATTACGGCATCGGCAAATTCGGCGGTGAGTTCCCAGTTCCGATCGAGCACCCGGTACCAATTGAGCCCGCCGGTGAAGCCGGTGCGCTCGAAATCCTCTGCCAAGGTGTCGAATTCGGCGCTGGCGAGCCAGCACCACGGCAGTGGTGGGGCTTCGGGGAGAACGTCGAGGTAGCCGGTCCCCTCGGCCGGGAATTGCCAGGTATCGAGGTAGTGGTAGTCGGCGCTGAGCGAATAGTAGACGCGGGCCAGGAATTCCCTTGTGCGACCGCCCAGTTCGGCATCGGCCACACCCGGCTTCTGGAAATAGTCCAGGTGCAGGAAGTGACGCTGGGCGGCCTTCGCCCACAGTTGCGATGGTGCGCGCGGCGGCCGCGGGGCGAACGGATTATTGAGCACGATGACGCCGCTCACCCGCTCCGGCGCGCGCAACGCCAACTCCCATACCAGCGCGGCCCCGAAGTCCAGTCCGACGAAAACCGCCTGCTCGGCGCCCATGGCATCGAGCAGGCCGAGCAGGTCGCCGATGACTGCGCGATTCGTATAGTCCTCGATATCGGTTGGCACATCGGTGCGCCCGTAGCCACGCAAATCCGGCGCAACGGCCCGGTAGCCCGCCGCGGCGACCGCCACGAGCTGGCGATGCCACACGAACCAGGTGTGCGGAAAGCCGTGGCAGAAGATCACCGGATGCCCCTCGCCCTGCTGGGCGATATGCATGCGAATGCCGTTGTTCGTCACGAACCGATGGGTCGATTCCACTACGGCCTCCAGTTGCTAGAACGTGTTCTTGTTTCACGGTAATGTCCCGGGATCATGAACGGAATACCTCGGGTTCTAGGCGGCCGGGTCGCGATGGTGACCGGCGCGAGCCGCGGCATCGGCAAGGGCATCGCGCTGGAATTGGGCGCGGCGGGCGCCACGGTGTACATCACCGGACGCTCGGCCGCACCGGGACGCCTGCCGGGGACCGTGCACGCGACCGCGTCGGAGATAGACCTGCTCGGCGGCGTCGGGATTCCGGTCGTCTGCGATCACCACGACGACGATGCGGTCGAACGGCTCTTCGAGCGGATCCGCAACGAGCACGGCCAACTCGATGTGCTGGTGAACAATGTCTACAACGCCCCCGCCGCCGCGCGATGGCTGGGCAAACCGTTCTGGGAGGTGCCGCCGCGGGCCTGGGATGAGACCTTCGATATCGGCGTCCGATCACATTATGTCGCAAGCGTTTTCGCCGCTCCGCTGCTGATCGAATCGGCGGGCCTGATCGCCAATATCTCCTCTCCGGGCGCCGAGCGCTACATGCACAATGTGGTGTATGGCGTCGCCAAGGCCGCGCTGGACCGCCTCACCGCGGATATGGCCGCCGATCTCGCCGAGACCGGCGTCACGGTGGTCTCGCTGTGGCCCGGAATCGTCGATACCGAACTGCTGCAAATGGTTCCACGCGATAAGGACGGCCGACGGGTGGTCACTCTGCCCGGTGAGGGCACCTACGATCTCGACAGCGCCGAATCCCCCCGCTTTCCCGGTCGTGCCGTCGTCGCACTGGCCGCCGACCCGAACCGCCGCCAACGCTCCGGATCGGCTTGGCGCATAGCGGATCTCGCCGAGGAATACGGTTTCACCGACGTCGACGGCCGCATTCCGCGCAACGACTGATAGTCACACGAGACTCAGGAAACGGTCTACCGATCGCAATGGCGTCGGCTTTACCCGCCAGGTCAGATAGATATGCGATCGCGGCGCATCCACGATATCGACATAGACCACGCCCGGATGCGGTGCGCGAGTGCGCGCCAGCACCGGCACAATCCCGATACCGCGTTCCGCCGCGACGAGTTCGATCCATTCGTCGAAATTCGTGCAAGTGACGACGGTGCGGTTCGGATCGGGCGAGTCCCATGATTCGGCATTGGTGGTGCCGGAAACGGTATTGGCCACCAGCGGATAATGCGCGAGATCGGCCCAGCGCACCTCGACCGCGGTAGCCAGCGGCGAATGCACCGAAACCGCCAGAACCCGCTGCTCCGAACCGATTTCGCGAGATTCGAGGTGGTGCGGGAGCCAGATATCGTTGCGGTGGATCGCGATATCGATCGAGCGGTCGTCGAGTGCCGCCATCGGATCCTCCACGCGGCGCAGCGAAATCCGGCCACCCAGGGCCTCATAGTGGCTGCGGGCCGCGGCGAACCAGGCATCGGGCAGCAACCAGGTGAATCCGACCTCGATCGTGGCGCGCATGCGCAGATCCGCCTGGACGGTCTCGATATCGCCGATGATGCGTCTGCTGTGTTCGAGCAGCTCGGTCCCCTCGTCGGTCAGCTCGAAACGCCGGGACGTGCGCTCGATCAACCGGCATTCGACCAGCCGCTCCAACTGCTGAATGGTCCTGGTCAGCGCGGGCTGGCTGAGGTGTAGCCGGGCGGCGGCGCGGGTGTAGTTCGCTTCCTCGCACAGTGCGAGGTAGGCCCGCAGATGCCGCAGCTCGATATCCATGCGTCGAGCGTATACATCGTGCACAGAAAGCATTTCACAGGCTCGGCGGCGGCCCATACCGTCGAATCTCGTGACCGGATCAGCTCTCCTCGACACCCCGCGCCGCATCCTCGCACCGGCACTCGCCGCAGGTGCGGGCCTCGCCGGCGCGGTCGGTGTCGGGCGCTTCGCCTACACGCCGCTGCTGCCTGCGATGGTGGATGCGCACCGCATCGATGCCCACGATGGCGCGCTGATCGCCGCCGCCAACTACGGGGGATATCTCGCGGGCGCGGTGCTGCTCGCGCGTCATCCGGATCTGAACAGCCGCAATATTTTTCGGATTTCGGCCGGGGTCCTGGTGGCCAGCGAAGCACTGGTCGTACTGCCCGGACCGACGGTGCTCCCGGCGCTACTGCGACTGATCGCGGGCGTGGCGAGTGCGGTGATCTTCGTCGGGTGCGCGGGCGCGATCGCTCGGCTCAGTGGCCGCACGCATGCGGCAGGTATCGCCTTCGGCGGCGTCGGATTCGGTATCGCCGTCACCGGATTGCTCGCGCTGGCCGCGCGACCGGTGCTGTCCTGGCAGGGGCTGTGGCTTGGTGCCGCCGGACTGACCGCCCTCCTACTACTGCCCGCCTTCCGCTTGGATATCCACGGCCGACAGGGCGCCGAGGTAGTCTCCGCGAAACGCACGAGTGCGGCTTGGCGCGCGCTGCTCATCGCCTACTCGCTCGAAGGCGTCGGCTATATCGTGATCGGCACCTTCTTGGTGGCCGCCGTCGGCGCACACAACGCGACCGTGGGCTCGGCGATGTGGGTGATCGTCGGCGCGACTGCCGCACCGGCGGTGCTCTGGAGCATTGCCGCACATCGCTGGACGCCGACGACCGCCCTGGTCCTCGCACTGCTCGCGCAGTGCGCATCGTCGGCCTTGCTCGCCTCCTCGACGACCGTATGGTCCGCGATTATCGCGGCGGCGCTGTTCGGCGGGACGTTCATGGGCATCTGCATGCTCGCGATTCAGATCGGCACCGAACTGACCGACCATCGCGCCGCGGCCACCCTCACCGCGGGCTATGGTGCCGGGCAGATGCTGGGGCCCCTGGTCGTCGCACCGGTAATCGGCGACGGTTATGTGACGGCCTTCGTCATCGCGACCCTTGTGCTGGCGGCGGCGACAGCGGCAGCCATCATCGTCGCCAGGCAGCTCAAGCGAACTTGATCTCCAGGCCGATGCCGAGGATGGCGATGAGCCAGATCAAACCGGTGAAGATGGTGATGCGATCGAGGTTCTTCTCGACGACGGTCGAACCCGACAGGCTGGACTGCACGCCGCCACCAAACAAGCTGGACAGACCTCCACCCTTGGCGCGGTGCAGCAGCACCAGCAGCACCAGCAGCACGCTGGTGATGATCAGGAGGATATCCAGGAACATCCGCATGCCGGACAGTCTATGGGTGTGCGCCGATACCTGCATAATCACCCCGGCTCGACGCGACCTACGGTGTCGCTACCGCGACCAGGTGTGTGGTGGTGTCCCGGCCGATCATGTACTCCGCGACGGCACGTTCGCGCAGCTGGTCCTGGGCGGTGAGCCGCACCTGATGCTGATGCATATGCTCCGACCAGGAGCGCACCACGAATGCCTCCACATAGCGATCGAACACCCCGACGTCGCGATACAGCCGCCACTCCATCGCGCCGGTACGCTGCATGGACCGTCCGACGAACACCATCGCGGCCAGGAATTCGTCGACCTTCTCCGGCGGGACATCGTAGGTGCGCAGTACCAGCACCGGACCGTCCTCGGGATCCGGCTCGACCACGAGCTGTGGTTCCGGCCAGAAGGCGCTCGGGCTCAGATCCAATTCCTCCGCATTGTGGCGGATCGGCAACCAGACCGAACTCAGCGCGGAGCCCGCCAACAGCACCGCGGCCGCCAGTAGCGCCGCCACCGGGCCCAACGCTCCCGCGACCAAACCCCACACCAGCGAACCGAGTGCCTGCCCACCCATGAAGACCAGCATGTACACCGACAACCCGCGGGCCCGCACCCATGCGGGCAGCAGCAATTGCATGGTCGAGTTCATCGTCGACATCGCGAGCAACCAGGCGAATCCGGCCCCGACCAACAGCAGCAGCACCACCGGCACGCTGCGCACCACCGCCGCACCCGCCGAGGCGATGCCGAACAGGATCGCGGCCGCCGTCAAGCGCTGCGTGGGCGTGAGCAGAGCACGGACGCGCCCCAAGCCGATCGCCCCTGTCACCGCGCCGAGTCCGAGCGCACCGAGCAGCAGACCGTAGCCGGAGGACGACAAACCGAGCTCGTCACGGGCGATCACCGGAAGCAGCGCCCACACCGCGCTCGCCGGGGCGATGAACAGAATCGAACGCAACAGCACTCGCCGAATCGCGGGCGCGGCGCGAATGAACCGGGTGCCCGCCTGCAGCGCGGCCATCGGACGTTCACTGGGCAGCTTCCGCTCCTTCACCGGTCTGCGCCAGCTGAGCAATACCGTGACGACGGCCACGAACGAGATCGCATTCAGCACGAACACCAACGTCGGCCCGGACACCGAAACCAGCACACCCGCGATAGCGGGCCCGACCGAGCGCCCGATATTGATATTCATGCTGCCCAGCGCAGCGGCGGACGGAATCTCTTCGCGTGCAACGAGTTCCGGCTGGATAGCCTGCCAAGCCGGTGCCGTCAACGCCTGCCCGCACCCGAGCAGGAACAACAGCGCCAACAGCACACCCGGGGTGGTATGCCCGGTCGCCGTCGAGACCGCGAGCACCGCCGCCAACACCGCCATGGCCGATTGCGCCCCAACCAGCAACCTGCGCCGATCCAATAGATCCGCCAGCACGCCCGACGGAATCGACAGCAGCATCACCGGCAACGTCGTCGCCGTCTGCACGAATGCCACCAACGTCGCGGCATTGGGCGCATCGACCAGAATCCACTGCGCCCCAACGGTTTGCATCCAGGTACCCAGATTCGAGACCAATTGCGCGACCCACAGCGCCCGATAGATCCGCGACCGTAACGGCGCCCAGGTGGATAAAGGTGTCGTCGCATCGGCTGTGGTCACGGGCCCGAGCATAGCCACGGGTGGATGCACGTGCCCGTTCGCTATTTCGCTCAGCGCTGCCGATCCGCTTGCCGCGACCTGGGCGCGCCTCGGGTCGGTGCGGTGGGCGGCCGGGCGACTGATGGTCGACGAGCGGGACGGTTGCCCCCCGAACGCCCACAGGTACCGACCACACAACGGCGTGCACCATCGCGGACTCCGAGCCCCGCGGATCGAGGGTCAGCTGAGTTGCGCGGTTCCCAGCGGCGACGCGCCGTACCATCGGCTACATGTCGGCGACAACGGTGCGCGTTGGGGTTCTTCTGGCTGTGACGGCCGGTCTGGTGGCCGGGTGTTCGAATGACGGTAAGCAGGAGAACAAACCGGCGGCATCGCCGATGGGGCGCACCTTTGTCTCGACCGGTGTCGAGGGAGAGCAGATTCCGGGCGGCGGCCCGATGACGCTCACCTTCGCCGATGGCAGGATCTCGGCGAACTCCGGCTGTAATACCGCCAGTGGCACGGTGGATCTGACCGAAGGAATCCTGCATGTCGGGACCCTGGCGACCACACTGATGGCCTGTCCGGACGAACGTAGCCAGGCCGATAGCTGGCAGGACAAGGTGTTGGCGGCACCGCCCAAGTGGCGGCTCGACAATTCGACATTGACGCTGATCGGGAACAAAATAACGGTCACGTTGCTGGACAAGAAGGTCGCCCAGCCCGATCGGCCGCTCATCGGCACGACGTGGATCGTCTCCGCACTGATGACGCCCGATGCGCAGATCCGTTCGCAGACCCTGGACGATGTGAAGCCCACGCTCACCATCGCGGCCGACGGTAAGGTCTCCGGCAGCGCCGGATGCAATCGTATGACCGGTCACGCCACCCCATCACCCGCCGCCAACGGTCCGGACGTCACCTTCCAGATCGGCACCACGAAGATGGCGTGCGCACCGGAGATCATGGAGGTCGAGCAGGCGGTGCTGAAGGTCCTCGACGGCAAGACGACGGCCACCATCGACGCGGAGACGCTGATCCTGCGCAATACCAACGGCTTCGGCCTGACCCTGCGCGCGGCACAGCCGTGAACCGAAACGCCTCCCGCACACCGGATCTGCGCCATCCGGACCGCAAACGCACCTGGCATGTGGCGATCGGTCCGTGGCCGGATCTTCCGTCCGCCCACATCGAGAAGCTGCCCGCACCGCCGTCTCCGGTAACGCTGGTCCGCTATGCCGAGCTCTACGCTGCCGCCGGACGTATTCGCCACACCGAGAACGGCGGCTGGGATATGGATACCGTCACCGCGCTACTCACCGAACGAGACGAATTCCTGCACACCACCTTCACTTTGGGCTATATCGATCCCGATGGCGCACTCCTGGCCGAATGCTCCGTCGGCATCTCCGCGGAGACCGCCAGGCTGTGCCTCGTGCACGCCACCAAACAACCGGCCGAACTCGCCGCCCTGCTCCGCGGCACCATGTATCGATTACATGTGCACTATCCGGACGTGCGGACCGCCGAGATCTCAATGGGCCCGCACGACGAGCCACTGGAGCTGGCACTGACAGCCAGCGGTTTCATCGTGAACCACCTCTGATCCCGACAACTACTTCCGCGTCAGGACTACCTGGTCCGCGATCGGCTCCGCCTCCCGGGCTACCCGAAGTAGAGCTCCATGGTCACCCGATCGGCCGACTCCAATTTGATCACCGTCCGCGCCGGAATCGTCTTGCCGACGAACTGCGGACCGAGCACGTCCGGATCGGTGAACTCCCCGCCCCTCGATATGGGCAGCGCCGCCGCCGGCCTTCGCAACCTTGTAGGTCATCATCACCGGCGTCACGCGGTCCACCGTCGACCATTCGTAGACAGCATCGCGGCCCCGGCAGTGGTGCGCCTCGCCCCGATCGAAAAGGCCGAACACAAATCAGCCCGGTAGCACGCGATCAGGCATGCTACCGGGCTGATTCGATTTCACCCGTCAGGGCAGCGGACCACCGGCGGCAATCGCGGACAGTGTGGCGAATTCGTCGCCCTTGAGCGACGCACCGCCCACAAGCGCGCCATCGATATCGGTCTGCGCGACCAATTCGCCGACGTTCTTGGCATTCACCGAACCGCCGTAGAGCACCCGTACACTCGCCGCGACCTCGGCCGAGGCCAATTCGACCAGCTCCGCGCGAATCGCACCGCAGACTTCCTGCGCGTCGGCGGGGGTGGCGACCTTACCGGTGCCGATGGCCCAGACCGGCTCGTAGGCGATGACGATCTTCGAAATCTCTTCCGCCGTCAGACCTTTGAGCGAGCCACGCAACTGCTCGAGGTTGTACTCGACGTGGGTCTTCGCCTCGCGGACATTGAGCCCCTCACCGATGCACACGATCGGGGTGATCCCGTACTTCAGCGCCTGCTTGGCCTTGGCCAGCACGGTGGCGTCGTCCTCGGAGTGGTACTGCCGCCGCTCCGAATGGCCGACGACCGCGAAGGTACACCCCAGTTTGGCCAGCATGGCACCGCTGATCTCACCGGTGTATGCACCCTGGTCATGGGTCGAGACATCCTGCGCACCATAGGTGATCAGCAGCTTGTCACCCTCGACGAGGGTCTGCACGCTGCGGATATCGGTGAACGGCGGGATGACAGCGACGTCGACCTTGGCGAAGTACTTCTCCGGCAGCGCGAAGGCGACCTTCTGCACCAGGGCGATCGCCTCGAGGTGATTGAGGTTCATCTTCCAGTTGCCCGCAATGAGCGGTTTGCGTGCCATGGTTCAGTCCTCCAACACCGCGATACCGGGCAGTTCCTTGCCCTCGAGGTATTCCAGGGATGCGCCGCCACCGGTGGAGATGTGCGAGAAACCGTCCTCGGGCAGGCCGAGCGCGCGCACGGCCGCGGCCGAATCACCACCGCCGACCACGGTGAAGGCACCCTTACCGGTCGCGGTCACGATCGCCTCGGCGACGCCACGGGTTCCCGCGGCGAAGTTCTCGAACTCGAACACACCCATCGGGCCGTTCCAGAACACCGTCTTCGCCTCGGTGAGCAGTGCCGCGAACCGGTCCACCGACTCGGGACCGATATCCAGTCCCAGCCAACCGTCTGGAATCTCGTTGGCCGGCACCACCTTCGAATCCGCGTCGGCCGCGAACTTGTTCGCCACGACGATATCGCGCGGCAGGTGGATGACGTCCGCGTAGCGCTCCAACAGCCCCTTGCAGGTTTCGATCATCTCCTCCTGCAGCAGCGAGGCACCAACCGAAAGACCCTGTGCGGCAAGGAAGGTGAAGCACATGCCGCCGCCGATCACCAGGGTGTCGACCTTGGGGGCCAGTGCCTCGATGACGGCCAGCTTGTCGGAGACCTTGGAACCGCCGAGCACGACCGCGTACGGGCGCTCCGGGGCTGCGTCATTGTCCCCCAGCCCGCCCCCCAGCTTGGCGAGCACCTCGACCTCGGCGGCGACCAGCGTGCCCGCGTAATGCGGCAGCAGCTTGGCCACATCGTAGACCGAAGCCTGTTTGCGGTGCACCACACCGAAGCCGTCGGAGACGAACGCACCGTCATCGCCGACCAACTCGACCAACGCGGCGGCCAGCTTGGCCCGCTCGGCATCGTCCTTGCTGGTCTCGCGCGCATCGAAACGCACGTTCTCCAGCAGCAGCACATCGCCGTCGGTCAGGCCCTCCGAGCGCGACAGCGCGTCGTAGCCGACGACGTCACCGGCCAGCTGGACATTGCGGTCCAGCAGCTCGGCCAGCTTCACCGCGACCGGGGCGAGGGAGAACTTCGGATCCGGCTCCCCCTTCGGACGGCCCAGATGTGCCATGACGACGACCTTGGCACCGGCCTCGACCAGCGCCCGCAACGTCGGCACCGACGCGATGATGCGGCCCGGATCGGTGATCCCGCCGTTCTCGTCGAGGGGGACATTCAGGTCGGAGCGCACGAGTACGCCCCGACCCTCGACACCCTCGTTCAGCAGATCCTGAAGTGTCTTGACTGCCATGCGCGTCAGAGCGACTTGCCGACGAGGCCGATGAGGTCGGCGAGGCGGTTGGAGTAGCCCCACTCGTTGTCGTACCAGCCGACCACCTTCACCTGGTCATCGATGGTCTTGATCAGCGGCGCATCGTAGATGCACGAGTGCGGGTCGGTAACGATGTCGCTGGACACGATCGGGTCCACGTTGTACTTCAGGATGCCCTTCAGCGCACCTTCGGCGGCGGCCTTGTACGCGGCGTTGATGTCGTCGATCGAGGCCGACCTGCTCAGGGTCACGGTGAGGTCGGTGACCGAGCCCGTCGGGACCGGGACGCGCAGCGCGTAGCCGTCGAGCTTGCCGTTGAGCTCCGGAAGCACCAGGCCGATGGCCTTCGCGGCGCCGGTGCCGGTGGGCACGATGTTCAGCGCGGCGGCGCGGGCACGGCGCAGATCGCTGTGCGGGCCGTCCTGGAGGTTCTGGTCCTGGGTGTAGGCGTGGATGGTGGTCATCAGACCACGCTCGATGCCGAAGCTGTCGTTGAGCACCTTCGCCAGCGGGCCGAGGCAGTTGGTGGTGCACGAGGCGTTGGAGATGATGCTCTGGCTGCCGTCGTACTTGTCGTCGTTGACACCCATGACGACGGTCAGGTCCTCACCCTTGGCGGGCGCGGAGATGATGACCTTCTTGGCGCCCGCGGCGATGTGGCCCTTCGCCTTGGTCGCGTCGGTGAAGATGCCGGTGGATTCCACGACCACGTCGACGCCGAGGTCGCCCCATGGCAGGGCCGACGGGCCCTCCTTGATGGCCAGCGCCTTGATCCGCTGCTCGCCGACCACGATGGTGTCGTCGCCGTCCAGCGACACCTCCTGCGGCAGGCGGCCGAGGATCGAGTCGTACTTCAGCAGCGTGGCGAGGGTCGCGTTATCAGTGAGGTCGTTGACCGCGACGATCTCGATGTCGGTGGTGCCGAGCGCCTTCTGCGCCTCCACCGCCCGGAAGAAGTTTCGTCCGATACGACCGAAGCCGTTGATGCCTACCCGGACAGTCACGTTATCGCTCCTCAGCTTTCAAGCGGATTCATTCCGATGCCATAAACCACAGTAGTGCCCGAGCTGTGTTCGATTTGCAGCACCTCCGGCGCCGCGTGTTCGCCGCCCCTGGTGTGTGGTGGCCTCGCATTCGCTCGTCCAAGCGCAAGAGACTGATGACGGACTTTGCCCGGCGGCATTCGATGGGCGGGTCCGAGCCGGCTGTGTCGATGACCGCGCCTTCGCGCGGATGCGAGACGGGTCGCGAACGTCGCTCGCAAGACTCGCTCCGTGGTGGTCAACCAGGCCCGGAACAGGATTTACGGTGCATGCTCGTCGTACAGCGAGTTCATGGTTGGCGGATTACTCCGCGGTGCTGGCCCCAAACTATCCGGCTCGTTGTACCGCCTGGTGGATACACCGACATTCGTCTCGAGACGCAGAGACGGGTAGCGTCCGGTCGAGTCGAATCGCCGTCTCGTCGGCGGCGATTCGACTCACGCTTCGTCGAGCAGTTCGGCGGTGACGGCCGATTCGGTATCAGGTACCCCCAACTCCTTGGCCCGGCGGTCCGCCATCGACAGCAGGCGTCGAATCCGGCCTGCCACAGCGTCTTTCGTCATCGGCGGATCGGCAAGCTGGCCCAGCTCCTCCAGTGACGCCTGGCGGTGCTGCACCCGCAGCTTGCCCGCCGCGGCCAGATGGTCGGGTACCTCGTCGCCCAGAATCTCCAGTGCGCGTTCGACTCTCGCGGCCGCGGCGACCGCGGCACGGGCCGAGCGGCGCAGATTCGCATCGTCGAAATTGGCCAGACGATTCGCCGTGGCCCGCACCTCGCGGCGCAGCCTGCGCTCCTCCCAGACGATCCGGGTGTCCTGTGCACCCATCCGCGTCAGCAGTGCACCGATGGCCTCGCCGTCGCGCACCACAACCCGATCGGTGCCGCGCACCTCACGCGCCTTGGCGGTGATGCCGAGCCGACGCGCCGCACCGACGAGCGCGAGCGCGGCCTCCGGACCTGGGCAGCTGACCTCCAGCGCCGAGGAGCGACCAGGTTCGGTGAGCGAGCCATGCGCGAGAAACGCTCCGCGCCAAGCGGCTTCGGCATCGCCAATGCTGCCGCCGACCACCTGTGCGGGTAGTCCGCGCACCGGACGACCGCGCACATCGAGCAGACCAGTCTGTCTGGCCAGCGCCTCGCCCTCCTTGGACACCCGCACCACATAGCGCGAGGTCTTGCGCAGACCACCCGCGCCGAGCACGTGCACATCGGAGCCGTAGCCATACAGCTCGAAGATCTCGCGCCGTAGCCGGCGCGCGATGGAACCCATATCCACCTCGGCCTCGACGATCACCCGCCCGCCGACGATGTGCAGACCGCCCGCAAACCGCAGCAGCGCAGACAGTTCCGCCTTGCGGGAACTCACCTGCGAGACCGTGAGCCTGCTCAGCTCGTCCTTCACTTCGGCCGTCATCGCCACGAGACGCGCTCCTTTCCACCCAACCCGGAACGCACATCCTGACCCATGTGCCGTCCCTCGACTCGAAGCCCTGCCATATGTGGCCGAGGTTGCCGGATCAGCTGATCCAGTGCGGCGGCAAGCTTTCCGGGGTGATGCCGGTCGGTGCCCGCTTCGGCGACATCGGAAAAGGTTACTCGTGCCCGCAATTGCTCGGCAGCCCTGGCCACATGTTCTCTTTCGCGACCCTCCGGCACCGACCCGGAATCGACCAGTACCTCGTCGACCACGAATTCCGGTGCGTGCTGGGACAATACATGGAGATGGCGTTCCGCGGAGAAACCCGCCGTTTCGCCCGGCTCCGCGGCCAGATTCAGCACCAGGACCTTGCGCGCCCTGGTATACACCAGCACGTCGCGCAATTCGGGTACGAGCACATGCGGAATCACGCTGGTGAACCAGGAACCCGGGCCAAGCACAACGACATCGGCGTGTTCGATGGCCGAGGTGGCCTCCGGACTGGCCGGCGGATCGGACGGGATCAGCCGCACCCGCCGCACCTTACCCGGTGTCGTCGCGATGGCGACCTGCCCACGAATGCAACGGCTCACGCGCGGATCCGCTTCCAGCCCAGAAACATCCGCTTCGATATCGAGCGCGATGGGCGACATCGGCAGCACCCGCCCGGTGGCACGCAACATCTTGGCGACCTCGTCGAGCGCGGCGACCGGATCGCCGAGCACCTCGGTCAGACCCGCGAGGATCAGATTGCCGACCGAATGTCCGGCCAGCGCGCCGGTGCCGCCGAAGCGGTGTTGCACGGTGCGCGTCCACACATCCTCGCCGTCCGCGGCCAGCGCCGCGAGCGCCATGCGCAGATCACCGGGCGGTGGCACACCGAGTTCGGCGCGCAGTCGGCCCGATGAACCACCGTCGTCGGCGACGGTCACCACCGCGCTGATCTTTCTGGTCAGCCGCCGCACCGCGGTCAGCGTCGCATACAGGCCGTGCCCGCCACCGAGCGCAACTATGGCGGGATCCGATTCCCACCCGGTCATTCGCGCCCCAGATCCCGATGCACGACCCGTACGACATCGGCCGGACCGGATGCTTCTGCCTGCAGTGAATCGAACACTGCCGAGCCGATCAATTCGCCGAGCGCCTCGGCTATCGCGACGCTGCGGTGTTTACCTCCGGTGCAGCCCACTGCGACCGTCATGTATCGCTTCCCCTCTTGGCGGTAACCATTCGTCGTCAGATCGACCAGGTGGTGGCAGGTACTCAAGTAATCGGCCGCGCCGGGACGCGACAATACATACTCGCTGACCACGGTCTCCTGTCCCGAATGTTCCCTGAGTTCCGGTATCCAATGCGGATTGGGTAGAAAACGCACATCCAACACCATGTCCGCATCGAGTGGAACCCCATACTTGAATCCGAACGACTGCACCGTCAGCTGCAGTGCGGTGGGCGCGCCGCCGCCGTAGGCCTCCTCCAACTTGCGGTGCAGCTGGTGGATCGAGAGTTCGGTCGTGTCGATCACCAGGTCAGCCGCCGTCTTCACGGCGGAGAGGCGAATCCGTTCAGCCGCGATGCCCGCCGAGAGCGTACCGTCGGCACTTTCGCTCTGCAGCGGATGGCGCCGGCGCGCGAAGCCGAAGCGGCGGATCAGCACGTCGTCGGAGGCCTCCAGGAACAGGATCCTTGTCGGTACGCCCGCGGACCGCAGCTGGTCGGTGACCGCCGAGAGATCGCCGGTGAAGAAGCGGCTGCGCACATCCATGACCAGCGCGAGGCGGCGAATCGGCGGTTCCGCGGAAGCCCCGAGTTCCACCATCCGGCCGATCAGCTCCGGCGGCAGGTTATCGGTGACGTACCAACCCAGATCCTCGAGTACACGGGCCGCCGTGCCGCGACCCGCGCCGGATAGGCCGGTCACGATGACGACCTCGACCCGCGGCTGGGATGGGTTGCTGTCGCTGCGTCCGACGGGTGCGCCGATGGAGCCCGCGGAGCCGGTTCGCCCAGGGGTCGACCGCGGGCTGCCCGCACTGTTGTTCGATTCGACGCGTCTCATGTCCTACCGGATCTGTGTCAGGGTGCCTGTCGATCATCCCGCACCGGTTCCGGTATCGGGCGCAGACACACAACGTAGGTCGCTTATTCCTCCTGCAATGCGGCCAAAACGGCCTTGGCGGTCGCCACTCCGATGCCGGGCACCTCGGTGATCTGCTCGACCGTCGCCTCCTTCAGTTTGGCAACCGATCCGAAATGCGTGACCAGCGCCGTCCGGCGGGACTCGCCGAGGCCGCGTACCGAATCCAATGCGGATGCGGTCATCCGGCGCGAGCGTTTGCTGCGGTGGAAGGTGATGGCGAAGCGGTGCGCCTCGTCGCGCACCCGCTGCAGCAAATATAGCGACTCGCTATTGCGAGGCAGGATCACCGGATCACTCTCCCCCGGCACCCACACTTCCTCCAGCCGTTTGGCCAGGCCGATCACCGCGACATCGGTGATGCCGAGTTCGTCGAGGACCTCCACGGCGGCCGCGACCTGGGGTGCGCCGCCGTCGACCACATAGAGATTGGGCGGGTAGGCGAATTTCCGCGGGCGGCCGGTGTGTGGGTCGATACCGGGCCGTGAGGTGAGTTCGAGGTCGTCGGCGGATTCGTCGGCGTGTCCATTCTCCCGACCGGATGTCGGCTCCTCGGCCGCCAACTCATCCCGTTCGCGACGCAGGCGATAGAACCGCCGCCTGGTCACCTCCGCAATACTGCCGACATCATCGGAGCGGCCCTCGCCCGCGGCCTCTTTGATCGTGTAGTGGCGATACTCGGACTTGCGCGGCAGACCGTCCTCGAACACCACCAGCGAGGCCACCACATCGGTACCCTGCACGTGGCTGATATCCACACACTCGATTCGTAGCGGCGCGCTGTCCAGATCGAGGGCATCTTGAATATCTTGCAGCGCAGCGGATCTCGAGGTCAGATCGCCCGCGCGCTTGAGCTTGTGCTGGGCCAGCGCCTCCATCGCATTGCGCTGCACGGTTTCGGCGAGCGCCTTCTTGTCACCGCGCTGCGGTACCCGCAGCCGCACCGTCGAACCGCGAAGTTTGCTCAGCCACTCCTGCACCTGTTCGGCATCGGCGGGCAGTTCCGGCACCAGCACCTCGCGCGGGACCGCGGTGGCCGGTTGTTCGTCCTCGCCCTGTTCGGCCAGTGTGGCCTGCTCGCCGTAGAACTGGGTGAGGAACTGCTCGACCAGCGCGGCCACCTCGCCACCGGCCTCGTGGCCATCGATGGCGTCGCCGGATTTGTCGACCACCCACCCGCGCTGACCGCGCACCCGGCCGTCGCGGACGTGGAAGATCTGGACCGCCACCTCCAGCTCATCGATGGCGAAGGCGACCACATCGGCATCGGTACCGGTGCCGAGGACAACTGCCTGCTTCTCCAGTGCCCGCCGCAGCGCTTGGACGTCGTCGCGCAGCCGGGCGGCGGCTTCGAAGTCCAACTCCTCGGCGGCGTCGTGCATCCGGCGCTCCAAATCGCGCACCATGCGATCGGTGCGCCCGGCCAGAAAATCGCAGAAGTCCTCGACGATCCGGCGGTGCTCGTCGGCATCGACACGCCCGATGCACGGGGCCGAGCATTTGTCGATGTAGCCGAGCAGGCACGGCCGCCCGATCTGGTTGTGCCGCTTGAAAACTCCGTTGGAGCAGGTGCGCGCGGGAAAGACCCGCAGCAGCAGATCGAGAGTCTCCCGAATAGCCCAGGCGTGCGCGTACGGACCGAAGTACCGCACCCCCTTCTTGCGCGCGCCGCGATAGACGAACAGCCGCGGGTACTCCTCGTTCAAGGTGACCGCAAGCACCGGATACGACTTGTCGTCCCGATACCGCACGTTGAATCGCGGATCGAACTCCTTGATCCAGTTGTATTCCAGCTGAAGGGCTTCCACCTCGGTGGAGACCACGGTCCATTCGACGCTGGCCGCCGTCGTTACCATCTGCTTGGTCCGCGGGTGCAGCGAAGCCACATCGGCGAAGTACGAATTCAACCTGCTGCGCAGACTCTTCGCCTTGCCGACATAGATCACACGCCCGTGCGCGTCCCGGAATTTGTAGACACCGGGTGCAATGGGAATCGTGCCCGGCTTCGGCCGGTAGGTCGCGGGATCTGCCACGAATCCAAGCCTATCGACCGGCTCCGACACATCCGCATGGGCGCGGCTCAGCCGAAGCGGCGGGCACTCGCGACGATCGCATCGCACAGCACCCGCTCCGGCGCGGACAGGGTCGTGCGACGCCGCATCAGGACGAATTCGAGGTCGCCGAGCGCCGGCAGCCGCGGGTCGGCGAGGACGCGCAGGCCGTCCGGGATCAGGGTTTCGGCATGCACGATGACGCCGAGGCCGGCGAGCACGGCAGCGCGCAGACCGAGCAGACTGTCGCTGGTGCAGGTGACGCGCCAGGTGCGGGCGTCGCGTTCGAGGGCCTGCAATGCGATGCGGCGGGTGAGACTGGGTGGCGGATAGGTGACCAGCGGGACCGGATCGTCGAATTCCGTCGTGGCCGAGCGGCCCGCCCACACCAGCCGGTCGCGCCAGAGCAGTTCGCCGTGCCGCTCACCGGGCAGGCGTTTGCCGACCATCAGGTCGAGTTCACCGGTAGTCATGCGGGTTTTGAGGTTTTCGCTCAGGCCGACAGTGAGTTCCAGATCAACGCCAGGATGGGTGCGCTGGAATTCCAGGAGTACGTCGGGGAGTTCGCGGGCCATCACATCATCGGAGGCGCCGAGGCGAATCAAACCTGTGAGGGTGGAGTCGGAAAAGTAGCGCTCGGCCTGCCCCTGCACGTCGAGGATGGCGCGGGCGAAGCCGACCATGGCCGCGCCGTCGGCCGTCAGCGCGAGATTGCGGGTGTCGCGGCGGAACAATTCCCGTCCCGCGGCTTTCTCCAAACGGGCGATATGGCCGCTGATAGTGGACTGACGCAGGCCGAGGATGCGCCCCGCGGCGGTGAAACCCCCCGCGCGTTCGACGGCGAGGAATGTGCGCAGCAGCTCAGGTTCGAACATACTCCAATTATCGTCGTTTGCGTTTACAGATATCATTCCGAACGCCTTTTTCGTTCAATCAGGCGGGCCGTACCGTCGACGGGTGAAGTTTCTTGCCAAACTCCGCATCGATGCGTTCATGCTCGGCCTCCTGGCCAGCGTGGCGGTGGCCGCGCTGCTTCCCGCACGCGGTGTCGCGGCCGATGCGCTCGACTGGATGACCAAGGTCGCGATCGGTGTGCTGTTCCTGTTCTACGGCGCGCGGCTCGAGCCCCGGGAGGCACTGGCCGGGTTGCGACATTGGCGGTTGCATTCGTCGGTGCTGGCGGTGACCTATCTGGTCTTCCCGCTGATCGGGCTGGCAATGCACGTACTGGCGCCATCGGTACTGACCGACGATCTCTACACCGGCGTGCTGTTCCTATGCCTGGTGCCGTCGACTGTGCAGTCATCGATTGCCTTCACCGCCATTGCCCGCGGGAATGTGGCGGGCGCGGTGGTGAGCGCGTCACTGTCGAATCTGATCGGTGTTTTCGCGACCCCGCTGCTGGTCATGCTGCTGATGGACACCACCGGCAAGGCGACCGTCTCCCCGACGGCGATCCTGGCGATCGTGGTCCAACTGCTGCTGCCGTTCCTGGCGGGTCAAGTCCTGCGACCCCGGATGACCTGGCTGCTGCGGCACGCCGCGGTGACCAGGGCCGTCGATCGCGGTTCGGTCTATCTCGTCGTCTATGCCGCCTTCAGCGCGGGCATGGTGGAACACATCTGGAGCGCTACATCGCCGCGGGCACTACTGGCGACGGTCGCGGTGTGCGCCGGCCTTCTCGCCGTGGTCCTGACGATCACCACCTTCGGTAGCCGCCTGCTGGGTTTCTCGCGCCCCGATCAGATCGTCGCCGTGTTCTGCGGCTCGAAGAAGAGCTTGGCCACCGGGCTCCCCATGGCCTCGGTCCTGTTCACCGGACATCCGGTCGGCCTGATCGTGTTGCCGCTCATGATCTTCCACCAGATCCAGCTACTGACCTGCACGGTCCTCGCCCAGCGCTACGCGCGATCAGCGGAGCCCGATCTCGTGACGACCGAACCTTCCGCACAACCCGCTTGATCCGAGCCGTTCACCACTCGGCGTCGGCGACCCGAATGTCGAACCACGCCTTGGCTTCCGGTCGCCACAGCTGGTACACGATCGTCGCCGACGCGCCCAACGTGAAGAAGACGACGACAAACCCCGCCACATTCGGGACGGCCTCGACGTGAATCCACAGCACGGCGACGGATTGCAGCAGGGCCGAACCGATCGCGACCCGCCGCACCAATGGCCCGCGGCCGAGGAAGAGTACCGCGAGGCCGAGCACCCAGCTAGCGCCGAATTGCACAGCCGCGGATCTCGCCGCGTCATCGCCGATGATCAGGCCAAGGACAATCGGATACGCAAGGCCGAAACCCGCAAGGCCCCATGCGCCGTCTCTGGCCTCGCGCACCGATTCGGGCAGGCCGACGGGCGACGCCGTCCGCACGGCCGACGATTCGAAATATGCCTCGGCATCATCCATGGCCACTCCCCGTCGAGCTAGCGCACCACGATGTGGTGGGCGTCACAGCAAGCTAATTCAGTTCGGGGGCAAGGGCATTCAGGATTCGAGAAATGTGTCGCAGGTCACATACCGGACACTAGGCCAGTTCATACCGCCGCAATACCTCGAGCAAACCTTCGGCGCGCTCCACCGTCGGCAGCGGATCGACCAGCGCGAAACCACAGCCAGCCGCTACCGCGCCGCCATCGGTTACGGCACTGTCGCCGACCATAAGCGCTGATTCCGGACGCACGCCGAGCTGGTCCACCGCGGCCAGGAAGATCCGCGGATCCGGCTTCACCGCGCCAACTTCGAACGACAGCGTGTGCGCGGCGACGAGCCGATCCCAGCCGTTGACGGCGAATGCCGGTCGGACATCGAAGGCGATATTGCTCACCACAGCGACCGGGATGCCCTGCGCTGCCAGGGTTTTCAGTACGGCGCCGGTATCCGGATACGGCGTCCACGTCAGCGGGTCGAGCATCCAGTCGTAGAGTCGCTCGATCAGCTCCGGTGTCGGCACCCCGGCTTGTCGCAAGACCTCGTGGTAGGCGATGCGGTGCATTGCCGGATCCAGATCCCGCCGCTCCCAGGCGAGCCGACCCTCGGCGTCGAAGACCGCACCGTGACCGACCGGCGTCGTCATCCGATCCAAGATCGCGGCCTGCTGCGACCCGTCCACGGGTTTGTCATCAGCCCCGACCATATCGGCCCAGCTTTCATCGGGTTCGAGCCGGAACAGCGTGCCGGAGAAGTCGAAAAGAACCGCCTCGATCGCCACTGTGCCAGCCTACCGACCGCCGCACTCGTCATCGGTCGAACAACTCGGCCTCGATACCCGTTCCCGCAGCGTCGCATTCGAACAGGCGCTCAATGCGATTGCCCGCTAACCGTTTTCGCTGAACTCACCAGCACTGGGACGGATTTCCTGCGACGCTCGGCGATCGGCGATACAGTGCGGTCCATGAGTCGCACGCGAGGAACTTGGGTCAGCGCCGCGGCGGCGCTCATGCTCATCGTCAGCGTTGTCAGCGGATGCTCATCCGATGACACACCGGCGAACGCGGCGTGTACCGCGACACCGAACGGGACCCCGGTGGTCGCGACCTCGGCGGCTGCGACACCCGGCGCGACCAAGGATCTGAGCACCCATCCGGAGATCGCGACCGGCTACCGCTCCGACATGACGGCGGTGCGCACCAAGACCTACGCGGTATCCACGGCCAACCCGCTCTCCACCGAGGCCGCCTGTAAGGTGCTGAGCAACGGTGGCACGGCCGCGGACGCACTCATCGCGGCACAGCTGGTGCTTGGCTTGGTGGAGCCGCAGGCCTCCGGCATCGGCGGTGGCTCGTTCATGCTCTACTACGACGCGGCCAGCAAGAGCGTGGAGGCATACGACGGTCGGGAGATCGCCCCCGCGGCGGCGACCGAGAACTATCTGCGCTGGGTCAGCGATACCGATCGGACCGAGCCGAAGCCGAGTGCCCGGGCGAGCGGACGCTCGATCGGCGTGCCCGGCGTCTTGCGCATGCTGGAACTGGCGCATCGCGACCATGGCAAGACCGCTTGGCGGGATCTGGTCGACCCGGCCATCGGCCTGGCCGATCGCGGCTTCCCGATCAGTCCGCGGCTGGCGAGTCAGATCGCCGAATCCGCTAAGGATCTCGCGGTGGACGAGTCCGCGAAGACCTACTTCCTCAATCCGGACGGCACTCCGAAACGAGTCGCCACCGTGCTGACCAACCCGGCAATGTCGAAGACCTTGAACGCCATTGCCACCGACGGCGTCAATGCCTTCTACACCGGCGCGATCGCCCACGACATCGTCGACGCGGCCGCGTCCACCGCGGGTGGCCGCACCCCGAGCCTGATATCCGCCGACGACCTCGCCGGATATCAGGCCAAAAAGCGTACCGCGCTCTGCACGACGTACCGCACGCACGACATCTGCAGTATGCCGAGTCCGTCCTCGGGTGGCATCACCGTCGCGGCCACCCTCGGCATCCTGGAGAACTTCGACCTGTCCGCATTGCAGCCGGACAATATCGACCGCAACGGCGGCAAGCCGAAGGCCGAAGCGGTGCATTTGATCTCGGAGGCCGAGCGGCTGGCTTACGCCGACCGGAACAAGTACGTCGCCGATACGGATTTCATTCCACTGCCGGGCAATTCGCCACAGACCCTGGTGAACAAGGACTATCTGAAAAAGCGCGCAAGTCTCATCGATCCCAACCACAGCATGGGTACCGCGCAGCCCGGCGATTTCGGCCCGGTGCCGCTCGGCGTCGGTCCGCAGCCGCCGGAGCACGGCACCAGCCATATCTCGGTGGTCGATAAGTACGGCAATGCCGCCTCGATGACCACCACGGTCGAAGCCGCCTTCGGATCGTTCCATCTCGTCGACGGATTCGTGCTGAACAACCAGCTCACCGACTTCTCCGCCGATCCATTCGGCACCGATGGCGCCCCGGTGGCCAATCGCCTCCAGCCGGGTAAGCGGCCCCGCAGCTCGATGAGCCCGACCCTGGTCTTCGACCACAATGCCGACGGCTCCCGGGGCGATCTGACCGAGGTCGCCGGCTCCCCCGGAGGTTCGGTGATCATCCAGTTCGTCGTGAAAGCCCTGATCGGCGTGCTGGATTGGGGCCTGGACCCCCAGCAGGCGGTGTCCGCAGTGGACTTCGGCGCCGGAAACAGTCCATCGACCGGCGTCGGCGGCGAGCACCCAGCCATCAATGCCACCGATAACGGCGATCACGATCCACTGGTTCTGCGCCTGCGCGAACTCGGTCACCAGGTCTCGGTCGCCCCACAATCCAGCGGCGCCAGCGCTTTGCAACGCGACGGCACCGACGGCTGGATCGGCGGTGCCGACCCCCGGCGCGAAGGCGCCGTCCTCGGCGACACCCACTGACCCGCGGCTGCGTTATCCGGCCCGATGCATTGGATAGAGCAGCGGGCCGTCATCGAGCGCCAGGGCGCCTAGCCGTTCGAAGCCGAAACGCTCCTAGAACGGCACATCAGACCGTCTGGTCGCCAGTCGGAAACACGGGTCCGTGGTGCCTGATAAGCGCTTCTCGGGCAATGCCGACGCGAAACCCATGCCCTGCATGTCAGGTCGGTTCCGATGGCCGCAAGATACAGATGCGGAAATTCGGGCAGAACACCCATCGATCCGCGTGGCGGCTGGTAGTGCCCGCCGCTGACCGCGACCGAGTGCCCGGATCAGGGTCACCGGCTTGGTCGGCGGCGACGCCACACCGCAGGTTCCCAGAGCCCGACGGCGACCGAGTTCACCGCCGTCGCTCGAGGTTGCGATGTCGACGATCCCGTTCCGCTGTCTAGATGCGAAGCACGAATCCCAGACCAGCGGCGACGCTTTTCGGCGACGCACCGCAACCGGCCAGAAGTATGTCATGAGCGGATCGTCGGCGAATGCCTCGGCCAGCACGCGAGCTCAGGATGTCGCGCAGCACGGGGAAATACCCGACTACTCTTGTGCGGCAGTGTATTTCGCGCCCAGCGCCCGCAATTTGTCCAGGGCCTCGACGGCGCGTTTCTTATCGTTGGAGCGGATTGCCATGAGCGGGACGTAGTCGTCGTCGACCAATTCGAGGCGGGCCCAGGACTTTCGGTCCGGAAACGAGACGCCGCGGATGTACTTCCAGGGGAATTCGGTGTCGCCCAGGATGTTCCGCACCGAAATGCCACGCTTGCCGACCCGGACCCGCGGCCGAGTCAGTAGCAGCACTGCCGCCGCACCGAGCACGCCGATGCCGATCATGGCGAACTGGTCCGCGAGCCGGAAGTTCACGCCCGTCGAGCCGTGACGCAACAAGACGCCGCCGGTAGTGAAACCGGCGACCAGCAGTCCCGCGACGATCCACGCGGTCCGCACCGCGCGATGCGGCCGTACCTCGAGGTCCCACTCACCGGAATCCGATTCGGCGGCCGAGGCGCCCCTGCGCCAGATGCGGACGACCGGCATGGCTACCCGGACTGCCGCAGGGCGCGCAACGTGAGCGCGGCATCGAGCGCCGCCGCGGCGGCCTGTTCGCCCTTGTTCTCGGCGGAACCGGGCAGCCCGGCCCGATCCAGCGCCTGTTCCTCGTTATTGGTGGTCAGCACACCGTTCGCGACAGGCGTGCCGGCATCGAGCGATACCCGGGTCAGGCCGGCGGTCACCGCATCACAGACGTATTCGAAATGCGGTGTGCCACCGCGGATCACCACACCGAGCGCGACCACCGCGTCATGCGAGCGAGCCAATTCCTGAGCCACCACCGGCAGTTCCATCGCACCCGCGCACCGCACCACGGTGATGTGCTCGACGCCCGCGTCCTTGGCCACCCGCTCCGCATTCGCGACGAGCGTGTCGCAGATCTGGGTGTGCCAGCGCGAGGCGACGATACCGAGCTTCAGATTCTTGGCATCCGACAGCTCGAAGCTGGGTACACCGGCGCCGCTCATGCCCGCGCCTCGCTGGCGCACGGACCCTGTGGGGACCACCCCCACACCGCCCGAGCTGCGGGACGCCCCTTGGACCTCCGGTCGGGCTCCGGCATGCGCGATGCGCGCTGTGACATGGTTCGCTCGCTGCGCTCGCTCACTGAATTCCTTTCCAGGCTGCGTCGAGGTGAGAAATCACCGTGCGGTCTCGCCGAGATCGAGTTCGTCCAGCCCGATCAGGTCGTGTCCCATCCGGTCCCGCTTGGTGCGCAGGTACCGCAGATTCTCGGCATTGGCGCGCAACGGCATCGGCACCCGCTCGGTGATCTTCAGCCCGTAGCCGTCCAGTCCGACGCGCTTGGCCGGATTGTTGGTGAGCAGGCGCATGGACCGAATCCCGAGATCCACCAGAATCTGCGCGCCGGTGCCGTAGTCGCGGGCGTCGGCGGGCAGACCGAGTTCCAGATTCGCGTCAACGGTGTCGTGGCCCGAATCCTGCAGCTGGTAGGCCTGCAACTTGTGCATCAGCCCGATGCCGCGACCCTCGTGTCCGCGCATGTAGAGCACCACACCGCGCCCCTCCTGGGCCACCATCTCCAGTGCGGCGTCCAGCTGCGGACCGCAATCGCAGCGCAGCGAACCGAAGACATCACCGGTGAGGCATTCGGAATGCACCCGCACCAGCACATCGTCGCCGTCGTCGATATCGCCGCGCACCAGCGCGACATGCTCGACATCGTCATAGATGCTCTGATAGCCGACAGCCTTGAATTCGCCGTGCGCCGTGGGGATCCTGGCCTCGGCGACCCGAATGACCTGCTTCTCGTGCTTGCGCCGCCAGGCGATCATTTCCGCGATGGAGATCAGCGCCAGGTTGTGTTCGTCGGCGAAGACGCGCAATTCCTCGGTGCGGGCCATATGGCCCTCGTCCTTCTGGCTCACGATCTCGCAGATGACACCGGCGGGCTGCAATCCGGCCATTCGCGCCAGATCGACCGCGGCCTCGGTGTGGCCGGGACGGCGGAGCACGCCGCCTTCCTTGGCACGCAACGGAACCACGTGACCCGGGCGGGTCAGATCGTCGGCCTTCGCATTCGGGTCGGCGAGTAGCCGCATGGTGGTGGCACGGTCAGCCCCGGAGATACCGGTGCTGATGCCCTCCCTGGCGTCGACCGAGACGGTGTAGGCGGTGCCGTGCTTGTCCTGGTTCTGCGCGTACATCGGCGGCAGGCCGAGTCGATCGCAGTCCTCACCCGTGAGCGGCACACAGATATAGCCCGAGGTGTAGCGAATCATGAAGGCGACCAGCTCGGGGGTCGCCTTCTCGGCCGCGAAGATGAGATCGCCCTCGTTCTCGCGGTCCTCGTCGTCGACGACGACAACCGCCTTACCGGCAGCGATATCGGCGACTGCGCGCTCGATGGTGTCGAACCTGGTCACGTCTGTTGTGCTCCATCTCGAAATAGGTGCCCCCATACAGTACGGCGTCGATGGCGAGTCGCCGCCGCCCGGCCGGATCAGCCGCGTTGTTGGAGACGTTCGACGTACTTGGCGATGACATCGACTTCCAGGTTCACTGTGGTACCGACGGTGGCGGCGCCGAGATTCGTCATGGATAGGGTGGTCGGAATCAGCGAGACCTCGAACCAGTCGCGATTGCCGTCGGGGGCGGGCGCGTCGGCGATGCCGAGACCCGCGACCGTCAGCGAGATACCGTCGACGGTGATCGAACCCTTCTCCACTACATAGCGGGCGATCGCGTCCGGCAGCGAGATCCGCACGACCTCCCAGTTCTCCGAGGGCGTGCGCGCGAGCACGGTTCCGGTGCCGTCGACATGGCCCTGCACCAGATGGCCGCCGAGCCTGCTGCTCAGCGCGGCCGCTCGCTCGAGATTCACCCGCGCCCCCGTGTCGAGTCCGCCGATACCGGAACGGTTCAGCGTCTCCTGCATCACGTCGACGGTGAACGAATCGCCATCGACCACATCGACAACGGTCAGGCAGACACCGTTGACGGCGATCGAATCACCGTGTCTGGCATCGGAAGTGACCAGCTTGCCCCGGATCGTCAACCGGGCGGCATCGGCCAGCTCTTCGGTGGCGACGATCTCGCCGAGTTCCTCGACGATGCCTGTGAACATGCCTTGACTCCCTGTCGCGTCGTTTCTACGGTTGCCGAACAGCCGGGATCCGGCGGCTATTCCCGTCGGTACGCCGATCCCTCCCCAGCCTAACGACGCCGGGTCGTAGACGACACCGCGGTTCCGGCCAGCGGTCGGCGGAAACCGTGGCTCGGCGAGTTCCCGGGGAAGCAGACCACAGGGCACCTCAGGTCGCGCCGAACCAGCGGAGATTATTTTTCGAAGCGGAATAATGCATGGCCGTGCAAGAAAATCAACATTTCCCTGCCGACGATAATTATTCATTCCCATTTTCGTGATCACCCGAATCGATTTCATCCGTGGCATATAGAGTCGAAATCAAAAGTTGTACCCAGCCGCAACACACTTACACCAAAACCTTGCGCGGGCCCGAAAATGGTCGCAAGATTGTTATGTAGCCGATTCCTATCGTTCAACTTCGACTTGCCGTTCAGTGCGGACCGGTTCGCCCCGGCCCGACATGGTCCGGCGAGTTCGCCCCAGGAAAATCCACCACTCGAGGAAGCCAGATGCGGCAGTGGGTCAAATCAGGTTCGATACTTATGGGGGTGTTGCGTGACCAATCTTCTCGATTCGACGCTGGAAGTTCGCTGTGTGCAGTACCGGCGCGAATTCCATATGCCGGCATCGATCGACCCGACGTCCCGCCGCATCCTGCTCCAAATCGGTGCCCATTACGGCGCCATCACGATGCCCGCCGAGCTGGGTGAACAAGTGCAGCAGCAGCTCATCCAGGCGCAGCTCGCCGCACCGGTGGTGCACCATCCGCGAGCCAGGCGCTGGACCTTCATCACCGGCCCGGCCCGGCCCGATACCCTCAGCACGGCCGTATCCGCGGAGCTGTTCCGGCTGTACGCGACCGTGGCCTGCACCGGGAGCCAGGTCGTGCTGCCCTCACCGGATGACGAGCGCACCGGCTATCGCACCTGGATCCAGCCGCCGGAGAGCGCGACGACCCTGCCACCACTCACCGCGGTGATCGAGGCGACCCGCACCATCGGCGGCCGGAAAGTGCCCGCCCGCTAGGAGATTCCCGACCTGAGCGCTGCGGCCTGCTGGCGCAGCTTTTCGACGGTCGCACTCGGATCGGCGGTGTTGTAGACCGCGGATCCGGCGACGAAACAATCGATGCCCGCCGCCGCGGCGGCCTCGATCGTGTCGGCATTGATGCCACCGTCGATTTCCACGATCAAACGCAGTTCGCCCGCGTCCACCAGCCGACGCACGATGAGCGCCTTTTCCAGTACATGCGCAATGAACGACTGCCCGCCGAAGCCCGGCTCCACGCTCATCACCAGCAGCGTGTCGAAGTGGCGCAGGATTTCCAGATACGGCTCGATCGGCGTATTCGGCTTCACCGAAAGACCGGCCTTGGCGCCGGCCGCGCGAATATCGCGCGCGACCGCGACCGGATCATCGGTCGCCTCGGCGTGGAAGGTCACGTTGTACGCACCCGCCTCCGCGTACGACGGGGCCCAGCGGCCCGGATTTTCGATCATCAGATGGCAGTCGAGCGGAATGTCGGTGGCCTTCAACAAACTTTCGACCACCGGGAGTCCGAGGGTGAGATTCGGCACGAAGTGCGCGTCCATCACATCGACATGTAACCAATCGGCACCATGCACGGCTTTTGCCTCATCCGCGAGGCGGGCGAAGTCGGCGGACAGGATGGACGGGGCGATCATCGGCGTGGTCGGGCGCCTAAACGTCGAATCGGACACATCGCGGGAGCTTACCGGTACCCAGGGTTGCTCTGGCCGGGAGTGGGTAGCCTGCATAGGGTGATCAACATTTCGGCGGAAAAGGGGCTCTACAGCACCCCGGTGGAGATTCGGGTGGCAGCGTCGGTGACGCAGCTGCCGATCGTGCGTGGGCTCGCCGAAACACTGGTGCTGCTCAGCGATTTCACCCTCGACGAGGTGGCCGATATCCGACTGGCCGTCGACGAGGTGTGCTCGACACTGATCGCGGTCGCGGCACCGGAGACCAGCCTGCACTGCCGGTTCACCGTCGGGGAAACCGAACTACTCGTTCGGGTCACCGGCCTCGCCGCGACGGAGGGGCTGCCGGATCAGCGCAGCTTCGGTTGGCATGTGCTGCGCACTCTCACCGATGAAGTACAAGCGACACAGGACCCGTTCGACGCGGCCACATCCGGATATCCGACGACGGTAGAGTTCCGTCGGGTCCGGGGGAAGGCGTAGTGGCGGACGAGAACACCGTGTCCGACGCCAAGCAGGACGACGACGCCGAACCCGTGCTGACCGAAGAGGCCGCAGAGGAAGTCGAAACCCTCCAGGCATCCGGCGCGGGGTACGACGATGTCGGCGCGCTGTTCGAGCAACTCGCGACCAGCAAACCGGGAACCGCGCGGCATACCGCGTTGCGTGCCGAGCTGATCAGCCGGTGCATTCCGCTCGCGGATCACATCGCCCGCAAATTCAGTGGGCGCGGTGAGCCGTTCGACGATCTCACGCAGGTGGCGCGGGTCGGTTTGGTGCACGCGGTGGACCGTTTCGATATTTCGCGCGGCTCGAACTTCCTGTCCTTCGCGGTGCCGACGATCATGGGCGAGGTGCGTCGCTATTTCCGCGACAACACCTGGGCCATGCGGGTGCCGAGACGAGTGAAGGAGACCCATCTGCGCATCGGCGCGGCCATCGACTCGCTCTCGCAAACCCTCGGCCGCTCCCCGACCGCGAAAGAGATTGCGACCGAACTCGATGTCGATCCCGACGAGGTGACCCAGGCCGTCATCGCGGGCAACGCCTACCAGCCGAGCTCCATCGATGCCGCCTCACTCGGCCGTGATACCGAGGCATCGCTGCTGGACACCCTCGGCGAGGAGGAATCCCAATTCGACCGGGTGGAGGAGTATGTAGCGATCCGTCCGCTGCTCGCTGGACTTCCGGAGCGCGAACGCCGGATTCTCACCATGCGTTTCTTCGAATCGATGACGCAGACCCAGATCGCCCAGCGCATGGGTATCTCGCAGATGCACGTCTCGCGCATTCTCGCGAAAACCCTTGCCCGCCTGCGCGAACAGTCGGCTCGGGACTGAGCACCGGCATAGTCAGCGTGTCTGCTGTTTGCGAGGTTTCGCGGGCGCAGACAACCACCAGGCGGCGTCGAGCAATTCGCGGAGTTGATCGGGCTCGATCCGGTCGAGGTCGATGAGGATGTAGGGATATCCGTCATAGTGCGGGGTGGTGGAGAAGGCCGGGTCACCGGAGGTGAGCATGGCCTCCTTCTCCGCCATCTCGCACAGCAGGACGAGTCCGCCCTCGGCCTCCGACCGCAGCCGCGCGAAACCCTTACCACTCACCTTTCAGTGCGGGGCTGCGCCACCACGTCGATTCCGTCACCTCGGGAAGTTCGGTTGCCAGCGCAACCACCTGGTCCCATGTCATCGCCATGGGACCAGTCTGCGCCGCCGACCTGCCGCGGTCTTGGACGAATGTCGCCGCGAGTACGCAAGGGCCATCGGCCATCATGCGGCACGCATCGGCACCGCGCCGGTGCGAACCTCCACGTCATGGAAGCCACATGCGAAGGCGTGGACCGGAGTGCAGGCCACTCCGCGGAGACGGGGGTCCTGACACACTGCCCGCCCCGCCCGGCGAGTCACAACTGCGGCGGCCGCCGACAGACCGCCGGAGGGCACCCGGATCACGCGTTATTCCAGCGGCTTGCGCAGGACAGCGAGGAACATGGCGTCGGTGCCATGGCGGTGCGGCCAGAGTTGGGCGCCGGGACCCTCGCCGATATCGGTGACACCAGGGAGGAGATCGCGGGTGTCGAGTTGGACGGCGCCGGTGCGGCGGGCGGCGTCGGCGACCACGGCGACGGTCTCCAGCAGGTGTGGTGAGCAGGTCGAGTACAGGACCACGCCGCCGGGGCGCAGCAGATCCCATGCGGCGGCGAGGAGTTCGCGTTGCAGGACGACGAGCTCTGCCACATCGGCCGGGGTGCGACGCCAGCGGGCCTCCGGGCGGCGACGCAGTGCACCGAGGCCGGTGCACGGAGCATCGACGAGGATGCGGTCGTAGCCGGGAGTAAGTCCGCTCTTGCGGCCGTCGGCGACGTGCACGTCGACGGGCAGGTCGTGCACCGCTTTGCGGACGAGTTCGGCGCGGTGTTCGGCCGGTTCCACCGCATCGACGCGATGGCCGTCGATTGCGGCGATCGCACCGAGTAGGGCCGCCTTGCCGCCGGGTCCGGCACACAGGTCGAGCCAGCGACCATTATCTGGACCGTCCAGTTCCGCCCGGGTCAGCGCGAGTGCGACGAGTTGACTACCCTCGTCCTGCACGGCCGCCATACCTTCGCGAACGGGCTCCAGCTTGCCGGGATCGCCGCCGCCGTCGAGGTAGACCGCGTACGGCGACCACCTGCCCTCTTCGCCGCCCGTCACCAGGGCCAGTTCCTCGGCGGTGATATCGCCGGGGCGAGCCACCAGATGAACGATCGGACGAGCATCGTCGGCCGCCAGCACGTCCCGCAGCTCCCCGGCTCGCGCACCGAGTGCATCCGCGAATGCCTGCGCGATCCACACCGGATGCGCGAATTCGAATGCCAACCGCCCCACCGGATCCCGCGGCGCGAGTTCATCCACCCACTCGTCGACGGACTTCTCCCCCGCCCGCCGCAGCACGGCATTCACGAAACCAGCCTTACCGGCACCGAATTCCGCGCGCGCCAATTCCACCGACGTATCCACTGCCGCATGCGCCCCGATCCGGGTGCGCAGCAACTGATAAGCCCCGAGGCGCAACACATCCAGCAGCGGCCCATCGATCTCCTCGACCGGACGCCCGGCACCCGCCGCGATGACCGCGTCCAGCAACCCGAGCGAACGGCAGGCACCGTAGGTCAGTTCGGTCGCCAATGCCGCATCCCGCCCCGAAATCTGCCGCTCGCGCAGCAGCCCCGGCAGCACGAGATTCGCATAAGCCGCCCGCTCGCGCACCGCCCGCAACACATCCCGCGCCACGAGCCGCACCGGATCCCCCTGTGCTGCCGAATCCTTTTGCCGCCCACGCCCTTTCGGCGAGCCGGCACGCCTACCCGAAGCAGCGGCCGTGCTGCTCCCACCGGCCGTCGCACCCGAACTTCCCGCACGACTCGAACGGCGCTCAGCACTGCCGGTCAATTGCTTCCCCTGCCGTCCTGCCTTCCCACCCGCCGATGCGGATGCACGGCCCTCACTCCGAGCACCGTTCGCAGGCCCTTTCCCCTTCGCGCCGCGATCCCACGAGCCGGATGCGCCTGCAGAACGTTCAGTCCCCGAGCGATTTTCGCGTCGGTCGGCGCCCGACTGCCGCGCGTCCTTGTTCCGAGGGCTGTCATCCCGTTCCGAAGACCGCCGCGCCGCCGCGCCGCGCCGCGCCGGATCGCCCTGTCCGGCGGCTTTTGCTCCCCGACCGACCCGTGCGGCGCCACCCGATCCACCGCGCACCGCGCCTTTGCCCTGCGCCGAGGTCGAACCTCCGCGCTGCGACGAACCTTCACTCGATGATCCGGACTTGCGCTGATCGGTCATATTCCACCGCTCTGATCGGGTTTGCGGCGCATCGCCACGGATCTGGTCGGTGCGCCACGGTCGGGCTTCGTCGTCACGCCGCGTGGACTGCGCATTCTTCTGCTGTGCACCACTTTTCGCTGATGTCGCGCGGGCGAGCCAACCCGAGTCGACGGATTTCCCGGCGGACCTGCGATTCGGCGGCGTCACTCGACCACCGCGCCAGGCTGCAGGCGGGCGCCACGGGCCCAGTCGAGGGCGGACATCATACGTTTGCCTTGTGGTTGCACCTGATCGAGGCGGACCGCGGTGGTCGCGGTGCCGACGAAGACGCCGGACTTGTGTACCTCGATCGTCCGTTCCGGCAGGACTTCCTCGACCATTTCGACGGGACCGATCTTCAACCGGGTACCGCCCACTTGGGTCCAGGCACCGGGTGCGGGGGTGACCGAGCGAATGCGGCGGTTGATCGCCAACGCGGGCTGGTCCCAACGGACATGTCCGGCCTCGACCGGCACCTTGGGTGCGTAGGAAACACCATCGTGGGGTTGCGGAACCGCCTGCAACGTCCCGTCTTCCACGCCGTCGAGCGTCTTCTCGAGCAGCACCGCCCCGGTATCGGCGAGCCGATCCAGCAACGCGCCCGCAGTATCGGTCACCGCGATCTTCTCGGTCACCACACCGAAGACCGGCCCGGTATCCAAACCCGCTTCGATCTGGAATGTGGACGCGCCGGTGAACTCGTCGCCCGCGTCGATCGCCGCCTGCACCGGAGCCGCGCCGCGCCACGCGGGCAGTAGCGAGAAGTGCAGATTGATCCAGCCGAAGCGCGGAATATCGAGGACTTGCTGCGGGAGCAGCGCTCCGTAGGCCACCACCGGACAACAGTCGGGCGCCAATTCGGTGAGCTGCTCGATGAATTCGGGCTCGGCGGGGCGCCGCGGCGTCAGCACGGGAATGCCGTGCTCCTCGGCGAGCCGCCCGACCGGCGACCGCTGCACCTTGCGTCCACGCCCGGCGACCGCATCGGGCCGGGTCAGCACCGCGAGCACCTCGTGTCGCTGCGAATCGATGAAACGCTGTAGCGACGGGACCGCCGGTTCCGGTGTGCCCGCGAAGACAATGCGCATCAGCGACCCCGTCCGAACAGTCCGGCCTCGGTCGAGCCGAGCGCACCCGAACTACGCACGGTGATACCCGCGCTGAACCAATCGGATTCGCGAATGGTGCGCATCGCCTCCTTGCGCTGCGCGGGATCGAGCCGATCGATGAACAGCACACCATCCAGATGATCGGTTTCATGCTGTACACAACGAGCCAGCAGGCCCTCGGCCGCGAATTCCACCGGCTTGCCGTGCACGTCGACACCCGCGGCCCGCACCCGCAGTGCGCGCCGCGTGTCATAGCGCAGCCCGGGGATCGACAGGCAGCCCTCGGGCCCGACCTGCTCCTCCACACCGACCACTTCGTAGGTCGGATTGATCAGATGTCCGCTCGCATCCCCGGTGTCGTAGACGAAAACCCGCAGACCGACGCCGATCTGCGGCGCCGCCATACCCACCCCGCCGTCATCGTGCATGGTGTCGATCAGGTCGGTGACCAACTGGCGCAGCTCACGATCGAACTCGGTGACCACCGCCGCATGTGATCGCAGGATTGGATCGCCGAAGAGGCGAACGGGCTGAATGGTCACGGCGGCGACTCCCCAAGAACGATGAACACGGTCGATTCATTCTAGAGAGCGACATCGTTCACACGGATATACCCGACCGAACGGGAAAAAGCTGGTAGAACTCCAATGCGGTCCGGGCGGGGTGTCCACCCCTCCGCCCGGCCGCCCGACAACGACCTCGTCAGCGACTCGGGGTCGCCCTTCGTCTGCAGCTCACTTCGACCAGGTGCGCCTTCCGGCGCAGCACCATCGTCGGTACCAGCCCCGCCGTGCCGATCAGGTTGGGGTCCTCGACGACGGCCCAGCTGACAGCCCGCTGACCGATCTACGCATCGGCCGTAACGACAGCTGTTGTCAGGCAGTTAGCCCCGAACAGGACCTTGAGATCTCCGAGTAGGGCTGGTGTCTTGCGGATGCGGAATCGTGGGTCGATTGCCCACCGCGACGTTTTCGTACTTCCAGACAGGATGATGTGCACGTCGGTGTCCCCGGGGTGGCGTTGGAGAATCTCCCGGAGGACTTCGATGTTGGGGCGTGTACACGCCCTCACCGCGATGGTGAGGGTCATCGGATCGGCACCCGGTCCACCTGCTCCCAGATCCGGTGTGAAGATGTCGACCGCGACGAGTGATGTTCTGCCATCTCGAATATTGACGTTCGCGGTGACGAGGAGAACGGAGTCGTTGGTGAGGGCGGAGTGGAAGCTGGTGTAGGCCGAGGCGAAGATGAGGACTTCTGTGGCGGCGTCAAGATCTGCGATCTCGACGATGGCCCAGGGCTCGCCCTTCTTGTTCACGCGGCGGTCGACAGCCGCGACGAGACCACCGATCACGATCTTCTGGCCGTGACGGATCTTTCCGGCGTGCACTGCCGCGATGGAGGTGTCGGTACGTGATGACAGCGCAGCGGCAATGCCGTCGAGGGGGTGCCCGGACACATAGAGTCCGAGCATCTCGCGTTCGAGTGCGAGTTTGTGCTTGGAGTCCCATTCCTCGTCGGGCACCTTGACGTTGAAGACGGACGCGATCGACTCGTCGACGTCGTGCCCACCGAACAGGTCGAACTGCCCCATCTCCTCGGCCTTCTTGGTGCCCATCACCGCGTCGATCGCATCGGCATGCACCAGCATCAGGCCCTTGCGAGGATGCTCGAGCGAATCGAATCCTCCTGCCTTGATGAGGGATTCGGTGACCTTCTTCGAACACGCCAGCGCGTCGATCTTGTTGAGGTAGTCGGAGAAGTCGGTGAAGCTCCCCTTCTGCTCGCGGGCCGCGATGATCGACGACACCACGTTCGTGCCGACGTTGCGCACCGCGCCCAGGCCGAAGCGGATGTCCTCGCCGACCGAGGCGAAGTCGACGCGCGATGCGTTGACGTCGGGCGGCAGCACCGTGATGCCCATCTTCCGGCAGTCCGACAGGTACACCGCGGCCTTGTCCTTGTCGTCACCGACCGAGGTGAGCAGACCCGCCATGTACTCGGCCGGGTAGTTGGCCTTGAGATATGCGGTCCAGTACATGACGAGGCTGTATCCGGCCGCGTGCGATTTGTTGTATGCGTAGCCGGCGAACGGCAGCACTGCCTCCCACAGTGCGGTGATCGCTTCGTCGCTGTAGCCGTTGGTGCGCATCCCGTTGCGGAAGTTCTCGAACTCCGCTGCGAGAACCTCGGGCTTCTTCTTGCCCATCGCTCGGCGGAGCAGATCGGCTTGTCCGAGGGTGTAGCCGGCCACCTTCTGGGCGATCTGCATGATCTGTTCTTGGTAGACGATCAGCGCGTAGGTTTCGGCGAGGATGTCGTGCAGGGGTTCGTCGAGTTCCGGGTGGATGGGCGTGACGGCCTCGCGTTCGTTCTTGCGGTCCGCATATGACCAGTGCGCGCCGACGCCCATCGGGCCGGGGCGGTAGAGCGCGTTCGATGCGATGAGGTCGTTGAATTCCGTGGGTGCCATGCGCAGGAGAAGCTCGCGCATACCTGCCGAATCGAGTTGGAAGACACCGAGGTTGTCGCCGCGGGCGAGCATCGCGTAGGTGGCGGGATCGTCGATGGGCAGCGTGTCGAGGTCGAGGTCGATACCGCGGTTGGCCTTGATGTTTTCGATCGCGTCGCCGATGACGGTGAGGTTGCGCAGGCCCAGAAAGTCCATCTTGAGCAGACCGATGGCCTCACACGACGGGTAGTCCCAGCCGGTGATGATCGCGCCGTCCTGTGCGCGCTTCCACACCGGGATGGCGTCGGTGAGCGGTTCGCGGGACATGATCACCGCGCACGCGTGGACACCGGCGTTGCGGATCAGGCCCTCGAGGCCCTTCGCGGTCTGGTAGATCTTCGCGACGTCCGGGTTCGACTCGATGAGCGCACGGACCTCGGCGGCCTCCTGGTAGCGCTCGTGCTCGGGGTCGGTGATACCGGAAACCGAGATGTCCTTCGCCATGATCGGTGGCGGCAGCGTCTTGGTGATCTGGTCGGCGATCGCGAAACCCGGCTGGCCGAACTGGACTCGCGCGGAGTCCTTGATGGCGGCCTTGGTCTTGATGGTGCCGAACGTGATCACCTGCGCGACCTTGTCGCTGCCCCACTTCTCGGTGGCGTAGCGGACCATCTCACCCCGGCGGCGATCGTCGAAGTCGATATCGATATCGGGCATCGACACGCGCTCGGGGTTGAGGAACCGCTCGAACAGCAGGCCGTGCGGGATGGGATCGATGTTGGTGATGCCCATCGCGTACGCGACGAGCGAACCGGCCGCCGAGCCTCGCCCAGGACCGACGCGGATGCCGACCTCGCGGGCATGGTTGATCAGGTCGCCGACCACGAGGAAGTAGGCGGGGAACCCCATCTGGTTGATGACGCCGATCTCGTACTCGGCGCGTTCGACGTAGTCCCGCCGTGGTCCGGCCGGGAAGCGGCGGCCGAGGCCTCGCATGACCTCCTTGTGCAGCCAGCTCGCCTGCGTCTCACCCTCGGGCACCGGGAAGATCGGCATCCGGTCGCGGTGCTGCCACACGTCCTCGTACGGCTGTATCCGCTCGCCGATGAACATGGTGTTGTCGCACGCACCGGGGACCTCCGAGTCCCAGATGGCCCGCATCTCGTCAGCCGATTTGAGGTAGTAGCCGTCGCCGTCGAACTTGAACCGCATGGGATCCGAGAGGGTCTTGCCCGTCTGGATGCACAGCAGCGCCTCGTGATTCTCGGCCGCGTCCTTGGTCACGTAGTGACAGTCGTTGGTCGCGAGTGGCGGGATACCCAGCTTGTTGCCGATCTCGAGCAAACCCGCGCGGACCCGGCGCTCTATCGACAGCCCGTGGTCCATCAGCTCGAGAAAGAAGTTGTCCTTGCCCCAGATCTCCCGCCACTTCGCGGCGGCCTCGAGCGCCTCACGATCGTGTCCGAGGCGCAGCCGGGTCTGGATCTCGCCTGACGGACAGCCGGTGGTCGCGATGATGCCCTCGGCGTGTGCGGCGATGAGGTCCTCGTCCATGCGCGGCCACTTGCCGAGCTGGCCCTCGATCGACGCGAGCGACGACAGCTTGAACAGGTTCCGCAGGCCCGTCGAGTTCTCGGCGACCATCGTCATGTGCGTGTAGGCACCGCTGCCGGAGACATCGTCGGACTTCTGGCTCGGATCGCCCCACAACACTCGCTTGGTGTTGAACCGCGACTCGGGTGCAATGTACGCCTCGATGCCGATGATCGGCTTGATGCCGTGCTTCTTGGAGACGTTGTAGAACTCGCTGGCGCCGTACATGTTGCCGTGGTCGGTCATGCCGACCGCGGTCATTCCGAGCCGCTCAGCTTCCTTGAACAGCGGGCCGACCTTTGCCGCACCGTCGAGCATCGAGTACTCGGTGTGATTGTGCAGATGCACGAAGGACGAACGACTCATGACCACCAACCACCCACTCAGGCTCTATCGACGTCACTTGGTTGTTGGACGCAAACCAGCGCCCGGCAAATCTGGCAGGTATATGACCAGCTAAAGTGCCGGTCTGTCGAACAAACGACACGAGCCGACAAACAACCAATGGATGTGGATGCAGGTGTCAGGGTGGACCTCGATCTGTCCGCGGTACGCGCGATGATCGCCGTCAGCGACGAAGGCCAGTTCGGTCTGGCCGCGTCGGCGCTGGGCATCAGCCAGCAAGCGGTGTCGAAGCGAATCGCAAAATTGGAGGGTCAACTGGGCGCCCAACTATTCGAGCGCCGGATCGGCAACGTCGCGTTGACCGCTCACGGCGCCCGCTTGCTGCCGCACGCACGCTCGGTCCTCGCTTCGGCCGACGCCGCTATCGCCGCGGTGCGCGATGCGCAAGTACTTCGCGTCGCGGTGCACGGTGCCCAGATCGCCGACGCGAACCTGATGCGGTTCTACCTCGAGAAGCACCCGGACGCCGAGGTCGAGCTCATCATGATGGGCCCGTCTACGACATCACGGAGCGCCGTGATCGACTGTCGGGTGGACGTCGCCTTCGCCCGCGCACACTGGCACACCCGCCCACTGCCGGCGTATGTCACCGCGACACCCGCCTACCTCGACGCTCTGCATCTGCTCGTCGGCAATGGCCATCCACTCGCCGGCCGCGATCAGGTCGAACTCGACGACCTCGACGGACTCACCGCGTGGGTACCCGGAGCCGGATTCGACTCCGAAGTGGGCGACTTCTACGGTCGACTCAGCGAAAGCTGCGGCATCACAATCAATACCGAGCGGCACCCCGGCGGCATCGGGTTCGCGAACATTATCGACCGCATCGCGGACTCGACGACACTGGTCACCTTCGGCGGTGCAGGAACCACGACGCCGTGGCATCCGAACATCCGCCGCATCCCCATCGTCAACCCCACGCCCGCTTACCCCATGGCACTGCTGTGGCGGGAGACGATCACTCCCCATCCACAGCTCAGCTCTTTGATCGACTTCGTCACCGGCAGCTACAACGGCAACGCAGTCAGCGCCACGTGGATACCAGAGCCAGATCGTGCATTGTTCGCGCGATGATCGCCGAGCACTTCGCAGGTGCGTCCGCCGGCTGACGTCTACTGCAGAAAAGTCTTTGCACTGCAAGGCATCTGGAGCGAGGAAGCTGAAGGCCAGTCTCGGATCAGCGGATTTGGGCTGATCTGCCCCAGAACGGCCCCTGGAATCACAACTGAGCACAGGGAGACACCACGACCTCGATGTCGGCGTATAGATCGATTGGCCGCCGCCGCGCCGATGTCGGCGCGGTCCGCGGTCGTCGCAGGCTTGGCCGCGGGCTTACCCCGCTCAGCCTTGACCGCGCTGAGCAGCCCCGCCGCGACCAAGACCCGACGAGCTGTCGGATGCGAAACACCTGCCGCCTTCGCTGCCTGATTCACCGATCCAGTTGCGTTGAACATCAATCGGATACGCTCGCGATCCACCGAACTAGACCGTTGCCTCGAACTCACCGATCGATCACCGAACTGACCAAGACCACCCGAAAACGACACGGCCGCCGCAACCTCTCAATCGAGAATGTTGCGACGACCGCATGAACCCGCGTCATCTCGGGGCCGCTGCCGTCAGTACACGGTCATGCCGAATTCAGGATGTTGTGTGTATCAAGCACACAGCGCCAGTTGGGTGAAGACCCGAAGTGCGTCGTCGATGGGGTGGGGCTGCGGCCTACCCGAGGAGTCGAGTTTGTTCCATCGCTGCAGGTTCACCGCGATGGACATTTGTCGTTTGCCGTCAGCACTGGTCATGGAAATCGCTCCGCCGCCCCAGACGGAGCCGTCATGGCCCCAGTAGGTGCCGTGACCGGGCACCTCCATCCTGTGCAGGCCGAGACCGTAGTCGAGGATCTTTCCCTCGAAGGAGACGACCGGAACGGTGCGTTGCATCTGTGCCAGCGACGATCGGCTGATGATTTCACCGGCCAGCAGCAGGCCGAAGAAGCGGTTCAGGTCCGCGACGGTCGATATCAGCGAAGCCGCCGGTCCCACCCAGGACATGTCATAGACGCTGTAGTCGCGCGGCGGGTCGATCATGCCGAACCACGCCTCGTAGTGCAGTGCGTGCGGTCCGTTGATATGTGGTCCGGCCGGGAGCTCGGTGTCCCGCAGCGCGGTGCGTTCAATGACGGCGCGGGTGATGTATTTCTCCGCCGAGGTGCCGGTTACCGACTCCAGGAGTTGGCACAGGAGCAGGTAATTGGTGTTCGAGTACACCCCCGGTGTCCCACCTGGGGTTCCGACGGGAGGCGCCGAGACCCCCATCTCGATCAGCTCGGTCGGGTGAAACTGGGTGAACCGGTTGTCGTCCAGGCTCGCCGGTGTCGTATTCGCCAAGGCGGGGAAGGCCGCGAGGGACGGGTAGGCATACGGGAGGTATTCGGCGAAGCCGCTGGTGTGGTTGATCAACATCCGGACCGTGATCGCCGCACCGCGTTCGCCGGGAACCAACCGTGGCAGGTAGTGGCCGATCGGTGTGTCGAGCCCGATCTCGCCAGTGTCGACCTGCTGCAGCACGGCGGCGGCGGTGAACGTCTTGGTGATGCTGCCGACGCGATGTCGCATATCAGCCGTGACAGGACGGTCGGTGGCGACATCGGCGACTCCAGCGGCGCCGCGCCAGATCTGGTCATCGGCGCGCACCTCGGCGAAAACTCCTGGCATGCCCGCGCGATGGACAGTCTCCAGGGCGGTCTGTAGCTCCGCGGGATCGAGGGTGTTGGTCACGACACTTGTCCTCTCGTTGTCGATGGGGTGATAGCTCGGGTGCGATCAGCTCGCCGACCGCACCCGAGGCGAACACCACTATCGACCGACCGGTCACGCGCGGTATTGGAAAAATTTTCCCCAGGCTCGGTACCGGTGCCGGGCGATGGCAGGCAGATAATGCCCCATCAGCGCCCCCGGCGTGCGGTCCGCGAAGATCGACACGTCCCGGCACAGATGAGCCTGATCGGTGTACCCGCCCGCCGCCGCGACGTCGGCGGCGGGCCGACCCGCCAGCAGGCCCTCGACCGCGTACCGGAATCGGACCAGCATCGCCGCGCGCTTGGGTGTCAAGCCGATCTGGGACTCGAACCGCGCCCACAGCCGTTTACGGCTCCATCCGAAGGATTCGGCGAGCTCGCCGATCCTCACCTGGCCACGGGAGGTCAGTATGCGATTCCAGCTGGCGAGCACCTCCGGGTCCGGGGTCCGCATCGGCCTGTCATGCTGTGCCAGAAACGATTTCGTCAGTGCGAAACGTTCGTCCCAGGTCCGGGCGGCCGCGAGTTGCTCACGCAGCCGCCGAGCCCGCCATCCCCACAGATCCTCCAGAGCGACAGCACCCCGGCCCAAATCGGTTGGGGGAATACCCAACAGCGAATACGCCTGTATCGGCGACACGCGAACCTCGATGCACTCGGCCCGCTCGCTACGGATGCGCATGGCCTCGATGGGAAGCCCCACGACGAAGCCGTTGAGTGTCTGCCGCCCGACGGCAGCATCGACGATCAGTTCGCGATCCCCGAACTCGATGACCACGGTGATCGCCGGTGTCCCAGCAACCCGGAGGTCCAACCCGGTGCCACCCGCATCGCGGTATCCGATAATCGCGGCACCTGGTAGCGCAGCATCGGCCGCTGCGAAATCCCACTCCACATCAGGCTCGCCGCCGAAGTCCACAGCTCCCACCACGTCCAGGCTACGCAAAGGTGAGAAACCCTATGCAGCACCCGAACCCAACAAGCCGACCATATCCGGCCATAGTGAACGCGTGATGAGACCCACTGCGGCGGTGGCGATATCGACTTCCTTGCGCACGCGAGCGGCGAAAGGAACCTGGTATCCCGGGCCGACGGGAATGCGGGCGTCGGGAGCCGAGCCGCCGGTCGATAGGTCTATCAGGTCGACTCCGAGGTGCTCGAGATGCCCCGCGAGCGTGATGGTGTCCTCCACTGTCCAGCCCTCCCGTGCGTCGCCGGTATCCCCGGCAAGCCAGTCGGTGGCCGAGACGCGGAAGAACAAGGGCAGTTCCTGAGGCCACACGGCACGCACAGCCGTGACGACTTCGACCGCGAAACGGAGGCGGTTCTCCAGGGGGCCGCCGTAGTGGTCGGTGCGATGGTTCGAGTATGGCGACAGGAACTGGTGAATGAGATAGCCGTGGGCCCCGTGCAGTTCGAGAACCTGGAATCCGGCGGCCGCGGCGCGACTTGCGGCCGCGGCGACTCCGATGCTGGACCGAGCCGATACCAGCGCGGATGCCCGGCCTCGACATGGCGGGCAATTGCTCGGCATACGCTGCTATCGCGCCAGCGTGTGATCGGTGCACGTCGGCGCGCCACACAAAACCGGCTGCCGGAGGCGCAACCCCGATGTGACCAGGACAAGCTGGGTGACGCTCCGGGAAATCCCTGCTTCGCTCGCGTGCGAACTGCCAGGCGGTGTCGGCGCTCAACACCGGGTTGCTGGACTTGTCGTAACCTGCGTTCCTGCGCGGAATGCTTCGGCGGGGAGCAGCGCTGTCGTGGCGGCGTGGGCCACCGCGAGTGCGGCGTGGACCCCGTTGTCGGCGCCTTTGTCGAAGTCGTCGCCGGCGGTGGCAATGGTATTGGTGATGTGCGCGATGCACACCACATCGCGCTGCTGGGCGGTGGCGTAGGCGTAGAGGGCGGCGGCCTCCATCTCCACGCAGGCGATGCCTTCGCGCTCGGCGGCCCGGATTGCGGCCGAGGTCTCCCGGTACGGCGCGTCGGTGGTCCAGGCCGACCCGATGCGCACATGCTCGTCCAGGCTGTCGAATGCCCGGTCGAGGCGGCGAAGCAGGTGGCCGGGCAGGATGCTCCAGCGACCGGGAGGCAGATAGTGTGCGCTGGTGCCCTCGTCGCGCCAGGCGCGTTCGATGAGCACGAAATAGGGCGGCTCGTCCATCCGGGTGATCTGGCCGGCCGATGTGATGCTGAGGGTCAGCCGGACACCGGAAGCGGTGAGCTGCTCGGCGACCAGGACCGCGAACGGCGCTCCGACGGCCATGCCGACGACGCCGATCTCGATGCCCGGCCCCGCGGTGCTCGCGCCGGGCAGGTAGGTCGTCCACATCTCGGTGTGGTAGCAGGCCCAGCCCGGGTGGCGTTGCCCCCGGCCGGTGCGCGCCAGATAGCGGACGATGTCGCCATCGGGGTCGAGGAGGCACACCGGCGGGACGGAGATGTCGGCAATACCGCGTTGCCGCCGTGCTTCCCGGAGCAGGTTCTCGGGGCGGAACACAGATTCCGCCGCGTAGTCCTTGCCCGCTATCAGCGGATACGTCGGGTCCTGTGGAGTGGCCGGTGGGTGGCTGTCCGACTCGCGCATGTGATACCTCACCATCCTCGCGCCATCGCGGCGGGACTGGTCAGGCGCACGCGAAGACAACTGCGGCGAGCATCCTCGCCCACTGCTCGGTGAACTGGCTTCTCGGCGGACTCGGCCGCCGCCCCGACAACCGATTCCATCCGTACGTCCAGATCCATCATGATCCTTTCTTCGGTCCGGCCGGACGCCGCCACGTCGCCGCGACCACGACCACGGCGCACACGAAAACGGCTGCGCTGGTGTTGGTTCCGCCGAGCCAGCTGGCTGTGCGGCCCGATTGCACGTAGAGCGTCGCCGCAGCCGCCGCGGCGAGTACGAGGGCCACCAATGCGGGTGGGCGGCCCCCCGATAGCGCGGCCACGAGCATCGCCGCCCCGGTCACCAGCAGCGCGAGCGCGCCGATCAGGTTGTAGTTGCCGAGTGAGAACTGCAGCGGCTCATAGCCGACAAACGCGCCCAGCGGCGCCCGCACCGGATTGTGCAGTCCGCCCAGCAGCGCCACGACCGCGACAACCACCAGCGCCACGCCCAATCTGCGCAGCAAACGCGCGGCGCCGCGGTCCGCACGTACTGCGTCCACGGCGGCGAACCGTCCCGCCGGGGTGAACAGCAGCACCGTGTGTATCGCGATCAGCATGATGTAGGACCAGGGCCATTCGCCGGGCGCCTCGGCGACCGACAAGGCGATGGCCAGTGACTGGCCGATGCCCAGCACCGCAGCGAACCGCACCGCCGTACCGGTCAGCAGCAACACGGCCAGCGCCGTCTCGACCATCAGCGTCAGCCAGCCGAACGCGGTGAACCACCGCAGCACGACATGCTCGACCAACCAACTGAACGGCGGCAAGACCGGATGCTCGACCGCCTGCCGAGTGAAATGGTACAGCGCGGTGTTGCCGTTGCGCCCGAAATCGGGCGGCACCTTCCACACCACGTTGTACAGCCAGATCAGCCCGGCCACGATCCGCAGGCACCCCACCGCGATCTCCGTCGCCCGCGCGGACACCGGATCGGTGCTGAACAAAATCCCGGCCCAACGTGGCAGACGGCGCGTGTCCATGGCTCACAGTCTCGGCTCCCGACCCGAGTATGTCCCGCAGGCTGGGCCCAAGGTCACCGTTTCGTCATGACTTTCGAGTGGAACATCGTCGACCCGGCAGACCGATGTGCAGGGAGTTCCGCCGTAGTCAGGTCCACGCTGATTACCGGAACCGGCGGGCACCATGAATAGCCCTTCATGCAGCTGTCCGGAATCCGCCGGGCTCTCACTTGGGAGCCGTTGCAAGGGCAGAATATATGGGTTTCGTATAGTCGAAGCGGCACCCGTGATTTCTGCGATTACCTGTCCTTTTCCGGCCGTACGGTCAGGACAGCTCCTCCATCGTCCGGATCGCCGCCACGGTGCTCGCTGTATCAATGTTGCTCGGGGGCGCGGCTATTGCTCCGGGTAGGTTGGTGTCAGCGCCCCGTGAAGGTGATGCCGGGCGAGACGTGGCCGGTGGCCGGTTGCTCACCGCGCGCGAGTGCGCCTAGCAGTGCGTCGAGGCTCTTTCGGGAGTCTTCGGTGTGAAACAGCCCAATGGTCAGGTCGAGCATGAGTTTGTCGGCTGCCGAGATGCCGCCCGCCGACCAGGCTTTGAGCACGGATTTGGCTGCGGCGTAGCTGCGGGTTGGGCCACGCGAGAGTCTCGTGGCCAGCCGTAGCGCGGTGTCGTCGAGTTGATCGTCGGGCACTATGTAGTCGGCGACCGTGGGGATCGTGATGACCGGGGTCGGTTCGCCGAGCATGACCATGCGACGCGCCGCGGACGGACCGATCAGACTGGCCAGGCGTTGGTAGCCGCCGGCCAGCGGCAGTTGCCCCCCGGTGACCTCCGCGCACCACATGACGGTGTTGTCGGCGGCGACGATAAAGTCCGCCGACAGCGCCAGCTCGAGGCCACCCCCGACGGTCTGGCCGCGGATGGCGGTCACAACCGGTATCTCGAGTGCTTCGATCGCGCGGTAGGTGTTGGTGATCTCGGCGATGAAGGTACGAAACCAGCTGTAGCTCTTGCCGGCCCATTCGTCCACGGCTGGGCCCACGGAGAAGTTGGGGCCTTCGGCCCGAACCAGTAGCGCTCGAATGTTGCTATCGCTGGCGTCGTGCACCGCAGCGGCCAGATCGGTGTTGAATCGAGCGCTGACGAAGTTGTTCGGCGGGCTCGTCAGCGTGATGTGCCCAAGGCTGTCAACGATGTCGAAACGTACGACGCTCACGGTGCACTCCTTCGAGGCGATGTGATCGAGGCTGTCTCGCACGGCCAGCTTAGCCTGGATCCACCGAAGTAAACGGCGGGTAGAGGCATGCAGAAATAGCGAAAGCGTCTTCTGACCTGGGATGATTGATGTTGCTTCACGCAGCAACCATTGCAGGATCAGGAAAGAAACTGCGGATCCAGCGCACCCTGACCGGCCCACCGCCCGCGGCATCGAGATCGCCCAGCAATCCACCGTGTTCTTCGCAACCTGAACCACCTCAGACCCTGGCCACCGCCGAAGCCGCAGGGGTACACGGCCACCACGCCCACGCCCTACACCAGTGGAAACCGCTGGCCATCGGGCAGTAGCGGCGACACACAGTGCAGGTCACGCTCAGGTTGTTGCGGGCTCGAATCCGCTGTATCGGCGTGGGAGGAGGCTCACTCGATTTCGCTGACGGCCTGCTGGAATGCGGTGGCGGCACGGTCGAAGTAGTCGAACAGCATGGCGCGCTGTTCGGGGGTGTATCCGGAGATGATCTCGCCGATCTTGCCGCGAGCCGGCGCCAGCATCCGATCGAGCTCGGCGGGCTGGCCGATCGGTTCAACCACTACTTTGCGCCGGTCGCCCGCGTCCGGCACGCGACGGACATATCCCCCCTGCTCCAACCGGTCGATGAGGCGCGTCGTCGGACCCGTGGTAAGACCGGTGCGGGCAGATAATTCCCCCGGAGTCATTGCACCGTCGAGGTCCAAGATATTGAGCGCGTACAGGTCGGTGGCGCCCAGGCCACACGCCCGCGCACCGGCCTGGGCATGCAGCAGCACCGCGCTCAGATAGCGGCGATAGATCGCACTCGCCTCGGCGGATCGATCTTCCGTTGACATCGGCAGCCTCTCTCCATAATCTCTTCCTCTATAAAGATACTTCTTTAAAGATGAAGAATCTTAAACAAAGTTAACACATCGGGAGGTTGCCATGGTCAGCGACATCGGATACCGAACCACAGAACCGCCACCGAAGGCTCTGGTGACCGGCGCCAGCGCCGGGATCGGCCGAGCATTCGCGACATCTCTCGCCGCGGCGGGCTACTCGGTCACCGCCGTAGCGCGCCGCCAGGACGCACTGGATGACCTACTCGCCCAACTCGGCAACGGGCACGATCACCTCGTCGCCGACCTAGCCGATCCCGCCGGACTCGCCGCCACCGCGAAATTGCTACACACGACGGACTACCGCCTGCTGGTGAACAATGCCGGAACCGCCGCTCCCGGCGACTTCTCGGCGACCCCGCTCGAATCCGCCTTCACCACACTGGATCTCAACTGCCGGGCAATGATCACACTTGCGCACGCATTCCTCGAAGGCGCCGAGCCGGGAAGCGCGTTGGTGAACGTGTCCTCCACCCTCGGACACACCCCCAAGCCCGGGATGGCCGTTTACAGCGCGACCAAGGCATTCGTCACCGCGTTCTCCGAAAGCCTGTGGCACGAGCAGAAATCACGCGGCGTGCATGTGACAGCACTATGCCCGGGTATCACCCTCACCGAGTCACAGACCGCACAGGGCATACCGGCATGGCTGACCCAATCACCCGAGCAGGTGGTCGACCGCGCCCGAAAGGCATTGTCCGACAAGGCCGGACCCGTTGTGCTGACCAGCCGGACCAACAGGCTGACCACAGGCGCACTACGCCTGCTCCCCCGACGCGTGAGCCTGGCACTGCTCGCAGACCGAGATCCAGCCGGGGTTGACACCATCACACCTCCTGGGCATCCAGGGCATCAACCCCAGACACTACAAACTTAGGGAACCGTCATGAACACCACCGCGCACACCGACATCGATGCCATCCGCGCCCTCATCGCCCGCAGCCAGGATGCCTGGAACCGCGGCGACGGCACCGCCTACGGTGCCTGCTTCACCGCCGACGCCACCGACGTCACCTACCCGGGCACCATCTACTGGGGCGGCGCGGAGATCGGCAACGCCCACCAGGTGCTGTTCGACAGCTTCCTGAAGGGCACCAAGCTGTGGACCGAGATCCTCGACATCCGCCGCTACGGCACCGACACCGCCGTCATCGTCTGCGCCGGCGAGTCGTCGAAGAAACAGCCGAAGAAGCTCGGCAAGCGCGCCACCTACACCGTGGTCCGCGACGCCGACGGCGAATGGAAGATCGCCGCGGTCCAGAAAACCCAACGCAAACCGCTTCTGGAGGCCATCACCTTCAAATTCCAGCCCGCCAGCCGTCCGGCCGAGCGCTGACCATGGCCGCCATCACCGTCATCGGCGCCACCGGGCGCACCGGACGCCTCGTCGTCGAGCAGGCCTTGGCCCGCAGGCATCGCGTCACCGCGATCACCCGCCAGCCGTGGGCCGACCCGCCGAATCACCCCGAATTGAGCACTGCCACAGTCGATCTCACCGATTCTGACAAACTCACTGGACTGCTGAACGGTCAGGATGCGGTCATCTCCGCGCTCGGCTCCGCCGGGCGCGGCCCGACCACCGTCTACTCCGCCGGCACCGCCGCACTCGCCGCCGCCCTGCCATCCCGCGCCCGGCTACTGGTGATTTCCTCGGCCGGGTTGCAGACACCAGCCGACGCCGGTCCGATCATCAGGGCCTTCGGCCGGCTGCTGTACCGGATCATGCACAGCACCTACGACGACATGCACCGCATGGAACGACAACTCGCCCGCAGTGACCTGACCTGGACTGCCGTCCGACCCACCCAGCTCACCGACGCACCGGGCACCGACCGGCTCCGAATCTCCCTCGGCGCCACCGAACGCGTCGGAAACCGCACCACCCGAACCGATCTCGCCCGCTACCTCCTCGACGCCATCGACGATCCGCACACCCACCACACTGCGGTGGCGATCTCGTCGTAATGCACGTGCCGACAGACCGGCTCAGCGGATTCCGACGCTGTTGTCGGGGCGCGCGAATTCTGCCTTGGCCCACCCACTTCGACACGGCTGACAAGGTCACGAAGTGGGTGACAATTCGCCCTCAGACAGTTTCAATTCAGCCACATTCCTTTGCTCGCCCCACTGAAAGGCAGGCGTTGAATTCGTTGACCTGCCGCCCATCACAGCCAGTAGCAGCGATTGCAATCGCAGAGGTTCGCAGGGTGAAAAGCGAATTCCGTACTGTCACAGCCGCGGTCGTGGCATTCGTGATGCGCAGCAGCACTCTTCGGAGACCGTCATCTCCCCCCAGAACCGTTGTAGCGCAGGGGCGAAGCATCACCCGTTATGTTTGTCGCGCCACGTTATCCATTTCCGCAGGGGTTCGAGGTCATAGTTCGGTCCGCCGATGGTCCATGCGAACAGCGTGAACCCGAGGTCACGGAGTTCATCGGGCGTGGCCATGGTGTCCGACAGCTCGGCCGGGACCGCAGGAGACGGCACAATCTGGCCGGAGTGTTCGATCTCCTTCGGGTCGCGCCCGATCGCGCGGCAATGCCCCTCCAGCACATCGATCTTGCGGCGCAAGGTATCCGAATCGCCGAACGCATGCCAGATATCGGCATGCGCCGCGACGATCCGCAGCGTCTTCTTTTCGCCGCCGCCACCGACCAGCACCGGAATCTTGCGGGTGGGCGGCGGGTTGAGCCTGGCCAACCGGTTCTCGATGCGCGGCATGGCTGCTGCAAGGTGCTTCCGCGGCGGCACGACGGATCACGTCGTACTCGGCATGCTGCAACTGCAGGTGTACGGCAATTCTGATTGGCCGATCGGTTGACGTCATGATCAAATTCCTTTCAGGCGAATTCTTCAATGACCAATTCATCTGACGTATCGTTCTGTTGATGCATCGACGAATTGCGCTGGTTTGTGGTGTTGACCGAAACCGGACATATGACAGACGTCGCAGCAGAACTCAATATCAGTCAAACCCACGCTGTCGCGAGCATTAGCGCGTCTCGAACACCAAGTCGGCGCGCCGCTGTTCGCCTACGGGCGCATCATGTTGGAACACGCACGACGCAGTCTTGCAGAAATGTGGTTGGCCAGTGAGCAAATCACCGCCCTACGCGATCCCGACACCGCCACCATGCGACCAGCGTTCGGGCGTTCAGTTGCCAGCTGGCTGGTTCCGGACCTGCCGCGCCGATTCCGCAGCGAAGCACCCCGGGTGCAGTTTGATCTGCGCGAGGGCGCAGGCCATCAAGTCTTCGAGCTTCTCACGACAGGGGAAGTTGACCTTGCGATCACCGGTCGGCCGTGACACGCCGGCGGTCGATCGACAGCAGATATCCCACCCCCACCACGAAGCGAGGATGCTATGACAGACATCACCCTCGAGACACCCAACGGAGACATCGACGCCGTGCTCGAAATCCCGACCGGAGACGGACCCAGGCCGGGCATCGTCGTTATCCACGACGGATTCGGACTGCGCGAACCTCACCGCGAGATCGCACGTCAGATGGCGGAGCACGGATACCTCGCCGTTGTCCCGAACCTCTTCGCCCGCGGCGGAGTGCTCCGCTGCATCCTAGGGGTCTTCAGAGACCTCATGGCATACCAAGGCCAAGCCTTCGAGGACATCGAGGCGGCGCGGAAACTACTGTCCGATCGACCTGACTGCACCGGCGCGATCGGCATCGCCGGATTCTGCATCGGCGGCGGGTTCGCACTCGTGGCCTCCACGAAGGGCTTCGGCGCATCGTCGCCCTTCTATCCACCGCCCCTGCACAGCAGGTACGCCGAAATCGTCGACGGTGCCTGTCCCATCGTCGCCAGCTTCGGCCAACGCGACCCGATGAACCGAGGCAGCGGCCCACTCCTCGAGAAAGTGCTGACCGAAAAGGGCATCCCCCACGATGTGAAGTCCTACCCCCACACCGGGCACAGCTTCGCCGACCGGGCACCCATCCAAACGCTCGCCCGCATTATGGGATTCGGTCAAAACGAAGAAGCCACCGCGGACGCATGGCGCAGGGTCTACGCCTTCTTCGACCAGCACCTGCAAACCACCGCACCGCGAACCGCGGATTCTTGACCGCCGGCGAACTGCAGAGTCCGGCTCGGAGCCGTCCAACCGCACCCTGTGATCGCGGGTCACGCCACCGCCTGCGCGGCTTCGACCACGCCCGCGTTGACAGGTATCGCACGGGTGGCAGCTAGCGCGCCGTCGGCCCGAACGTGGAGTCGTGTGCTCTGGCTGGCGGCCCGAAGGCGGCTCGCTCGAGCCGCAATGCCATCACCTCCGAAGGAGCGCGGCGCAGCGTCGACCGCATCGCCGAACCGACGTAGCGTCGATGGGTTGATTGTTCCTGAGCACCTGCCGACCACCGTCGGCGAGTTGCGCGCGGGCGGCCATCTGCCGCGCAGCGTGAAATCCGAGATTCGCGAGAACCTGTTGTCCCGGTTGGGTTCCGGCGACGATCCGTGGCCGGGCATCGTCGGCTTCGATCGGACCGTCCTGCCGCAGCTGGAACGCGCGCTGCTGGCCGGCCACGATGTCGTGCTGCTCGGTGAGCGCGGCCAGGGCAAGACCCGGCTGCTGCGCACCATGATCGGCCTGCTCGACGAGTGGACACCCGTCATCGCGGGTATCGAATTGGGCGAGCACCCACTCGCACCGATCAGCCCGGCCGGTCGCCGACTGGCCGAGGAAATGGGCGAAGACCTGCCGGTCACCTGGCGGCACCGGACCGAGCGCTATGCGAAGAAGCTGGCTACGCCGGACGCCTCCGTCGGTGACCTGATCGGCGATATCGATCCGGTCAAGGTGGCCGAGGGCCGCAGCCTCGGCGATCCGGAGACCATCCACTTCGGACTCGTACCACGCGCTCACCGCGGCATCGTCGCCATCAACGAACTTCCCGACCTCGCCGAACGCATCCAGGTCGCGCTGTTGAATGTGATGGACGAGCGCGATATCCAGGTCCGCGGTTACACCCTCCGGCTACCTCTCGACGTGCTGCTCGTAGCCACCGCCAATCCCGAGGACTACACCAACCGCGGCCGGATCACCACCCCGCTGAAGGACCGTTTCGGCGTGGAGATCCGCACCCACTACCCGCTCAGCGTGTCGGCCGAGGTCGCACTTGTCCGACAGGAGGCGGAATTGGTGGCCGAGGTCGGCAACCCGCTGATCGAGGTGCTCGCCCGGTTCGTCCAGCACCTGCGCGACTCGTCGGCGATCGACCAGCGGTCAGGTGTGTCCGCACGATTCGCGGTCGCCGCCGCCGAGACGGCGGCGGCGACCGCATTGCGCAGATCGGCGCTCACCGGCGAACGTCCCGCGGTCACGCGTCCCGTCGACTTGGAATCCGTCCCCGCGGTATTGCGCGGCAAGCTGGAATTCGTCCGAATACCAGTGGCGATCCGAAACCGCCAGGGAGAACTACCAGAAGATCCGCGACCTGCTCGGTCAGGAACTGCTCGAATCCCGGTTCCAGGGATGAAACAGGCCTTGGCGGACACCACCCCCGAGGATGTCGAACGCGTCGGACGAATGCTGTCCGATTTGAACGACCTGCTCGCGGCGCATGCGCGGGACGAGAACACCGAACAGGGGTTCGCCGAATTCATGGCCGAGCACGGCGAATTCTTCCCGGAGAATCCGCGTGATACCGATGAGCTGATCGACGCGCTCGCCGCCAGGTCCGCGGCCGCACAACGCATGCTGAATTCGATGTCCGCCGAGCAGCAAGCCGAACTGGCCGAGCTGATCGGACAGGCATTCGGCGATCCGCGCACTGCCCAGCAAGTCGCCGCCCTCGACGCCGCCCTGCGGGCGCGGCGGCCGGGCGAGGACTGGGAATCCGCCCAGCGGTTCCGCGGCAACGACCCGTTGGGCCTCGGTGCGGGCATCCAGACCCTGCAGGATCTCGCCGAACTGGACGCGCTCGCCGAGCAGCTCAGCCAGTCCTATCCGGGAGCCAGCCTCGAGGATATCGATCTGGACGCCCTGGCCCGCCAACTCGGCGTCGACGCGCGCATGGACACCGCTCGACGGGCCGAATTGGAACGCGAACTGCGCAGACAGGGCGTATTCGCACGGGCGCCGGACGGCTCGCTTCGGTTGACGCCCAGGGCTTTACGGCGACTCGGCGAGACCGCACTGCGCGCGGTCATCGGACAGTTGCGGTCTCGGCGCGGCGAGCGGGATACCCGGTTGGCCGGTGCCGCGGGCGAGCCGACGGGCGCCACCCGGGCCTGGCAGTTCGGCGATACCGAACCGTGGGACGTACCGAGGACCATGCGCAATGCGGTGCTGCGGTCGATGTCGGTGGGCCGTGGCAGCGTCACGCTCGACGTTTCCGATGTCGAGATCATGGAAACCGAGCAGCGCTCGCACGCCGCCGTTGCGCTCTGCGTCGACACCTCGTGGTCGATGGTGCAAGAGTGCAGGTGGCTGCCGATGAAACGCACCACGCTCGCGGTACATCAGTTGATCAGCACCCGATTCCGCTCCGATGCACTGAGCCTGATTACCTTCGGTCGGCACGCCACCACCGTCGATATCGGCGAACTGACTGCGCTGGAAGGTGTTTGGGAGCAGGGCACCAATCTGCACCACGCACTGCTGTTGGCCGCAAGCCATTTGCGCAGACATCCGGACGCGGTGCCCGTCGTGCTCGTTGTCGCCGATGGCGAGCCGACCGCGCACCTGGAGCCGAACGGTGCGGCGTGCTTCCATTGGCCGACCGCACCGCGCACACTGGCCGTGACCATGGCCCAGGTCGATGCTCTGGCGAAACTGGGCGCATCGGTCACCATCTTCATGCTCGGCGACGACCCGAGCCTGGCCGCATTCATCGATTTGGTGGCCCGCCGCAGCGGCGGTCGCGTGGTGGCCCCGGATCTGAACGGACTCGGTGCCGCGGTGGTCAGCGACTACCTGCGCGGCAGGCGCGGGTGATCCGCTCGGCGCGCTAGTCGCTGACCACGACCACCTTTCCTGTGGCGTGGCCTTCCTCGGTATGGACAGCGAACAGGGCGGAGGGTCGAGCCCTCCGCCCTGTCTTCCGAGCTGCGTCGGTCAGGAATGTCCGGCGATGATGACCTCGGGAATGCCGGTGCCGAGCGGAACCGCCCGACAGGTCGGAGCCGGGGCGTGGACCGGATCCAGCGTCCGCAGCAACAGCTCCTGCACGAATGCGTCGTAGACCATGTGGAAGTGACCGGTCTGGTCGGCCGCGCACTCGTCCTGCAATACGATGTTCTCCGCGTTCGAGCCGTGCAGTGCGATATTGCTGAACGGCTGGATCATCTCGTCGACCCGGCTGCCGATGGTCACATAGCGCGGGCCGGGCACGGTGTCACCACCCGCGTTGAGTTCGACCATCAGCGGCGACCCCTGCACCTGCTGCACCGCCGCGAGCGATGTGACCTGCGCGAAGGCCGGAAGCGCACCCGGAATGGCCTGCGCTACCGGCACCAGTCCGTACATGACGCCGCCGTAGCTCGGCGATGCCAGGCCGATCCACTGACCGACCTTCGGCGCGCCACCGAGCTTGTTGACGTAATAGCGAGTCACGGTGGCGCCCTGGGAAAATCCCACGATATCGACCTGGGTGGCGTTGGTGGCAGCCAATACCCGATCGACAAATGCGCCGAACTGGTGCGCGCTCACCACGATGTCCTCGGTGCCCCAGGTGTCTTTACCAGGTGCTCCACCGTAATTGAGCGCGAAGACGCAGAAGCCGAGCGCCGAAATTTGCGGTCCGATGGCCGCCCAGTCGGAGTAGGCCGAGGAATCGGTGCCGTGCGCCAGGACGATCGGACGGGGATGCTCGCCCGTCGGCTTGCAGTCGAAGTTATTGGTACCGGCCGGCGCCGCGTTCTTGTGCGTCTTCTGATAGACCGCGGCGGCCAGATGGTCCGGCTGGGCGGGACCGGTTTCGGTGGGTATATCCGGCGCACGATATCCGGGGATCTCCGCACTGACCGGCGGGGGGCCGGTCGGTTCGGCGCCTGCTACCGGTACCGCGCCGGCGCCGAAAAAGACGGCTCCGGCCAAGACACCGGCAGACACCACACGCCTGAACTGTGACACTCCCCAACCCCACGACCCGATCGGCTGTTCCATATCACAATGATTTACCCGATCGGCTCGAAAAGTGCACGTTCAGGTGATATTTCACATTGCCCCTACTTTTCGGGGGCGTCGTCATCCGCGAGAATACGGTACAGCGACTTGCGCGCCTCGGTGAGCACCTCCGCGGCCCGTGTCGCCTGCTGCGGGGTACCCGCCGCGGCGACCTGAGCGGCCGCACCCATCAGCTGCCCGATGAGCGCGCGCAGATCCATTGCCTGGCTGCCGACATCCTCTTTGACGTCGGCCCAGGGATCGCCGAGTTCGTCCCGATGCTCGGCGACGTAGGTCTCGCCCACGTCGGTGAGCTTCGCGGTCTTGCGACCGGCGACGCGCTCGATGATCAGCAGCCCCTCGTCCTCGAGCTGCGCGAGCGCCGGGTAGATAGATCCCGGACTCGGGCGCCAGACATCGTCGCTGCGCTCCCTGATCTGCTGGATCAGCTCATAGCCGTGCATCGGACGCTCGGTCAGCAGCAACAACACCGCGGCACGCACGTCACCGCGCCTACCTCGGCCACCGCGGCCGCGCCCACGCCCGAATCCCGGACCGAAGCCGGGCCCGAAACCAGGACCGAAGCCCGGTCCGAACTCGGGTCCGAAACCATGCCGCCCACCGCGGCGATGCTGGCGACAACCGGCGTCGCCCTCGTCATGACCGGGCTTCCGCCAGCGGCCACGACCTCTGAATTCTCCGTATTCGATGTTTTCCATGTCAGCCTCCTGGGACTCTTGCGTATACCTCACGGTATCAACGATATATCGGCAATGCATCGAACACAAGGGTGGTGGATGACACGAACCAACCAGTCTCCGCAAACCGAACGGGTCGCACATCAGTCGATGCGCGGCCCGATTGCTCGCGCTATGACGCGAGCGAATCAATCCAGCGCCCCAACCGGCGCCCCTCGGTCACCATGAGCTCAGGATCGCGGAAGGTATTGGTGAGCAACGAGATCCCCTGATATGCCGCGAACAGCGCAACCGCGAGCTCTCCAGCATCCACGCGCCCCATCGCCGTGAACTGCCGCTCGATCCAGTCGAGCAAGCTGCGCATACTCGCCGCCGAAGCCTGCTCCAGCCCGTCACCGCGTTTACCCAGCTCCGAGGCCAAGCTGCCAGTGGGGCAACCGAATTGCGCGGCACGGTCACGCTGGTGGACCCAACCGCGCACCAGCGCCTTCAGGCGCTCCCGCGGCTCGTCGTACTGCTCGAGCGCTGCGATCAAAATCTGCAGCGTCTGCCCGTGCGCGCCGAGGGCCGCCTCGATCAGCTGATCTTTGGTCTTGAAGTAGTAATACACGTTGCCGAGGGGAACGTCGGCCGCGCGCGCGATATCGGCGATCGTCGTCTTCTCGACGCCCTGTTCATGGAACACCTGGGCGGCGGCGGCGGCGAGGCGTTCACGTTTGCCCATGCGCCGCCCTTCGACTGAGTTAGTCATACAACTAACTATAGACAAGCAGACAATTCGTCGACTACGTTCGTTTAAGTCAGTCAACTAACTCAGGAGTGAACGTGATCGTAGTGACCGGAGCAACCGGCAATATCGGACGCACCCTCGTGCAGCACCTCGTCGCCGCGGGCGAACAGGTGACCGCCGCATCCCGCGGGAATCAGGACATCGCACTGCCGGACGGCGTCGAGCATCGCCGAGTCGACCTCGCCGACCCCGAAAGCCTCTCCCCCGCGGTCGAAAACGCCGATGCGCTCTTCCTGCTCCTCACCGGACCACAACTGGTCACTGGCCCCGATCCGGCGCGGTTCGTCGAGGTCGCCGTGGCGGGCGGGATCAAGAAGCTGGTATTGCTGTCGTCCCAGGCGACCGGCACCCGACCCGGACTTGCCTCGCACGCGCGACTGCACGCGTTCGAGTCGGCCCTGCAGCAGTTCGACCTGGACTGGACGATTCTGCGGCCCACCGGATTCTTCTCCAATTCCTACGCGTGGATCGAGTCGATCCGGGCCGAGCGGCTGATCGCCGCACCCTTCGCCGATATCGCACTGCCCGCGATCGACCCCGTCGACATCGCCGAGGTTGCCGCGACCGTATTGCGCACCGATCATTCCGGCCGCGTCTACGAGCTGACCGGACCCACCGCCATCAGTCCGCGCGAACAGGCCCTGGCCATCGAGGCCGCGCTCGGTACCCCGCTTCGGTTCGTCGAATTGACCCGCGAGCAGGCGCGTACCGGCATGTTGCGGTTCATGCCCGCCGACGTGGCAGATGGCACGCTCGACATCCTCGGTACACCGACACCGGCCGAGCAGCAGGTCAGCGGCGATGTCGAAGGTCTGCTCGGGCGACCAGCGACGTCGTATGCCGAATGGGCGCGACGTAATCGGGCGGTCTTCGGCTAGCCCCTGCTCGCCTGTCCGCCGATTCGGATCTGCTGCTCAGACTTGCGATCGTACGTCGACGCCGAGAGCGAGTAACTTGTCGTCGAGGTGCTCGACTTCGAGCGTCTTCTTATCGGCGATTGCCCGCCGCCTGGTACGCATCAGGGTATCGATATCGGCACCAGTTTCTGGCAGACCATCGACCCAGCGGATGAAGTCCGCGCGATACGGGTCGTTCTGCTCGAGCCAGGGGTAGCCGCGGTCGCGGAAGGCTTGTTCGATAGCCTGGCCGCTCGAGTCGGTTGCGCGAAAACGTGCCAGCCGCAGTCGATTTCGATCGATGACAACCAAGTCCGCGTGCTCGCGGAAGACCGCGGCGATCTCGGCGCGCGATACGTTCCGGGGATCTCGTGCACGGTATCGACCAGCCACTGGCCGACGAACGGGACGGCGAAACCGATCCCGCACCCCAGGGCGAGCCCGCCGAGGCCGAACAGTCAGAGCCAGACGGTGGAGAAACGCAGCACCGTGGGTGCGGATGTGGTGGTCATCGGTCCTGCGATCCGAAAGGGCGTAGGAGGCGTGAGACGGTGGCGCCCCCCAGCGGTCGCGGATCGTTCGGACGATCCGGATCGGCATTGAGGAAGGCTGCATCAATGACCGACAAGATCCAGCGGGCGGTCTCCTCGGGATCGAATCCGGGATCAATACGACCCTGGTCGATGCCACGTTCGAGCAGCGTCGTGAGCGCCGCCGCACTGAGGCGCGCATCCTCCATAGCGACCGCGAGGAGTTCTTCGTCGTGCTCGATACGTCGCAACAGTTCCACCGTGAGCCCCGGTGCGACCGGATCGAGCACCTCACCGGCGAGCGCGTCGACGATGTCGAGGATCGCGTCGAGGCAATCGGTGCGATCGATATGCCGGGAAATGAGTTCGGTGTGCTCGGGAATCGACAGTTCGAAGATCGATCGGAAGACCGCGGCCTTGTCCTGGAAGTAATAGAACATGCTGCCCGAGGTGAGTCCCGCCTTGTGGGCGATCTGCGTGGCAGTGGTGCGCTCGTACCCCTGCGTCGCGAACAGTTCGGTCGCGGCTTGCGTTATGGCGGTGCGCCTTTCGGCGACGCGCTGCGGGTCGACGGTGCGGGCCATGCTTCGAAATAACTCCCAGTCAGCAAGGCCCACGCCTTAGCGGCAGCTGGGACTGCCGTGAAAGAACGTAGCCTGCCGAAGATCGATCAGCCGGTGACAAAATCGAAGACCGGCGTGGTAGCGGCACGCAACTCGCAGCTGTTGCCGAAGGTCTTCTGCCACTGGACATTTCGGCCGCGCCAAGTGCCGGTGACCGTCGCGGTGACCGGATCGTAGATCTCCATGCACAACCCGCCGGGATCACCGACGAGCTTGTCGAAGGCGCCGTCCGCGTTCGCCAGCGCCGCGCACGCCGCACTCGCTGCGGGGTGGCTGCCGGCCGTCGGATCACAAGTCAGCGTGACCTGCTCCGCACCAGGACTCTGGACCTCTCCCTTGCTGACGCCCAGCGACAACTCGGACAGTCCAGGATCGGCACCTGCCGGTGTCGCCGATAATCCCGCAGCCGCAACCGCAAGGCAGATGGTCGCGATCGTACGAAGCGAGTGGCTGATCATTCTTTCCACTCAACCACAGCACGCACCAGACCACGATCGGCCAGCACAAGTCGGCACGTCGCGACAATGTTCGCAGCGAATGGCGGGGCGAGTATCAGCCGATATCGACCGGATCGATTTGCACGCGGAGTGGAGCGTCGGAGCGGTGGGTACTGCGGATGGCCTGGGCGGCGGTGAGGGCGCGGGCCAAGGCGGCACCGGAAGTGCGGTGCACGCGCAAGAGCATGCGTTCGACCTCGGCAGGGGTATCGCCGCTGTCGAAGGGTTTGCGGGCGCCGGGTGGGAGTGGTACCGGGCCCAGGAGGTCGACGTTGTCCGGAAGCTTTGCGGCGGATAGCAATTCGGCAATGGAATCGGAAGTGCCATCGATGGCGGCCATGCGGACGGTGGGCGGAAAGCCGACCTCGGCGCGGCCCGCCAGCTCGGCTCGAGCATGGCCGACTGGATCCCAGCGCAGCAATGCCTGCACGGTCGGTAGCGAAGGTTCGGCCATGACGATCACTTGGCCGTGGGTGCGGACCAGAGTGGCGGCAGACATCCAGCGGCGCAGCGTGTCCTCGGTGGCCCGCAGGTCGGCGCGGCTGAGCAGCGCCCAACCGTCGAGCAGCAGGGCGACACCGTAACCGCCGGGCAGCACCGGTTCGGCTCCGACGGTCGCGACGATCACCTGCGGGCCGGGTTCCACCGTATCGAGGATCGCGCCGCCGCTCGACCCGCGGATCGGCACGCCCGGAAATGCGCGGCCGAGTTCCTCGGCGGTGCGTGCCGCACCGATCACCACCGCGCGCAGGGATCTGGAAGCGCAGGCGGGACAACGGAATGCGGCCTCGGTGATACCACACCACCGGCACACCGGACTGTGCGCGGTCTCACCGCGGTGCCCCGCTCGCCCATCCGGCAGGGCAAGTGGTCCGTTGCAGCGCCGACATCGAGCTGGCGTTCGGCATTTCGCGCAGGCGAGCGCCGGAATATACCCCCGCCGCGGCACCTGCACCAGCACCGCGGCCCCCTCCGCGAGTGCCGATCGCGCGGCGGCATATCCCACAGCGGGTATGCGCACCGCCCGCGCGACGGGATCGCGTTCCATCGCGATATCGGAGTCACCCGGAGCGCTGATACGCGGGGAAAACTTGCGTACCACAGCCCGATCGGCGAGCAGATCATGCGCCCACCCCGAATCGACCACCGCCTGGATCTCCGCCGTCCGCGCGAATCCGGCCGCCACGAACGCCGCCCCGGTCTCGTGCGCCCGCAGCATGGCGACCTCGCGCGCATGCGGATACGGCGCCCGCGGCTCGGCGTAGGTGTCGTCCCCGTCATCCCAGATGGCGATCAACCCGAGATCAGCGGCGGGCGCGAACACCGCACTGCGCGTCCCCACGATCACCCGCGCGGTCCCCCGCAACGCCGCCAACCACCGCCGATACCGCGCGGCAGGACCCAACCCCGCCGCCAACCCGACCGCCGAATCCCCCACCAGCCGAACACATTCCGTCAGTACCCGATCCAGATCCCGCTGATCCGGCACCATCAGAATCGCGCTGCGCCCCCGCCCCGCCACCACCGCGGCCAATTCCGCCAACCGCCGCGCCCAGTCCTCCCCCGGCACCGCCTGCCAACCGGCCCGCACCCCCTTTCCCTGCCCCAATGCGGACACAAACGCCGCCCCATGGACATACCGCTCCCACGGACCGACATCGACCCCGTCCGGCACGGTCCCCGCGCCACCCGAATCAGTCGACGCCGCCGCGGCATTCACCGATTTCGCGGATTCGGCCGTAACGGCACCGCGCAGATCTGCTGGTACGCCACCACCCTCCGGCTCCGCATCCCCAACCGCACCACCGGTAGCGACAGAGCCGGCGCCGGCTCGCAGATGCGACATCGCGACACCCGAATTCGCCACCGATTCGACGGAATCCGTCGGCGACGGCTCCGATCCAGCAGCCGCATCCGTCACATAATCGGTGTATCGCGATGCCACCGGAGCGCTACGGACACGATCGCCTGCCACGTCGACCGCCCCACTCGCCGTCCGCATATCGGGCGAACTAGCTGGCGCCGCTGCCGAGTCATTCGGTATACCCGGTGATCCCGACACGAACGAGGCACTATGCGGATGGCCAACTACCAGAGCGTCGGGTCGGGCAACGGCGGATGGTGAATCAGCCACGCATGCAACCGGTTCCGCCGCGGAATTGTCGGCGAGATCGCTGTCGAGCGGCGCGCGCAAGGAACCGGATGCGACGACTCGCCCGCGCGAAGGTGTGACCGTCTTGGCTGTTCGGCTCACAGAGCTGCCCGGACCGCCGTCCGCCGAATCGGCCGAATCATCCTGCGGTTCTTTGGATTCGGCCGATTTCTTCGAGCCGCCGCTCTCGGTGCGGGCATGCCGGGGCGGGATGGCCAGGCGCAGAACGTCCGCGCGGGTGCCCGCGTAGCGGGCGGCCACGGCAGTGGCCAGCTGCAAGATTTCCGGGGTCAGGACGCGTTCAGCGGAGACCACGCGTTCGAGTTTGACCATCTTGCCGGTGTGGTCGCTGTGCGACAGGCGCGCCAGAATATAGCCGTCAACAAGGCGGCCCGCGAAGCGGACCCGGACTCGGACGCCGGGCTGGGCGATCTCCTCCAACTCCGGCGGCACCACATAGTCGAAGTCGCGGTCCAGGTGCGCAGGCGACAACAGCGGGAGCACCCGTGCGATCGGGTGTCCCGCTGCTGTCGAATCATGCGCCGCCATGACTCCGGCACCGGCGGCAGCCATGGCGGAGAGGTCCGCTGCGGGTTGGTGCACGCGGGTCCCGATATGCCTACAGGCCGACGGCCGCGCGCAGCTTGTCCGCCCGGTCGGTGTGCTCCCAGGGCAGGTCGACGTCGGTGCGGCCGAAGTGGCCGTATGCGGCGGTCGGCGCGTAGATCGGGCGCAGCAGGTCGAGGTCGCGGATGATCGCGCCGGGGCGCAGATCGAAGACCTCGGTGATAGCAGTGGCGATGCGGGCCGGATCGACCTTCTCGGTGCCGAAGGTCTCGACGAACAGACCGACCGGTGCGGCCTTGCCGATGGCGTACGCGACCTGGACCTCGACCCGGTCGGACAGTCCGGCCGCGACGACATTCTTGGCGACCCAGCGCATGGCGTAGGCGCCCGAGCGGTCCACCTTCGACGGATCCTTACCGGAGAACGCACCACCACCGTGGCGCGCCATGCCGCCATAGGTGTCGACGATGATCTTGCGCCCGGTCAGGCCCGCATCGCCCATGGGACCACCGAGGACGAATTTGCCGGTCGGGTTGACCAGCAATCGGACGTCGGAGGTGTCCAGGGTGGGCAGCGCGAGATCGGCGAGCACCGAATCGACAACCTTCTCGCGGATATCGGGGGCGAGCAGATTGTCCAGGTCGATGTCGGCGGCGTGCTGGGTGGAGATGACGACCGTGTCGAGGCGGACCGGGCGGTCGCCGTCGTATTCGATGGTCACCTGGGTCTTGCCGTCCGGACGCAGGTACGGGAGCACACCCGACTTGCGGACCTCGGTCAACCGACGCGAAAGCCGGTGCGCGAGTGCGATCGGCAGCGGCATCAACTCGGGGGTGTCGGTGTTGGCGTAGCCGAACATCAGGCCCTGGTCGCCCGCGCCCTGCCGCTCGATCTCGTCATCCGATCCGGCGGTGCGCGCCTCGTGCGAAGTGTCGACGCCCTGAGCGATATCCGGCGACTGCGCGCCGATCGCAATATTCACACCGCAGGAATTTCCGTCGAATCCCTTGGCGGACGAGTCGTATCCGATTTCCAAAACCTTTTCGCGGACGATTTTCGGAATATCCGCATAAGCCGATGTGGTGACCTCACCCGCGACGTGGACTTGGCCGGTGGTCACGAGGGTTTCCACCGCGACCCGGCTGCGCGGATCGGCCGCGAGCAGTGCGTCGAGGATGGAATCGCTGATGGCGTCACAGATCTTGTCCGGATGACCTTCGGTCACGGACTCACTGGTGAAAAGGCGGCTGCCAGACGTGGGCACAGTTCTTCCCTCTCCCTCAACGGGTTATTCGTATCGGATTGTGACGGTAACGCGATACGGTCACCAACAATCCTTCATTCAGACTATTCCAAACCACCGACACGACGGGGTTGACGACAGGCAACTGTCTCAGACTATTGAAATCCGTCGACATATCGGGCCGGGGCTCCAGCCTCCAACACATCGACCAGTCCAGGTTGCAGTGACACCAGCCTAACCATCACTCGGCGGTGTATCCACCAGACACCCTCAATGCACAGCAAACCAAGCGCCGCAACGGGTCTCAGCGCAGCAGCAGACCGAGCGCGTCCAGCACCCGGCTCGCGAGCAATGCCTTCGATCCATGGTCGAGCGCCTGTTCGGTGCCGTCGGCACCGAGTAGCCAGCCGTCATTGGTGTCGACCTCGAAGGCCTTACCCTCGCCGACCGCGTTCACGACCAGCAGATCACAGCCCTTGCGCGCCAATTTGGCCCGCGCATGCATGAGCACATCGCCATGCTCGTCACCGGTTTCGGCGGCGAAGCCGACGATCGCGGTTCCGGGTAGCTGACCGTCACGCCGCGCCTGGACCAGTCCGGCGAGAATATCGTCGGTCTTGGTCAGCGGGATCACGTCGGGCTCGTGTGCACCCTTCTTGATCTTGGCCGCGGCCACGGTGGTCGGCCGGAAGTCCGCCACGGCCGCGGCCATGATCACTGCGTCCGCGCCGACCGCATGCTTTTCGACGGCGGTCTTGAGCTGTTCGGCGGTGGTGATGTGCACGAGGTCGACGGCGGCGGGTGCGGCCATCTCGATCGTATTGCCCGCGATCAAGGTGACGTGGGCACCGCGCTGCGCAGCCACCCTGGCCAAGGCGTAGCCCTGCTTGCCGGAGCTGCGATTGCCGAGAAAGCGCACCGGATCCAGCGGTTCCCTGGTGCCACCCGCGGTGATCACCACCCGACGGCCCGTCAGATCACGCGGGATGGCGTCGGCGCGTTCCAGCAGCAGCGTCGCCAGCCCGAAGATCTCCTCGGGCTCGGGCAACCGGCCGGGCCCCGTATCGGTGCCGGTCAACCGGCCCGAGGCGGGTTCCATGACAATCGCACCGTGCGCGCGCAGCGTCGCGACATTGGCGACGGTGGCCGGATGCTCCCACATCTCGGTGTGCATCGCGGGCGCGAACAACACCGGACATCGGGCCGTCAGCAAGGTGGCGGTGAGTAGATCGTCGGCGCGGCCCTGTGCGGCACGCGCCATCAGATCGGCGGTCGCCGGGGCGATGACCACAAGGTCCGCCTCCTGGCCCAACCGCACATGCGGCACTTCGGGCACATCGGTGAACACATCGGTGTGCACCGGATTCCCGGACAGCGCTTCGAAGGTTGCCTTGCCGACGAACTGCAGCGCCGACTCGGTGGGGATCACCCGTACCTGGTGCCCGGTCTCGGTGAACCGGCGCACGATCGAACAGGCCTTATAGGCGGCGATCCCTCCGCCGACGCCGACGACGATCCGTGTGGTCACTACGCCTCCGGCCTAGATGTGGTTGTTACTCGCCTTCGGAGTGCTCGAGCAGGTCGGAGTGGATCTCACGCATCGCGACCGACAGCGGCTTCTCCTGCAGACCGGGCTCGACCAGCGGGCCGACATACTCGAGAATGCCGTCGCCGAGCTGGTTGTAGTAGTCGTTGATCTGACGGGCCCGCTTGGCCGCGTAGATCACCAGCGCGTACTTGGACGAGGTGCGCTCGAGCAACTCGTCGATCGGGGGGTTGGTGAGGCCGACCGGAGTGTCGTATGCGGGCGCGGGCTTGATGTCCGTACTGCTCACTGAGAGGGCTCCTGCGGGGATCGATTCTTCGGGTTGGGTAGTTTTCACAGAGTGCGGGTCACGAACTCGAATTTGTGCTAACGAACAACGATACCAACTGCTCACAGGCGCTGGTCACCTCGTCGTTCACTATGACGATGTCGAACTCGTCACAGGCCGCCAATTCGGTCCTGGCGGTCTCCAACCTGCGGGCGATCACCTCGGGTGATTCGGTACCCCGCGCGGTCAGCCGGGAAACCAATTCCTCCCAGCTGGGCGGGGCGAGAAATACCAGCAGCGCATCCGGCATGGCCTTGCGCACCGACCGTGCGCCCTCGAGGTCCACCTCGACGAGCACCGGCAGGCCGGCGACGAGTGCGTCACGCACCGGTTGCGCCGGAGTGCCCGAGCGCTGTAGTCCCCCGTGGATGTCGGCCCACTCGAGGAGTTCACCCGCCGCGATCATGGCGTCGAACTCCTCCCGGGACACGAACCGGTAGTCGCGGCCGTCGATCTCCCCGGGCCGGGGGGCCCGGGTTGTCGCCGACACGCTGAAGACCAGTTGGGGCAGTCGCTCGCGGACGCAACGGACCACGGTCGACTTGCCCACGGCCGAGGGGCCGACCAGTACTACCAGTCGACCCTTCCGCGTGTGTTGGACCACCTCGGTGGTCAGGCGAAGTCGAATCGGGCGAGCAGCGCCTTGCGCTGCCGATCACCCAGTCCGCGCAGCCGCCGGGTGGGGGCGATCTCCAGCTCGCTCATGATCTCCGCCGCCTTGACCTTGCCCACCTTGGGCAGGGCCTCCAGCAGCGCCGACACCTTCATCTTGCCGAGGATCTCGTCGGTTTCGGCATCGGTGAGGACCTGCTTCAGGTCGGTGCCGCCACGCTTCAGGCGCTCCTTGAGCTCCGCCCGAGCACGGCGAGCGGCAGCCGCCTTCTCCAAAGCAGCGGCGCGCTGCTCGTCAGTCAGCTGGGGAAGGGCCACGGTTCCTCCGTCTCATCGTTCATTGCATCAACTCCTGCCGGTAACCCAGCAGTCTCAGCGACCGTACCCACGACGTTGCCCGATTGCGAACCCACCCCCCAGGTCAGCGCATGATTCGCCGGTGTCGTAGGGGTGGGACCGGCGGGATGCGCACAGCGCGTCGATCGCTGCGGTGATCCTACCGCCGATATCTTGAAATGCCCCGCGAGCAGGGCTTTTCCATGCCGTAAGTGGGTTAGCGGGGCAATTGCGGCGACAACCCGCATCGCGCCAGCAACCGGTAACCTGTCCGACCTGGAATTCTCTCGGATTTTTCCGCGTGTCGCGTTGTTCTTGCGCGTGTCGGAGACGAGAAATCATTGATTTCGGCCCTTCATACCTGCCGGAGCGACGCCGGGCCGGCGAACCGCAACGAAATCCCGCCATTCGCCGCGATCTCAGCGCAGCAAGCACGAACGGCACTCTGTGCCGGTCCAGTTCGCTCCGTAATCGATCAGGACACCGCCGCGGCCATCGGTGTGCCGGATGGCGGGGAAATCGGCGCAGCGGGCCGCACAGCTGTTCGATATGACACGTCATGCCCGTTCAACGGCCCGCCCCGTCCCGAAACGCGAAATGGACCGACGCCGAAACGCCGGTCCACCGCAATCATCACCACTTCATCGCCGGAGGAACGCGAACTCCTCCTGCAGCGCGCTCACCTTGGCACGCAGTGCCGAGACGGACGGACCGACACTGAGCACCTCGCGCGAAGCCGTCGGCACCGCAGCGTGCAACAACTCCTGCGGCACCAGTTCCCGCACCGTTTCCGGACCACCACCCTGCGCTCCGACGCCCGGCAACAGGATCGGGCCGTTGAGTCCCGCGAGCTCCGGCGTCTCGGTGAGGGTGGCCCCGAGCACGATGCCGACCGAGCCGAATTCCTGGCCCACATTGCACTGCGCCGCCGCGTCGACCATGGTTTGGGCGATCGTGCGACCGTCCGCCGCCAACGCCCGCTGCACCAGTGCACCTTCGGGGTTTGAAGTGGCGGCGAGTACGAAGACGCCGCGGCCGTTCGCCTCCGCCAGCGTCAAAGCCGGTGCGAGCGAACCGAATCCGAGATACGGCGAGAGCGTCAACGCATCCGAGCCGAGCGGTCCGTCGCCCAGCCAGGCGCGGGCGTAGGCGTCCATGGTCGAGCCGATATCGCCACGCTTGGCATCGGCGAGCACCAGGGTGCCCGAGCCGCGCAGCACCTCGATGGTGCGCTCCAGCACCGCGATGCCGCCGGAACCGTGAGCCTCGAAGAAGGCGGCCTGTGGTTTGATCAGCGCGACCCGGCCGTCGAAGGCCTCGACGCAGATCTCGGCGAATGCCTCGACACCACCGACATCGTCGGTGAGGCCCCACGATTCGAGCAGGCCGGGATGCGGATCGATGCCGACGCACAGTGGCCCGAAGTGCCGCATTGCGTGCTGCAATCGGGCACCGAACGTTTTCATCGCACCGCCTCCATGGTCAGCCACGCAGCACCGAATGCAGTTCCTGCAGCGAACGCACCCCGATGCCGCCGTTGATACTCGCCTCGATGCCCTGCACCGCCGCGGCCGCACCCTGCACCGTGGTGATGCACGGAATGTTCACCCCGACCGCCGCCGTGCGGATCTCGTAGCCGTCCACGCGCGGCCCGGAATTGCCGTACGGGGTGTTGAACACCATGTCGACCTCGCCATCGCGGATCTGCTCCACGATGGTTGGCTGGTCGGCCGGACCGTCCTCGGAATGCTTGCGCACTTGTTCGCACGGAATTCCGTTGCGGCGCAGCATTTCCGCGGTGCCCTCGGTGGCCAGGATGCGGAAGCCGAGATCGTTGAGGCGCTTGACCGGGAACACCATGGCGCGCTTGTCCCGGTTGGCGATCGAGACGAAGACGGTGCCCTCCGTCGGCAGCGAACCATAGGCTGCGGCCTGGCTCTTGGCGAAGGCCGTGCCGAAATCGGCGTCGATGCCCATGACCTCACCGGTGGACTTCATCTCCGGCGAGAGCAGCGAATCCACACCGCTGCCGTCGGCCTTGCGGAACCGGTGGAACGGCAGCACCGCCTCCTTCACCGCGACCGGCGCGTCGAGCGGCACGTGGCCACCGTCGCCCTCGGCGGGCAGCATGCCCTCCTTGCGCAGTTCGGCGATGGTTTCGCCCATGGTGATCCGCGCGGCCGCCTTGGCCAGCGGCACCGCGGTGGCTTTCGAGACGAACGGAACCGTCCGGCTCGCCCGTGGATTCGCCTCGAGAACGTAGAGCACATCGTCCTTGAGCGCGTACTGCACATTGAGCAGGCCCTTGACACCGATGCCCTTGGCCAGCGCGATGGTGGAGCGGCGCACCGCCTCGATATCGCTGCGGCCCAAGGTGATCGGCGGCAGCGCGCAGGCGGAGTCGCCGGAGTGGATGCCCGCCTCTTCGATGTGCTCCATCACACCGCCCAGGTAAACCTCGTCGCCATCGCAGAGCGCGTCGACGTCGATCTCGATAGCGTCTTCCAGGAAGCGGTCGACCAGTACCGGATGTTCTGGACTGAGTTCGGTGGCCCGGGAGATATAGCCCTCCAGTGACGCCTCGTCGTAGACGATTTCCATGCCGCGTCCGCCGAGCACATAGGAGGGGCGCACCAATACCGGATAGCCGATGCCCGCGGCGATCTTCTTGGCCTGCGCGAAGGTGGTCGCGGTGCCGTACTTCGGCGCGGGCAGGCCGGCGGCCACCAGGACGTCACCGAACTCGCCGCGATCCTCGGCCAGGTCGATCGCGGCGGCACTGGTGCCGACCACCGGCACACCGGCATCGGTGAGGCGCTGCGCCAGCCCCAGCGGGGTCTGCCCGCCGAGCTGCACTATCACACCGGCGACCGTGCCCGATTCGGTTTCGGCGTGGTAGACCTCCAGCACATCCTCGAAGGTCAGCGGCTCGAAGTAGAGCCGGTCGGCGGTGTCGTAGTCGGTGGAGACGGTCTCCGGGTTGCAATTGACCATGACAGTCTCGTATCCGGCCTGCGAAAGCGTCTGCGCCGCATGGACACACGAGTAGTCGAACTCGATGCCCTGGCCGATCCGGTTCGGCCCGGAACCGAGGATGATCACCTTGTCCCGTTCGCGCTGCGGCGAGACCTCCGACTCTGTGCCTTCGAAATCGAGCTCGTAGGTCGAGTAGTGGTACGGGGTTTTGGCCTCGAACTCCGCGGCGCAGGTGTCGACGGTCTTGAAGACCGGACGGACACCGAGCCGGTGCCGCAGTACGCGCACGCCGGTCTCACCCGCCAATTCCGGTCGCAGCGCGGCGATCTGGCGATCGGAAAGGCCGTAATGCTTGGCGCGGCGCAGCAGCGGCTCGTCGAGCACGGGTGCGTCGATGATCTCCCGGCGTAGCTCGACAAGTCCGGCCACCTCGGCGACGAACCAGGGGTCGATGCCGGAGGCCGACGCGACGTCTTCGATGCTCGCGCCCAGGCGCAGCGCGCGCTCCACCTGGTAGATGCGCCCCTCCGTCGGGGTGCGCAGATCTGCCAGGATGGCCTCGGTATCGGTCCATTTGCCGTCGTCCTGGGTCCAGAAGCCCGCGGCCTTGGTTTCCAGCGAGCGCAGCACCTTGCCGAGCGCCTCGGCGAAGTTGCGACCCAACGACATCGCCTCGCCGACCGACTTCATGGTGGTGGTCAACGTGTCGTCGGCGCCGGGGAACTTCTCGAAGGCGAAGCGCGGCGCCTTGACCACCACATAGTCCAGGGTCGGCTCGAAACAGGCTGGAGTTTCCTTGGTGATGTCGTTGACGATCTCGTCCAAGGTGTAGCCGATGGCCAACTTGGCGGCGATCTTGGCGATCGGGAAACCCGTCGCCTTGGAGGCCAATGCGGACGAGCGCGAGACGCGCGGATTCATCTCGATGACGATCAGGCGGCCGTCACGCGGATTCACCGCGAACTGGATATTGCAGCCGCCGGTGTCGACGCCGACCTCGCGCAAGATATCGATGCCGAGGTCGCGCAGCCGCTGGTATTCGCGGTCGGTGAGGGTCATGGCGGGTGCGACGGTGACCGAATCACCGGTGTGCACACCCATCGGGTCCACATTCTCGATCGAGCAGACCACCACGACATTGTCGCGGCCGTCGCGCATCAGCTCGAGTTCGTATTCCTTCCAACCCAGGATGGATTCCTCGATGAGCACATTGGCCGTCGGCGAGGCGGCCAGGCCGCCGCCGGCGATGCGATCCAGGTCCTCGTTGTTGTAGGCCATCCCGGAGCCAAGGCCGCCCATAGTGAACGACGGCCGCACGACCACCGGAAAGCCCAGTTCCGCAACGGTTTCGCGGACCTCGTCCATGGTGTGGCAGACCTTGGAGCGCGCGCTCTCGCCGCCGACCTTGGCGACGATGTCCTTGAACTTCTGCCGGTCCTCACCACGCTGGATGGCCTCGAAGTCGGCGCCGATCAGCTCGACGTTGTACTTCTGCAGCACACCACGCTCGTGCAGGGCGACCGCGGTATTCAGTGCCGTCTGCCCGCCGAGGGTGGCGAGAATGGCGTCGGGGCGCTCCTTTTCGATGACCTTCTCGACGAATTCCGGGGTGATCGGTTCCACATAGGTGGAATCGGCGAATTCCGGATCGGTCATGATGGTCGCCGGGTTGGAGTTCACCAGCGATACCCGCAGGCCCTCGGCCCGCAGCACCCGGCACGCCTGGGTGCCGGAGTAGTCGAATTCGCAGGCCTGGCCGATGACGATCGGACCGGAGCCGATCACCAGGATGTGCTTCAGATCCTCGCGGCGAGGCATCAGGCTCCTTCCATGAGACCGGCGAAACGGTCGAAGAGATAGGCGGCGTCATGGGGTCCGGCGGCGGCCTCCGGGTGGTACTGCACCGAGAATGCACGGCCGTCGACCAGGCGTACGCCTTCGACGGTGCCGTCGTTGGCGCAGACGTGGCTGACCTCGGCCTTGCCGAACGGGGTGTCGAACTGTTCGCCCTGTTCGCCCTCCAGCGCGAAGCCGTGGTTTTGCGCGGTGATCGAGATCCGGCCGGTCTCGTGTTCGACGACCGGGATATTGATGCCGCGGTGGCCGAACTTCATCTTGTAGGTCTTGCGGCCCAAGGCGCGGCCGAGGATCTGATTGCCGAAGCAGATGCCGAACAGCGGCAGCCCCTGCTCCAGCACCCCCTGGGTGATAGCGACCGCGCCGTCCTGGGTGGCCGGGTCGCCCGGACCGTTGGACAGGAAGACACCGTCCGGCTTCAGTTCCAGGATCTGGTCGAGCGAGACGGTCGACGGCACCACATGCACCCGCATGCCACGCTGGGCGAACATGCGCGGGGTATTGGTCTTGATGCCGAGGTCGACCGCGACCACGGTGAAGCGCGGGTCGCCGTTCGGTTCGATCGTGTACAGCCTGTCGGTGCTGACCTCTTCGGCCAGATCCGCGCCGAGCATCGAGGGCTGTCCATTGACCCGCGCCAGCAGTTCGTCGGCGTCGGCCAGCGCCGAACCCGAGAAGATACCCGCCTTCATCGAACCGCGGGTGCGCAGGTGGCGTACCAACGCGCGGGTGTCGATACCCGCGATGCCGACGATCCGCTGGCGGTCCAGCTGGTCCTGCAGTGTGCCGGTCGAACGCCAGTTCGACGCGACGCGCGAGGCGTCGCGAACCGCGTATCCGGCGACCCAGATCTTGCCGGATTCGTCGTCCTCGTCGTTCCAGCCGGTATTGCCGATCTGCGGGGCCGTGGCCACCACGATCTGGCGGTGGTAGCTGGGGTCGGTGAGGGTCTCCTGGTACCCGGTCATCGCGGTGCAGAACACCGCCTCACCGAGTGTTTCGCCGACGGCGCCGAAGGCCGTGCCGCGGAAAACCCGGCCGTCCTCCAGTACCAATGCTGCTACTTCTTGTTTCATCCCTCGTCGTCTCCCGTCATCGTCCTGGCCCACGCCGGGTACACCGTCTTGTCGTCACCTCGGAACCCGGTATCTATCTCGGTTCCGGTCGGCAGCTTCCAGCGAATTACCAGCACACCATCTTCGGTCATCACCTTGCCCGCATGTCCGCGTTCGGTCCGCACCGCGGTAATGGATTCCTGCGGAATCCAGATCACCGTCGCACCGTCGCGCTCGAGCAGAATCCCCCGTTCGAACCGCGTAAGTTCCGCCGTGGCCCGGAAACCCAAGTCGCCCACCGCGATCCGGTCCTGCCAGCTGGGTGCGATGGTGCTGCCGAGATACACTCCGGTGGTCGGCTCGAGCACCTGAGCACCGAGATCACCCGGCACATGCGGTAGTTCGCCGATCCGTGCCGCCTGCCGCGCGGCGCGATTCTGCCAACCTCGGTACATCAACCAGATGCACAAGGCGAACAGTGCGAGCAGTCCGACCACCCACAGCGTTCTTTCCACTTACGAACCTCCCACCGCCTTGCCCGCACGGGCGGTTACCCGGCCGCGGAGCAACGTCGCTGTCACCCGGGCCGGGAACGTCATGTCCTCGAACGGCGTGTTATTGGAAATACTGGCGAGCTCCGCGGCCCGCACTGTCCAGGCCGCATCCGGATCGACCAGCGTCAGGTTGGCCGGTTCACCGACTTCGATCGGGCGGCCGTGGCCGTCGAGGCCGACGATTTCGGCCGGACGCTCGCTCATCACGTGGGCGACACCGCGCCAGTCCAGCAGGCCGGGTTCGACCATGGTCTGCACAATGATCGACAGCGCGGTTTCCAGCCCGAGCATACCGGGGCGGGCGGCGGCGAATTCGCAGCACTTGTCCTGTTCGGCGTGCGGGGCGTGGTCGGTCGCGACGCAGTCGAGGATGCCCTCGGCGAGTGCCTGCCGTAGTGCGATGGTGTCGGAAACCTCGCGCAGTGGCGGGTTCACCTTGTTGACCGCGTCGTAGGTCTCCAGGCGCGAGTCATCGAGCAGCAGATGGTGCGGGGTGACCTCGGCAGTGATCGAAATCCCTTGCGCCTTGGCCCATTTCACCAATTCGACAGTGCCGGCGGTGGATGCGTGGCAGATGTGCACGCGGGCGCCCGCGTCCCGGGCCAACAGTGCGTCCCGGGCGACGATCGACTCCTCCGCGGCGCGCGGCCAACCGGCCAAGCCGAGGCGGGCGGCGGTCGGACCTTCGTGCGCGACAGCGCCTTTGGTCAGGCGTGGCTCCTCGGCGTGCTGGGCGATCAACACGCCGAGGGAGTTCGAGTACTCCAGTGCGCGGCGCATGAGCAGCGGGTCGTAGACGCAGTGGCCGTCATCGGAGAACATGCGCACCGCGCCGACACCGGCGGCCATGGTGCCCATTTCGGCAAGCTGCTTACCTTCCAGGCCGACCGTGACCGCACCCACCGGATACACATCGACCAGGCCGATCTCCTGGCCGCGCCGCCATACATGATCGGTGACCACCACCGAATCGGCGACCGGGCTGGTATTGGCCATGGCGAAGACAGCGGTATAGCCACCGAGTGCCGCGGCGGCGGAACCGGTTTCGATGGTTTCGGTGTCCTCGCGGCCGGGTTCGCGCAGATGGGTGTGCAGATCGACGAAGCCGGGCAACAGGATCTGTCCCTGCGCGTCGATGACCTCGGCGTCGACAATGCCCAGATCCGTTCCGATGGCGGCGATTACACCATCGCGCACGAGCACGTCGACCGGCTCGCCTTCGCCGTACGGTCGAACACCCTTGAGCAGCAGGCTCATGCGGCAGCCTCCTGGGTACCGACCAGCAGCCGGAACAGCACGGCCATCCGCATATGTACTCCGTTCGTCACCTGTTGCAGGATCGCCGCCTGCGAGGAATCCGCCACGGGCGAGGCGATCTCCATACCGCGCAGCATCGGACCTGGATGCAGGACGACCGCGTTCGCGTCCAGCATTGCGAGCCTGCGCTCGGAAAGTCCGTAGTTGACCGAATACTCGCGGGCCGACGGGAAGAAACCGCCGTTCATCCGCTCTTGTTGAACCCGCAGCATCAGCACCGCATCGGCGCCGGGCAACTCGGCATCGAGCGACGCCGAGATCCGGGCGGGCCACAGATCCGCGCCGACCGGCAGCAGCGTGCGCGGCGCGACCAGCACCACTTCGGCGCCAAGGGTGTTGAGCAGGAAGACATTCGAGCGCGCGACCCGGCTGTGCAGGATATCGCCGACGATGACGATCCGCTTGCCCTCGATATCGCCGAGGCGCTGCCGCAGGGTCAGCGCGTCCAGCAGCGCCTGCGTCGGATGCTGGTGAGTGCCGTCACCGGCATTGATGATGGCTGGGCCTCGACGCCCCTCGGAAACCGCCCAGGCATCCATCCACCCCGCGATCTGGTGGGCCGCACCCGAGGCCGGGTGCCGGACGATGAGCGCGTCCGCGCCTGCCGCGTGCAGAGTCAGCGCGGTATCGCGCAGTGATTCGCCCTTGGTAACCGAGGAGCTGCTCGCGCTGACATTGATCACATCGGCACTCATCCACTTGCCCGCGACCTCGAACGACACCCGGGTGCGGGTGGAGTTCTCATAGAAGACCGTCATCACGGTGCGGCCGCGCAGCGTCGGCAGCTTCTTCACCTCGCGGCCGAGCAGCGCCTGCTCGAAACGTTCGGCCTCGTCGAGCAATTCGGTGGCAGTGCCACGATCGAGGTCGGTCACCGTCAGCAGATGCCTCACGACCTCACCTCGCTGACGCTCGGCTCCGTCGCTCGGCCTCGGGCCGCTGTGTTCATGGTTCGCTCGCTACGCTCGCTCACGATTCCACCTCGCTGACACTCGCTTCGGCGAGCCGGTTCACTGCGCTTCCTCCTGATGCAAATAGACGCCGTCGCGGCCGTCGTGTTCGGTGAGTAGTACGCAGATGTCCTCACTGCGGGAGGTCGGCACGTTCTTGCCGACGAAATCCGCGCGGATCGGGAGTTCGCGATGGCCGCGGTCGATGAGCACCGCGAGTTGGACGGCGCGGGGGCGGCCCAGATCGCGCAGACCGTCGAGAGCGGAACGCACGGTGCGGCCGGAGAAGAGCACGTCGTCGACCAGGACCACGAGTGCATCCTCTATGCCGCCCTCGGGTACCGAGGTGCGCTCGAGCGGGCGGTGCGGGCGGCTGCGCAGATCGTCGCGATAGAGGGTGATGTCGAGCGAGCCGAGGGCCGGGCGAACCCCGGAGAATTCCTCGATCTTGTCGGTGAGACGCGCGGCCAGGGTGGTACCGCGGGTGGGAATGCCGATCAGCACCACGCGGGGTGCGTCCGGGTCGCCCGCATCCAGGGCGGTTTTTTCGATGATCTGATGCGCGATGCGCGCGATGGTCCGGCCGACGTCGGAAGGAGACAGCAACTCGCGTCCCGCGCTCACCCAATCGGGGGTGTGTCGCTGCGACGTTTCGGCAGCGCCGGACTTGGCGGCCCGTTCCTCGGGCACGGCCATGCCGACCTCCTTCCCCGCCTCACCGGACGGTCCGTTAAAGGATGTCTTACGGCATGCAGCCTAGCAGCGCCGTTTGCACCGCTTTAACCAGGCATATCCTGCTGTGAGCGGGGCCACGTGCGATTCGGACACTCCGAGTGTTCGAGAGGTGCGCCTACGGACCACCGCCCCTCGCCGTTTTCCGTGAAGCCCTGCTCACCATCAGCTGGAGCACCGCCATGATGGGCGATCTTCCGCTCACCGACGACGAGTGCTACACGGCCGCTGTCGATATCGCACGTGACATTCTCACCAAGAATTGAATGACCGTTTCTCGCTAGCACATATGTTCGATTAGGCGTAGATTCGGCGGCATGCCGACACCGCTGCAGGGATCATTGCTCGACGGGTTCGGGGATATCGAGGTGGGCGAGCTCGGTGGTGTACGCCGGACGGCGTTGAGTCATAACGCCTGGGTGGATGTGCTGCCCGGGTGGTTGTCGGGGGCGGATCTGCTGTTCGAACGCCTGGTGGACGGGGTGCCGTGGCAGGCGGAGCGGCGGCCGATGTACGACCGGGTGGTTGACGTGCCGCGGCTGCTGTGTTTCTACGAGGAGGGCGCGCAGTTGCCGGACCCGGCGCTGGGCGAGGCACGGGAGGCACTGACCGCGCACTATCGCGCGGAACTCGGCGAACCGTTCCGCACGGCCGGGTTGTGCTTCTACCGCGACGGACGCGACAGCGTGGCCTGGCACGGCGATACCTTCGGGCGCGGGGCGACCGATGACACCATGGTCGCCATCATTTCGATCGGTGCGCCGCGCGCACTCCTGCTGCGACCGCGCGGCGGGGGCGCGAGTCTCCGATTTCAGGTCGGACATGGCGATCTGCTGGTCATGGGCGGCTCATGCCAGCGCACCTGGGAACACGCCGTACCGAAGACGCGCAGGCCGACCGGGCCGCGAATCAGCATTCAATTTCGACCGCGGGGCGTGCGCTGATCTCGCGAACGGTTGTGACGGAGCCGACAGCCTGTTGACCTGAACTAAAGTTGAGATAAGAGGCTGATGGCCATGAGCGCAACAACAATTCAGCCCGTGGTCGCCGACACCACTGTCGACCACACCGCGGACATTGCGGCAATCGAGCAGATCATCGCCACTGTCGAAACCGCGTACAACACCAACGACGCCGAACTCATGACCGCCGATTTCACGGCCAACGCGGCGGTGGTCAATGCGGTCGGTGCGCTCATGGTCGGGAAAGACGCACTGCTGGCGGCCAATCGACGGGGCCTGGCGGGATTCTTGAAGGATCAGTATGTCCGCTACGAGGTCGCCGACATCGTATTCCTGCGGCCAGATATCGCGATCGCGCACAAACTCGCCCGGGCGACGACGGCCGAGGGCGAGTTGATCGATATCGATCACGCGATGATCGCGCTGTACGTTCTGGTCAAAGAGAACGGTCGGTGGTGGACTGCGGCGCGGCAGAACACACTGATCCCGCAGGCGAAGTAGCTGCAGTTCAGGGCGTGGCGAGCCGTTCCTCGTGCGTCGGGGAGCGACGACGGCGAACGGTCGCGCCATGCGACCAGATGGCCCACTGAACCTCCTCCGTCGAGGCCTGCCCATCGAATCGGACGAGCACTTCGGCGCGGGCCTGGCGAGCGATGTTCACCTTCCGCCGGTACTGACGGAAGATCTGCACCTCGCCTTTGTGGTCGTCGTCCAGGTACTCGTAGTCCATGCCGTAGTGGGCGTAGTTCCCGAGTGTCGCGAGCGAGGTTCCCCAGGATCGCAGCTAATCGCGCGCACCGAAAATCGTGACCATGCCGCCGATGCGGTCGATCCGTTCCCAACCGGTGGATACCATCGCCGCCGTCGCGCGGCAACGGATTTATTGTCGCGAAGTTGAACAATGGTCCATCTACAGCGGTGCGCGGCGGCCCCCGATAGATTGGCCATATGAGCAACCCTGGGGCGGGGGTTTTGGCCGTGATGCCGCTGCATACGATCAGCGAGGTCTACGGCGAGAGCGGACTGCGCGAACGACTACTGCTGGAAATCGCCGAACTGTCCGACACCGAACGGCTCACCGAGGCATTGGACCTGGCTACCGAACTGCACCGCGACGATCGTTACGGCCGCGAACCGTATCTGAGTCATCTACTGCGCGTTGCGATTCGGATCGTCAGCCACTACGAAGTGCGGGATCCGGATGTCGTCGCGGCCGGGCTGCTGCACGATTCCGTCGAGGACCACCCGGTCGAACTGGCCGGCGCGCGTCCCGGTTCGCCGAACGATGCCGCACTCGCGGAAATCGCGGCACGGTTCGGCGCCAGGGTCGCCGAACTCGTCGCCGCCGTCACCAATCCGGAACCCGATCCGGAGATCGATCGGCACGCACAATATCGCGAACACGTCGCGGCCAATCTCGATCGCGCGCCGTGGGCTCGGATCGTCAAATTCTCCGACTTCACCGATAACGGCGTCGGGATCCTCTACGCCGACGGTCCGGCGATGCGTAAACTCGCCACCAAGTACCGCCCGCTCACCGACATCTACCGCGACCTCGTCACCCGCGCCGACACTCCGCTTGCCGAGCACGTCAAGCGGCGCATCCTGCACCAACTCGACAGCGCCGACCAACGCTTCGACGCCATTCTCGCCAGAGATCAGGCGTCCTTCGAGTGATCTGCTTCAGAGCACGCTGGCACACCACCAGCCAGTACCGCTCAGGTCACTACGGCACGGGCGTGCGCAGCACCGATTGGACGAGTTGCCGGACCGCCGCGAGCAGCCGTTCGATCTCCCCCGCACGCGCGAGTCGCGACACCTGTTCGCCACCCAATGTGCCCAGCAGCAGCCTGCCGACGACCTCGGCATCCAGGTCCGGACGGGCCTCCCGCAGCAGCGCGGTGATGTGCGCGTCCCAGAATTCGTGGATCTCGGCGGCGCGCGGGTGCGGCGGGCCCTGCATGTAGGCGACAGTCACCTCGATGTTGTCTGTCATCATTCGCAGGAAGGCGTCGAAGAAGGCCAGCAATCGCTCCCCCGCCGGCGCCCCAGGGCCCAGCGGCGGCGGACCACTGCGGACCGCATCCATCAATGCGAAGGTGCTCTCGGCGATCATCTCGTGCAGTAGTCCGGCGCGATTGCCGAAGCGATGGAAGATCGTGCCCTTGCCGACACCGGCGGCCGCCGCGACCCGATCCATGGTTAACGCGTCGGCACCGTGTTCGGCAAGCAATGCGGCGGTCGCGGCCAGGATCGCCTCCCGATTACGCGCGGCATCCGCCCGTTCCCTCGGGCGTTCGTCGGTCATTCCACCACCTTTATTGACAACTTGACCGCCGGTCCATATTGTTCGAACAAACATCTGGACCAGCAGTCAAGTTATGGAGCTGACAATGCAAGCAATCGTAATGACGGGTATCGGCGGACCCGAGGTCCTGGTCGCACAGGATGTCGCCGCACCACATCCGGGCCCCGGCGAGCTGGTGATCCGCGCCGAGGCGATTCCGGTGCTGTTCCCGGAAACCAAACTGCGCTCGGGTGAGTTTCCGATGGCTACCGAACCACCGATGGTCTTCGGTTTCCAGGCCGCCGGAGTGGTCGTCGAGATCGGGGACGGGGTCGACACGGTTTTGCTGGGCCGACGAGTCGCGGTGGCCACCATGGGCTTCGGTTCCTACGCCGAATTCGTCTGCGCGCCAGCAGCTTCCGTGACCACGATCCCGGACGCCCTCTCGTCCGTCGACGCGGCCGCTGTCCTGATGGACGGATCGGTGGCACTGCCCCTGCTCGCGACCGCCGCACTCACCGGCTCCGAAACAGTTCTGATCGAAGCCGCCGCGACCGGAGTCGGCAGCGCACTCACCCAACTCGCCAAGGAATTCGGTGCCGCGCGCGTCATCGCGACCGCTGGCGGTTCCGAAAAGTCCTCGCGGGCAAAGGCATTGGGCGCCGATGAGGTGATCGACCACAACGCACCGGACTGGCCCACCCGACTGCGCGAAACCCTCGACGGCACCACGCTCGACGTCGTCTTCGATTCCATCGGCGGCACCACCGCCCGAGACCTGCTGGCAGCCATGACCCCGGTACGCGGCCGGATCCTCAGCTACGGCTGGCTCTCCGGAGCCCCAGCCCAGATCTCCACGACGGACCTGCTCCCCCACGGCCTCACCCTCACCGCCTGCGCCGGACCGGCCTGGCTCGCCGAAGTATCCCGCTCCGGCGCCGCCGCGCTCGACCGAGCCGCCACCGGAACCCTCACTCCCCAAGTCGATTCCGTCCTCCCCCTCGACGCGGCCGCCGAGGCCCACCGGCTTATCGAGCAGCGCTCTCCTATCGGCAAGATCGTGTTGCGCCCCTGACGCCGAGTATCAGCTCAGACCTCGACCGCCCTTCGCTGTTCTGAGCTGCCACCGCCTCGCAGTCAACGCAGGCCGGGTCGTCGTCACCCTCCCCACCGCAGTAGCGCGAAGAGCCGTACACCGTTGCGGGACTCACACCGCTCGGGCATTCGTATCACCGGAACCCCTTGCCGAGTGATGAAACACCATGTGGCCGTCGATGTTTCCCATGGATCATCACGTGCGCTGACTGCATCTAGCGGGCGCGTCAGGAACGGCGGGCGAAAGCTGGGGCGTGTTCGGGGAGTATTCCTCGGGCGATCAGGAATGGCGGCACGGTGCGCACGACAGGGATTCGGCGCAGGATGCGTAGCAGCAAAGGAGTCGTTGCGGCGTTGGCGATATCGATTCGGCCGGATAGGGCGGGGCGGATTACCGTGGCGTGGAGGACGCGTTGCAGGTCCTGGGTGACAACGGTTGGGAGGGTGCGGCGACGCTGCACCCTGGCCAGGTCGCGGGTGGTCAGGGTGCCCGAAGTCAGTAGTGGGGCAAGGATTCTCGCGGTGGCGACGGCGTCCTGGACGGCGAGGTTGATGCCGACGCCGCCGGCGGGGGACATCGCGTGGGCGGCGTCGCCGATACAGAGCAGACCGTCGGTGTACCACTTTGTCAGGCGGTCCAATTTCACATCGAGCAGTTTCACCTCATCCCAGTCCCGGAGCGCACCCTCCCGGTCACGCAGCCACGGTGCGGAATCGGCCATGCTGCGCACGATTTCGGTGACCGGACCGCGGCGGGCCGCTGCATCGCTGCCCTTGGCGATGAGGGTCGCCACCTGCCAGTAGTCACCGCGATCGAACATGACCGCGACGCGGTTGGCGCTGAGCAGTGCGAGCAAACCCGCGGGGTCGACATCGGTGCGCGGCAGCCGGAACCACCACACATCCATCGGTGTCGGCCAACTGCGTGAGCCGAGTCCGACCTCGGCCCGCAGCACCGAGTCACGGCCATCGCAGGCCACCGTCAGGTCGGCGCGGATCTCGCCCGTTTCGCCGTCGCTGGTCCGGTAGGCGACACCGGCGACCCGGCGGTCCTCCCAAATCACCGCTGTCGCTTCGGTGTTCATGCGCAGCCGGAAGCTCGGCTCTCGATCGGCCACCCCGGCCAAGAGGTCCAGCAGATCCCACTGGGGCACCATCGCGATGTATTTATGCGTACCGGGCAGATGTTCCAGGGTGAACACCGTCTGCACCGCCCCCCGGATCGGCAGCAGGACCTGCTGCAGTTTGCGCGAGGGCAGTTTCGCGAATTCCTCACCGAGACCCAGTTCGTCGAGCAGGTCCAGGGTCGTGGGATGCACTGTGTCGCCCCGGAAGTCGCGCAGGAAGTCCTGATGTTTCTCCAAAACGGTGACATCGATGCCGGCGCGGGCCAGCAGCAGCCCCAGCACCATGCCGGCCGGTCCACCACCGACCACCAGACACGTCGTGCTTTCCATTGCCCCGACCTCCCTCCGTGCGCACGCGCCGGACGGACATTCCGCGGGCGCGGATGTAACGCTTCTCTGGGCCGACTTCAATGGTATGCCGCGCAGCCGAGCACCAGGCCCGCAACGTTGCGATGCGATCAGATCAGCGACGCTGAACAAAGAAGGCGCGCAGCTCAGAACGGTGCATCCGCCGCCAACTGACCCACTTCGAGCAGGTAGGGATCGAGTTCGCCGGATTCGAACCGCGAAATGCCGATGACATGCCAGAACTGCCCGGCGATATTGCCCTCGAATTTGTACCGACCATCGGGCGCGAGAGCCGCCCACCCTTCGGGCAGACCGAGCAGGATCGCACGGATCGACGGCGCGTCATCCTCCGGCCGCGACCACAACAGGATGTTGCCGTCATCACCGCCGCTGGCCAGCAGCTTGCCGGATGGGTCGAAGCTCAGCGACCATACCCGGCGCTTGTGCCCCTCGAGCGTATGCAGATGACGCCCCGAGGCCATATCCCACAACCGAACGACCAGATCATCGCCCCCGGTCGCCAAGGTGCCGGTGCACGGGTCGACCGCGGCCGTCCACAGCCTGCCGGTATGCCTGGTCAGCGTATGCAGTGCATCCCCGGATTCGATATCCCAGATGTGGGCAGTGGTATCCCAGGACACGCTGGCTAGGCGGCCCTCGTGAAAGGCGACCGCGTACACCCGGTCGCGATGTCCGTGCAGTGCCCGCAGGAACCGTCCGGAGCGCACATCCCACAACCGCACAATGGAATCGTCGCAGCCGGTGGCCATCAGCGCACCGTCGGCGCTGAATGCGATGGAGCGCACCCGGCCGCGGTGTTCGGCGCAGACGGCATGTAGTGCGCCGGTCGTGCGCACCCAGATGATCACCGTGTCGTCGTCATTGGCAGTGGCCACATAGTCGCCGGTCGGGTCGAAGGCGGCCGCCCAGATCGGTGCGGATTCGATAGTGATGTGGCGTTCGTACAGGTCGGCGTCGAGGTTGAACAGGCTGAGCCGCCCGTCATTGACGACGAGACCGAGCTGATGGCGGCCCAGCATGCTGAATATCGCCGATTCGAAGGTGAGCAGACGGTCTTCGCTGCCGACCAGTCGGCGCACCATCCGTCCGGTCACCGGATCCCACAGTCGAACCACCCCGTCGTTACCCACGGCGGAAAGCAGGGTGCCGTCCGCGTTGAAGCTGACCGTGCGGACCTGGCGGCCGTGGCCGGTGAGCGTGTGTTTGCAGGTGCCGGTTACCGGATCCCAGAGCCGGGTGGTGAATTGGTCGTCGGTGACGGCCAATTGGGTTCCGTCCGGGCGAAAGGCGAACGGCCAGATCGAGCCGGTATGCGCGGTGAGCCGGTGCCGCAACTCCCCGGTCTCGCTATCGCGCAGACAGACCAGTCCGGCGCTATCGCCCGAGGCGAGCAGTTCACCTGACGGATCGAAGGTGAGCCAGTAGATGGCCGCGGCATGTTCGGTGAGCGACTGCCGTTGCGCACCGGTGTCCGCATCCCACAGTCGCAATCCGCCATCGGTGTCCCCGCTCGCCACGATCGGGAGGCTGGGATGGAAGGCCACGGAATAGACCCGCCCGGTGTGTCCAGGCAGATCGCGAACCTTGCGGCAGCTCAACGGATCCCACAGCGCCAGCGTGCCGTCCACGCCACCGACCGCGAGTAGTTCACCGGTCGGATTGAACGCCACCCGGAACACCGATCCCGACGCACCACTGAATTCGCCACTCTCCCTGCCATTTTCGATATCCCACAGCCGTACAGTGCCGTCCCGATACGAGGCTGCGACAAGCCGCCCGCGAATATCCAAGCTGTAGATGAGTTCCCGGCCACCACCACCCGCGGGACGGCATTCGTGCCATAATTCGCCGCTCGGCAATGTCCACAGCCGCAGCACACCGTCGGCATCACCGGTCGCCAGCAGATCACCGGCGGGACTCAGCACCACCGGCCACGGCCAGTTCTTGTGCCCCAACAGGATTCGGCGCAGTTCACCGGTGGCGGCTTCCCAGATGGCCACGGTGCCGTCGCCGGATCCGGTCACCAACACCGTATCGGTGAACGCCACCGCGAAGGCACGGGCACGGTGGGTCTGCAAGGTGCGCAGTGGCCTTCCGGTTTCGGCGTCGCAGATGAGCACACCACCGTCATCACTGCCGATGGCGAGCGTGCCGCCGTCCGGGTTGTAGGCGACCGGCTGCGGCAGCCGGCCGTGTCTGGCGTGGAAGCCGTGCCGGACGCCGATTGCGGCAGGTGCGAATTCGGTCTGCGCCGCGCCCCCGGGCACCAACGCCGCACCGTGCAGATCGGTACCGGTGGGGATGCCGGTGACCTCGATGAGTGCCGCGCGGGACCAGCGGCTGCCGCTCGCCCGCGATCCGGTCAGATCGGTGTGCACCAGTCGGGCGCGAGTCAGATCGGCCTCGCCGAGATCAGCTCCGACCAGACTGGCCTCGTCGAGTCGGGTGCCGACCAACCGCGCACCGTACAGCACGGCACGATCGAGGTTCGTGCCGACCAATCGGGCGCCGCTGAGGTCGGCTCCGGTGAGATCGACATCGCGCAGATCCCGATACGACAGATCCTCCCCCGCCAGGCTCGCACCGCGCAGATCCGCGGTCGGTGCGGTGCGCAGCCGCGTCGCCACCCGAATCGCATTGGTGCGCGACACTTCCTCGGCCGCCTGGTCGGCGAGCACTCCGTCGGCCCAGCTGCGCAGCGCCCGGTTGTCGGCAAGATCGCAAAGGAAGTCGATCGAAAGTTGAGATAGCGGCGATTGGTTCAGTTGGGCGGGTGCGATCGTGCCGACCTCGAACTGTTCGGCAATATGGTTGGCCACCAGCCATTCCATTACCGACGAATGAATGAAGCCGAATAGGTTGTCCTCGGTGCGCACCAGGAGGCTGCCGGAGCCGATGGCATGCGCCGACTGCTGCACCGACATCCGGCTCGATCCGGTCAGCTCGGCCAAACCCGCTGCCACCTCGGTCAATTCGGACAGGCGCAGATATGGCTCGCCGGTTCCCCAGACACGTAGCGCGAATGCCGTGACCCCGAGCCACAATTCGTGCAGGCGCAACCCAGGCAGCGCGCCGGCGACGCCCGCGGTCCGGTCGGCCTCGTAGGTCAGCCAGGACTCCAGGATCTCCCGGTACAGCCCCGCCGGCCCCACCGCCTGTTTGGCGCCCGCCGCGGCCCGTAGCCGCCGCTCGTCCAGATCGGCGATAAAGCCGAGCATCCTGGGATTCTGTGCCAGTCCGAGCAAATCCTCGATACCGGTGATCAAGCCCATTCTGGCGTCCGCGCGGCGGATATCGCCGCCGTAGCGGTTGGTCAGGAAGGCGTGGATCTGCGCCGGCGCGAAATCCTCGATGCCCACGATGCGCCTATCCTGCAGCAGACCGACGCGTTCGCCGAGGGCGGTGAGCACTTGGGCGCGGGATGCGAAGTGCTGGGTGCGGCTGGCCACGATGATCTTGGCCTTGCCGACGGCGGCCTGCAGCAGGGTTTCCAGATGGTCGGCGGCGAACTCGTAGCTGATCCGGGTGACGAGTTCGTCGAAGCCGTCGAACAGCAATACCACCCGGCCCTCGCGCAACATGTAGTGCAGCGCCTTCAGGTCGATCCGATCCTCGCCGTGATTCGCGAGATGCGCGGCGACCAGACCGTCCACCGAATGGGTTTTGTCCAAGGCCCGTAAGTCGATCAGGATCGGAATCAGCGCGGGCATGGTTTCGGTGATGCGGCGAGCCAATTCGCGCAGCGCGAAAGTTTTCCCGCGTCCGAAATCACCGAGTATCAGGATGAATCGGCCGTGGTCGGCCGCGATCACCTTCATCAGTTCGCCTACGAGATCGTCGCGGATCTGCTGGTCGCCGTGTTCGAGGATCCGGAAGCGCTGCGGCACATACAGATCCGGCGGATAGGTGCGATCCGCGCGCAACCGTGCCGCCTGGTGCGCGAGATAGTCGTCCAGATCGAGCAGGCCCTGGAATTCGGTGAAGCTGCGCACCCGCAGACCGTGGCTGGCCGCCTCCTCACGCAGCGAACGTGGCGGCGGCGCACCGCGATACACGAGTTCGGAACCGTACTCCGGATCGTGGCCGAGGAAGTCCTCGACGACCTGCCGGGTCATATCACCGACGTGCACACCGACGCGCCACTGGGCGATGACCTCGTCGTCCTCCCTGGTGATCAGCAAATGTGGCGGCTCAACCTCGACGTGCCGGATCTTCGCACCGGGATAACGGGTTTCGCACACCTCGGCGACACGCTCGAGCAGCCGCCCGTGCGGATCGACCGCCGGAGTTTCGGCGGGCGGTTCCGGGAGCTCTGGCTCGTCCGGTCCGAGTAGTTCGGGCTGTTTGGCCGTCGGCAGCGCCGCGGACACCTTCAGCCAGTCGAATTCGAGTTGCCTGGTGGACTCGCCGCCTCCAGCGAACCGGGCCAGACCTGCGGCAGTGAGCTGGATGATCTCATCGCGCCCCGGTCCGGCCGCAGGCAGCACGGGCAACGTGTCGTCGAGCCGATCCAGATGCGGCCCACCGGGTCCCGGACCGTGCAGCAACAGATTCAACCGGCCGCCGAGCAGCCGGGACAGCGTATCCGCGTCGCGCAGCAGGTCCGGATCATGGGCGGGAGTACCCGCGCCGGGCAGCGGATCATGCCGGACGACACCGAGGCGCAACCAGCCGTTCTCCTCGAACGGGCGCAGCCGCTCGGCGAACCAGGACGCCTGCGGTTCGCCGATCCGGCCGTAATCGTCCTCGGGCAGATGGGTCGCGGCCATGGTCGAATTCAGTCCGGCTACCACCACCCGCAATTCGGGAATCGGGAACAGTGTCCACGGCTGACCGATATCGAAGACGAGGTGATCCAGCCCCTGATACAGCGCACCGAACAGCCGCGCGTACTGCTCGAGCTTCGGGAAGTACGGCGGCTGCGGTTTGCGATCGCGCGCCTCGCAGCTCAGGAAGTACGCGTGACAGGCCGGTTTGGAGACATCGTGATTGCCCGGCACCACAATCAGCCGTTCTGGACCGAAGCCGAGTAGCGTGCGCAATCCACTCAGGAAGGTCAGCGCCTCCTCGACCTCGCGCGGGCGGCCGGACTCGGTCATGTCCCCGGACACCACGATCAAATCCGGTTTGGCCGCACCCTGATTCACCAGATGGGTGACATTGGCGTGGATGCGCGCCTGTAATTCGGCCGCGGTGCTCGGCTCGTCCGGCGCGAGGAGCCCGCGACCGAAGCGCGGACCCGCGACATGCAGTACAGAGACACTGGTACGTGGCTCGTCACGATCGGTGGCCCCCGGAAAGGCAGGGGCCGCAAAAGGTGTGCGGCGCGGCAGCACGAATTCTGGTGTGTCCGAGATGGTTTCGGCGGCGAACCGCTCGAGACCCGCCTGCGGAAAGCCCGGTTCCGACTGCGGCTTCGCCCGCCCCGCGACCAGATGTCCAACCCGCTCCAGCAGGATTCGGCGCGCCTCCTCGGCAGTGGATACCCGCACCAGGTCGAGATAGGTGATGGTGGCGAGTAGCCCCTCGAGCGTGCATTCGGCGATGCGCACTGGCATCAGCTTGCCGGGATCTGTGCGGTAGGCCGCCTGCCATTCCATGGTTCCGTAGTAGGAACCGAGATAATTCTCCGAGAGCACCACCAGCACTACCGCCGAATCGCGCACACCGCGGTCCATGAAATCGATGAAGTTGGTACCGGGCACGAAATCCCAGGCCTGGATGAGGGTGCGGTAACCCACGGTCTCCAACTGCCAGGCCAGCCAGGTCGCCCACCGCTCGTCGGCCGGTGAATAACTGATAAAGAAGTCCCGCCGCCCGCCCGAAGTCACAGCATCAGTATGCCCCGAGGGGGCGCCACGCCAAACGGAGAAAGATCATTATGCGGACCGAATGCGGAAGTGGCCCAGCAGATATGCTGCATGATAGGCATGTGCCCGAGCGACAGGTCGATTCCGCTGCGGAGAACCCGCCGTCGAGTGCCCTGGTGTCCGCGCCGCCGAGATGGGCGCTGAGCATACTGGATTGGGTCCGGCTCGGACTCTTCGCGGCCGGACTGCTGTGTGTGGCGACCGGATTGCTGCCGCGTGCCGAGGCCGCCGACAATATGCGCCGGATCGGTCCGTTGCTGCTGTTCCTGTGCAGTGTGATCATTCTCGCGGAGCTGACGCGGCAGGCGAAGGTGTTCGATGTGATCGCACACCGGCTGGCCATTCTCGGGCGCGGCTACTATCCGGCGTTGTTCCTGCTCTGCGTGCTTTTCGCGGCGGCGACAACGATTCTGCTCAATCTCGATACCACCGCCGTATTGCTCACCCCGGTCATGCTCGCGCTGGCGGTGCCGGCCCGCATTCCGCCACTGCCATTGGCGATGACCACGCTCTGGCTGGCCAATACGGCGAGTCTGCTGCTGCCGGTCTCGAATCTCACCAATCTTCTGGCCGCCGACCGGGTTGCGCTGCGTGCCACGGATTTCGCGGCGCGGATGTGGGCGCCGCAGCTGGTGTCGATCGCGGCGACCATGGTGTGCCTATGGGTCTGGTACTGGCGGCGCGGCCGCCGTGACACCGACCGGTATATACCGCCGGAACCGATTCGCCCGAAGAACGCCAGGGAACGCACGCTGCTCTACACGACGGCCGGCGCGTGTCTGCTGTTCATCGTGGCGATTCCGATCGTGGGTGACCGGATCGGCATTGCCGCAACCCTCGCCGCCGCCATTGCGGTGGCGGCCTTCGCGATCGTCGACCGTTCGTCGCTACGACTTTCTCTGATCCCGTGGCAATTGCTGGTTTTCGTGGTCGGATTGTTCCTGGTGGTACCGACATTGAGCAGGTTCGGACTCCGTGATGTCATGCAAGCGCTGATCGGGCACGAATCCGGCGTTGTCGGTGCGTACCGGGCCGCGGGCGCGGGTGCTGGACTGTCCAATCTGGCCAACAATCTTCCGGCTTACACCGCCGGTGAGGCGGTAGCGCCCGAGGAGAATCGAAATCAGTTGCTGGCCTTGCTCATCGGCACCAACGTAGGGCCGATCGTGACGCCATGGGCATCGCTGGCAACGCTGCTGTGCCTGGAGTTCTGCCGCACCCATAGTGTTCGGGTGCCGATGCCGCGGTTCGTGCTCACCGGACTCGGGCTCGCGGTCGTCGCCACGACCGGTGCCGTAGCTGCGCTGTTGGCGACGGGATAGAACGATCGGCTCAATCGCCCCTCAGCCCGGCAGCCCCGTCACGGTAACCTCGGCGGCGGCCTTCACCAGCAAGGCCAACTCGGGCAGCATTTCGGTGCTGGCGGCAATAAAGTTCACCTCGCCGCCAGGAAGATCGAGGTGGTCGTCGAGCGGTGCACCGTCGAAATCGGTGATATGGATCCCGGATTCGCGGGCCAGCAGGGCGCCCGCGGGCAGGTCGACCAAACCCGCTCGATAACCGACGAATCCGTCGATATCGCCGCGGCTCAGCATGACCCAGCACAGCAGCGGAGACCACAGTCGAATCAGCCGACGGGAACCGGATTCCAGGACTAGGCGCAGGGCGCGGGCCGTGGTGTCGGAGCGGGTCACCGGATAGCCCTGCAGCCAGGCCAGGGTCGGTGCGGATTCGACGCGACGGTGCGGCGGTCGCCAGAGCGGGCCGTCCGGACCCGTTGCGCCGGATCCACGCACGGCGGACCAGGTGCGGTCGGCCAATGGTTCGTGGACCAGGCCGATTATCGGAACTCCGTTGTGGCACAGGGCGATACCAATCGCACACACGGGCAGGCCGATGGCGATGTTATTGGTGCCGTCCAGCGGATCGACGACCCAGCACCAGGAATCGTCGACGCCCTGCAGCCCGGATTCCTCGGCGAGGATGCGATGGCGCGGGAAGGCGCGACGGATATGGCCGACGATGATATGTTCGGCGCGCAGGTCCAGGTCGGTGACCAGATCACCGCTGGCGTCCTTCGTGCGGACGGTGAATGATCCGGCCAGCCCCTCCCGAATCGCCCGCCCCGCCTCGATCGCCGCTTCCCTGGCGACCTCGGCGGCGGTCATCAGCCGGGTGTCCAGCCGGTCGAAGGGGTTGATCGGAGCCGGATCGGCGAGCGCCCGACCATCCGGTGACAGCGCCAGGTTCGCTATGTCGCCTGCTCGCATCGGTCCTCCAGTTGTTCCAGCAGGTTCGGTTCCCGCTGGGGGATGCCAGCCGGCGGGGTGGGTAAACACAGGTGGTCCAGCACGGTCTGTGCGGCACGGCGGGTTTCGGTCGGGGTGCAACCGGTTCGGTGCACCCGGTGGTCGGTCGTGGCGAGCGTGCCGAGGGATCGGTCCGGTCGGCCGCGCCGCACCTCGCCGAGCACCACGGTCGCCGCCTCATCCCGCACATCGGAGAGGTGAAATACCCCGTGCGGCAGGGTATACACCTCACCGGCACGGAAATGCCGAGTGGATCGAGTGCGATAGCGGACCAATCGCTCGGTCGCACGCACCACATCGCCGTCGACGCCACTGTGGATTTCGAAGATGCGATGGGTCGGCCGGTCGCTAGTGCTCTCCACTTCGAGTATCTCGTTGCCGACCTCGCCGTACAACACCACGCTGAGCAGATCCCAGCTGTGCGCGTGCATCGCCGAGGTCGTCGGATACGACCGCAGCCCGTCGGTCCAGACATGCACGCAGACGCCGAGTCCGCCGTCACGCCATGCGGGAAAACACAAGAACCCCAACGGATGCCGGACCGCGCCGACATCGACGCGACCGGCCAGCACCCCGGTCATGAGATCTCGAGTCCAACGTCGCACCGCAGGACCTGCCGCATCGGAGCCGATCAGCTTTCGTAGTCGGGCATAGTCGTTCATTCAGTACGGATTCCTCGGCTGTAGCGCGCGGCGCACGATATCGGCGACGTCGCGATCGGTATAGGAGGCCGGTAGCGCGAGACCGAGCGCATCGAACAGTCCGCGGGTCTGATCAACCGACGGCTCGTCGGCCAGCGGCAACTCCTCGCTTCGGCTGAGCGGCACCTGCCTGGCCTGCTTGAAACTGGCCACCAGCTCCCGGTTGAAGTCCCGGTAGTAGGGCTTGTCCCGCTCGAACATCAGGGCCGGAGTATTCGGATTGTCCTGGGTGACAATGACGCAACTCGACGACAAGTCCCAGCGGAAGGTCGTCATCACCGTCGACAGACCGACATCGATGGTCAGGAAGGTGAAGCGCTGCCGGAACCAGCACGCGGCCAGCACCGTCGCGAAGGACTCCTTGCGAGTGCGTTCGGTGGTCCACATTTCGCCGGTGCGGTCGGCCTCCGGCACCAGCGACGAGCGGAATTGCGCATAGGTCTTGCACAGCTGTTCATTGGTCGGGTCGAGGACCTCGACCTGGACGCGCAGCGGACGCTGGTCGCGGCGGGCGTTTTCGACGCATTCGCGCAGTGTGACGGCCCGCAGATAGGTTCCGGTTCCCCCCTTGAACAGCCACTGTTCGGTGCCGCGCCGCGCGAGCGTATGCGCGTGCCCGATCTCCGGACCGTAGAGCAGCTGCACCGAATTCGAATCCCGAATGGCCTTGGCCGACAGGTGCCGATCACGCAGCAGCGTGGTGGCCAGCAGACCGAGCACCAGCAGGATGACCGCGTTGATCAGATCCGCATCGAAGAAGCCGATATCGATCAACGAGATCACACCGAAGATGGCCGCGAGAACCAAGGCGACGAGACCGTCGATATTGTTCCGCAGCCAGACCAGCACCCGTGCCATATGTTTCGGCCTCCCCTAGGGTTTCTACCCAGGATAGGTGCACTGATGTGGACGCAACGAGCGAACCGTCAAGTCCCACTGGCGGGCCGGTGTGTGGACACGGCGACCAGTCGCGCGGCGAGGATGCGGCGGGCTCGTTCGTCGGGCGTCGATTCGCCCGAACAGCAGCGCGTCCTGAGCCGCGGTGCGTGCTATGGCATCGAGTTCGAAGGCGAGGTCGGCGGGCTCGCTATCGGGAGCGACCTTGCCGAGGTCGATGGCCTAGGCGAGGGTGATTTCGTAGAGCCGCAACCAGTCTCGGCGCGATGTTGCGACAGTGTCGTGCACACGCCTAGCTCACCGCGAGTGACCCAGATCATGCGCCGAACCCTTGACCTCGAGTGCGGTTGAGGAACCAGGATCTAGCCGTGCCCAGGTTCACCGAATGCGGCGCCCACCATCCGTCGGTGCGCACCGCAGGGCCCGGCACACTCGATTCCGCGAGCCGGTCACTGTCGGCAGCTCGCGGTTCGCTCCCGCTGGGCAAGTACACCCACCAGCGGGAGCACGGGTGCCCCTGCTGCCGATCGCGATATGTCCTGAAACGACAACAGCCGCACACCATTTCGCTGTGCGGCTGCTTTCGGTTGTCGGTCAGGCGAAGACCGCGATCTCCCACTCGTACACGATCAGTTCCGAGGAACCGGTGGTATGCACCGGATCGGTGAACACGATTTCCCTTGCGGCTTCGAGACTTTCGGCGTGAATCACATATGCACCGCCGGTGCCGTCGGTGAACCGTCCGCTCTCCACCAACTGCCCGCGCTCGAGCAACTCGTTCAGGAACTGGCGGTGCGGTTCGATCACTGCCGGGTCGAAAGACGGCTTGCGCAACGCCATGACCAGGTACTTGTTGCTCACGCCTGCGACTCAGGACGCGGTGCGCGGGTCGCCGCGGCGGCCGCGCGCACCTGCGGGGCAACCAGCACGACCTGACCGAGCACACCGTTGACGAAGCCGGGCGAATCGTCGGTGGACAGCTCCTTGGCCAACTCCACCGCCTCGTCCACCGCGACGACCGGCGGAACATCGTTGGCGTGGAACAGCTCCCACACCGCGATCCGCAGGATGGCCCGGTCGACGGCGGGCAGCCGGGACAGCTCCCAATCCTTGAGGTAGGACTCGATGGTGCCGTCCACCCGATCCAGATCGTCGGCAACGCCCTCGACCAGAGTGCGGGTGTAGGCGTGCAGCGGGGCGACCGCCTGATCCTGGGTGGCCAGCTCGGCCCGCTCGGTGAGCAGGTCGGCGGCGTCCACGTCGCGGGCCTCGGCCTCGAAGAGCAGATCGACCGCCCGGCGGCGGGCCTTGTGGCGCGCGCCGAGTTTCTTGAACGTGGACTTCTTGTCTACGGGCTGTTCCGCCACAGCAGTCATTATCCCTGTCACTTGTTTGATGGCGGCAGTAGCGGGTCCCACCGTGGTTACGCTCCGCTACCTCCGCCGGGCCCGTCGCTACAGCCGCGAAGGACGGGCGATCAGGCGTTCACGCGGCCTAGGTAGCTGCCGTCGCGCGAATCGATGCGCAGCTTGTCACCGGTGTTGATGAACAGCGGGACCTGCACCTCCGCGCCGGTCTCCAGGGTGGCGGGCTTGGTGCCGCCGGTGGAGCGGTCGCCCTGCAGACCGATATCGGTGTGCTGCACCTCGAGCTCGACAGTGACCGGCAGCTCGACGTAGAGCGGCGCGCCCTCATGCGTGGCGACCTGCACGACCATGTTCTCCAGCAGGAAGCGGGCGCCGGGGCCGATGGTGTCCTCGCCGATGGAGATCTGGTCGAAGGTCTCGCCGTCCATGAAGACGTAATCCGAGCCGTCGTGGTACAGGTAGGTCATATCGCGACGGTCGACCGTGGCGGTCTCCACTTTGACGCCGGCGTTGAAGGTCTTGTCGACGACCTTGCCGGACAGCACGTTCTTCAGCTTGGTCCGCACGAACGCAGGGCCCTTACCCGGCTTGACATGCTGGAATTCGACGATCTGCTGGAGCTGACCGTCGATCTTCAGCACGAGGCCGTTCTTGAAGTCGCTGGTGTCCGCCACTGTTCTCGGATCTCCTAGTTCATGAATGTTCGGCCAACCGGCGTCAGCCGACGACGGTCAGGTCTTTGCTGGTGTTGGTGAGCAGATCCGGGCCCCCCTCGCGCACCACGAGCGTGTCCTCGATCCGGACACCGCCGCGGCCGGGGAAGTACACACCTGGTTCGATGGTCACCGCCACGCCAGACAGAAGTGTACCGGTTCCGGTTTTGGCGATTCCCGGCGCTTCGTGGATCTGCAGTCCGACACCGTGCCCGAGACCGTGCACGAACAGCTTCCCGTGCCCTGCTTCCTCGATCACCGCGCGCGCCGCCGCATCCACGTCCCTGACCTGCGCGCCGGGCTGCAGCGCCGCCCGTCCGGCCCGCTGCGCCGCCTCGACCAGCGCGTACACCTCCCGATGCCAGTCGGATGCGGTACCGAGCACGAAGGTGCGGGTCATATCGGAGTGGTAGCCGCCGACAATGGCGCCGAAGTCGATCTTGACGAAATCGCCGGCGGCCAGGACGGCTTCAGTGGGCCGGTGATGCGGGATGGCGGAGTTCGCACCTGTCGCCACGATGGTCTCGAAGGCGACCGCATCGGCACCGTGTTCGAACATCGCCCACTCGAGATCCCTGGCCACCTGGCGTTCCGTGCGGCCAGGGCGGAGACCGCCGCGTTTCAGCAGGGTCGCCAGCCCGGCGTCCCCCACGGCGCAGGCGGCGCGCAACTGTTCGATCTCGTAAGCGTCCTTGACCATCCGCAGCTGTTCGACCAGCCCCGGAGTGGCGACGAACTCCAAACCGGTCTTCTGCTCGATGAATCCGCGATGCTGGTCGACCGTGACGATGTGGCTCTCGTAGCCGATCCTGCCGAGCTGCCACTCCCCCGCGAGCTCCACGATTCTGCGTGCGGTGGCCCTGGCGATTTCGGCACGCAGATCCGGCACCTGCTCGGCGACCTGGCTCAGATAGCGTCCGTCGGTGCCGATCACGGTGCGCTCCTCGGAATTACGCATATCCCAGGAGTTCACCAGCAGTGCGGCATTGGACCCGGTGAAGCCGGTCAGGTACCTGATGTTCACCAGATCGGTGATCAACAGCACGTCGACCTCGTTCTCCACCAGCAGACTGCGCAGTGCGCCACGGCGTGCCGCGTAGTCGGGCCAAGGGCCCGCGTGATCAGCAGACATGTGTCAAAACTACCGCCGACACCCGTAGATCCCGCATAAAACACCGGTATCGCGGTATTCGAGCGAGGCGATCGATGTTCACATACCGATCGGTTATCCCCAATCCGGAAATAGGGGCTGCTTCCACGACCGGGGCGGACGAGGCTGAAAGCCATGTCCCCCATCGCTTTTGCCCTGCTGGCGCTCTGGTGCTTGGTGCTCACCGCCTGCGATCTCCGGCAGCGCCGACTGCCCAATGCGCTCACCGCCTCCGGCGCGGTGGTCATCTTCGGATATGCGCTGTTCACAACACAATTCACCGCCGCGGTGGTCGGTTCGGTGTGGTTGGCGATGCCATATTTATTGGTGCACTTGATCGCACCCGCCACACTCGGGGCGGGTGATGTGAAGCTGGCCGTCGGACTCGGCGCGGTCACCGCACTGGGCGGTGCGCAGGTCTGGGTAAGAGCGGCGCTCGTCGCACCGATTCTCACCGCGACGTTCGGACTCGCTGTGTTGGCCCACTGGCGGATTCGATCCGGTGCTGATCGTGCCGGACCGCATCCGCTACCCCATGGGCCCGCCATGTGCCTCGCGACGGTGCTGAGCCTGGCGGCGGCGTATGGCTAGCCGATACCGTGGGCGCGGCCGTGCAGATGATCACGGCGGGCCGCGTGCCGGAGCACCCGCGCCGACATGGGAAGATGGACGGCGTGTTGCGCTGGATAACTGCCGGAGAATCCCATGGTCCCGCTCTCGTCACCATCCTCGAGGGGATGGTGGCCGGTGTCGAGGTGACGTCCGACGAGATCTCCGCACAGTTGGCGCGCCGTCGGCTCGGGTACGGGCGCGGCGCCCGGATGAAGTTCGAGGCCGACAAGGTCACCATCATCGGCGGGGTGCGGCACGGGCGCACCATGGGCGGACCGGTCGCCATCGAGATCGCGAACTCCGAATGGTCGAAGTGGACGACGGTCATGGCCGCGGACCCGGTGGACGAGAGCGAACTCGCCGATCTGGCCCGCAACGCACCGCTGACCCGGCCGCGGCCCGGCCATGCCGACTACTCGGGCATGCTCAAGTACAACTTCAACGACGCCCGCAACGTATTGGAGCGGGCCAGCGCCCGCGAGACTGCCGCGCGTGTCGCGGCTGGCACGGTCGCCAGGAACTTCCTGCGGCAGGCATTCGGCGTCGAGGTCGTCTCGCATGTCGTTTCGATCGGCACCGCCGCCAACACCACCGGCATCGTGCCGACCGCCGCCGACCTGGCCGCTATCGATGAGAGCCCGGTGCGTGCCTTCGACAAGGACGCCGAGACCGCGATGATCGCCGAGATCGAGGCCGCCAAGAAGGACGGCGACACCCTCGGCGGTGTGGTCGAGGTGGTCGTGGCGGGGCTACCCGTCGGATTGGGTTCGTTCATCAGTGGCGCAGATCGGCTGGATTCGCGACTCGCAGGCGCGCTCATGGGAATTCAGGCGATCAAGGGCGTCGAGGTCGGCGACGGTTTCGAAACCGCGCGCCGCCGCGGCAGCCAGGCACATGACGAGATGAAGCCGGGACCGGACGGCGTGCTGCGCTCGACCAACCGTGCGGGTGGTCTCGAGGGCGGTATGACCAATGGCGAGCCGCTGCGCGTGCGCGCCGCGATGAAGCCGATCTCGACGGTGCCGCGTGCGCTGGCCACGGTAGATATGACCACCGGCGAGGAGGCCGTCGCCATCCACCAGCGCTCGGATGTCTGTGCCGTACCCGCCGCGGGTGTGGTCGCCGAGACCATGGTCGCGCTGGTCGTCGCGCAGGCCGCGCTGGAGAAGTTCGGCGGCGATTCGCTGGTCGAGACCGTCGACAACATCACGAGCTACGTCAAGCGCGTCGGCACCCGACCACACGTGCCGCAATGATCGTGCAGTCCGATCCGCGCGCACCGCGCGTGGTGCTGGTCGGACCGCCGGGGGCGGGGAAATCGACGATCGGCCGCAAGCTCGCCAAGGAACTCGGGGTCGAGCTCTACGACACCGATGCCGGAATCGAGCGCGAGACCGGGCGCACCATCCCGGAGATCTTCAGCGAGGATGGCGAACCGGAGTTCCGCCGAATCGAGGAGCAGGTGGTGCGCCGCGCCATCCTCGCCGAACGCGGTGTGGTGTCGCTCGGTGGCGGAGCCGTGCTGTCCGAGGACACCAGGGCCCTGCTGCGCAATCGCACCGTGGTGTATCTGGAAATCAGTGTGGCCGAAGGGCTTCGGCGCACCGGCGCGAGTACGCAGCGACCGCTGCTCAACGGTACCGACCCGGGTGCGAAGTATCGCGAGCTCATGCGCAAGCGTCGACCGCTCTACCGAGAGGTCGCCACGGTGCGGGTGCGCACCGACGGCCGCAGTCCGGGCCGCGTCGTACGGATGATCATGGCGAAGCTGGGCATGGAATCGGTGCTGCCGCAAGAAGCGGAGCCCGATTCCAGCGGTGCGCCGGAAGTCGTAGCGTCGAAACCGCAGGGCAGCAGTAGATCCCGAGCCCGGCGCGCTGCCAGGGCCCGTGCGGCGGCCCGGCGCAGGGCCGCCGCCGCGCAGGCGGATAGCGCCGAATCAGCGGCGACCGACCGGATCGAGCCCGCCGGCAAGATCACCGCGGCCAACCGGAGCACGACCGATACCGCGACGGTCGACCGCTCCAAGTCCACCGGCAAAATCGGCAATGGCCCCGCTGGTTCCGAAGTATCCGGTGAGGGGGCAACACCCGGAAGCCGGTCCCGGCGCACCCGGGCCCGTCGCGCCCGCGCGCGAACGCTCAAACAAACAGCACGCACAGAATCGGAGCCGAGTACCCATGAGTGAGCGAAGCGAGCGCCCTATCAGCCCAGCCGACCAGCACCCGACCGGCCTGACCGAGCCGAGTCGCATCGAGGTGCGTACCGCCGATCCGTATCCGGTGATCATCGGCCGCGGCCTGCTCGGTGAGCTCGTCGAGTCGGTCGCCGGCGCCACCACCGGTGTGCGCACTGTCGCGATCTTCCATCAGCCGCCGCTGGCCGAAACCGCCGAGGTGGTGCGCAAGGCGTTGGCCGACAACGGCATCGACGCACACCGCGTCGAAATCCCGGATGCCGAGGCGGGTAAGGATCTGGCCGTGGCCGGCTTCTGTTGGGAGGTGCTCGGCCGCATCGGTCTGACCCGCAATGATGTCGTGGTATCCCTCGGCGGCGGCGCGGCGACCGATCTGGCCGGATTCGTCGCCGCCACGTGGATGCGCGGGGTGCGCATCGTGCATGTGCCAACCACGCTGCTGGCCATGGTCGACGCGGCCGTCGGTGGTAAGACCGGTATCAATACCGAAGCGGGTAAGAATCTCGTCGGCAGCTTCCACGAACCGGCTGCGGTGCTCGTGGATCTGGCAACCCTGGAAACGGTGCCGCGCAACGAGATCGTCGCGGGTATGGCCGAGATCATCAAGGCCGGTTTCATCGCCGACCCGGTGATCCTGGAGTTGGTGGAGCGCGATCCGAAGGCCGCACTCGACCCGACCGGCGATGTTCTGCCCGAACTGATCCGCCGCGCCATCCAGGTCAAGGCCGATGTCGTCGCCGCCGATCTCAAGGAAGCCAGCCTGCGCGAGATCCTCAACTACGGCCACACTCTCGGCCACGCCATCGAGCGGCGCGAGCGCTACCGGTGGCGACACGGTGCGGCCGTCTCGGTCGGTCTGGTCTTCGCCGCCGAACTCGGCCGCCTCGCCGGTCGCCTCGACGACGCCACCGCCGACCGCCATCGCACCGTCCTGACCAGCGTCGGCCTGCCGACCAGCTACGACGCCGACGCCCTCCCCCAACTCCTCGACGCCATGCAGACCGATAAGAAGACCCGCTCCGGCCTGCTGCGCTTCGTGGTCCTCGACGGCCTCGCCAAACCCGGCCGCCTCGAAGGCCCGGACCCCACCCTGTTGGCCGCCGCCTACTCGGCCATCGCCCGCGAGGACAGTCCGAACACCGGCGCGATCCTCCTATAGTCGCGAACAGGACTGCGACCTGTCCGGAAAAGTGCAGGCGACCCTCCAGTCGATGAAGGGTCGCCTGCGGTCGAATTCGTGAGCGGCTACGCGGGAGTCGCAGCGGACCCTGGTGCCTGGGGTGCGGGCCGGTTCGCGGACTTGTTGATCCGGCGGTCGGCGATGATGCGGCCGATGCCGATACCGATCAGGCCCGGAATGAAGACCAGCAGGACGATGAAGGACGCGCCCGCGGTCAGTTCGAAGAGCAAAGCGTTATCGCCGAGATCGAACCGGGGCAGCCAGTCGAGCAGCCACGAGACCGCGCCACTACCCAGGCCCGCGGCAGCTGCGGTCTTCAGCCACAGGATGGTGAGGTCCGAACCGTGCTCCGGATCCGGATGGACCGCACGGTCCTTGCGGCCATCGAGCACGCCCCAGTACACGACGGCCGCGAGCAGCACCACCAGACACAGCGGTCGCATCCAACTGCCCTGGGTCGGCCAGTACACCATCGCGAATCCCAGCGCGGCACGCAGGAAAACGACCAGCGCGCCGAGCACTGTGGCCCGCAACACCCAACCATTCATGGTCAACACGATAGCCTCGAGTCGACCGGATCCAAATGAGAACCGGTTACAGATTTATCGCCGCGGCCATCTCCGCATGCGGCGCCGCGCGGCCGGTGAACTGTTCGACCTGCCCGTAGGCCTGATTCAGTAGCATCTCCAGCCCGCTCACCACGGTGTGCCCCGCCCGCACGACCGCAATGGCCAGCGGCGTCGGCCAGGGATTGTATATCGCGTCGAGTACCACCGGGGCCGTCGCCACTGCCTCGGCGACAACGGCGCCGGCCTCGGCCGGGATCGTGCTGACCACGGCACCGGCATCCGTGCACACCGCGCGCAATACGTCCTTGTCGAAGGCGATCACGGCGGCGGTCATACCGAGCCGCTCCGCGAGATCGACCGCGCCACGCGCCCTTCCGGCATCGCGGGCGACAACGGTTACCGTCTTCGCGCCGAGTTCGGATAACGCGAGCAACGCCGGACGTGCGGTCCCGCCCGCACCGAGTACGACGGCCTTGGTCAGCTCGCCGACACCACCACCGCGCAACGCGCCGAGCACACCGTCGACATCGGTGCAATCGGCACGCCAGCCGCCGACCGTTTCCGAACCGATCCGAACCAGAGTGTTCGCCGAGCCCACCAGCACCGCACGCTCCGTCCGTTCGCTCGCGTATGCCAGCGCGGCCTCTTTACCCGGCATCGTCACCGAAAGCCCGACCCATTCCGGACCGAGCCCATCGACCAGACCGGGCAACTGTTCGGCCGAACATTCGATCCGCTCATAGGTCCAATCGAGGCCGAGCGCACGGTAGGCCGCCAAATGCAGCTGCGGCGAACGCGAATGCGCGATCGGCTTACCGAGCACGGCCGCCTTGCGCGTTTCCGGCATCGCCTCACCGCCCACTGTCGAGAATTCCGCTCTGCCTGGCCTTTTCGATATTGCGCAGATGTTCGTTGTAGCTCTCGGTGAACAAGGTGGTCCCCTGTTTATCGATGGTCACGAAGTACAACCAGGTCCCCGGCTCCGGATTCTCCATCGCGCGCAACGCATTCAATGACGGCGCGGAGATCGGGGTCGCGGGCAGTCCCGGCATGGCGTAGGTATTCCACGGCGTGCGCTTGGTGCGGTCGGTGTCGGTGGTCGCGACCTCGGTGCGGTCCAATGCATAGTTCACCGTCGAGTCGAACTGCAGCGGCAGGCTGTCCGCGAGCCGGTTCACGATCACCCGCGCCACCTTGCCCATATCCTGCGGCAGCGCTTCGCGTTCCACCAGCGAGGCGGCGATCAGAGTCTGGTACGGATTCAGCTTCGTCTCGGCGCCCGACTGCAGCAGACCGGTCGACTCGTAGCCCTGCGCACTCGCGCTGACCAGCTGCTTCAGGATCTGCTCCGGCGTACCACTCGGATCGAAATCCCAAGTGCCCGCGGCGATCAGACCCTCCAGCTGCCGGTTGCGGTCCGGCACGTCACGCACCCGCTGCTCGGCCCAGCTCGGCACGCCGAGGGCGGCCAGATCCGCACCCGCCCCGGCGGCGTCGAGCTGGTCGTAGGTGATGCACTTCTGATTCGTGCCGGTGCCGACGCAGCTGGCGTCGGCGATCTTGCGGTAGATGCCGTCCTTACGCGAGCCGGTATTCACGTCGTGCTGGTCGTGTAGCTGCCGTCCCTCCGAGACGACCAGATTGCCGACCCGCGAACTCTTGCCGAGCAGCGCCGTCACCGCCTGCGTGGACGGGCTGTGGCTCGGGATCGCGTAGTAGCCAGGCTGCACCGAACTCATATTCGAATTGCGCACGGCCGCTTGAAAGAAGGCCTGACTGCTCGCGACGACGCCCTTCTTCTGCATCTCCTCCGCGATCTGGTTCGACGTGTCGCCCGGATGCACCTGCACCACCACCAGCGGTCCGACTGGGCCCGCGAAATCCTCGGGCGCGCCGAACATCTTGACGACTTTCAACCCAGCGAACACCGCGGCGCCGGCGAACAGCGCCACGAACAGCGCACCCATGAGCCACAGATTCCGGCGGCGCTTCTTCCGCTCGGCAGCCTTGCGGGAGGCCGCCCGGGATCGTCGACCGCGACCGGGCGCACTGCGCTGACGCTCCGAGCGGGACTCCGCACGCTCCTCGGTCCGACTTTCGCCGCGCTCGGACCGGCCGCGACCGGACCGCGCGGCCGCGGCATCGGAGCGTCCGTCATCCAGCCCGTCATCGCGGGACCCCCGCCGCTGCGCATCCTCGGCCCGCTGAGGACGCCCGCGTCGCGGTTCCCCACGCTCGGCACGCTGCGGAGCAGCACGCCGCGAACGCCCGGCATCGACCGGCTCATCGTAATCTTCGTCGGTATAGCGCGGGATAACCGTCGTGTCGTCCTCGTATTCCTCCCATGCCTGGTCGTTTCGCCGGTAACGCCGCTCAGCCTCGCGCTGACGGAAACGCTCCTCGGCTTGCGCCCATCGATCCGTCATGCACCGTCTCCGGACTCAGACGCTGCTTCGGCCGACTTCAACACTGCACTCCGTTCGTCCAACCATCCCTGCAGGATCGCTACAGCCGCCGCCTGATCGATCACGTGCCGCTGGCCACGCGCGCGAACTCCACTGTCCCGCAATGCACGTGCAGCTGACACCGTAGTCAAACGTTCGTCGGAAAGTCGGATAGGCACAGGTGCTATGACTGCGCGCAAATGCTCCGCGAACGCCATCGCCGCAGCAGCGGCGGTCCCCTTTTCCCCGCGCAATGTCCGTGGCAGACCGACGATGACCTCGACAGCTTCGTACTCCCGCACAATTTCGGCAATCCTGGCGATATCGCTGGCCGACGCGCGCTGATTCGGCTTCGCGCGCGCCACCGTTTCCACAGGCGTGGCGAGCATGCCGTCCGGGTCGCTGGAGGCGACCCCGATTCGGACGCTGCCGACGTCGATGCCGATCCGCCTGCCGCGGCCGGGATCGGTGACGGGCGAAGGACGATGACTCTCCGGGTCGCCCATCACCCGGCGAGTTCGGCCACCCGGGCACGGACCGCGGCCAGACCGACATCGATACCCGAGGGGTCCGAACCCGCGCCCTGCGCCATCTCCGGCTTGCCGCCGCCGCGACCGGAAATGCTCGGGCCGAAGCTGGCGACCAGATCTCCGGCCTTGAAGCCGAGATCCTGCGCGCTCTTATTGACCGTCACGACGAACGGCACCTTGCCATCGGCATTGCCGAGCAGCACGACGATGGCCGGTTCGGTGCCGAACCGGCCACGGATATCGGTGGCGAGGGTGCGCAGGTCACCCGCGGCGATACCTTCGGGCGCGGCGGCGGCCACCAGCAGCACACTGCCGACCCGCTCAGCCTCGTCGACGAATTTGGCCGCCGAAGCGAGTACCGTGGCGATCTTGGTGCGCTCGAGCTCCTTCTCGGCCACCTTCAGCCGCTCCACGAGCTGCTCGACGCGTGCGGGCACCTCCTCCGAAGGCACCTTCAGCGCGGACGCGACACCGGCAAGCAGCGCACGCTCCTTCGCCAGATACTTATAGGAGTCCAGGCCGACGAAGGCCTCCACGCGCCGCTTACCGGAACCGATCGCCGATTCGCCAAGCACGGTGATCGGGCCGATCTGCGAGGAATGCTGTACGTGCGTACCACCGCACAGCTCCATCGAGAACGGTCCGCCGATCTCCACCACCCGTACCTCGTCGCCGTAGTTCTCGCCGAACAGTGCGAGCGCGCCCATCTGCTTGGCCTTGGGCAGATCGGTGACAAAGGTATTCACCGGGAAGTCCGCGCCGACAGCGTCATTGGAGACGGCCTCGATATCGGCCTTTTGCTGCTCGGTGAGCTGGCCCTGCCAGTTGAAGTCGAAGCGCAGATAGCCGGGCTTGTTCAGTGAACCGGCCTGCACGGCATTCGGGCCGAGTACCTGGCGCAGCGCAGCATGCACCATATGCGTGCCGGAGTGGCCCTGGGTGGCACCGTGGCGCCAGGCCGGATCGGCTTGGGCGAGAACGACATCGCCCTCGGTGATCTGGCCCTGTTCGACCGTGGTCTTGTGCACCCACAGCTTCTTGGCGATCTTCTGCACATCGTTGACCCGCAGCTTGAGGCCCTGCGCCGTAATGGTGCCGCGATCAGCGATCTGACCGCCGGACTCCGCGTACAGCGGACTGCGGTCCAGGATGACCTCGACGTCCTGACCGGCGGCCGCGGCCGGCACCCGGACGCCATCGGCGATCAGCGCGAGGACGTGCGCCTCGGAGGTCAGCTCGTCGAAACCGGTGAATTCCGTTGCACCACGATCGACCAACTCCTTGTAGATGGACAGGTCGGCATGTCCGTGCTTGCGCGCCTGCGCATCCTCCTTGGCCATCTTGCGCTGCTCGGCCATGAGCGAGCGGAAGCCCTCCTCGTCGACCGACAGTCCGGCCTCGGCCGCCATCTCCAGGGTCAGCTCGATCGGGAAGCCATAGGTGTCGTGCAATTTGAAGGCATCCGAACCCGGAATTGTCTTGCCGCCCTTGGCCGCAACCTCGTCGACGGCGTCGGCGAACAACCGGGAGCCGGTATTCAAGGTCTTGAGGAACGCGGTCTCCTCACCCACCGCAACATTCTCGATCCGCGCGAAGTCGGTGGCCAGTTCCGGATACGACGGCGACATCAGCTCGCTGACGACCTTCATGAATTCGCCGATCACCGGCTTATCCGCGCCGAGCAGCCGGGCCGAGCGCACGATCCGGCGCAGCAGGCGGCGCAGCACATAGCCACGGCCCTCATTACCCGGGTTGACGCCGTCGGCGATCAGCATGGCCGAGGTGCGGGCATGGTCGGCGATGACGCGGAAGCGGCGGTCGTCCTCGTGTTCGACACCGTAGGACCGGCCGGTCAACTCCTCGGCCTTATCGATGATCGGGCGGAGCAGGTCGGTCTCGTAGACGTTGTCGACGCCCTGCAGCAGCAGCGCGATGCGCTCGACGCCCATACCGGTATCGATATTCTTCTTGGGCAGCGACCCGATCGGCGGGTAGCCGAGCTTGGGGCTCTGCTCACCGCGGATGTCCTGCATGAAGACCAGATTCCAGATCTCCAGGTAGCGGTCCTCGTCGGCGACCGGACCACCGTCCTTGCCGTATTCGGCGCCGCGGTCGTAGTAGATCTCCGAACACGGGCCGCCCGGGCCGGGCACACCCATATCCCAGTAGTTGTCCTTGCCGTCGCGGAACTGGATCCGCTCCTTCGGAATGCCCGCGACCCGGTGCCAGATCTCGGCGGCCTCTGGATCCGATTCGTAGGCCGTCACCCAGATCCGCTCGGGATCGAAGCCGTAGCCGCCGTCCTCCTGTGATGTGGTGATCAACTCCCAGGCGAGGGTGATGGCATCCTCCTTGAAGTAGTCACCGAAGGAGAAGTTGCCCGCCATCTGGAAGAAGGTGTTGTGCCGGGTGGTGACACCGACCTCTTCGATATCGCCGGTGCGGACGCATTTCTGCACACTGGTCGCGCGTGGGAACGGCGGCGCCTCCTGGCCCAAGAAATACGGCTTGAACTGAACCATGCCCGCGTTGACGAACAGCAGGGTCGGGTCGGCCAGGATCAGCGAGGCACTGGGCACCTCGGTGTGTCCGGCACGGACGAAATGGTCCAGGAATCGCCGTCGGATCTCGTGGGTCTGCACAAATATCCAGCCTACCGGTGTCCCGCATCCCCTTTTTCAGCGACCAGGGTTGTGTCGAACACGCATGAGGCCGTCACCGGACCCAGGGCTCGAGGGCCTCGGCATCCACCGTGAGCCGACTGGGTCCGGCAGCACGACCGTCTTGCCGAATCGGTGCCGGATGGTGCTGGCGGAGACACCATCGTCGGGACGACTGAACACGATGGATTCCCCGCTGTCGCGGTCGATCAGCAGGTAGACCGGGATACCGGCTTCGCGTATGCGCACGGCTTCTCGACACGGTCACGCCGGTCGGTCCCGGAGTCATCGGATGTCACCTCGACGACCATCAGCGCCGGATCTGGATCGACCCAGCATCCCCATCCGCTACCGCTTTCCCCCAGCTTCGCGTACAGAGACTCCAGCGTCGCCGTCTCCCGGAATGCCTGGCGAGTTCTTCGAACTCCGTAAGCAGCATTGGGGTCGATCCGCCATGGCCGTCACCAGGTCCTCCCGTTCTGTTCGGCCGGACGGTCGATACACCGATACCGTCACGATACGTCGAGTTATCGTCCTCGCACGATTCGGCGCAACTTCTCGACACGGCGTTGGATATCGCGTTCGCCGCCGTGGTCGGTCGGCGTGTAGTAGTCGCGGCCGACGATTTCGTCGGGTGGATACTGTTGGGTCAGTACGCCATCCGGGTCGTCGTGCGGGTATTTGTACCCCTTGGCGTTACCGAGCGCGGCGGCTCCCGCATAGTGGCCGTCGCGTAGATGCGCCGGAACCGCACCCGCCTTGCCCGCCGAAATATCGGCGAGCGCGGCGCCGAGTGCAGCCGGTACGGCACCGGATTTGGGGGCCGTGGCCAGGTGAATTGTCGCGTGGGTCAGGGTGAGCTGAGCCTCGGGCATGCCGATCAGCTGCACGACGTGCGCCGCCGCGACCGCGGTCTGCAGCGCCATCGGATCAGCCATGCCGATGTCCTCGCTCGCCGAGATCACCAGGCGGCGGGCAATGAAGCGGGGATCCTCGCCCGCGCTGAGCATGCGGGCCAGATAGTGCAGGGCCGCATCGACATCCGAGCCGCGGATGGATTTGATGAAGGCGCTCACCACGTCGTAGTGCTGGTCACCGGCACGATCGTAGCGGACGGCGGCCTTGTCCACACTGGCTTCGACCAGATCCACATCGACGGTGCCGTCCAACGAGGATTCCGCCGACGCCTCCAGCGCGGTGAGCGCCCGGCGGGCGTCACCACCCGCGATCCGCACGATGTGCTCCAGCGCGGCCTCGGTCACCGTGTACGCGCCGTCGTAACCACGCGGGTCGGTGAGCGCACGATCGAGCACCAGCCGGATATCGGCCGAGGTGAGCGACTGCAATTGCAGCACCAACGAGCGCGACAGCAGCGGCGAGACCACCGAGAACGACGGATTCTCGGTCGTCGCGCCGACCAGCAGCACGATCCGGTTCTCCACTGCGGCCAGCAACGCGTCCTGCTGAGTTTTGGAGAAGCGGTGCACCTCGTCGATGAACAGCACGGTCTGCTCGCCCCCGGTGAGACGGCGGCGGGCCACATCGATGACCGCGCGCACTTCCTTCACACCCGCCGACAAGGCCGACAGCGCCTCGAAGCGACGACCGGTGGCCTGCGAAATCAGCGAGGCCAGCGTGGTCTTACCGGTTCCCGGCGGCCCGTACAACAGCACCGACGCCGCACCCGAACCCTCGATCAGCCGCCGCAACGGCGAGCCGGGGCCGAGCAGATGCTGTTGGCCCACCACCTCGTCCAATGTCGCGGGCCGCAGCCGCACCGCCAGCGGCGCACCGGCATCGCGGCGCACCACACTGTCGATGGAGTGTCCGGTCGGCGCGTTGTCGCCGGGCACGTCGAATAGGCCTTCGCTCACACCGAGCACGTTACCGAGCGGGACCGACAGCTCCGGGATGTGTGTCGACTCGCGAGACTCCACGCGATTCAAGGAGCAGAATTTTCTCGCGACATATTGTCGATTTCCGTCGAGCTCGCTCGTCGGAACGAATACGACGGCCCGATCGGCGGGCCGGCGCAACCCGAAGGAGCGAGAACATGAGCCAGTATCTGGTGCTGATCTACGAGGACGAGAACGCGTACACAACCGCATCGGAGCAGGTCATGGGCGAGGTCTACCAAGCGCACGTGGCTTTCCAGGAGATCGCGGGCGATGCGGTGCTCGGTGGTAGCGCACTCCAGCCGACTTCCACCGCCACCTCCATCCGGCAGACCGACAACGGCGATTTCACCGTGACCGATGCCCCGTTCGCCGAGGCCAAGGAGGCGCTCGGCGGCTACTACCTCATCGAGGCCGCGGATCTGGACGCCGCAATCGCCGTGGCCAAGCAGGTGCCCGCCCGGTTCGGCGGCGTCGAGGTGCGCCCGATCATGACCTTCGACTAGCCCTGTGCCGATCGACACCGAAGCGGCCGCGGCCGTCGACCAGGCGCACCGTCGCGAATGGGCCTTCGTGCTCGCCGCGACGGTGCGGCTCGTCCGCGACTTCGACCTCGCCGAGGAATGCGTCCAGGACGCCTACGCGCGCGCACTCACCGAATGGGCCGCGCACGGCGTTCCCGCCAAACCCGGCGCCTGGCTGACCACCGTCGCCCGACGCCGCGGCCTCGACCTGCTGCGCCGCGACTCCACCATGCAGCGCGCGCTGCCCATGCTGATTACCGATCAAGCCGAGGACACCGCCGATCTCGCACTCGCGGAACTGGATTCGGCCGCCGCCATCCCCGATGACCGGTTGCGCCTGATCAGCACCTGCTGCCATCCGGCCCTGGCGCGCGAGGCTCAGGTCGCGCTGACCCTGCGTCTGGTCTGTGGTGTCACCACCGCCGAGGTCGCCCGCGCCTTCCTCATCAGCGAATCGACCATGGCGGCCCGAATCACGCGCGCCAAGAAGAAGATCGCGGTGGCGCGCATTCCGTATCGGGTGCCGTCGGTGCGCGAACTCCCGCACCGGCTCGATGCCATCTGCGCGGTCATCCATCTGCAGTTCACCACGGGTCACACGGCGCCGTCGGGTGACGCGCTGGTGCGTGCCGATCTGGTCGACCGGGCGCTGCAACTTGCGCGAATGATGCATGCGCTCGTCCCGGGCGACCCTGCTGTCACGGGCCTGTTGGCCCTGATTCTGCTCACCGACGCGCGCCGCGCCGCCCGCGTGGATGCCGAAGGCCGCCTGTGCACCCTCGAACACCAAGACCGCTCCCGCTGGGATCGCGCGGCCATCAGCGAGGGCATCGCCCTGGTGAAAACCGCTCTGCCACATACGGATCGATACACCCTGCAAGCCGCCATCGCCGCCGTCCACGACGAGGCACCGTCCTGGGCGGAAACCGACTGGCGGGAGATCACCGGCCTCTACGTACTGCTACTCCGAATCTGGCCGTCACCGGTCGTGCGCCTCAATCACGCGGTGGCAGTTGGCCTTTCCGGCAACCCGACGCGAGCCCTCGCTCTCCTCGACACCCTCGCCGGCGAACCCTCCCTCGCCACCTACGGCTACTTCGAAGCCGCCCGCGCCGCCTTCCTCACCCAGTTGGGACGCACTACCGAAGCCGCCCGAGCCTACGAATCCGCCCTACTCCTGACCGAAAACGCCATCGAACGAGCCCACCTCGAAGCCCGCCGGTCCGACCTCACGCCCTGACCCCGCCGACAAGCAGTGCGAGGTCTCCTGGCGCGACAGCGAGGAACCGAAACCTATTCCGCCCAGCGCTCTTCGAGCATCGCCGACACATCCTCGGCGAAATCACCGACCGCGTCGTCGCCAGTGCAGCGCGCATCTTCGGCCAGGGCGGCCCAACGGTTGATGAGGGCTTCCGAACGCGGAACGGAGAGGCCGTGTTCGCGGGCGGAGGCGATGCGGGTGTGGTCGGCGGGCAGGAACCAGTAAGTGGTGAGCCAGACCCAAATGAGGCGGGCTTCCAGGATGCGTTCGGCGAGTACGGCGTCGTCGGCCATGGCGGGCCAGACACCGACGACCTCGGCGCGCCATGCCTCGACCATTTGCTGGGCGCGCTCGCGGGACAGTTCGAAGTCGCAGAGGCAGCCCGGGAAGGACACCAGTGCGTAGGCGATGTCGAGGGTGGCGTCGCGGTAGCCGCCCCATTCGTAGTCGAGGAAGCGGGCGCCCTCGTCATTGAGGATCACATTGTCGGGGCACAGGTCCGAGGGACTGAATGCCCGGAAGCGACCCGCGGAGAACAGGCGATTACCTCGCACGATCCGCTCGGCGATCTCACCGGGCACCTCGATGCCGAGTTCACGCTGCAGCATGCCAGGCACTTCGGAGATGGCCGCCTCGGCCTGTTGCGCGATGCCGTCGACCCGGTGCACCACATCCACCCGGCGCAGCAGCGCGACGAAATCCGCCTCGCGCCCGACGGTTGCCGCATGCATCCGGCCGAGCCCCTGGGCGAAGGCCATGAGCGCGTTGCGTGTCGTCGGCTCCGCACGGGATTGCAGCACCTGCGTCAGCCGGGCGTTCTCCCCGAGATCACTCAGGACGAGCAACCGGTCCGGGAGGCTGTGCGCAATCAGATAGGCGCCGGGGCGCTGTTCGCGGCTGAGCGCCGTGGTGAACTGATACGACACGGCCTCGCGCAGAAACGCGGAGTCGATGCTGGCGACGCCGGGCGCCAGACCACCCGTCCTGCGGTCCGCCGCGGATCCGCGAACCTGCTTGACGATGAGCGTCCGTGGCAGGGAGTAGGCGTTTTCTGAAACACGCACGCGTAGGACTGTCGTCCTACCACTACCGCTGAGTTCCATCGGATCGCTCAGCTTTACCGGAGCACCCATTCGCTTTGTGAGCAACTGCTGTGCTGCGGACACGACTTCGGCGGCGCGTTCGGCCAATAGTGCGGTCATCGCTAATCAAGCTACTCGCACCGGGTCACTTCTAGCGAGCGGTTACACAACCTTTCCGTGTCGTTCGGCGTGTCTGCGTCAAGGTCGCGGGACGGGCGCTGCGTGCTTGACACCATTGCGGCTGTCCGGTTGTCTCATCGTCAACTGCCGTGCGCCACACCGCAAACCAGTTGCGTCGAAAGGTCTGCAGACAATGACCGACTCACCGTCGCTCACGCCGAACGAGCCGACCGGCTCGCCCGAACCGAGCGGCGGCGCGCCCGAAGAAGGTGGTGGCGAACAGCTCGCCGCGCGTCCAGGGCAACACGAAAGTGCCGATCCGCAACCGACGGAAGCTGGCACCGGACCCGCGAGGCACGAGATGGCCGGGCCTGCGGGCTACCCGCAGTTCGAGGGTCCCGGCGCGGCGCAATACGGCAGTGAACCGCTGGAGCCGCCGCCACCGGTCGGAGCGCCCGGCCAACCGGGGCAGCCGAGCTACGGTCCATCGGGAACCGGTCCCAGCTCGGTTCAGCCCGTGACGACGCTCCCTGGCGCAATGCCTCCAGCAGCTGCCGCGACGCCTGCCGGTGCGGTCCCGCCGGGCGCAATGCAGCCCGGCTTCGAACCTGCTGACGCAGCAGCACCCGGTCTGGCGAAACCTGGCACCATGCCGCCCGGTGCCGTACCTCTCGGCGCGATGCCGCCTGGCGCTACCCAGCCCGGCACCATGCCGCCTCCCGGCACGATACCGCCCCCCGGCGCCATGCCCCCAGGCTCCCGGCCCGACGCACCGACCTATGGCTACCAATCCGCCCCCGGAACACCGACCACCCTCGATGTCGGCAACGCCCTGAGCTACGGCTGGGAGAAGTTCCGCGCGAATTTCGGCCCCTGGCTGGCGGTTGCCGCGCTCGGCGTGATCATCTATCTCGCCTTCGTGCTCATCGTCCAAGTCGTGCAACCGAATTCGCTGTTCAATCTGTTGCTGATCTTCCTGGCAGTCATGGTCGCGATCTGGCTGCTGCAGGCCGCGATGATCCGCGGCGCCCTCTACGAAACCGACGGCAACAAACCGACTTTCGCTTCCTACTTCAATTTCGTGAATGCGGGCAATGCCCTCTTGACGGCCCTGCTCGCTTTCGTGCTCACCTGGATCGGCGCGGCGCTGTGCTTCGTACCCGGTCTGATCGCCGGATTCCTGTGCATGTTCTCGCTGCATTTCGTTGTCGATCAGGAACAGGGTCCGTTCGCCGCGATCAAATCCAGCGCGACGCTGGTCATCACCAATATCGGGCAGGTGCTGCTACTCGCCCTCGCGGTGCTGGTCATCACCTTTGTCGCCACCCTGCTGTGCGGCTTCGGACTGCTCGTCGCCGGACCGGTGTGCACGATCGCGGTGACCTACGCCTACCGGGCACTCACCGGCGGCACCGTGTCCGTTTCCTAGCATCCGGCCTCACAACAGAATTGGTGGTCACTTCGAGGCCAGTGACCGCATCCACCACCACTGCCTGAAACGTGCGATGGGTCCGCCCTCACTGCCCGCGGGCGGGCGCAGCGCCAGCACGAGTACCCCGGCCGTGACGATGCCCGCGAGGTTCACTGCAAGCTGCCCCACCGACATGAACGCGATATGCCACTGGCCCAAAGTTGCCGCGATCACCGCGAATCCGGCCGCGGGCACAGTCGTCACCGAAATGAACACCCCGACCAGCGCCGCCGATTTCGCGGTCACCAGCGCGAGCATGCCCGCTGCACCCGCCAGCAGTGCGACTACCAGTGAAAACGGCCCGACCTCATAGATGAAGTCGACGTTCTGGACGGCTTCCACACCGGTCAGGGTGATCCAGCCGAACTGCTCCCACAGCAAGGTCGCCAACAGTGTGATGACCATCGCCACCGGAAATGCCACCAGCAGCACGACCGCCGACTTGCGGGCGAGTCGGAAATCGCGTCGCCACAGCCCCGCCGAAAAGGCTGCCAGCGGCCCGAATTCCGGCCCGACCACCATGGCGCCGACAATCGTCACCGATGAGTCGGTGGCCACGCCGACGGCCGCGAGCAGGCAGGCGATGGTGAGGAAGGCGACGAAGCTCAGGGTGAGCTCGGACTCCTCATGCGTCTGCGCGAGCAGTTCCTCCCACACGACCGCGTCGGTCGGATCGCCGGGCGCCTCCTCGATCGCCCGCTCGCCCGCATCGGAGATAACCGTCTCGACAGGTACGAGCGTGATACCGCCGGTGTGTTTGATGCCGAGCGAGGTCAGATCGGCGAGCACATCGTTGGCGGCTTCACGCGCGATATCGGCCTGGATCAGATCACCGACGGGTTCGACGGCAACACCCCGCGCCAATGTCACATGCGTGACGCCCGGGTCGGCACTCAGCACCGCCATCACCTTCTCGGTGACTTCGGGCGGGCTGATCATGCGTAAGTGCAGCACTGGAACCTCTCGTGGTCAGCATCGACGAAACTGACCAGAAAGTACCGTTCCAGCGCCGGCCCGCGCTATTCCGAAGGGCGACCCGCGCCGCCCTCGTCCTTCTTCTTCTCGGGCTTGAAGTCCAGCCCGGCTTCCTTGCGTTGCTGCGCGGTGATCGGCGCTGGCGCATCGGTCAGCGGATCCACACCGCCACCCGTCTTCGGGAAGGCGATGACCTCACGGATTGAATCCATTCCGGCCAGCAGCGCGGTGATCCGGTCCCAGCCGAAGGCGATACCGCCATGCGGCGGGGCGCCGTAGGAGAACGCGTCGAGCAGGAAGCCGAACTTCTCCTGTGCCTCGTCGTGCCCGATGCCCATCACATTGAAGACGCGCTCCTGCACATCGCGGCGATGGATACGAATACTGCCGCCGCCGATCTCATTTCCGTTGCAGACGATGTCGTACGCGTAGGCCAGGGCCGAGCCCGGGTCGGTGTCGAAGGTGTCCAGCGACTCCGGCTTGGGCGAGGTGAACGCATGGTGCACTGCGGTCCATGCCGAATGACCAAGTGCCACCTCGCCACTCGCGGTGGCCTCGGCGGCGGGTTCGAACATCGGTGCATCCACGATCCACACGAACGCCCACGTGTTCTCGTCGATCAGACCGCATTTGCGTGCGATCTCGCCACGCGCCGCACCGAGCAGCGCGCGCTGCGCCTTGGCCGGGCCCGCGGCGAAGAACACGCAGTCACCCGGCACCGCACCGACGTGCTTTGCCAGGCCCTCGCGCTCGGATTCGCTGAGGTTTTTGGCGACCGGACCGCCGAGCGTGCCGTCCTCCTGCACCAGCACGTACGCCAGCCCCTTGGCACCGCGCTGTTTGGCCCACTCCTGCCAGGCGTCGAGCTGACGCCGCGGCTGGCTCGCACCGCCCGGCATCACAACCGCACCCACGTACTCCGCCTGGAACACCCGGAACGGGGTCTCCGTGAAATACTCGGTGCATTCGGTGATTTCTACGCCGAACCGCAGGTCCGGCTTGTCGCTACCGTAGCGGCGCATCGCCTCGGCATAGGTCATGTGCGGAATCGGGAACGGGATCTCATAGCCGACCAACTTCCACAGCGCATCCAGGATCTCCTCGGCGACCAGGATCACGTCCTCCTGGCGCACGAAGCTCATCTCGAGGTCGAGCTGGGTGAACTCTGGCTGGCGGTCGGCGCGGAAGTCCTCGTCGCGGTAGCAGCGCGCGATCTGGTAGTACCGCTCGATACCGGCGACCATCAGCAGCTGCTTGAACAGCTGCGGACTCTGCGGCAATGCGTAGAAGCTGCCCGGCTGCAGGCGCGCGGGCACCAAGAAGTCGCGGGCGCCCTCGGGCGTCGAGCGGGTCATCGTCGGGGTCTCGACCTCGACGAATTCATGACCGGCCAGCACCGCGCGGGCGGCGGCGTTGACCTTCGAGCGCAGCCGGATGGCCTTACCCGGCGCCTCGCGGCGCAGGTCGAGGTAGCGGTACTTGAGACGGGCCTCGTCACCGGGCTGATCGTCGAGCTGGAACGGCAGCGGCGCACTCTCGTTGAGCACCTCGAGTTCGGTGACGTTGACCTCGATCGAACCGGTCGGCAGCTCCGGGTTCTCGTTGCCATCGGGCCGCCGCTCGACCAGCCCGGTGACCTGCACACAGAATTCGGCGCGCAACTTGTGCGCCTGCGCCGCGGGCTCGCCCTCGCGGAACACCGCCTGCGCCACACCCGACGCATCGCGCAGATCGATGAAGATCACGCCACCGTGGTCACGACGCCGGGCCACCCAGCCGGTGAGGGTGACAGTCTGACCGGCGTGCTCGCTTCGCAGCGAACCAGCCAAGTGGGTGCGCAGCACGGGATTCCTTTCGACGAATGTGACACCGGCAGGGCGATCCGGTGCGGTTGCCATCGTAGTGAGGCACATATCCCGAGAGGAAACCGATATCGCCGCCCCGCATGCGAAGCTGTATCGGCAGGGTATGACCGAGGTATTCGGCACACGAGAAAGCGAAGCAGATGACCTTCAACGAAGGCCTCCAGATCGACCCGGATCGGGCTTCTTCGGGCGGTGGACCCGGGTTCGGCGGCAAACTCGCCCTTGGCGGTGGTGCCGGCGGTCTCATCCTGCTGGTACTCGGCCTGTTGCTCGGTGGGGATCCCGGGTCGTTGCTCGGACAGTTGAACGGCAGCGAGAACAGCGCTGCGCAGCCCGGCACCGCGGGCACGCCCACGCACTGCAAGACCGGTGCGGACGCCAATAAGTACGTCGATTGCCGGGTCGTGCTCACCGCACAGAGCCTCGACGCGGTGTGGGCGGCGCAACTGCCCCAGCAGACCGGCAAGAAGTACTCGAAGCCGAAGCTGGTGCTGTTCTCCGGCGCCGTCTCGACCGGATGCGGCAATGCGACCAGCGCGGTCGGCCCGTTCTACTGCCCCACCGACCGGACCGCCTACTTCGACACCGCCTTCTTCCAGGAACTGGTCGACCGCTTCGGTTCCAGTGGCGGCCCGCTCGCCCAGGAGTATGTGGTGGCACACGAGGTCGGTCACCACATCCAGAATCTGCTCGGCGATATCGGCCGGGCGCAACGGGATCCGCGAGGACCTGAATCCGGTGCGGTGCGCACCGAACTCCAGGCCGACTGCTACGCGGGCATCTGGGCCCATTTCGCCGACAAGCAGCCCGCCCCCGGCACCGACCAGCCTTTTCTGAAATCTCTGTCCGACAACGATATTCGCGATGCCCTCTCCGCCGCCTCCGCTGTCGGCGACGACCGAATCCAGCGTGCCGCCCAGGGTCGCGTCAACCCGGAGGCCTGGACCCACGGCTCCTCGAACCAACGCCAGAAATGGTTCCTCACCGGCTACAGGACCGGCCAGGTCCAAGCATGCGACACGTACTCGGCCGCCGACCTGAACAACCCATCGGCCTTGCGCTGATCACCAACGGATGATCAACAGCTCGGCGTCAGGAATTCGAGCGACACGACGGCGCGCGGTACGGGTACGGACCCGCGCGCTGGGATGATCGATGGCCTCGGTCATCGAGACCAATTGGACTGTGGCACAGCGTAGATAGGGATTTCATGCGGATAACAAAGTCGGTACTGCTGGTTCTCGTCGTCGCACTCGCGGGTGGCTGGGGTGTCGCCTCGGCCCAACCGGCCGCCGACACACCACAACCGCCCGCCACCGCGCTGCTCACACTCACCACCATCCCGAGCGGCTGGTCCGAGCGAGTGGACCTGCGTCCGCTCCTGCAGATCTACGCCGACGGCCGCGCGGTCCAACAACCCGACGCCGCATCCACCACCCGCGCCGCCGAAGTCCCACCGCAGCGACTCACCGGCACCATCCCCATCGACGTTCTGAATGCTGCACTGGCGGAAACCAAAGCACTCGCCGCCCTCGACCTCGGCATGCCCAGCGCCACCGACCAGGGCACCCAGATCATCGATCTCATGCCCACCCCGCCCGACCAAGACGTCCATCTGCTCATGTACGCACCCGACGCGACCGAGAACCTCACCCCTGATCAACAATCGAACCGAAAACGCTTCACCGACCTCTACCGCAAACTCATCGACGCCTTCACCAAAGACCACTGAGCCGATCCCGCAGCCAACGCCCTCCCATTCGCGTGGGGCGCGGCATTGCAGCAGCCCGACAAACTGCTGCGCCACAGGAATTCGGCGATCGCAACACATAGGTCACGCAGCCGTCCACCACAACCCGAGATCGCCAGTGCCCCCGCAAGAAAAACCGAGCGGGGGCACTGGCGAACTGCTTTCGGACTAGAACTGGTCCTGTTCGTAGTCCGAACTGACCAATTCATCAGGATGGGTCGCGCCGATGACGTCCGGAGTGGATTCACCGAGGGGGCCGGTGAGGTCATCGTTGCCGGTACGGCTCTGGTACGGCTCCACATTGCGCGAGTGCTCGTCGTCATTGGCGCCGCGTTGGCCGGTGGCACCGGGGCTGCCGCCCATGAAGGAGTTCCCCGAGCTCGCCGCGCTGGTCGACGTGCCCGTGCCCAAGGATGTGCCGGACAGGCCCGAGACCCGGCTGATGGGCGGCGCGACCGTGCTGCTGCCCGGCGTGCCGGTCATCTTCTGTGTCGACGGCGAGCCCGATGTGCTCGGCGAACCGGCATGGCTTCCGATGCCGGTGATGCCCGGGGTGCCCGTTGTGGTGTGGCCCGTATTGATCGATGCCGCCGACGTGGACGTGCTCGGCGAGCCGGAGGAGGTACTGGATCCGTCCAACAGGCCGGCGGCATTGGTCGACGCATTCTGCGCGACCTCCTGCGCCTGCGACATGATCGGCTCACCGAGATTCTGCATGGCCGCCTGCGCGACCTCCTGCGGCGAGGGAAGACCACTGGTCCCGAGCAGCTGGTTCACCATACCGGTCAGCTCGGCCGTCTTCCCGGCCAGATCACCGCGGGTCGTATTGGCTACCGAGACCGCCGACCCGAGATGTTCGGTCGCCGTCGCGATGAGCGCGACCTGACCGGGCGGCGTCAGCGCCACCGGCACGAGTGCGGTTGCCTGCGTGGCGAATTCGCTCGCGATCCCGAGCAACTGCGCATTGCCCTGCTGCACCACAGCCGCGGCCCGCTGAGTGAGTTCGGAGATATCGATACCGCGCTGACTGGTGTCCTGCCCCTGGATCTGCGCGGTCTGGCTCGCGGCCTGCGCCTCGCGAGACGACTGGCCCTGCCAGACCTGCTCAACGGTCTGCAGACCGCCCTTACCGACCGATACCGCGGCCTCGATGATCTTGGAGGACTGGCTGAGAATCGCGGTTGGATCGAAGGCGCCGATGACACCGGTGCCGAAGCTGTTGAGCAGCTCGAGGATCGGCTGGAACAGCGTATCGATGCCGGGAATCCCGGGAATCGACAGCCCCTGCATCAGCGCCGCGACCGGATCAGACGGAATATTCGTCACGGCCGCGGCCGCGCCCTGGTTGCTCGCTCCGCCTAGCGCACCGCTCACCGCACTGTGTGCCTGCTGCGCCACGCCCTGCGCCGCCTGAACGACCGGCGCCGCCGCATGGCTGATCGCGGTCTGCGCATCGGTGAGTGCCTGCGACACATCGGGCGAGACCGCGCCGGAGAGAATCGCGCTCGCGTCCGGGGTCGAATTGCCGTTGAGCCCCGACAGCCCTCCAGGCATGGTTCCCAGCTGCGGCGATTCCTCGGTGATCTTGCGCGCGAGCACGAATTCGGGCGCCTCGATCGGCGGCAGATCCGCGGGCAACTGCGGCAGCGACAGATCGCTCAATCCCTGCGACACGTTCTGCAGTGCATCAACCGCGGTGTTCTGCGTCGCGGTCATGGCCAATTCCATGGCAACGCTCTGCTGGTCGGGTGCGATCACGCCGGTCGAGGCCGAATCCATCGGCTTCATGCCCCACCTCCGACCTCGGTGGCGATAGCGCTCAGCGCGCTCGCGTTGCCGGAGTCGGTGGTGTCGAACGCGGCGGCCGCGGTGAATGCGGACTTCGACAGCTTGTCATACTTGGCCGATAGCTCATTGATGTCCTTGGCCTGCAACACCTGCGCCGCGGCGAACGCCAACAGATAGTCGCCGCCGATCAAGCCGAAAACCGGCGTGAGCGCGGCAACGTTCTGTACGGCATCGAAATTCGCCGCGCCCGCGATCTCGCTGGCGACCCCGGCATTGGTCGTCGCGAACACTCGGACCGCATCGGTCTCCACCGAGAGATCAGCCATCGAGTTGCACCCCCCAAATCGTCGTGAACTGCAGTTCAGTGTTCATAGCGTCGATCAACATCTACTCCCTGCCCGCCCCGGCAGCTCGGCTGCGGTCGGGCCCCTGCGCAGTCGCGAATCGGTTCCGGCGCCACTGCGGTTGCGCCCAATATAGCGGACCCCACCGGCAAGTTTCGAGCCAAGCAGTGCCACCGGAAAGGAACTGGAACATGTTGCAAATTAGAACAAGTTCTATATTCTCGATCGCATGAAGGTCGCAGTGACCGGCGCAGCCGGCTACCTTGGCACAAATCTGCTCAGCCTGCTGGTCGAACAAGGACACGAGGTCACCGCAATCGATCGCGTGATTCCGGAGCAGCGAGCGGACCCGAACGTCAGCTGGGTCTCCGGCAACGTGCTCGACCCCGAATCCATGCGCACCGCGCTTGCCGGCGCGGAGATCATCTATCACCTGGTTGCCGTGATCACCCTGGCCGAGCAGCACGACCTCGCATGGCGAGTCAACACCGAGGGCGTGCGGGTCGTCGCCGAGGCGGCGCTGGCCCTCGGCGTGCGCCGCATGGTGCACGCCAGCTCTATCCACGCCTTCAACCAGTACACCTGCGGCGGCCGCATCGATGAGACCTCGGTGCGCTCGACCGATCCCAGCCTGCCCGTCTACGACCGCTCCAAATGGGCGGGCGAGGTCGAACTGCGCAAGGTGATCGAACAGGGCCTGGACGCGGTGATCTGCAATCCCACCGGCGTCTTCGGCCCGCTCGACTACAGCACCCCACTGTCCAGGATCAATCGCACCCTCAAGGACGCGGCCCGCGGCCGGGTGCCCGCGATGATCGGCGGCGGCTTCGATCTGGTCGACGTGCGCGACGTCGCGAAGGGCCTGATCCTGGCCGGGGAGCGCGGCCGGACCGGCGAGAACTATTTGCTCGGCGGTTCGATGATCTCGATGCTCGACCTGTGTCGCACCGCGGCCGAATGCGGCGGCAAGAAGGGGCCGAAGTTCTCGATCTCCCCCAAGGTCGTCAACGGTCTGATTCCGGTGCTCGAACCGATCGGCAAAATGTTCAAGACCGATATCGTGTCGAAGGCCGCACTCGGCGCGCTGGTCTCGGCTCCGATCGTCGATCACGGCAAGGCGGAGCGCGAAATCGGGTATCAGCCACGGCCCATCGAGACGACAGTGCGCGATCTGGTCACCTTCTTCACCGATCCGAAGCAGCTCAACTCACCCGACACTCGACAGATTGCTTGACACCTCTTAGAACACATGTTCGACTGAAGGGGTGCGGTGGCAAACCCAAACCCTGGATGCCGACGACGGCGCCCTGCCCGGTCTCGACCGGGCAGGCTTCATACGCACTGTGCAGACCCCCGAATTCGAGGGCATCACATTCCACGAGGTGCTGTGCAAGAGCGCGCTGAACAAGATGCCGGAGGCGTCGAACCTGCCGTTCCATTGGACGATCAATCCGATGCGCGGCTGTTCACACGCCTGCCGCTACTGTTTCGCGCGACCCACCCACGAGTATCTGGATCTGGATGCGGGCCGGGATTTCGATTCGCAGATCGTGGTGAAGACCAATATCGCCGCGGTGCTGCGCAAACAACTCAGCCGGCGGTCCTGGCATCACGAACCCGTCGCGCTGGGCACCAATACCGATCCGTATCAACGGGCCGAGGGGCGATATCGGTTGATGCCCGGCATCATTCGCGCGCTGACCGATTCCGGCACGCCGTTCTCCATTCTCACCAAGGGCACCCTGCTGCGGCGGGATCTGCCGCTGCTCACCGCCGCGGCCAACCAGGTCCGGGTCAGCATCGCCGTCTCCATCGCGATCCTGGATATGGATCTGCACCGCAGCCTGGAAACGGGTACTCCGTCACCCAAGGCGCGGTTGGAGCTGGTGCGGGCGCTGACCGACGCCGGATTCGAGGTGAACGTCATGGTCGCGCCGGTGATTCCGTATCTCACCGACAGCCGCGCCCATCTCGACGCACTCTTCACCGTGATCGCCGAGGCCGGGGCGATATCGGTGGTCGCCTTCCCGATGCATCTGCGCGGCGCCACCCGTGGCTGGTTCCTGAGTTGGCTGGCCGAGGCGCATCCCGCACTGGTGCGCCGCTACCGCCAGCTCTATGGCCGCGGCGCCTATGTGACACCGGAATATGCGTCCTGGCTACGCGAGCGAGTGCAGCCACTGCTCCAGCGGCACGGCCTCACCCGCGAGCACACCCCGGAGCCCGAGCCCCGACTCTCCACACCGCAGCCGAACGACACGCAGCTGGCGCTGTTCGGGTAGAGCATTTCACAAGCAATTCCCGCACGCGGCGGAGTAGGTTGGCCAATGGCACCTCCCATCGGACGAGGAAGTGAAGCAGGCATATGGTTTCCGACCAAAGTGATGTCGGCGCAGCGAAATTGGAAAAGGTCGTAATTCGGTTCGCCGGTGACTCCGGTGACGGAATGCAGCTCACCGGTGATCGCTTCACGCACGAAGCGGCCGCATTCGGCAACGACCTCGCCACCCAGCCCAACTTCCCGGCCGAGATCCGGGCGCCGCAGGGGACACTTCCCGGCGTCTCGTCCTTCCAGATCCAGATCGCCGACTACGACATCTTGACCGCGGGCGACCAACCGGACGTGCTGGTCGCGATGAACCCGGCCGCGCTCAAGTCCAACCTGGAGGATCTGCCGCGCGGCGCCACCCTCATCGTGAACACCGACGAGTTCACCAAACGCAATCTGAGCAAGGTCGGCTACACCACCGATCCGCTCGACGACGACACGCTGAGCGATTTCGTGGTCCACCGCGTGCCGATGACCTCACTCACCCTCGGCGCGACCGAACCCACCGGCGTCGGCAAGAAAGACGGTCAGCGCGCGAAGAATATGTTCGCGCTCGGGCTGCTGTCCTGGATGTACGGACGTCCGATCGGCGGCACCGAACACTTCCTACGCGAGAAGTTCGCCGCGAAACCCGATATCGCCGAGGCGAATCTGCTCGCCTTCCGCGCGGGCTGGAACTACGGCGAGACCACCGAGAGCTTCGCAACCACCTTCGAGGTGGCCCCGGCCAAGCTGCCCCCGGGCACCTACCGCCAGATCACCGGTAATACCGCGCTCGCCTACGGCCTCGTCACCGCGGGGCAATTGTCCGGATTGCCGGTATTCCTCGGCACGTACCCGATCACACCCGCCTCCGACATCCTGCACGAACTCAGCAAGCACAAGAACTTCGGCGTCACCACCTTCCAGGCCGAGGACGAGATCGCGGGCATCGGCGCCGCCCTCGGCGCTTCGCTCGGCGGCGCGCTCGGCGTCACCAGTACATCCGGCCCCGGACTGGCGCTCAAGAGCGAAACCATCGGGCTCGCGGTGATGACGGAACTGCCGTTGGTGATCGTCGACGTGCAACGCGGCGGTCCGTCGACCGGACTGCCGACCAAGACCGAACAGGCCGACCTGCTACAAGCGCTCTACGGCCGCAATGGGGAATCGCCGGTCGCCGTACTCGCGCCGCGCTCCCCCGCCGACTGCTTCGCCACCGCGGTGGAAGCGGCCCGCATCGCGCTCACCTACCGCACGCCGGTGCTGTTGCTCTCCGACGGCTCGATCGCCAATGGCTCTGAGCCATGGTCGATTCCGCGTGTCGCCGACTTGGAGCCGATCGATCCGCGCTTCGAACCCGAGGCCGAGGAAGGCACGCCGTTCCAGCCCTACTCGCGTGATCCCGACACACTCGCCAGACCGCTCGCGGTGCCCGGCACCGCCGGTCGCGCGCATCGGATCGGCGGACTGGAGAAGGCCGACGGTAGCGGCAATATCTCCTATGAGCCAGGCAATCACGAACTGATGGTGCGGCTGCGGCAGGCCAAGATCGATGGCATCACCGTCCCCGACCTCGAGATCGACGACCCGGAGGGGCGGGCCGAACTGCTGCTGATCGGCTGGGGCAGTTCCTTCGGGCCGATCGGCGAGGCCTGCCGCCGCGCCCGCCGTCGCGGTGTCCCGGTCGCGCAGGCGCATCTGCGCCATCTGAATCCCTTGCCCGCCAACATCGGTGCCGTGCTGCGTAGCTATCGGACGGTGGTCGCGCCGGAAATGAACGGCGGCCAGCTGGCCATGCTGCTGCGCGCGAAGTATCTGGTGGATGTGCAACCGTGGACGAAGATCGCGGGCACGGCATTCTCCGCACAGGAACTCGTCGGCGTGATCGATGCGGCACTCGACGGGTCGATCGAGGATATGGAACACGATAAGGCCTTCGCGGCACGGGCGCGGGCCACGTACTCGGCTGGGGGTAACTGATGACCATGGTCGAAACCTCGCTCGTCGGAACCGATCTGGGTCTCACCGGCCTTTCCGGAGTGCCGTCCGCAGACGGACCGCAGAAGGTCAAGGACTTCACCTCCGATCAGGAGGTGCGCTGGTGCCCCGGCTGCGGTGACTACGTGATCCTGGCGACCGTACGCGGCTTCCTCGCCGAACTCGGATTGCGCAGGGAGAACCTGATGTTCGTCTCCGGGATCGGCTGCTCGAGCCGGTTCCCGTACTACCTCGAGGCCTACGGCATCCACTCCATCCACGGCCGCGCGCCCGCCATCGCGACCGGGCTCGCGGTGACCCGGCCGGATCTGTCGGTGTGGGTGGTGACCGGTGACGGTGACGCGCTGTCGATCGGCGGCAACCACCTGATCCATGCCCTGCGCCGCAATGTGAATATGACGATCCTGCTGTTCAACAATCGGATCTACGGACTCACCAAGGGGCAATACTCCCCCACCTCGGAAGAGGGCAAGATCACCAAGTCGACGCCGATGGGCTCGGTCGACCACCCGTTCAATACACTCTCGGTCGCGCTCGGCGCCGAAGCCAGCTTCGCGGCGCGCGCATTGGATTCCGATCGTGCTGGGCTCACCGAGGTGCTGCGTGCCGCCGCCGAACACCGCGGGACCTCGTTCGTGGAGATCCTGCAGGACTGCCCGATCTTCAATGACGGCTCCTTCGACGTGCTGCGCAAGGGCGATGTCGAATCCCGCCTCATTCCGCTGCATCACGGTCAACCGATCCGTTTCGGCGCCGATGGCGAATTCGCCGTGGTGCGTTCCGGTTTCGGGCTCGCGGTGGTACGCACCGACGACGTCGAAGAGTCCGAGATCATCGTGCACGACGCCTACACCGACAATCCGGAGTACGCCTACGCGCTCTCGCGCCTGTCCGACCAGGACCTCGGCCACGTGGTCACCGGTATCTTCCGCGATGTCACCAGGCCCACCTATGACGATGCGGTCCGCACCCAAACCGCCATGGCGCGCGAACGCAAACCGGTACACGAGGATTCGCTGCAATCCCTGCTCAACGGTTCAGAAACCTGGACCATCATCTAGACAGACCCATCCGATCGGCGAGCGGGCCGAGAATGCGATGTCGGTCGGCGCGCCCGGTCCGCGGTGGTCTCGGCGTCGACCGCATCGGCGACGTCGAGGCATTTGCGCAGTAGTACGCGGCCGTGCGAGTTCAGGTTCTGACGGTGGCGATCCTCCGGCGCCCGCAGCCGTTCGATGGCGCCGAGGGATTCCAGGTGGTCAGCCAGCGCGACGACCAGGCTCGGCGCTACTCGCAGTATCTGCGCCATCTCCGCCTGCGATGGCGGGCCGTTGGCCGCCAACACATTCAACATCCCGGCATGTTTCGGCTCGAGCCCTGACCCGACACATCGGCACTTAAGCGGTCGGTCAGGAACGCACCCAGCAATCCGAGCCAGGAGGAATTCGCTCGCCACCGCGGTCAGCCGGCCCTCGGTAGCAGCGAATCCGCGACGACCGCCGCCTGAGCTGCGACTTCGGACAGGTATCAGATGTTCTTGGCGAATCCGAGGTCGATGACGGTGTCGCGTTCCTGTTCGAGTTCCGCCACGCTGGCGTCGATGCGAGCGCGGGAGAATTCGTCGATTTCCAGGCCCTGGACGATCGAGTATTCGTCACCTGCGCAGGTGACGGGGAACGAGGCGATAAGGCCTTCAGGAATGCCGTACGAGCCGTCGGAGGGGACCGCCATGGAGGTCCAGTCGTCGGCGCGGGTGCCGAGTGACCAGTCGTGGATGTGGTCGATGGCGGCGCTGGCCGCGCTGGCGGCCGAGGATGCGCCGCGGGCCTGGATGATGGCGGTGCCGCGCTGTTGGACGGTGGGGATGAACTCTTCCCGTACCCAGTCCTGGTCCACGAGGTCGAGGGCGGGGCGGCCCGCGATGGTGGCGTGGGTGATGTCCGGATACTGGGTCGCGGAGTGATTGCCCCAGATGGCGACGCGGGCGATATCGGCGGCGGGCGCACCGGTCTTCTTGGCCAGTTGCGCGATGGCGCGGTTGTGGTCGAGGCGGGTCATCGCGGTGAAGCGCGCGGCCGGGACGTCCGGGGCATTGCTCATGGCGATGAAGGCGTTGGTGTTGGCCGGATTGCCGACCACGAGCACCTTGACGTCGTCGGCGGCGCTGGCGTTGATCGCTTGGCCCTGTTCGGTGAAGATCGGGCCGTTGGCGGCCAGCAGGTCCGAGCGCTCCATCCCCGCGGTGCGCGGCCGGGCACCGACCAGCAACGCGACATTCGCGCCCGCGAACCCGACCCATGGATCGTCGCTGATATCGATCGACTCGAGCAGCGGGAACGCACCATCCTCGAGTTCCATCGCCACCCCCTCCAGCGACGCTACCGCCGCCGGGATTTCCAGCAACCGCAGCCGTACCGGCGTCTCGGACCCGAGCAGCGCCCCGGATGCGATCCGGAACAGCAGACCGTAGGCGATCTGCCCCGCGCCGCCGGTCACGGCGACGGTCACGGGCGCGGTCCGAGCAGCGGTGCTCACGAGAAACTCCTTGCGATAGGCGGACACTCGATCCCACCCTAACGACTCTCACGGGCCCGGAACCGCAGTGGTGAGCTACGCGACAATCCCCACGCCGCACCCATCCAACCGGTCCAGCTAACGACAAGCGCCCCCGCACCCCTTCTCGACGCTCTATAGCGGCACCCATAACGGGTGCGAATCCTGACAGGAAGTGCGTCTGTTCAGCGCGGCACGCAACCATGCGTCGAATGCAATCGCGCAAGGCACGCCGATTCGCGTGTCGCGCAACTCGACTCGTGTATCAGCACAGCCCCGCGACCTCTTGATCGGTCAGGACGATCGGCGAAACGTAATCCTTCGCCCTCGCCAGCCGAACAGCACGGTACAGCGGCCGTTCTTCCAGCCCGGCATCCCGTGCCTCGGCCCGCAGCTGATGGACAAGCATGGTCGAAACCGCAACGGCCGCAGCGAGTTCGCTCGCGGCCAGTGCGTCGGCCAGCTTGCGGAGGCCGAGCAGGTGGAGTTCGCGGCCGCTGCCGGCATCGGTGTACATCGCGAGCGGGACGACCTGGGAATCGGCGCCTGCGGTCACCCGCAGGACGATCCGGCTCAAACGGGCCGGAAAAATGAGGATTTCGACGCCGTTGGCGGCGGCGATATCGACCTGACGCTCACCGATCACCCGCCGCGCGTGAATCGTGGTACCGGCCAACCACATCCGCCGTCGGCGCAACGCGATGGCGTAGGCGACGGTGGGTGCACCGACGACGAGACCGATCGAGATCGCGACCGACCACGGCACCAGCAGCGCCGCGAGCAATGCCGCGCCGATGCCCACCCCTACCGCGGCGAGAGCGAGTCGCCGCAGCATGGGTGCGTAGGTTTCGGGCGCGACGAGATCGAGCCCGACCGTCGGAACCGGATGGGCTGCGCCGGGATTCGTGGGTTCTACAGGCACGGCTGCTCATTCGTCGCGATGCGGGTGTACCCCGGCACCGTACTACCCGCCCGGACGCAACGCGGCGACGACGGCGGCCACCGTCTCGTCCAGTGGGATCTGCCGCTGTTCACCGGTGGCCATATCCTTCAGGCCGATGGTGTTCTCGGCCAAGTCACGGTCACCGAGGACCAGGGTGAATTTCGCACCGGACTTATCCGCGGCCTTCAGCGACCCTTTGACGCCGCGGCCACCGTAGGCCAGATCGACCCGGATACCCGCCGCCCGCAACTGCGCCGCGAGCACGACCAACCGCTGCTTGGCGGCATCACCGAGTGACACACCGTAGACCTCACACCGCGCCGGATCGCCCGCCGACTTGCCCTCGGCCTCCAGCGCCAGAATGGTGCGGTCCACACCGAGCCCGAATCCGATGCCGGACAACGGTTGTCCGCCCAATTCGGCCATCAGCCCGTCGTAACGTCCGCCGCCGCCGATACCCGACTGCGCCCCGAGCCCATCGTGTACGAATTCGAAGGTCGTCTTCGTGTAGTAGTCCAGGCCACGCACCATCCGCGGGTTCACGACGTAGGGCACGCCGAGCGCGTCGAGATACCCGAGCACCTGCTCGAAGTGCGTCTTCGCCGACTCCGACAGGTGATCGATCATCAACGGTGCGTTCGCGGTCATCTCGCGCACCTCGGGCCGCTTGTCGTCGAGCACCCGCAGCGGATTCAGCTGCGCGCGCCGCTTGGTCTCCTCGTCCAGCGGCAGCCCGAACAGGAACTCCTGCAGCAATTCGCGATATTGCGGACGACAGGTCTCGTCACCGAGGGAGGTGATCTCCAGCCGGAAACCATCGAGCCCGAGTCCGCGATATCCGGCGTCGGCGATCGCGATCACCTCGGCATCCAGTGCCGGATCATCGATACCGATCGCCTCGACACCAACCTGCTGCAGCTGCCGGTACCGACCGGCCTGCGGACGCTCATAACGGAAGAACGGCCCCGAGTACAGCAGCTTCACCGGCAACTGCCCCCGGTCGAGCCCGTGTTCGATGACCGCACGCATAACGCCCGCGGTACCCTCCGGCCGCAGCGTGACACTGCGCTCGCCGCGGTCGGCGAAGGTGTACATCTCCTTGGTCACCACATCGGTGGACTCACCGACGCCTCGCGCGAACAAGGCGGTGTCCTCGAAGATCGGCAGCTCCACATGCCCATACCCGGCGAATCGGGCGGCGCGGATCAAGCCGTCACGTACCGCGACGAACTCGGCCGAACCGGGTGGCACGTAATCCGGAACCCCCTTCGGGGCGGAGAAGCTGCTGGTCTTGGTCACGATGGTCCAGTTTCCACCACTACGGCCCGTCAAGTCCAACCGGTTTGCCGCCAGCCGCCTGTACAGCGTCACGACTGGTCGAAATGGCCTGCTGAGCAGTCTCAGGAATAGATGGCACAATCCTGTGCCGTACGTAACGGATACGGGAGGAACGTGGTAGTGCCGAGCAACGAACAGCGACGGGCCGCGGCGAAACGCAAGCTGGAACGCCAGCTGGCCAACCGGGCCGACCGAGCCCGCAAGCGGAAGCGACTCACGATCGCCGGATCGGCGCTCGGCGTGGTGATCGTGGCGGCGGCCGCCGTCGGCGTCTACTTCCTGACCAAGAGTGACGAGAAGCCGGCAGCCATCAGCTGCGACTACCGCGACAGTCAGAAGCCCGCCGATAAGCAGGTGAAGAAGCCGCGCACCAGCGGCATCGAGAACACCGGCGACAATGCGAGTCTCAGCGTCAGCATGGAGACCACCCAGGGCCCCATCGGCCTGACCCTGGACAACGCCAAGGCGCCGTGCACCGTGAACAGCTTCGCCAGCCTCGCCGGTCAGGGCTACTTCGACAACACCACCTGCCACCGCATGACCGCGGACGAGGGCCTGAAGGTTTTGCAGTGTGGTGACCCGACCGGCACCGGCACCGGTGGCCCCGGCTATCAGTTCGACAACGAGTACCCGACCAACCGCTACAACCCCGCCGACCCCGCATTGCAGAAGCCAATGGACTACAAGCGCGGCACGCTCGCCATGGCCAACGCGGGACCGGATCCCATCGACGGTGGTGGCACCAACGGCAGTCAGTTCTTCATCGTCTACGGCGATTCGCAACTGCCGCCGAACTACACCATCTTCGGCACCGTCGATCCGGACAGCATGGGCACGCTGGACAAGATCGCCGCGGGCGGTCAGGACAACTCCAACGGCCAGGGCGACGGCAAGCCCAATCTCCCGGTGACCATCCAGTCGGTCCGCATCGACTGAGCCGACCCTTTCGAGCGACCTGCAGGCAATCGCTACGACACGCCCGATCCGGATGCTCGGTTCGTTCGGGCCCGCCGCACACGGTGGGCAGCGCGCCCGAACTGCATCCGCGAACAAGCCAGGGTAGGCGACCCTCATCATTCGGTAAGGGTGCGCTATGACCGGAGATCCTCCGAAGCATTCCCCTACCCGCCGGAATTGTGCGTTATATGCTCTCGAGCGGCACGCCCGTACGGTTGTTGCCGAGCTTTCTCAGGTAATCTCGAATGAAGGAGAACGCGTAGCGTAGTCATCCCCTGGCTGGACGATCCCCCAACAGGGAATGCGACGCGACGAGTCCTCTGGGTGTCCACGTTTGCAGGCGGGGCACCGGCGCGGCGGACTACAGTTCGACGTGGCGGCGTCCGTGACGAAGCACCACAACATCCATAGTGATCACTGCAGCATCGGGGAGCAGCCATGTCCGAGGAATTGGACGACATCGGCCGGGAAACCGCGGCCATGATGAAGACTATGTTGCAAATTGCGACCCTGGTCGCACTGCGGACCCGGGAGCGTGGTCAGAAAGAAGCCGAAGCCCGCGTCAAGGTCACCGAGGCCCGCATCAAAGAGGCCCGGGAACTTCAGATCCGTGAGGCCCGTGACGCCAAGGCGAAGGACCCACGCAATCTCGAACTTGCCCGGATGGTCGAGAAATCGGTTCCGGCCAATGGGATTTCACTGGAGAAGGATCGATTCTCCGCGCAGGCCGAGGCCAGCCGAATGGCAGCGACGACCTCCGCCCAGTCCAAACCGCTCATCCGCTACGACTCCCAGGAGCGTAGGCATGCGATCGCGACACATCTCGCCCGGATCGGCATCGCACCGGAGCTGGCGGCGGTGCGGATGCTCATCGAAGTAGGCCAGGGGCAACCGCCGGAAGAAGCGGTACGCATTCGCGACGAAGCCGCCCGCGCGGCCTCCGCACGAGGTCGGGAACAGGAAGCACGCGGTTTGGAACGCGTTCGACAGTAGCTGGATCCCGAGCAGTAAACCGAAAACGCCCGCTGAAGCAGCGGGCGTTTCGACGTTTTCGGGCTCCTCAGATGCGGAAGTCACCGATGGTCGGATCGCCGAAGAGCCCCTGGGTGGGGGACTTCAGCGGCAGCGGGCTCAGCATGTCCTTGTGTCCGTTGCGGACACTGCAGTACTTGAACGGTCCGCGTGGATCGAAGAGTTTGGTCATATGCGGATCCGCGTGGTCGAGGAACCAGACGCTCAATCCGGTGCTCGGCTCGAGTCGGTAGTGCTCCCATGCGCGCCATAGCGCATCTAGTCGTGCCACCGCCTCGGCATGTTTCCACCACTCCGGGCACCATACCGTTTCACTGATATCGGTGACCTGACGCCGGTACACCACACTGAGGTAGTTCTCGACGAACTCCACCACATTGGTGTAGATCAGTGGCTCTTGCTGCTGTTCGGTCACAGCGGCCGGACCTCCTCGATTTGACCGTCTTCGGGTGGCGGAGCAGGCTTGGTCAGGTTGGGCGAGCCGAACAGGTCGGCAATCTCGGTCTTACGCCCCGGAAGATGGTGCGAGATCGACTTCTTCACGTCGTCAGCGTAGTCGCCCTCCCACCAGGGCACGGTACGCACGAGCACCGCGGGCTGGCCGGAGGTGAAGACGATCGCGCGGCCCTGTGGCAGTGTCGCCAGCGCATTCACGGTGAACGTTTTGGACGAGCCGAGCGAGCGCGAATAACTCTTGCCGCCTTTGGATTCCGAGACCGACGACGAAATCGAGTCGTATTCGCCGATCGCCTCGGAGCGGTCGCGCAGGAAGTTCATATCGTCGACGCCCGGACCGAGCACCTTGATATTGGCCGCCGACCACAGCGCCAGCATGCCGTCATCACCCCAGCAGCGTGCACCCTGGGCCCAGGACTGCAGCACCGTCATCACCACGATGCCGCGCGAACCGAAGTGACTGTACTGCTTGGGCAAATCCTTCCAGCGCACCACATTCGCCGCCTCGTCCAGGACCGCGAGCATCGGGATCGGCAGCCGTCCGCCCGGCGAATGCGTGGCCTTGCGCATGGCCACATCGACCACAGCCTCGGTGAGGGCACTGACCAGCGGCGCCGCCGAACCACGGCCCTCCAGCGAGAGGCTGTAGAGAGTGCCGTTGTTCTCGATGAATTCGAGTTCGTCGAACTGCATGCGGTTCTCGCCCGGCAGGATCCACGGGTGCACATTCGACAACTGCAGGCAGCGGATCATTTTCTTCGCAGTGCCGAAAATGCCGCTCTTGGTGCGCGGATCGGCGTTGTACTGCATCGCGAGGCCCGAGGCGGTGTAGTGCTTGCTCGCATTGCGCAACAGCTCGATGGGCTCGGAGTCATTGGGGTTGGTCACCCAGTCCCAGACCTGGACGATCGGGCGACCACCGAGGGCCGCGGCGAGGAACAGCCCGGCGAGGAGGTCCTCGGCTTCGGGATCGAAGAACATATCGCTCTTGGCATCGGAACCGTTGTCGGCGTCGGCGAAGTGTCCAGCCAGCCGTGCGGCCCGCATCTCCGCACCGTCGTGGTGGGCGTCCACCCAAGCCAGTGGATCCCAAAACCAGGTGGGCTCCTCCCCTGCGACACCCTGCGGATCGAAGACGAAGGTGCGACTTCCTTTGGCCTCGCGCACATCTCGGGTCGCATCGACCACATCACGCTTATTCGAGGTGGACAGCACCGGGCCGATCGCGGTCAGGATGGCCGGGATCACTCGGGAGGTCGATTTGCCCTGTCGTGGACCCCAGATGTCCAGGTGCAGATCCTCATACGAGCCGTAAAGCATCACTCCGTCGGCGACGCCGATGCCGATCGGCACACCCGGACTGTCGTTGTAGCCGAGCCGGACGCCGAGCATTTCGGCCTTCGACCGCACCCCGGCCTCGGTCAGCGATTTGATGGCGCCGCCGCTACCCATCACATCGGCCTTGTCGTCCACGGCGAGCCGCCCGACGGACCGAAGTGTGGCGAGCCGCTTGCGCACCACCACATAGGCCACAATCGCCGCGATCACGAGCAACACGATCACCGTGGAAGCGCGCGGCCAGTGCAATTTGCCCTTGACCAGATCGGCGACGATCGCGATCGGATTGATCGGAACGTCCTGCGGGGTGACAGCCATCGCGTTGCCGATATGCAGGGCGATCCACAGGGTTCCGAGAGTCGCGAAACCGGCATAGATCATATAGAGGGTGATATCGGGTCCGACCACGGCCGGATCCTGCACCTTCTTCTTTTTCGCCATGTCTGCCTCCTGTTAGGACCTAGCTATGCGGTTGTCGCTGGTGGGTTCAGCGGAACGCATCGAGCCGCCAACCTTCCGATGTGCGCACCACAGTCGCGATGACCGTCGCGGGCGGCAGGGATTCCTTGCGCCCGTTCGGGTAGACGACCGTTTGCTCGATCCCGATCTTGAACTGTTGGATATTCGGATCGGCGCTCGCGGGCGGGCGCTCCCCCGAAGCGAAGACGAAAGCCTCGATATGTGCCTGCGCCTTGGCCCAGTCCGCCCACTGCAGTGTCGCTTTCGGTGTCTCGATCCCGGTCGGCGTGCTGTCCAGCATGCGGATCAGGCTGGGGCCCAACCATTTCCGCGCACGCGACAGCGAGGCACCTGGAACCTCGGTGGCGGGCTGCCAGGAGTAGATCTCCTTCAGCGCGGCCACCGCGACGCCGTCGGGCGTCACCGGATCGGGTGCGGGCACACCCTCCAGCAATCGGGTCGTGGACGTGGACGGCTGCGGCGCACCGGAACCCGACTCCCGATTCGAGCTGGCGCACCCCGCACCCAACATCGCAACGCTCACCATCAGCATCACCACCAGGTTCGCGCGTGCATTGTTACTCAAGGCTAGCTGCCGGGACCGGTACTTGTGTGGTCCAATCGCCGCACCTGCTCTGGCGTATTCGCCCGCCGCGGAATCGGTTGTCGTCACAGCACCCTCCTTCCGCGGCCGTCACCCGGAACAGCGACCTCGGTCACGCCACTGGAATGCCCGTATGTGGCGGGCACAGACTGGATCATTCGGCCGTTGCCGGAATAGATGCCGACCACGGCGGGGCCGCGCGGGCCGAATGAGCTGAACACCAGATCACCGGGTTGCAGCTTGCTCAGCGAGACTTCGACGCCCGCCTCCCACTGCTGTTCTGTGGTGCGCGGCAGTGTCACCGTCCCCGACGACGCCGCGAACACCGCCGCCGACGTGAGGCCGGGACCGTCCATACCGCCGCCGCTCGGGCCCTGCGGGCCGCCGCCACCCCAGACATACGGGGTGCCGAGCCATTGCTGAGCCGCCTGGACGACCTGAATACCGCCCGCACCCTCCTGCGGGGTGAAGCGGCCATTGGAACCCTGCGCACGGTATTGCGGTTCCATCGCAAGGATATTCGCGACGTACGGCTGGGTTTCGGCATAGTGCGCGGCCACCTGGTTCGGCATACCACCGGAGGCGAGTACCGCGCCCTCACCGGCGTTGTAGGCGGCCAGGGTCAGCGCGACGACATCGCCTTGCACGCGCCCCTCGGACTCCCACGCCATGATCTTGTGCGCGAGCGCGCACATATAGCGACCCTGACCGATGATCGCGTCGCCGTCGTCCCATACGCTCGCGACGCCATTGCCGTCGGCATCGATGACGTAGGGCTGACCGTCATCGGGATTGATACTGGCCGCGGTACCGGGCAGGAACTGTGCCAGACCCTGCGCACCGGCGGGCGAGGCGGCTCCGCGCCGGAATCCGGACTCCTGCCTCCCCTGTGCGGCCAGCAGCGACGGGGTGATCTGCGTACAGATGGAACCCGCTCGGCGGTACCAGATTTCGAGTTCTTGCGGCACCTTACCCGCGGCCAGCGCACCGCCCGCGGTACCGAAGCCGCGATTGCAGCGCGGATCGGTCGAGAAGGCCTGCGCGCCACCGACATCCGGTGTCGGCGCGCCGTCGAGCCAGGGCACCGGATCGATTTGCCGACCGCCGGTGAAGCGTCCGCCAGGCACGATTTCGAAATGCAGGTGCGGGCCACTGGATTCGCCCGCCGAGCCGACCTGCGCGATGGGCTGCCCGGCGACGAGGGTATCGCCGACGCGCACGTGCACGCCGCTGTCCCACATATGGCCGTACACCGCTGAATAGGCGCGGCCGTTGGTATCGACGGAATCGACGACGATCCAGTTGCCGAAACCCGAAGCGGGACCGGCGGCCACGACCCGTCCGTCGGAGACCGAGTAGATGGTGGTGCCGTCAGAGGCGGCGAAGTCGACGCCCTTATGCGTGCCGCCACGCGCACCGAATACATCCGACACGGTGAAGGTACCAGCGGCCAGCGGCAGCGTCCGGCGGATCGGGCCGACGCCCGCGGCTAGCGACGGCGCACCGGTGGCGGTCGAATGGGCTTGGGTGGCAGTCGGATTGCCGGTCGTACTCGCGGGCGCCGGCGTACCGGTGACCCGTGAACCACCGGACGCATAACCACCGAGCGGCGCGAGCACACTCGACGATACGAGCACCGAGGTGCCCTCGCAGGCGTCGTCCACAGCAGGCATCACGATGACGACCACCAGGGTCATCAGCCCGAGCACGCTCGCCAGCGCCAGATAGAGGATGGTCCGCCCGGTCACCGGATCCCCGGCAACGCCGAACAACCGCGGGGCGAACCCAGGAGGTTCACGACTCCGCCTCGCTGACGCTCAACTCCGCCATACCCCTCAGCGGGCTGCGCCTATCGTTCACTCTCCGACGCACGCTCATGATCGCCGCCGAGATTCGTTGAGGGTGTCGGCCAGGGTGCGGTTCATCTCCGCGGCGGCGGCCAGTTGTTGTTGTAGCAGTGCGACTTTGCGGCGCAGCGCCGTCGCGTCCAAGCGCTCCAGACTCGGTCCCTCGGCGGCGCGGACCCAATTGCGCACCGAGTTGGTATGCACGCCGATCTGCTCGGCGACCAGCCGGCATGCCTCCGATTCGCTGCGTAGTTTGCCGGTAAGTGCGATGACTTGCTCGACCGCGGCTTTGCGTACTTCCGGCGACACTCTCCGATAGGACCGGTGCGGCATCATACGCCCCACCTCCCACGGCCGTCCGCCAGTCTCGATAACAGTGCGAGCAGCCCGCTCATGCGGCACTCCCACTGGGGGAATCGCCACCACGCGAAGTCGACTCGGTGAACTCGGAGAAGCGTTGGTTGGTCTCGTGGATCCCACTCTCCTTCTCGGACAGGGTGAATTCCATATGGAACGGGATACCGGGACGGCGATCCTCACCGATCTTCAGTAGGAATTTGCCGGTACCCGGCGGCGACGGGCGCAGCTGACCGGGTTTGAGCGCCTCGCCCGTCAACGCCTGCGGTGCGGACCATCCGGTCACCATCTCCCCCTCGGCGGACGTGAACGGAACCACGCTGTCCAGGCGCTTGATCTCCTCGCCGGGCAGCGCGCCGAATATCTTGGCGCGCGCGCGTTCGAGAAAGCCGAGCGCCTTCGCGATGGCGGCTTCCGATCCCAGTGCTTGCAGGTCCTTGATGGTGTGGCTGATCATGATCAGCGCGGTAGCGATGCTGCGCTGCAGACGAGTCAGCTCATCGACCCGGTCGACCATGAAGTCGCCGAGGCCGAGCACCTGCCACAGCTCGTCCATCACCACCTGGAAATAGCGCTGCTGGCCGAGTTTCGCATCGGCGAGCACATGCGCGGCCTCCACCGACGCAAAGCCATCGGCCCAGCAGGCCAGCATCACGGCGGCCTTGAGCTTCTTATCGCCGGTGGGGATATGGGATACGTCGATGCAGACCGCGACCGCGCTGGTATCGATCGGAACGCTGGTCTGCCCGTTGAAGATCGCGCCGAACGGGCCCTGGGTCAAGGCGCGCAGCGAGCGGCGTAGACCCTTGATGGCCACCTGGTAATCGTTCGGATCATCGGCGCCGGCGTCGAGTTGCAATTCGTCACCGCCGGCGACGATTACCTCGAGCAGGTTCTCCATGATGGGCGGTTGATCGGGTGTGTAGCCGCTGCCCGGCCGATAGAGGATGCGCAGCGCGGTGGAGATCAGCGTCTCCTCGTAATCGCGCACCCGGGCACCACGGACCAGTTCGACCAGGCCGGCGATGAGCGTGACCTGGCGGGCGCGCATATCCTGCAGCACCTGAAGTTGCAGCGCCGGAAACTCGTCCAGCAACGGCACGACCGAACCGAGCACACCGGCGGCGAGCGGGTTGAGCTTGCCGTGCCCGTAACCGAGGTCGATCACCTGGCCACCGACCAGTTCGACCAATTTGCGATAGTCCGGTTTCACGTCGGCCAGGATCAGCGGCGTGATGCCCTGTGCGATACCGCCGAGCACGATCCGGCGCACCAGCGAGGACTTACCGAAACCGTTGAGCCCCAACACGAAAAGGCTGGGCGCGGTGATGAAGCTGCCGCGCAGGAACCAGTTCATCGGGTCGAAGCAGACCGGGGCGCCGGTATGCAGATGCGAACCGAGCGGGGTACCGATCAAGGGCGCACCCGCGCCGACCGACCACGGCCACAGACCGGCCACCTGGGCGGTGGTGGCCCGGTATTCGACCGGGCGGCCGACGACATTCATCCGGCCGCCGCCGGGACCCATGTAGCCGCGATCGGTGAGTTGCGCTGTGCTGCGGTCGAATCCGTCCTCGAAGACCTGTTCGGCGCGGGCCGCGTAGTTGCGTCGGCGGATATCGTCGGTGCGGATCCGGAAGGTCGCGAAGGCCGCCCGCAGGCCGGTGCCCTCCCGGCTGATCTGCTCGAGTTTGGCCCTGGTCGCATCGTCGAGCAGCGGTGGGCCGGACTGTTTGCGCTTGTCCGACCTGGCCTTCGCGCGACGGGCGGCCTTGTCCATCTGCGGGGTGCCCATGGCACGGTCGGCGGTGTAGTCGATCTTGGCCGCGCGCTGTGCCTCGCGACTCGCTCGCGAGCCGTTGCGTTCCGGTCGTGCCACGCGTTCCCCCCGTGCCGGTCGTTGCGGTGCGCCATCTCGTGGGCGAGCGGTCCTGGTGCCGTCTGGACGTCCACGTTCGGCCGAAGTCCGTTCACCCCAGCCGTTTTCCAAGCTGGTGCGGCCGCGATCCGGATGCGGCCGATCGGCACGGCCACCGTCCGCGGCTGCGGCACCAGGGCGCGCCCGTCGATCGGCCGCATTGCGCGACGGTCGCCGCTCCCGATCGGACGTTTCGCCGATGCCGGTCCGCTCGCCGCCGCTCACCCGCGCCGGGCCCCGCGCGGACCGCCGATCCCGGTCGGGCATCTCCTCGATGCCCGACCGCTCGCCCCGGCGGCCCTCGGAGAGCCGCTGAGTCCGCTCGTCCGTGGGCCGCGCCCAAGCCGCGTCCTCGGGACGCCGCCTGCGGCGCACCGGCATTTCGTCCCGTTCGCGCACGGGTGGCTCGTACTCGCCTGCCATGTATTGCTCACCCCGCCAAGGCTTTCGGAATTGTCGCGTGTTCCGGCAGAATCACCCCACAACCGAGCGAGGCCGCGAAGGCCGCCGCCTGGTAGCGGTAGCACCGCCGGATCTTCAACCGCGCCTGTGTGGACAGGTCGCGGGTAATGGCTTCGATACGCGGCAGATCACCGCGCAGGGGCTCGGTGATGGTCACCAGCGCCCCGAAGCGGGTCACACCGTGACCCCGGGCTTGTTCTTCTCGGGCCTGCTGGGTGGCACCCACCCGCAGGGTCGCGGCCGCCGAGACGACACCGCGTTCGCTCTGCTGGGCCACCAACGCGTTCTTGAAATCGTCGTCGACGATTTCGGCAGCGTCGGCGGCCGAATGCGGTCGGTACACGATGGCGATGCGCTTACGCGGCACTTCGGGATTCGGCGCGAGCAGCCGCTGCAGCACCCGCTCGTCCACCGCGCCCTCGGGTGCGGCATCCATCTCCCAGGTGACCGAGCGGCCACCGTCGTGCACCAGGTGATCCCACTTCTCGTCGTGCGAAACCGGTCCGGCATCGGCCCAATCCAGCCCGTGCCCTTCGGGTTCGCCCGCGGCGACCTCGAGATCGGCCTGCGCGGCCGGATCGTAGCTGCGCCGGATGAACGAGATGACCTCGTCGGCCGACATCGGTTGGGCGCGCACGCCCGCCTCGGCCAGCGCGGCACAGATACCGGGAAGCCTGCGTCCGATCTCGACGGCTTCCTCGGCCGGATTCTTGCGACGCTCCGCGGTAGTCGCCTTGAAGGTGATCGCGACGCGCGGCAGCAGCTGCACCCGCTCCTGCGGTAGCTCGGTGGCGAGTTCGTACATCACCTGCTGCGCCAGCTCCGGCGCCTCCGGGCGGGTAATGGTGGCGACCTCGGTCAGCAGTCGGTTACCGGTCTCGGGCACGGTATCGATCACCGGGACGACGGCGACGATGTCACTGGTCTGGCCGACCGAGGCGAGGAAGGTGCCCCAGGCCGAGACCCAGCGATCGATGACCGGCTGGTCCACCGCCTCGTGCCCCTGTGGCCAGGCCCGCAGAACCACTGTGTACTGGGCGAATTGCGGCAAGTGGATCATGCCGAAGCTGTAGCCACCCGCATCGATGCCCTCGTAGAGCTTGGAGGGCGCGAGCAGACCAGGTAGCCGCGTGACACCGCCCGGAATCCGCGAGAACCGGCCACCGCGATACACATGCTCGCCGCGATTGCGTGAGCGCATCCAGTTGAACATCATCAATCCGTTCTCGTATCCGGAGCGGCCCCCCGTCCGCCACACCAGTGGAACCATCACGACAACGCCGGTGCCGCCCACGATCAGACCCCACTTGAAACCGCCGACCATGGCGCAGATCAGGGCCGTGATCACGACGACGAAGCCGATGACGGTCTCTTCCCAGCGCAGACCGAAAAGGCCTGCGCTGCGCGGCTTTTGCCAGAGCCCGTAGGCGCGGCGCTCGTAGGGATCGCTCGTCGTCATCGTCATCGCGGAATGGTGCTCCTCCCGAGGTCGGGCGAACGGTTCGCCCAGCGGTCGCCCGCCACATCGCCCATGGCTTCATCGGCGCGGCTCAGCGGCGCGGTCGCCGCGCGGGCCACGCCGAGCGCACCCGCCGCCCGCGACGCACCGGACGGTACTCCCGCCCCTCCCTGTGGGACGGAGGCGCGCGGAGGCGCACCCGACGGCGCTCCGCCACCACCGCCACCGCGTGGCGGGGCCGGACGCGGTGCGCCACCGCCACCGCTCGGACCGCCCGCGCCGCCCGGTGGGCGCGGACCGGTGGAGGTGCCACCGACGTAACCCGCCGTCCCCGGCGCGGCGCCCTTGACCGAGACGGCCTTGGTACCCATCGCACCCAAAGCGCCCACCGCGAGCAAGGTTCCACCGGTCGCGGTGAGACCGGAACCACCGCTGCCCACGATCGCGACCGCGGGCGTGACCAAGCGCATCAGCGCGGGCAGTACGAACGCGACACTACACAGCAGCACGATCGCGACCAGCATCCGTTGTGCCTGTTCGCCTTCGGGCAGTCCGCCGGTAGTGGTGAGCGAATCCACATGGCCCGCGGTGGTGAACGCGATCATGTAGACGATGGCGGCCACCGGCTTCCAGAGCATGAACGCGATGATCCAGCCGATCAGCTTCTGATACGACTGCTTGCCGACATTCATCCCGGATGCGGCCGCCGCCAACGGCAGCACACCGGCCGCGATGATCAGCAGACCCTGACGCACAATGGCGAGCACGATCTGCGCCAGCGCACCGAGCAGGCCGACGATCGCGATGATCAGCACCAGACCCGGCGAAAAAGCCTGCAGCTTACTGGTTTTCACCATCAGCTCGGCCAGGTCCTTGGCATTGCCATTGGTCGAGTCGTTGATGATCCACTCGGAGAAGCGATCCGAGGCCTGGGTGCCCGCGACGATGACCGCGCCGAGCATCCAGGAGCTGAAAACCACCCGCGTGAACATGCGGAACGATTCGGCCGCCTCGTTCATAGCGGCGCCGCGTCTGGCCTCGGCCAATCTCGCGCCGGACAATATCACCGAGGCTATGAGCAGCAATATCTGCGCCTGATAGGTGTAGTCGTTGATCTTGACGAACAATGAGCCCGAATCGCTGGCCGCCTCGTTGGGGACCTTCATCCAGAAGGTCAGCGCGAGGATGATGGCCTCACCGAGGCCGTTCATCAACGAATCGACGACCTTGCCGAAGGTCGATTCCCAGGCCTTGTCCTTGATCGCGTTCGCGACGCCGCCCGGGTGCGAGGCGGCATTGCCCGCCTTGCATACCGCCGAAGCAGCATCACCAAGGGATACGCCCGGCAGCCCGACGTTGTCGAGAGTGTCGTGCAGTTCGTTGCACGTATTGTCGAAACCGTATGTCTGGCCGTAGGCCACTGTCGGCGTCGCGATCATCACCGTGAAGATGACCGCGAAAATCGTGACTACACGCCTCACCATTGTGTCCACCCCTCGATGCTTCGCAAGGAATCGATCTGGACTTGCTGTTGTCCGCTCACCGCCGTGAGCTTCCAATCGCCATCGCGCCATATGACTGCCAGGCGCATGCCGACCCATGTTGGTTGGCCATCAGCTGTTTCTCGGGCCTTTCTCGCAAACTGGATGATCGCGGAATCTTCGGTATAGCTCTCGATTCGGAATGCATCCGAAGCGAACAGCAAGGGCCTCAATTTGTCCGGCAGTCGATCCGAGACCTTGCCCTCGGCCACGAGTCGGTCGTAGTCGGCCAGGTATTGCGGGGTGACCGCGACCAGCCGCAGCAGCAGGTCGCGGTCACGGGGGTTGGCATTGGTGCGCCAGTAGATCTGTTCGGCCGCCAGGGCCGCGCCCTGGGGTGTATGCGCGAATCCGACGGCGGCTTTGCCATCGATGCGCGCCGGGCCGTCGGAGGTGGAAAACCGCACCACAGGCCCGCCGAATATCCGCTGCCACACGCCTTGGCCGCTGGCGGGCTGCGGCGCCGCGGACTGCCAGGTCGGCGCGTCCTGCCGCTGCTGCAGCGTCGGATTCTGTTCCAGCGCAATACCGGTGCCGTTATCGGGCACATCCAATCGGCGGCCGAACATATCGGCTTCCGGGTTGCCGAAACCCGACGCTGCAGTGCCGGGCACATTCTCCGAACTCGTACCCGCCTTCGACACGTCGCCGCCAATGGCGTTGTCCCGCATGGCAATCACGGTCACCAGAACCGCGATGACCAGCGCGAGCAACGCGCCGACGCATAGCATGGCAATCGGCGAACGGTTGCGTGCCGGACCGGATCCGGTGCCAGTAGTCACCATTTGGTCCATCCGTTCAGCGACTCGACATATGCGGTCTGCGAGTTGTTGGAGGTGGCAGGTTTGAGCCGCCAGTCCCCCGCATCCCAGATCATCACCAAGCGCAGGGCCGCCCACAGCTGCTTGCCGTCGACCACCGGACCTCGGGTGGCCAGCTGGATGATCGCCAAATCGTCGGCATAGTTCTCGACTTTGAACGCATCCGAGGCGACGAAATACTTGGTCACCTTCTCCGGCTGCTGTTCCGGGAGTTTGTCCTGGGACAGGGCCTTGTCGTAGGCGGCGATCTGCTGGGCCGAGACGCGGACCTGGCGGACATAGAGGTCGCGGTCGGCGGGGCGCGCGTTGAGGCGGTAGGTGATCTGGGCTGCCGCGAGCACTGCGCCCTGCGGGGTGTGCGAATACCCGACGGCCAGACCGTCTTCGAGGCGGGTCGGTCCGTCGGAGGTGGAGAACGGGACCGAGGCGCCGTAGACCCGCTGCCAGCCGTGTGGCGCGGTGGTGCCCTCGGGGGCCGCGGTCAGCCAGTCCCCGTCCGACGGTCTGCGCTGTTTGGTCGGATCCTGTGGAAGCGGTTGTCCGGCAGAGTTTTTCGGAATATCGACGCGCCTGCCGAGAATATCCACGTCGGGGGCCGCAAAGCCCTCACCGCCGGAACTCGCTGCGACAGCGGCCTTGTTGCCACCCGAACCCGAGTCGTCCCGGCTCACGTATACGAAGATGCCGACGATCACGATGAGTACCAGTACGGCAGCGGACGCTATGACACCGAAGGAGACGCGATCGCGCGCGTACGACTCCTTCTCACTCACTTCGGTGCCTCCAATGTCACTATGTCCGTGGGTAATTCATCGACCGCCTCGATGGGCCGGGCAGTCGAGTCGGGATCCGGCAGTCGCAATCTCCAATCGTTGCCGAACCATTCGACCGTGGTGTGGTTCACCGCCGTCGAGTTGTCCGAATATGCGGTATAGACGTCGACGGCGGAGGTTGCATCGGTGTAGCCGGTGATCTTGTACCCGAGCACTCTCGGCGCATACTCGGGCGCGGCCGGACCGGTGATCGAGAGCTGGACCCGGTTGACCGCCCATTCGTCTCTGGCCTTGTTCGGCACCACCCCTTGACGCACGACATCCGCCCATTGACTGTCGGCGGCCACCGACAATCGCACCGTGTGCACGATCGCCGCCAGCGCCGCGCCGATCGGCGAATGCTCGAAACCCGTTGCGGCACCGTCGGATATCCGCTTCGGCCCCTGGTCAGCAGTCGGCAGTGCCACCCCCTGGAACGGCTGCCACCGCACATGCGTCGGCGCGGCCGTCGGGTCCGGGCCGGAATCGCGGTCACCGCCGCCGCACCCGACCGCGGCCAGCAGCAGGGCTGTACCGAACGCTCCAGCGGCGGGCGTGCGGATGCCGCGCAGCCGCGCGCCGAGTTGTTCCCGCGGCTCTGCAGTTTCGCGCGACCTACAAGCAGTCGCCAGCGATGTGGAAATCATCTCAGGCCCGTCCCCATACCGGTTCACGTCGGCAGGAACGCCAACGCGATCCCCGAGGCCGTGCTCGCCACCGCTGCCCCGAGCAGACTCATCAACACGCCGTGCGAGGCGTCGTTCATCGCCAGGTCGCTCCGGAACGCGATCCACAAGCGGCCGGCGGAGACGATCATCCACGCCAGGCACACCAGCAGTACGAACCAGAGCAGCCAGTTCAGCAGCTGCATCAGCGGTTGCAGCACTTCGGCGGGCATCTGCTTGTAGGCAAGCAGTTCCACCGCCGACATTCGCACGGTAGCCATCGTGTACATCAGGTTCCGATGACGGCGTTCATGATGGTGCCCGCGCTCGTCGCGACGACGCCGCCGATCATGGCTCCGGCCACCATCTTCGGCGATTCGAGCCCACCACCGGTCCACTTCTCCCACGCGAACTTGCCACCCGCGTAGGTGATTCCGCAGATACCGGAAAGCAGCACGAACCAGGTCAGGTAGCGGACCAGCTGCAGGATCTTCTCCGAGCCGGGAGGCGCCTCCGGTGTCGGGTTACCGACCTGAGCCAGCACAGTGCCGTACGTGTCATGTACGGCAAGGAGAATCATGCTCATCGGCTGCCTTTCTTGGTAGTGGTGGTCAACGGTGGCCCTCCTCGAAAGATGCGCTGCTGTCCAGGTTTTCGCGCACGACTGCAACAATATCGGCCCCGAGCTCCCGGATCTCGAGCGGAACTTCGTCGAGCGGGTCGATCCTTTTCTTCTTCTGCGGTATCTCGTCGCCCGGGTTCCAGATCGGCAGGCTCTCCGGTTCGACGAGGGTCCATTCCTCGTACCACGGGACCTGCCAGACCTGCCCGGCCAGGGAGCCGACCACATCGCGATAGCGGCGGATTTCGGCGGGCATGCGGCCGGGGCGGGCCGCGACAGTGATCAGTCCGAGGATTTCACTGGAACCGGCGAAACCCGAATGATGTTGGCGCAGAAGGTCATGTGCGCGGGTGAGTCCGGCGATGGTCTCTCGTGCCACCAGGACGACGAAGGGCGATTCGTGATCGAAGACGCCGGGCCAGCGGCGGCCCGCATCCGCCGCGGGCGCGAGCACACGTGCGAGAGTACTGGCTCCGGCACCGCCATGTACGCCGAGCAGCCACCACAGCGGCGCCCGGCCGACGCCGGGTACGGGACGGTCCCAGATGGGCGCGCGACGAGACTCCGGTGGGGCGACCACACCGGCCTGGGCGGCTTCGGACTGACGACGAAGTTTCATGGCGGCCGTCATGATGCCACTCCGGCGAGCAGCCGCCCATAAGCCCGGCGCGTCTCCGGAGCCAGCGATGCGTGGCGAATGAGTTCACCGCGCGCAAGATGCGGATCGTAGGGAATCTCCATGATGTCGCGGACCCAGCCGGAAAGGTGCTCGCGCAAATGGTCGGCAACATGTGCGTCCACACCGGGAAGTTGGTGTGAGACAACAATTGTGGTATCGCCGACGATGCCGCCGCCCTGTCCATCGGCCGAGTCGCCGAACTGGTCGTCGAGCCATTCCAGGGTCACCCGCAGCCGATTCGCGGCATCGGCCCGCGCGGGAATGGCAAGTACCAGAGCGATATCCGAGTCATCCAGCAGAGGCCGCAGCTGCCGTCCGGCAATCGGGTTTCCGCCATCGTAGACAGCGGTGTATCCGGCGTCATAGATCGCACGCGCGACTGTGAGATATGTGGCACGCCGTCGCAGCGGCGCGGCGTCGCGCCACAGCAGTCCGATGCCCGAACTCGCCTGCGACAGACACTCCTTCAATGGCGCCGGTTCATCGTTACCGCGCCCGTACAACCACGATTGCAGGCTGATCGGATGCAGGTGCTCATCGGCCCCGCGCAACGCCAGATCGCTGCCCGCCACCGTGGCGTCCACTGCCACCGCCGAAGTGCCCGTCATGCCGAGTTCACCGGCCAAGCCCAATGCCGTGGTCGTAGTTCCCGCACCACCACAGCCACCGACCACCAGAATCGAACGCTGCGTTGTTTCCGCGGATTCACTTGCACCGCCCTTACGCCGCAGACGCACCACCGGAGCCTTCGAAGGCGTGTGCCGGTCCGACGGATCACCCTCATCGGGCGTCTCATCGAGCCAGCGGCTCCAGTCGTCTCCCATCGCTATCAGCTCTCCCTACTTCATCCGGCCGCGATGCTCGCAATGAGCGTGCGGCCGTCGACCACCGCCGTGGTGACGGTCTGCATGTTGTACGTGGCGGGCGCGCCGCCGGGGCGGTACTCGGTGACCTCGACCGAATACCGGTTGTCGGTAACCGTCTGGATCCGCACGCAATGCGTGGTGCCCAGCGGAATGGTGTCGATGCCGTGCTGAATCACCGTGGCCGACGAGATATTCGAATCCGGTGCGACCACCGCCCGGACCTGCTCGGCGGAGCGTTCCACGTAGTAGGCGTATTGGAACGCCAGGATCGCGGCCGGTCCGGAGTCGGTGCCACCGGGTTCGGCACTGCGCACGATGCGGTCACCACGTTCGGTCGGGCAATCGGCGATGCCACGGGATTGGACACTGCCCGCGGTGAATCGCATCGACGGCACGACCGGAGCGGCGGCGCGATCGCCGGACGAGCGCAGCAGGAACAGCGCGCCCGCGGCGGCCGCGACCAACAGCAGTACGGCCACGACGAGCACCGCGATCACCCGGGCCCGACGCGCGGCCGGATGATCGCGCGCCTCTTGGCGCAGCGCGCGCGTCGCGCGTGCCGACCGTTCGCGCGGTCCCTTGTCGTGGTCGTCCTCCGGCCACGGGAACTGGACAAGTTCACCATCACGCGGACCGGGATACTCGTCGTCGGGGCCGGGGGCACGTCCGGCCACCCAATCCGACCACCCACCGGTGAATTCGCTGCGATGGGAGGCCAGATCGGCAGGCACCTCGTTACGCGTACGCATGTCGTCGGGACCCTCTTCGCGAATGTAGTGCGGATACCGGGGCGCGCCGTCCTCGTCACCGGGTTCCCGCAATCCGGCCTCGTCGTGATGCGGAGTCGCCACTCCTGTCTCCGGCTCCAGTGCGCCGTACCAGCGCGACAGCTGTTTGTACGACTTCAACATTCCCCCATTCCCGCAGCGCGAGGCACGTACATCATCGGACCCTCTCTGCGATCAGTTCGTGGAGAACGGGTAGGTGTTGTTCAGGGTGCCGGGTACCACGGTGGGCGGAGTCGACGTCGCGCCGCCGGATGAGGTGCCATCGGCTCCTGTCCCGAACGGGAATTGTCCCGTACCGGACGAATTCGGCGTAGTCGACGCGCCGGAACTCTCTCCGAGGAATCCGGTGGTCGATTTCGTGCTGCCACCGATAGGCACAGCTCGGCTGCCGAATTCATCGGCCAGATCGTGTGCCACCGCGGCGAACCAGTCGGCGACGAATCGAGTGGGTGCGTCACCGGTTGCAGTGACCGCCACCGTGCTGTAGGCGCCGTGGCGCTGCACGGTATCCCAATACCGCACCCAGGTCATCACATTGAACAGTTCGCTGTTATCGGTGATGTTCTGTACAACCGCGTCGAAGGCCTGGGTGACCAGTCGGGCACCGGTCGTCGGCGGCACCAGCTGCGGAATCGCGCCCAGCAATTTCGTGCCGAACAACAAGATTCCGGAGACCGGATCGGCCAGCCCCGCGGTGGCGAGTTGGCTGATATCGGCCGAATTGATCACCGACTTGACCACCGCAACGACCGCGTTCAATCCGATCATGCCGACCTTCAGCATCGCCTGTAGTGCCGCGGGAATATTCAGCGGCGTACGCGGATCGGCGGCATCGGCCAGGCGCTGTGAAATCGACTTCTTCGGCGAAATCGACAAACTCGCGAGTGAGTTGCCCTGAACGTCCTCGTCGACGACTGTGGTCGCGGTCTTGATGGATGTGTACGCCAACGCCTGGGATATCGACACCAGTGACGCGATCGGATCGCCGCCACTCAGCTTGGACTGGCCCGCGATGGACGCCACCGCCTCGAGGATCGGCGCACCCTCGGGTGCATCGCACGCGAGATCGCCCGCGGCACAGAAACTCGCGACCCGCCCGGTCAGCGCGGCGAAATCGGGGGCCTTGTCGCGTTCCGGTCCGATACCGCCGCCGCTCGGGGGCTCCTGCGGCAGTGCCACGACCGATGCGATCCGATCCCCCGACGTGCCGGGCGCGGCGTCCGGGGTTGCCTTGCCCGGCGAACCGGGAAAGAGCGGCGCACCGGGTTTGCGGGTCGGATCGGCGAACAATGCGACCGCGGCGACCTTGTGGGGTGGGATCACACCGTGGCCCTGACCGACCTCCTGGGCGAACATCGAGGCCACATGCGCGCCTTGCGAATAGCCCACGATCGCGAAGCGGGTCTCGGTGCAGCGGGCGGCGATATCCTGGGCCATCGAGCGCAGCCGGAACAGTCCGCCGGTCACCGACTCCGCATACGACGCGGCACCACCGGCGGTCGCGCCGCCGAAGCCGGATTCGTATGGGACATAGGCACGCTCGACCAGACCGGGATCGGCCTTCGCCAGCATCGGCATGAAGACCGTGGATAGCATGCCGGTATCGGTGGTCGGCGCGGCGTCCGGTGACGATTCGCCGGTGCCCTGAATTCCCAAGGCGTACAGTGCCGGACAGGTTCGGATCGCGATGTTCGTCTTCGGCCCTGCGGAATCGGACGGTTCCGCTGCGGCGGTGCCTGTGATCGCCACAGCAGCGGCGAACGCAGTCAGCATTCCCGAGATCCGTGCCGTGTAGCTCACCATAGCGATCCGCAATCAATTCGTGTTGCCGCAGCTAACCTAACGCCATGAAACGCACTAAACCGTAACAGATTCCAACTCTTACTGCGGCTTCGACGAATAGTTTGCGCGAACCGCCGAGTGGCGCATGGCAGTTCACGGCGTGCCATCCTGGATAACCCGACAAGTTTCCGACGCCGAAGATCGCCCGCAATCCATCGGCGATCTTCGGCGATTCGAATCATCAACCTGGACTTCGCATTCCGGCGAACCCCTGATCCACGCGAGCACGCGACCGCACCAGCAAGCGGCCTACCGGCGTGCGCCGATGCCTCGGACGCCGAGTACGTCCAGTGCGGTTGACGGAGCGATCTAGGTGGCCGAGGTCACCCGATAGACGTCGTAGACGCCCTCCACATTGCGCACCACGTTCAGCAGGTGGCCGAGATGTTTCGGATCGCCCATCTCGAAGGTGAACTTGCTGATCGCGACACGGTCACCGTGCGTGGCAACCGAGGCGGACAGGATATTCACCTTCTCATCGGCGAGCACCTTGGTCACATCCGAGAGCAGCCGGGTGCGGTCGAGCGCCTCGATCTGAATGGCGACCAGGAAGACCGAGGAAGGCGACGGCGCCCACTCCACATCGATGATGCGCTCGGCCTGTTCGCGCAGCGAACCGGCATTGGTGCAGTCGGTGCGGTGCACACTGACCGCGCCGCCGCGGGTCACGAAGCCCATGATCTCGTCACCGGGGACGGGAGTGCAGCACTTGGCGAGTTTGGCCACCGTGCCCGACGCGCCGGGGATCAGCACTCCCGCGTCACCGGTCACGCGCTGCCGGCTCGGCGTCGTCGACGGGGTAGAGCGCTCGGCGAGCTCGTTCTCCACATCACCGATGCCACCGAGCTGCGCCATCAACCGCTGCACGACGTGGTGCGCGGACACCTGATGCTCGCCGACAGCGGTGTAGAGCGTGGAGATATCGGTGTAGTGCAGTTCGTGCGCGACGGCGGTCATCGCGTCCACGCTCATCAGCCGCTGCAGCGGCAGCCCGACGCGCCGGACCTCCTTGGAGATCTGCTCCTTACCGCTTTCCAGTGCCTCTTCGCGGCGTTCCTTGGCGAACCACTGCCGGATCTTGGCCTTGGCACGCGGCGAGACCACGAAGTTCTGCCAGTCGCGACTGGGTCCGGCGTTCTGCGCCTTCGAAGTGAATACCTCGACGACCTCACCATTTTCGAGCTGACGTTCCAGGGCGACCAGCCGGCCGTTGACCCGCGCGCCGATGCAGCGGTGCCCGACCTCGGTGTGCACGGCGTACGCGAAATCGACCGGAGTCGACTTCTGCGGCAACGTGATCACATCACCCTTCGGAGTGAACACGAAAATCTCCGGTGACTTCAGGTCGAAGCGCAACGACTCCAGGAATTCGGCCGGGTCGGCCGCCTCCCGCTGCCAGTCGAGCAGCTGACGCATCCACGCCATATCGTCGACTTCGGTGGAGTCGTTGGAATGCTTGCCGCGGGTCTCCTTGTAGCGCCAGTGCGCGGCGATGCCGAATTCGGCGGTGCGGTGCATGTCCTGGGTGCGGATCTGCACCTCCAGCGGCTTACCGTCGGGGCCGACGACCGTGGTGTGCAGCGACTGGTAGACACCATAGCGCGGCTGGGCGATGTAGTCCTTGAACCGGCCCGCCATCGGCTGCCACAGCGAATGCACCACGCCGACCGCGGCATAGCAGTCCCGCACCTCGTCGCACAGGATGCGGATGCCGACCAGGTCGTGGATATCGTCGAAGTCCTTACCCTTGACGATCATCTTCTGGTAGATCGACCAGTAGTGCTTCGGGCGACCCTCGACGATCGCGTTGATCCGCGACGCCGCAAGCGTATTCACGATCTCCGCCCGCACCCGCGCCAGATACGTATCGCGCGATGGCGCGCGGTCTGCGACCAGGCGCACGATCTCGTCGTACTTCTTCGGGTGCAGGATCGCGAACGCGAGGTCCTCGAGCTCCCATTTGACCGTGGCCATACCGAGGCGATGCGCTAGCGGCGCGATCACCTCGAGGGTTTCCTTGGCTTTCTTCGCCTGCTTCTCCGGCGGCAGGAAGCGCATGGTGCGCATGTTGTGCAGGCGGTCGGCCACCTTGATCACCAGCACACGCGGGTCGCGCGCCATGGCGATGATCATCTTGCGGATGGTCTCGGCCTCCGCGGCGGCACCCAGGTTGACCTTGTCGAGTTTCGTGACGCCGTCGACCAGATGCGCGACCTCGGCGCCGAAGTCCTGGGTCAGCTGCTCGAGCGAATAGCCGGTGTCCTCCACGGTGTCGTGCAGCAGCGCCGCGACCAGTGTGGTGGTGTCCATGCCGAGTTCGGCGAGGATATTGGCCACCGCGAGCGGGTGGGTGATGTAGGGGTCACCGGACTTGCGGAACTGGTGGGCGTGGCGCTCGTCCGCGACGTCGAAGGCGCGCTGCAGCAGCGTGAGATTCGCCTTCGGATACAGCTCGCGGTGCACGCTGGCCAGTGGTTCGAGCACCGGTTTGACCGCAGCGATACCACGCTGGCCGGTCATGCGCCGGGCCAAGCGGGCGCGTACCCGTCGCGAGGCGGAGGTCGGGACCGCGGCCGCGGTGCCTGGCTGACGCACCGGTGTCCTATTGCCGCTCACCTGCGGTTTCGGCGTCGTCACATCCGGGGTGGTCGCACCGTTGGTCTGCGGGGCGCCTGCCGATTGCTCGACATTCGCCTCGCCCAGATGCTGAGTCATGCCACCACCTCTCCACGCCGCGATCGGACCACAGTAGCCGACCGCTGCAACCGCCCAGACCACAACTTTAGTCCGAGCGCAGGTCACCTGCCCGATGCGAGGTTGCCGAGTCGGAAATGCCCCGGTGACGCGGATGAATTGCGGCGCTCGGATCGTCTGCGGCGATAACGAACAGGTATAGAGCGCCGAGAGTCGCACCGCGGACCTCGCGGTACGTTCTACCGCATGACGATCACCCGGTCGCTGCTGCTGTTCGCCCTTGCCGCACTCGCCGAAATCGGCGGTGCCTGGCTGGTCTGGCAGGGCTGGCGAGAACATCGCGGGCTGCTCTGGATCGCGGCTGGCGTACTCGCACTCGGCGCCTACGGCTTCGTCGCCACCTTCCAACCCGACCCGAACTTCGGCCGCATCCTGGCCGCCTACGGTGGCGTCTTCGTGGCGGGCTCCCTCGCCTGGGGCATGATCGTCGACAAATTCCACCCCGACCGCTGGGATTACCTCGGCGCGACCCTCTGCCTGCTCGGCGTTGCCGTCATCATGTACGCTCCACGCGACTGAACAACGGAAAGCATTGGCGCGGTGCGCTATTCGTCAGGGGGCGAAGGCCCAGACAGCGGCGGGGCGGCCGGTGGCTTTGACGCGGCGGCGTTCGGTGGTGCGTTCCAGACCAGGGATGGCCGCCAGGGTACGGTTCAGGTTCGCCGGGTCGGGGCGGGAGCCGAGGACGGAGGAGCTGAGTTCCACCGCGCGGGTCGCCGGGAATTCGTCGCCGGTCAGTGCTCTGGTGAAGGCCATATCCTTCCAGAGCAAACGGGCCAGCAGCCCACGCGCGGCAGCGACGATTCGATTGTGGTCGAAGGCCAATGGGGGCATCGCATCGAACGGAACCCATCGTGCGGCCCCTTCGTGCGGCCCGACCACCGCCCACATGGCAATGGACAGCGTCGGCCCGCGCGGGTCGCGATTCGGTTCGTCGAAGGTCACCAACTGCCCGACCGCCCCGATCGCCGCCTCCGGCACGCCCAATTTGGTGTGCACCGCTCGCCGCGCCGCCGCGGCCAACCGCTCCCCCCGCCCGAGCAGCACCCCCGGTAGCGCCAACTGCCCGGTAAAAGGCTCCAGCTCCCGTGGTGCGATACCCATGGTCACCCCGGCATCGTCGGCCCAGAACCGCAATGCCACCACATCGACCGAAACCACGGATTGCTCCACGCCACCCGATCCTGCCGCACCCCGGTCTGCTCGCACCAACTGACGCGCCGTCGAGCCACCATATCCCATTGCGCAACCGTGCCAGGCGGTAGCGACATCTCGGGCCGGGGTGCGGTGGCACCGGTTCGGGCCGTTGACGGTCAGCACTATCGGGGCACCGAGTTGGTGCAGCCACGGCACCGGGTCGGCTGACACGGCTGTCAGGATCGGGCCGGCAGTGAGGTCCCGTTGCTGGTCGATCTTGCCAACGGTCTGGTCACTGGCTATTGACCTCCTCCGCCACAGCTGAACCAGGGATTCCCGGCCCGTGACGCATGTTCATCTGGCAGTCCCGGTTCTTGGTTGGCGCTACACGGACCGGGTAACGGGTCCAGCCAGCCGCGATGTCGTGGACGCGACGCGACGATCGGCTCAGCAGGCCGACACCAGAGCCGCGCAGGCGACCATCTCGAGAATGCAGTAGAACCAGTTGGGGTAGAAGGCGATTCGGTCATCGAGGACCGCGGATACGATGCGACCGAACGCCATGCCACCCAGTGCGATACCGATGGTGACCATGATTCCGGTGCGCAGGGCTCCGTCGTGGGTTGCCGCGACCGCCAGCATCGCCGCCATCGCGAGACCGAATCCACCATAGACGGCACGGATCTCGTAACGCGCCACGGTTTGCTCGAGGCGAATGCCGAAGGGGCGGGTCAGCGCTGCGGGGGCCGCGAGGGCATACATCCCCATCGCGAAGAAGAACACACCGACAACGGTATCGACCACAATAGCCAAGGGAACCTCCTGTTCGAGTCAGAGGGCCAGCTTGCTCGACCTGAGCGTGCACCCGCTTCCACAAACGTGCGGTCGGTCTCTGTTGTCGTGCAGCGAGCGCCAGGCTACTGCTCGATGAGTCGACGACAGCCGTCCCGCCCGCCGGGCAGACCCACCGCATCGAGCCAGCGTTCGAGTTGGCCGAGCTGCCAGAGATCATCGATCTCCACCAGTACCGCGAGGAACGACAACTGCGCGACGGACAGCTCCGATCCAATACTGTTCGGATCGGGAAAGGCCCTGCGCAGGAAGGAAATACAGTCATCGTGCACGGTGCTCGGATTCGCGGCCCATGCCGCTTCGATCGCGGCGGGCAGCAGCGTCTCGAAATCGTCGACGCGGCTGACGAGTTCGCGAATGACATCGTGGCGCAGCCAGCCGTCCTGTCCGGGCAGGTGGCGATCGAACCACCGGTCGATGACCGCCGGATGCTCCAGCGCGGCCAGCAGCTCATCGGTCGCGCACTTCTCGCCGGCGAATGCGGGCGCGAGCGCGGCACAGGTGCGCACGCCGGGATGCGCATCGGCCAGCAGTTGCTCCGGCCGGCCGCCGTTGAGGCCGGATATCCGTGCGGCAGTGGCTCGTTCGACCGGATCCGACATGGTCGGCGCGATCTCATCCAGCCGCCGCAGCAGCGCGACCCGCTTCTCGGCATAGGCCGGATGCGCGGTGAGTTCGATCAGCGCCCGCAGCGCGGCCATGCGCACCGTCACATCCGGATCGTCGACCAGGGGCTCGACCGCATCGATCATGCCGGGAATGACGGCGCGACAGGCGATCTCGTCCCTGGCCCGCATCGCGGCGCGGAATACATGGTCATCGATGGCGGCGAGCAAGCCTGGTGGGGTCGGAACATGTTCCACCAAAAGGGCATTCGCCGGATCAGGCCCCAACTCGAGTAGCCCGGCACGCCGATTCGCCTTGACGCGCTGCAGATCCTCCTCGGTGCGGCCGGACGGATAGGCCTCGGCATAAAGTTGCTCATCGGAGATTCCCGAACAACACCCCTGCGCGAAGACCTCGAAGTAGTCCAGTAGCGCGATACGCAACGGTAGCGGGCCCGGATCCCACGGCAGGATGTCCGCTACCTTCATCTCGGTATGTGGATGCGCCAGCAGTTCCGCCACGATCGCGACGAACGGCGCAGTCGCGGAGTACACACTACCCTGATGTAGTAGCGCGGCATCGAGATAGCCGACCGCGTCGACACAGGCCTCGGCATCGCCGTCGATCAGCGCCCGCAGGTGCGCCGGAGCATCCACCGCCGGGCCATAAGCATGTTCCAGCTCGGCCCAATCGATATCGGCTATCGCCCGTAACACCGGATCCATCGGATTGATGATGCTGCAGCCGAGCACGTCGATCAACTCGAGCGAAACACTTGCGTTATCGGGAAGACCTACGGCGCCGGTTCCAGATGATCACCGATCAGCATGGTTCCCGGCCCGCGCCGCGCACCGGGACCGTGACGCCAGTACACATTGTCGGCAGTGAGCGGCGCACCGCAGTCACGGCAGACCACCACCCCGGACGTCGGATGTCCGCAATCGCGATGTACGACCAGCGCGGGCGGGCCCGCCGGCCCGGCAAGCCATTTATCGCCCCATGAGATCAGCATGGTGAGCACCGGATACAGATCGCGCCCCTGCTCGGTGAGCACATATTCGTGGCGCATCGGATTCGTCTGATATGCCCTGGCCTCGACGATCCCGTACTGCCGCAACGCCTCCAAGCGCGCGGTCAGAACATTCGAGGCGATGCCCAGATCGCGGCGGATGTCCTCGAACCGGTTCACCCCGACGAAAAGGTCGCGCAGGATGAGCGGTGTCCACCGCTCCCCGACCACGTCGAGCGTTCGCGCGATCGAGCACACAATGTCGGACATGGCAGCTTTGGGCACCCGCCCATTGTAGTCCATTGCTTTTTGCAAGTGACTTGGCTATGTTGCGAAGCATCGAAAGACCGAGTGCGAGGAGTGATGGAGACAATGTCGGATGCTGTCACGCGGTTTCGTGCGGCGACGGAGGCCAGCGATTTCGATGCGCTGATGACGACCCTCGCACCCGATGCCGCGCTGACCTCGCCACTCTCCGGCAGATTGGTCTTCCGCGGTCACCACGATCTGCGCATCCTGCTGACCGCGGCGTACGGCAGCCTCGGTCAGCTGCGCTGGACTGAGCAGATCGGCGACGGCGCGCGCCGTGTTCTGCTCGCCGCGGCAGCCGTCGGACCGTTCCGGATGACCGAGGCAATGATCCTCGAATTGGCCGACGACGGCCGCATTCACCGACTCGAACCGCACCTGCGGCCCTGGCTCCCACTGACCTTGCTTGCGGTGCGGCTGGGACCGCGCCTACTTCGTCATCCGGGCCTCATGCGCCGCGCGCTATCACGCGTCGACCAGCCCGTCGCCGATTAGTTCGAGACGTCTGGTCACCCCGATATCGTCGAGAAAACGAGGGTCGTGGCTGACGACGATCAGTGCGCCCTCGTAGTTGGCCAGAGCCTGGGTGAGATGGTCGAGGCTGGGCAGGTCGAGATTATTGGTGGGCTCGTCGAGCAGGAGCAGCCTCGGGGCCGGATCGGCGAGCAGGAGCATGGCCAGAGCCGCGCGGAGGCGTTCACCGCCGGACAGGGCCGACGCCGCGACGTCGGCGTCGGTGCCGCGGAACAGGAAGCGAGCCAGTTGAGCTCGGATCTGTTCGGCCGCCGCGTGCGGTGCGGTCGCGGCGACATTGTCGAAGACCGTGCGCTGCTCGTCGAAGATGTCCAGGCGCTGCGGCAGCATCCGCCACGGCACCTGCGGCGGTTCGGCGGCAATGCGTTGCAGCAGTGTGGTTTTGCCAGCGCCGTTGCGGCCGGTCAGTGCGACCCGCTCCGGACCCGAGACCCGCAATGTCACCGTCGGACCGCAAGCCAGTTCCACCTCTTCGATATCGATGACGCCCTGGCCCGGATACAGCCGCGTGTCCGGCAGGTCGATCCGGATCTGCCGGTCGTCGCGCAACAGATCCTCGGCCTGCTGCAGCTGTTCCTTCGCAGTGTCCAGCTTTTCGATGTGGCTATTGCGCAGCTTGCCCGCCGACACCTGCGCGGCCCGCTTGCGCTCGCCCATGACGATCTTCGGCTCGCGTTTGTTCTCGAACATCTTCTGCCCGTAACGCGCTCGGCGATCGAGTTTGATCCGGGTCTCGACCAGTTCGCGTGCCTGTTTGCGAACGTCACTGCGGGCGTCCCGGATCGCGGCGCGCGCCACCTCCTGTTCCGCCTCGATGATCCGCTCGTATTCGCTGAAATTGCCGCCGAACAAACGCAATTCACCCTGACGCAGTTCGGCGATAGTGGACATGCGCTCCAGCAGCTCGCGGTCGTGGCTGACCGTGACAACGGTGCCGGAGAACTGGCCGAGGACCTCGTAGAGGCGTTGGCGGGCAACGTGATCCAGGTTGTTTGTCGGCTCGTCGAGCAGCAGCACGTCCGGTTCGCGCAGCAGCTCGGCGACCAGGCCGAGCAGCACCGTCTCGCCGCCGGAGAGGGTTTCGAGGCGACGGTCCAGCCGTTCGGTCGAGTCGGCGAGGTAGTGCAGCCCGAGTCGCCCGAGCAGCGCGATGGCACTCTCCTCGACGTCCCACTTCGTGCCGACGAGATCGAAGTCGGACTCGTCGCCGAGGCCGGATTCGATGCGGTGCAATGCCTTTCGCGTTTCCGCGATGCCCAGCACGGCATCGACGCGCTGACCGTCGCCGAGGCCGAGGTCCTGACGCAGATATCCCAGCCGTCCGGTGACCGTGATCGAACCGCGCGCCGGTGTCAGCTCACCCGCGATCAGCCGCAGCAGGGTGGACTTGCCCGCGCCGTTGCCGCCGACCAGGCCGAGGTGGCCGGGTCCGAGCACCGCGTCCAGACCGTCGAAGACGGGGGTGCCATCGGGCCAGGAGAAAGTGAGATCGGAAAGAGACAGATTGGTCATGTGAACTCCAGAGGTTGCGCGGGAACGCGGCGCACAGGATGCGGGCCGCCCGAGTGGCTACCTCATGAGAGCAACGACATGACTCCGATCAACGGGGATAAGACCTGTCTAGATTAAACACATCCGCGGATGCTGCGCCAGTGATATTTCGATCACACGCCATGTCCGCAGCGCCGCGCGCTCCCGGAAACCCCGGTAGTCCGAGGAGACCGAGTAACCCACCTCGACCACCCGGTCCGCAATCCCCGAGCCACCACCGGATCGAATGTTCCTGTGCAAGGGCAGGTTCGGCGATCTGTGACGAATATGCTTCATAGACAACACTGTCGCGTCGTCATACCAAGCCCGAATCCGGCGCATCGACCCGGAAACACCCAGCCCGCGATACTCGCCGCTCGGACCGAGCCAGCAAACCGCAGCCGAGTGACCTAGATTCGTACCACCGCGGTCAACGGGTAATCGCCTTGGCGGTCCCGTCCGTTGAGGAATCCCAACTCCAGAACCACTGCGGCTGCGACGATTTCGGCTCCAGCGGCCTGGAACAGGTCCGCGGCGGCGGCCAACGTACCGCCTGTCGCCAAAACATCGTCGAGCAGCAGAACGCGCCGCCCCTTCAGCTCGACACCGTCGGCCGGAATCTCGAGCGATGCGATGCCGTACTCGAGGCTGTACTCCTGCGAGATGACCGGCGGCGGCAACTTCCCAGCCTTGCGCACCGCGATGACACCGGTTCCCAGTGTCGCGGCAACGCCGGCCCCGATGATGAATCCGCGAGCGTCGACACCCGCGACCAGGTCGGCATCGGGCGCGCACGCCGCGAGGCAATCGATAACGGCCCGGAAACCCTCTGGATCGGCAAAGACCGGCGTAAGATCGGCGAAGCGAATGCCGGGAGATGGGAAATCGTCACGCCAGCGGGTCAGGCGCTCGACCAGTTCGGCCGCCTTACCTGTCCGCTCGGCTAGAGCGTCGTCCGATTCCACCGCCGCATGCTTGCTCATCGACACCTCTCCATGTTTACTCACCCACCAACACCTGTCACCGCTTCAACACCCAGCGGTCCATGTTCCAGCCGGTGCCCGCCTGGGTGGGCCCGGCTATGCCGTTCTGCATACCGTTCCCGAACGCGATGGTGCGGGGTGTGACGAACAACGGAATGCTCGGCATCTCCGCCCACAGCAGGTTCTCGGCATCGGTGCGCAGATTCAGCGTTGTGGTCGAGTTGTCGTCGCCCGCAAGCTGATCGGTGATCGAATCGTAGCGGCCGTTACCGAAATGACCGAAATTGAGCCCGCTACCGGTGCGCAACGCACTGGTAGCGGCCACTCCGGTCTGGGATCCGGCCGGACCCGGCGCCGATGCCGTGCTGCCGAGAACAGCGTCAACTTTGCCCTCGGTGAGCTGGGACGGCGTGAAATCGGCGGATCCGGCATCCACCACATTGATACCGGCCGGTTTGCATGCGTCCGCGATCATCTGCACGGTCTGCGTGCGCCGATCGTCCGGCTGTACATATCCGATCCGAATGATCGGCTTCGCCGCACCGGCGGCCGCGGCCGCCGCGGTCGCATCACCGCCCCGATACTTGTCGGACGCGCCGATCACGTTCGAGTAGTACAGCGAATCCTGCTGTGTGATACGAGAATTCAGCACCGCGGTGCCGAGTCCGGTCTTCGGTGCGTCCTTGGCCTTGCCGAGCTTGTCGAACAAGTCCTGTCGCGGCACACAGAAGGCGAAGCCGCGCCGCGCGTCCGCCGAAGCGAAGACGCCCGAGGTACCCAGGACCAACTGCTCGGCGCCGCGCCCCGGCACGGTTCGCACCGAAAACCCGCCCAGATTGATGTCTTTCACCGATCCGGCGCCGATATCGATGACCCCGACGGCATTGTCGCCGACCTTCGCCTTCAGATCGGCGGTCTTCGGATACACCACGATCCGCCCGGTCTCGGGCTTATTGCCCCACCAGCGTTCGTTGGCGACCAGCACCAGACCGTCCTTGGCGGAGTAGGAATCAATCCGATACGGCCCCGACGACGGGAACCGCGAAAGATCCACCTTGTCCGCGCCGATCGTCCACCCGTTGTTCCAGAAGTCGGCGATCCGCTGCAGTGACGCCTGATCACCGGACTGCACGGCCGTCACCACATTTGGCACATTCGCCACCCGAGCCGCCACATGCGCGGGCATCAACTCACCCGCGGTGAACAGGTTGCGCCACGGCAGGTAGTGGTGGTCGGCACGGAACACGACGGTGGCGTCCTTGGATCCGGGCTGACAGTCCACCCGCTCGATATCGGCGTATCCGGCGGTGCTCGCGGCATCGAACAGCGGAACCTGACCGCGGTCGCCGGGTTTGGTGTAGCGGCCACTGCGCGCGGCCCAGGCGAGCACCAGATCGTCACATGACGTCGGCACCCCGTCGGAGTACACCCCGTCCGCATTGAGCCGGTACTGCACCGTCTGCGCATCACCCGGCACCTCTTTCGCGGTGCCGACATCGGTGTCCGCCACCTGCTGACCGTCCGGTCCCGTGTAGAAGAACCCGGTCAACACCCGCGCGAACACCGCATCCGAGCCGCTGCTCGCACCGAGCGTGGTACCGCCGTTGTAGCTGGCGATCACCGCGTCAACGGCATAGCCGATGGAGGGCACTTGGTTCTGGCTGGAGCACCCGACCGCCACCGTGGCAGCCACGGTACCCGCAGCCACTGCTCCGATCAGACGTGCCGCTAGCGACTGCTTCATATATGCAAACCCCTGCCGTCAGCTGTCAGTGCCTGCGCTTGTTCCGCTTTCCGCTCGGCCGGGCGCCCGGACGCGGAGTCTGGCCCAGTTCTTGTGCGAAGCCCGGCTCCCGCACGGGACGCGCACCCAGCTCCCGGCCGGTCGCCGCGAACGCGCGTCGCTCCGCCTCGTCGCCAGCACGCGCCGACGCCAGTCCGGCCCGCTTGTTGAGCACCTTCTTGGTGTGCGCCGCGACCGGACCCCACCGCTCCTTGATCGACACCAGCAGCGGCACCGCGAAGAAAATCGACGAGTACGCGCCGACGATCATGCCGACCAGCTGCACCAGCGCCAGATCCTTCAGCGTGCCGACGCCGAGCAGCCACACCGCGATCACCAGCATGCCGACAATCGGCAGGATACCGATAACCGTGGTGTTGATCGAACGCATCAAGGTTTGGTTCGCCGCGAGATTCGCCTGTTCGGCATAGGTGCGCCGGCTCGTATTGACCACACCGCGGGTGTTCTCCTCGACCTTGTCGAAGACGACGACATTGTCGTAGAGCACGTAACCGAGGATGGTCAACAGACCGATCACCGCGGCGGGTGTCACCTCGAAGCCGACCAGCGAGTAGATGCCCGCCGTGATGATCATGTTGAAGAACAGCGACGCGATCGCCGCGATCGACATATCGCGTTCGAAGCGGATCGCGATATAGACCATGGTGAGCGCGATGAATACGATCAGCGCGATCACCGCCTTCTTGGTGATCTGGCTGCCCCAGGTCTCGCTGATCTCGGTGATGCTGATCGCATTGCGCGAGACGTTGCCGTCCTTATCCTTCGGTTGGAAGGCGTTGAACAGCGCGGTCTGCACCGCGTCGGTTTGAGCGGCACTCAGCGTATCCGAACGGACCTGGATGGTCTCCGCCGAACCGGATCCGACCTTCTGCACCGTCACCGGGGCGTGGCCGATGGTCTGGGAGTAGATGTCCTCGACCTTCTGCGTGGTGGCTGTCCCCGCCGCGGGCAACTGGATGCGCGATCCGCCCGCGAAGTCGATGCCCAGGGTGAATCCGCGTAATCCGATGCTCAGCAACGAGATCAATACGAAAGCAGCGGTCAACGCGTAGTAGAAACGCCGCCGGCTGACGATCTTGAATCCGCCGGTACCGGTGTAAAGACGCTCGAAGACGCTGTGCTTGGGCGCCTCGTAATCGTTCACCTCGTCGGTGAAGGGCTCCAGGGTCGAGTTCGTCATCGTGCCGTCTCCTTAACCAGCGCCTCGCCGGCCCTACGCTCCCTGGCCACTACTTGAATCGCACCGAGCCCGTTGACCGACGGTTTCGCCCAGAACGACGAACGCGAGGCCAACATCATCAGTGGCGCGGTCACCAGGTAGAGCACGATCACGTCGAGGACGGTGGTGATACCGAGGGTGAACGCGAAGCCCTTCACCTGACCGGCGGCCAGGATGTAGAGCACCACTGACGCGATGAGGCTGACGGTCTTACCGGAGAGGTTGGTGCGCTGGGCCCGCTGCCAACCGCGCGGCACCGCCGAACGGAAGCTGCGACCCTCGCGCATTTCATCCTTGATACGTTCGAAGAACACCACGAAGGAGTCGGCGGTCAGACCGATACCGATGATCAGACCGGCGATACCGGCCAGGTCGAGCGTGAATCCGATCCACCGGCCGAGCAGCACGATGATGCCGTATACCGCCACACCCGAGGCGATCAGCGAGAATCCGGCGAGGAAGCCGAGCATCCGGTAGTAGAGCAGGCAGTACAGCAGCACCACCGCGAGACCGATCGCACCCGCGAGCAGACCCGCGCGCAGCGAGGACAGACCAAGCGTCGCCGAGACCGTCTCGGCCTCGGAGGTCTGGAACGACAGCGGCAGCGAACCGTACTTCAAGGTGTTCGCGAGTTCCTTGGCGCTGGCCGCGGTGAAACTACCCGAGATGGTGGTGCGACCGCCCTGCTGCGGACCCGACTGCACGACCGGCGCGCTGACCACCTTCGAGTCGAGCACGAATGCGACCCGCTTGTTGATGTACTCACCGGTCAGCGAGGCCCACGCATCGCTACCGCCGGATTTGAATTCGAGGTTCACCTCGTGGCGCGCCTGCTGCTGGTTGAGTCCGGAGGTGGCGTTCTTGATCTCCTGGCCGTCGATGCGGCTCTTGTCCAGCAGGAAGATTTCCTTGCCGTCGGTGGAGCAGGTGACCAGCGGCAAATTCGGATCGTCGTTACCGGTGAGCGGGTCGGACTTATTGCAGTCCAGCGCGGCCATCGCGGCCTGCTGCACCGTCTGATCGGTGCTCTGCCTGGTCGCCTTGGCGTCCGCGATCTCCTTCTTCGCCTGTTCCTGCGGCGTCAGCCCGCCGGGCGGGGCCGGCGGCGGGGTCGGGGCCTGCGCGGGGAAGACGCGCGGCTGTGGAGCCGACTCCGGCTCGGTGGTCGGCGCCGCCTCGGTGGTGGGCGCGGGCTGGGTCGGCACGGTGCCGTCCGGATTGAGCTGGATGGCGTCCGGAACCGTACCCGACGGCGCCATCCCCTCGGTACCCGACGTTTGCGCCGACGCCTTACCGCCGACCGCGGGCACTGCCGACAGCACCGGACGGATGTAGAGCTTGGCGGTCGTCGCCAGCGCCTTGGCCTGGCCACCGTCGTCACCCGGCACCGTGATCACCAGGTTGTCGCCATCGATGACGACCTCGGAACCCGAGACACCAAGGCCATTGACCCGGTTCTCGATGATTGTCTGCGCCCGGCGCAGGCTGTCCTGGCTGGGTTTGCTGCCGTCGGGGGTGCGGGCGGTCAATGTGACGCGGGTGCCACCCTGCAGGTCGATGCCGAGCTTGGGGGTCGAGGAATGGTCACCGGCGAAGAACACCAGCGCATAGATCACGGCCAGCAGCACGGCGTAGACGCCGAGCAACCGGAGCGGATGCGCCGATCCCTGGGAAGGTGGCACAGTTGGTCATCTCCTAGGCGGAAGTCGAGGATGGAACAGGCTGGGCGCGACCGGGCACCCGGACGGATAGCCCGCGGCGATCTGCGCACACGGGCTGGCCCTTTCGAGCAGCCTGCAAGCAATCGCTACGGTAGCCAGTGAACCGGTCAGTCCTTGGTCAGCCGGGTTTCGGTCTGCTCCGCGGACTCCTCGACGGGACCGGCCTCGGCCTCGTCGCTCACGGTCTCATCCGTGGTCTCGTCCTCGGTGCGCACATCACGGATGGCCTGCCGCAACCAGGTGGTGATGACGTCCTCGGCGATCTCGAGATCGACCGTGGTGTCGTCGAGATCGACCACGGTGCCGTACAGACCCGACGTGGTGGTGACCTGATCGCCGACCTTCAGGTTGTCCTGCATGGTCGTGACCTTCTCGGCCTCGCGCTTCTGGCGACGTACACCGAGGAACATGGGCACGAGCAGGGCTACCAGTAGGAGCGGAAACAGAAGTTCCATCGTCGAAGTCAGTCCCTAGTCTGTGGGTGGTAGTGGGCTATTACCCCAACAGTCTGCCAGCTCATGTCGGCACCACCACACCGGCACACCCTTGACGTACCGGAATGCGGATCTCCAGCGATCCAGGACAGCACGCGCCCGGCGACCGAGCGACGGTCGCTGGGCACGCAATGGGGCGTCCTAGGCGATCTTGCCGTACGTGTAGTCGTCGAGCGGGAAGCTGACCGCCTCGCGGTGCGCATTGACGGTGCTGGTGGGGCGTAGTAGCGCGGCCTCGCCGTGCTGGTTGAAATAGTAGCTGCGCGCGGTCGCGCAGTCGCCGCCGTAGAACACCGAGGAACCCAACTTCTCGGTGACGCGGTCCAGGAACCGGGTATTGGCCTGCTCGGTCACCTCGAAGGTGGTCTCGCCGCGCCGGAACATTTCACCGAGCAGCCTGCCCATATGCTTCATCTGGGCCTCGATGGTGGTGAAGTAGGACAGGCCGCTGTAGGAGTACGGGCTGTTGAGGCTGAAGAAGTTCGGGAACTTCGGCACGGTGATGCCCTCATAGGCCTGGAAACGATTGTCACGCCAGAACTTTCCGAGATCGACACCGTTGCGGCCGACGATCTCGATGGCTGGAAAGTTCACATCCCAGAGGTTGAAGCCGGTGGCCAGGATCAGGGTATCGATCTCGGTCTTGTGCCCGTCGGCGGTGACGATGCCGTCGGCCTCGATGTGATCGATCGAATTGGTCTCCAACCGGACATTCGGCTGGTTGAACGTCTTGAAGTACTGGTTGGAGAAGGTGGGGCGCTTGCAGCCGAAGTCGTAGTGCGGGGTGAGCTGCTTGCGAATCTGCTTATCGCGCACCTGCGCCCGCAGATGCGCCTTGGCGAGGATGCCCACGGCCATATTCAGCGGCTTGGCCTGATCGAAGTGCAGTACGCCGATCACCATGAGCGCCTCCAGCAGACTGGTGCTGACCAGCCGCGCGGCCTTCTGGGTCACGGGTACCCGCGCGAACAGCTGCTGCACCGGCGCGGGAATCGTGGTGTCGATCTTCGGCACCACCCAGATCGGGGTGCGCTGGAAGACCGTGAGTTCCTTGGTCTTCTTGGCGGCTTCGGGTACCAGCTGCACGGCCGTGGCGCCGGTGCCGATGATGGCGGCCCTGCGGCCGGTCAGGTCGAAATCGTCCTCCCACGCGGTGGTGTGGATAATCTTGCCCGCGAAGGAATCGATGCCGGGAAACGGCGGCGTGTAGGGCTGGGACAGGAACCCGGTGGCGGTGAGTAGGTAACGGCCGGTGAGGGTTTCACCGCCGGCGACGGAGACGACCCAGTGCTGTTGCTCCTCGTCCCAGCGGGCGCCGTCCACCACGGTGCCGAAACGCATCCGGCGGCGCAGGCCGTACTTGTCGGCGACGTGGGCGGCGTACTTCTCGAGCTCCTTGCCCGGTGCGAACAGGCGCGTCCAATACGGGTTGGGCTCGAAGGAATACGAGTAGGTCACCGAGGCGATATCGACCGCGAGACCCGGGTAATGATTGACATGCCAGGTGCCGCCGAGGTCGTCCTCGCGCTCCAGAATGACGAAATTGCTCAGACCCAGCCGGTCGAGCTCGATGCCCGCCCCCATGCCGCCGAATCCCGCACCGACCACGACCGCGTCGTATCGAGGCGCCACGTCGAACCTCCCGCTTGAACATTCTATCGGGAATGTAGGAACCATCCCTCGCGGAATGACACATCATTCCGTTTGTGAACACCGTATCATCGGAGACGTGACGAAGCCATCCACGCGTACGCCCCGCCCAGTGGCCGGAAATGCGATCCAGCGACGCAAGGCCGAACTGCGGCAGGAAATCATCGATACCGCCTTCGTGTGCTTCGCCGAGAAGGGCTATCACGCCACCGGCATCGCCGATATCGCCAATGAATTGGGCATCGGCCACGGCACCTTCTACCGGTACTTCAGCAATAAGCGCGAGATCATCGACGTGGTCATCGACGATCTCGCCACCAGGATCGTCGAGGCGCTCGGCACCGATAACGCGCCCGAGGCCGCCACCTCCCTCGACGAATATCGCGCCCAGATCGATCGCATCGGCACGGCGCTCACCCGGATTCTCGTGGACGATCGCCGGGTCGCCCAACTGCTGCTGTTCCACGCCACCGGCATCGATGACGAACTCACCGCCCGGCTCTACGGCCTACTCGATATGGCCGACGCCCTCACCGCGGGCTATCTGTCACACGGCGTCGAACTCGGCTATCTGCGTGCGGATCTCGATACCAGGTACACCGCCAAGGCGGTGACCGGCATGCTGCTCGCTGGCATCGTGCACGGGCTGCGCAATCCGGACGAGGCCGCGGTGCGGGAGTTGAACGAGGCGATCCGGCGGCTGCTCATCGATGGTGTGCGCAAGGACTGAATTCCGGTAAATCTCCATGACCACATGGGCCGATTCCAGCTAGGTGGGTTCCGGATCGAGCGGCCAACAAGGGCAACACGTGTTCTGCAGAGACCGGCTAGCTCGAAAAAACCGCATTCGCCGCGAGCAGGGCAGCGACCCTGGAACAATGTCACAGGTGACCCCCGACGACGTGAGCCGAATCCACTTCGCCACCATGCCACCCATGGGGCACGGCGGCTACCACGCTGATGAGGTCGACGCGTTCGTGGAACTGGTCTCGGCGACCTTGGCCGGCCAGGGCGTGCTGACCGCCGACGATATCCGGCACGTCGCCTTCGACGCACCGTGCTTCGGCGGCCGCGGCTATCAGGCCGACCAGGTCGATGAATTCCTGGACCAGGTCCGCATCGAACTGGAGTACCGGCAGCGTGGCGCCCGCCCGGTCCCCGCCGCTGGCAATGGTTCCGGTGCCGCCGCGCTGCTCACCCCCAACGATGTGCATCGCATGCAGTTCACCCAGGCCGCGGTCGGCCGCCGCGGCTACGACATCGAGGAAGTAGACGCCTTCCTGGACCTTGTCGCCGCCACCGTCGCACACGGCGGGCCCGGCAGCCTGACCTTTTCCGACGTCCGCGCCGTCCGCTTCTCCGAGGCCCGCCTGGGTACTCCCGGCTACACCCGCGACGAGGTCGACGCCTTCCGGGATCTGGTCGTCACCGCCCTCGAAAACAACCACCGCTAGCCACTGCCCGAGGCGCGCCCCGGATCAAAGCCAACTGGAATCCATGGCGGTATCGCCCGAGGCCCGATCAGTCGAACAGGTCGAGAGTCGGGTGCGGTTCGCGGCCGCGGACTTCGATGGAGCCGAAGACGAGATCGGGGGGCGGCACGAGGCCGAGATGTTCCCAGGCCGCCGCGGTCGCGACGCGTCCGCGCGGGGTGCGGGCGACCATGCCCGCGCGGACAAGGAACGGCTCACACACCTCTTCGACGGTCGCGGCCTCCTCCCCCACGGCGACCGCGAGGGTCGAAACACCAACAGGCCCACCGCCGAAGCTGCGGACCAGCGAGCCGAGAACGGCGCGGTCGAGGCGGTCCAGGCCGAGCACATCCACATCGTAGACCTCGAGTGCGGCCTGGGCGATGGGACGGGTGATCAGGCCGTCGGCACGAACCTCGGCATAGTCACGGACGCGACGCAGCAGGCGGTTGGCGATACGTGGGGTGCCGCGGGAACGGCCAGCGATCTCGGCGGCAGCGTCGCGGTCGATGGCGACGCCGAGGATGTGGGCCGAACGCTGCAGAATACGCAGGAGTTCTTCGGGGTCGTAGAAATCCATATGGCCGGTGAAGCCGAAGCGATCGCGCAGCGGTCCGGTGAGCGCACCGGACCGGGTGGTCGCGCCGACCAGGGTGAACGGCGCGATATCGAGCGGAATCGAGGTCGCCCCAGGGCCTTTCCCGACGACCACGTCGACGCGGAAATCCTCCATGGCGAGGTAGAGCATCTCCTCGGCCGGGCGGGCGATCCGGTGGATCTCATCGATGAACAGCACATCACCCTCGACCAGATTGCTCAGCATCGCGGCGAGATCGCCCGCGCGTTCCAGCGCGGGGCCGGACGTAATGCGCAGTGCCGTACCGAGTTCGGCGGCGATGATCATCGCCATGCTGGTCTTGCCGAGCCCGGGTGGACCGGACAGCAGCACATGGTCCGGGGTGCCGCCGCGCTGTTTGGCACCGCGCAGCACCAGCGCGAGCTGTTCGCGGACGCGCGGCTGGCCGATGAAATCGTCCAGGGACTTCGGGCGCAGACTGGCCTCGATATCACCGTCGGATTTGAGATAGCTTGCGCTGACCTGGGATTCGGCGTCTGATTCGGGATCGTGATCCATGACGTGCTACCGGTTCTTCCCCAGCGAACCGAGTGCGGCCCGCAGCGCGATCGAGGTATCGGCTGCTGGATTCTCGGCGAGTACCGCATCGACCGCGGGCTCGGCCTGTTTGACCGGGAAGCCGAGTCCGACCAGCGCCTCGACAACCTGCTCGCGCACCGGCGTGAGCACGGGCGACGGTGTGCTGCCGGGCGGACCCGCCTGCACCGGAACGAGATTCACCTTGTCGCGCAACTCGACAACCATGCGCTCGGCACCGCGCTTACCGATGCCGGGCACCCGGGTCAGCGCCGCGACATTGCCTTCCGCCAGCGCCTTGCGCAATGCCTCGGGCTCGAGCACCGCGAGCACCGCCATGGCCAGCCTGGGGCCGACGCCGGAGACGGTCTGCAAAAGGCCGAACAGATCACGTGATTCGGTATCGGCGAAGCCGAACAGTGTCATCGAATCCTCGCGCACGATCATCGCCGTGAACAGCCGGGATTCCTCGCCGCGGGTCAGTGTGGACAGCGTCGCCGGGGTGACATTGAGCCGGTAGCCCACGCCCGCCGCCTCGATCACCACATGATCGAGCGCGATCTCGAGCAGCTCACCGCGTACCGACGCGATCACCGCGCACCACCTTCCGTTGTTCGGCAAGCCGCTGTGTATACCGCCGCTGCGCCTCGGCGGCCCGCGCCTCGGCCTCGGCCATCCGGGCCATCAGCGGCGCCCGCCAACAATGACAGATCGCCAGGGCCAGCGCATCGGCCGCATCCGCCGGTTTCGGCGCGACTTGGAGGCCGAGGATACGCGTCACCATCGCGGTCACCTGAGCCTTGTCCGCGCTACCGTTGCCGGTGACGGCGGCCTTCACCTCGCTCGGGGTGTGGAAGGCCACCGGTATTCCCCGCCGGGCGGCCGCCAGTGCGATCACTCCGCCCGCCTGTGCGGTACCCATCGCGGTACGCACATTGTGCTGTGCGAATACCCGCTCGATCGCGACCGCGTCGGGTCTATGCGTATCCATCCAGCGTTCGGCGACGTCGGCGACGCCCATCAGCCGATACGCCAGGTCCATATCCGCGGGGGTGCGCACCACATCGACGTCGAGCGCCGTCACCTTCCGCCCCAGTCCGCCCTCGACGATGCCGAGGCCGCACCGGGTGAGTCCCGGGTCGACGCCCATCACCCGCACACGATCCCCTCTCGCGAAAGCACGAACAACTGTTCGAGAGTCTAGTGGACGCGGCGCACACCCGGCACCAACGACACAGTACCCGTCCGGGATTCGGCTGGTCGCGAGCCAGTCGAACGTGTGGCAGCAGCTCACATACACATCGCTGCCGGAGTCCGAATCCACGACGATCACCTGCCGTCCTGCAGGATTCGGCAGGTCACCGTGCTGCCGCTGGATCCGCTGACGCTGGCCGACACCCGGCCGGTGCGGACGAATCCGGTCAGGGTCACGGCTCGGTCCACGGCAGCGGCGAATCGTTGGCCTTGGCGGTGTTGAAATCGCCACTGCTGTAAGAGATATCGGCGGTGCCGGAGCCGGTGACCTCGTAGGTGATCGAGTCCTTCTTCGATTCCTTGTCGATCCATAGGCGGATCCGAAGACCGCGACGCAGCCGCCGACGGTGCGCACGATCGCCAGGAAGACGCTGCCGAGCACCCCGGCCACGCCCACCCAGGTTTACTGGAGCGAATTCACAGGCTTTCTCAAGGAACGGTACCGACAATGCCATAGGTGCCCGTAGTCCGTGCCCCGCTCGCCGCGCCAGCGACCCCCGTGACACCGCCGCCACCACCGAAGCTGCCTTCGGCGAATCTGAATCCGAACTACCAGAACGGCTTTCATCACGGCGTATCGCTGCTGCACGGCTGGCTGCCGGTCACCGTGGAATTGGTCGCGGTGGCGGCATTCATCCTGGCGATCGGCTGGCGGACCCGACGCTGGCGGCTGGTGCTGCTGCCGGTCTGCGTGGTGCTCGGTGCGGCAGGTGCGGTGGCCGCATGGGCATATGTGAACGATCAGGGATTGGCCTCGGATCCAGCGCCGGTCGAATTATGGGCCTGCGTCGGCATCGCGGTGGCGGCGATCGCGGTCGCCGCGCTCGGCTGGCGCAGTACCAGGTGGTGGCGACGCGGTGTCTCGGTGCTCGCCATACCGCTGGCACTGTTGAGCACCGGCATCGTGCTCAACCAGTGGGTGGGCTACTACCCCACCGTGCAGTCCGCATGGAATGCGCTCACCGCGGGTCCGCTGCCGAATCAGACCGATATCGATGCGCTGCTGGGTCTGCGCAATACCGATGTCAGCGCCGGCAAGATCGTGCCGGTGCTAATTCCGGACGCAGGCAGCGGTTTTCCGCATCGAACCGAATACGTGTACCTGCCGCCGGCCTGGTTCGCCGGTCCGACGCCGCCGACGCTGCCGGTCGTCATGATGATCGGCGGCGAATTCAATACCCCCGCCGACTGGATCCGCAGCGGTCAGATCATGCCCGAGGTGGACAAGTTCACCGCCGCCAACGGCGGCCGCGCGCCGATCCTCGTGTTCGTCGACTCCAGCGGCAGCTTCAACAATGACACCGAGTGTGTGAACGGTCCACGCGGCGATGCCGCCGACCATCTGACCCGAGATGTGCCCGCCTACCTCCGATCTCGGTTCGGCGCCTCGGCCGATCCGGCGAACTGGGCGGTGGTCGGCTGGTCCATGGGCGGCACCTGTGCGGTCGATCTAGCGGTAATGCACCCCGAATTGGTGCGCACCTTCGTCGATATCGCGGGCGATCTGGGCCCGGCCTCGGGCAATAAGGAACAAACGATCCGAAGGCTTTTCGGCGGCGACGCCGACCGCTGGGCCGCCTTCGATCCGCTCACCGTCATGGCCGAACACGGCCCCTACACCGGCATGGCGGGTCTGTTCGATGATCTCACCCCACTCAAATCCGGTCCGGGATCCCATGGCGCACATCAGCAGGCCGCAGCCGCCGATGACGACACCGTCGGCATGGGCGGCCACGACGGAGTTTTCGACACCGGTGAGGTCGGGGCCGCCGAAAAGCTCTGCGACGCAGGCCACGAGGTCGGCATCGATTGCACCATCCACACCACCCAGGGCGGCCACACGTGGCAATTCGCCTCGGCCGCGTTCACCTCGTCGTTCCCTTGGATCGTCGCCCGCGTCGGTGTGCCGGTGCCCGACGCGACCTGAACCCGATTGCGGGGTCGATGAATCGAGCTTCGGCTCAGTCCAGCACTTCGGTCCGTACGACCGACTCCACGCGGAAGGTTCGGCGATAGACCAGCGGTGCGACGCCGATGGAATCGTGCAGGTGTTGGCGTAGTGAGCTGCCGGTGGCGAAGCCGACCTCGCCAGCAATGCGGTCCACGGTCAAATCGGTCGATTCGAGGAGTTGGCGGGCACGCAAGACGCGCTGTTGGATGAGCCAGCGCCCCGGGCTCATGCCGACCTCGTTACGGAAGCGACGGGCGAAGGTGCGCTTGCTCATTCGAGCTCGGACGGCGAGATCATCAATGGTCAAAGGCAATTGGAGATTCTCGACAGCCCAGTGCCTGGCAGCCGCGGTGCCCGCCGACGTCGAGGGCGGCACCGGCTGTTCGATGTATTGGGCCTGGCCGCCATCCCGCCACGGCGGCACGACGCAGCGGCGCGCCACCGTATTGGCGACCGCGCTGCCGTGGTCGCGGCGCACCAGGTGCAGACACAGATCTATGCCCGCCGCAGCGCCGGCCGAGGTGAGCACGTCATCGTCGTCGACGTAGAGGACATCGGTATTCAGTCGCACCCGCGGAAACGTGCGCCGGAACAGCTCCGCCACATTCCAGTGCGTCGTGGCGGGACGACCATCGAGCAATCCGGCGGCGGCGGTTACGAATGCGCCGGTACAGATCGACACGATGCGGGTGCCCGGTCGGATGCGCGCGAATGCCGCGGCCAGCGGGGGCGGCAGCGTGCCACCGAGCGTCATATCGATATCGCAGGCTGGAATGACCACGGTGTCGGCGGTCGCCAACGCACGGCTGTCGTGCTGGACGGCGATGGCGAAATCGGACCGGCTCGGCACCGGTGCGCCATCGATGGAGCAGGTGCTCACCTCGTACAGTTCCGCGGCCATGTCGAAGACCCGACTCGGAATGCCGAGCTCGAAGGGATACACCCCGTCCAATGCGAGCACGACCACCCGATGTCGCGCCGACCGCCCATCCGAGGTAGCAACCATGGCACGAACATATCGAATATTGGCAATCGTGCCATCTCCGCTGCCGGACACCTCGGCCATCGCCTTGGCCCGCCGCGCCGGAATCCCCCGTAGGGCAGCACAAGTTTTCGGCCACGTTTGTGGCGTGCATCACATCCGAGACCTACCATCCGAAGCATGAGCAATGTTGCGAAGGCTGTCCTGGAAGGTGGGCCGAAAGACTTGCCCGCACGCATCGTTCCGATCACCCCGCCCGGCGTCGAGCTCAAGGTCGAATTCCGCGGCGGATATGAGCACTTCAAGGTCACCAACCGGGAGGCCGATACGCCCGAGGGGCGGCTGCGGGTCTACGAGTGGTCCGATCGGACACGAATCGCGGAGTAACCAGCTCGCATCCAGGCCGAAACGCACTCGGGGCGGTCCGCATGTCCGCGAACCGCCCCGAGGCGAAGAACGATGATGTGCCGTGTCAGTCCTGCTCGAACGGGCATCAACCTCGCCGGAGATGTCGACCGTCGGACGCAGTGACGTTCTGCACGTCATCCAGTCCGATACATCGATATCCCGTGTCAGTCCTGCTCGAACGGGCATCAACCTCGCCGGAGATGTCGACCGTCGGACGCAGTGACGTTCTGCACGTCATCCGGTCCGATACATCGATATCCCGTGTCAGTCCTGTTCGAGCTGGGCGCCGACCTCGTCGGAGATGTCGACATTGGTGTAGACGTTCTGCACGTCGTCGCTGTCCTCGAGCGCGTCGACCAACTTGAACACCTTGCGCGCGCCGTCTATGTCCACGGCCACCGATACCGACGGCTGGAAGCCGGATTCAGCGGAGTCGTAATCGATTCCGGCGTCCTGCAGCGCCTTGCGCACCGGGATCAGATCAGACGGCTCGCTGATGATCTCGAAGGAATCACCGAGGTCGTTGACCTCCTCCGCGCCCGCGTCGAGCACGGCCAGCAGCACATCGTCCTCGGACAGCCCATTCTTCTCCAGGGTCACGATGCCCTTGCGGTGGAACAGGTAGGAAACCGAGCCCGGGTCGGCCATGTTGCCGCCATTGCGGGTCATCGCCACGCGTACTTCACCGGCGGCGCGGTTACGGTTGTCGGTGAGGCATTCGATCAGCACCGCGACACCATTGGGGCCGTAGCCCTCGTACATGATGGTCTGCCAGTCGGCGCCGCCGGCCTCTTCACCGCCGCCGCGCTTGCGGGCACGCTCGATGTTGTCGTTCGGAACCGACGACTTCTTCGCCTTCTGGATGGCGTCGTACAGCGTCGGATTGCCCGCTGGGTCACTGCCACCAGTGCGGGCCGCCACCTCGATGTTCTTGATCAACTTGGCGAAGAGCTTGCCGCGCTTCGCGTCGATCCCCGCCTTCTTGTGCTTGGTGGTGGCCCATTTGGAGTGGCCGCTCATTCCCTACTTCCTCCAGTCGACAGCACTTCTGATCGTGCGCACGATACCCGCACCGGCCGGGTAGACAGCTCTGCCAGCCTACTCGTCTGGTTATGGCGAATTTCCGAGGGCGACTACTGGGCGTCGCGAACCAGATCGACGAACAGCCGGTGCACCCGCAGATCGCCGGTGACCTCCGGATGGAACGACGTCGCGACCACCCGGCCCTGCCGCACCGCGACAATGCGTCCGGCGGCCGGTCCACTCGGGACCGTCGCCAGCACCTCGACACCCGCGCCGACCCGCTCCACCCACGGCGCCCGGATGAATACCGCGCGCACCGGGCCATCGGTCAGGCCGGCGAACTCCAGATCGGTCTCGAACGAGTCGACCTGACGGCCGAAAGCGTTGCGCCGCACCGTCATATCGATACCAGACAGATGTTGGGCATCGGGGCGGGTGTCGAGTACCTCGGCAGCGAGCAGGATCATCCCGGCGCAGGATCCGAAGGCGGGCATACCTTCCCGCAGCCGCGCGCGCACCGGTTCGAGAAGTTCGAAGACCTCCAGCAGCTTGCTGATCGCGGTCGATTCACCGCCCGGCAGCACCAGCGCATCCACCGACGCGAGCTCGGATGCACGACGCACCAACACCGGTTGCGCACCGCATTCCGCGAGTGCCGCGACGTGTTCGCGCACATCACCCTGCAGCGCCAGCACGCCGATGGTGGGCTGGTCGGGACTCTGCTGCGCGCCCGTTGCGGGCGCGGCGACCGATGCATTCACGCCATGAGCTTACGAGGCGCGGTGTCGTGCCCCTGCTCACGGTAGCCGTCAACGTTGTGTCAAGACCGGGTTCATATGCGCGAAAGCGGTCGACACTCACACATGTGATTACCGTTTTGCCACACAAGGCGCCCACGCCACGTGCGGAAGCGAATACTGTCTCGACCACGCACCAGGGGTTGACCGTTTCGACCGGCCTGGCGGGGCTCTCCCTCGATGCCATGGCATCGGTCTCCTACGGTCCGGAAGCCATCGTGCTGGTGCTGGCCACCGCAGGCGGCGTCGGACTCGGCATGACACTGCCGGTGACCCTCGCGATCGCCGCCCTGCTCGCCGTACTGGTCGCGTCCTACCGGCAGGTGATCGCGGCCTTTCCCGACGGCGGTGGTGCCTACGCGGTGGCGAAACGGCATCTCGGCCACCGTGCCAGCCTGGTCGCCGCGGCCTCGCTGATCGTCGACTACATCCTCAATGTCGCGGTCTCGATCGCGGCCGGTGTTGCCGCCCTGACCTCGGCATTCCCGGCGCTGCACGGGTATAGGGTGTGGATCTGCCTCGCGATACTGACCGGTGTCACCGCGCTCAATCTGCGCGGCATCCGAGAAAGCGCGCGCGCCTTCATGCTGCCGACGATCGTCTTCGTCGCCGGCATCTTCGCAGTCATTATCGGCGGGCTGATGCGCTCCGAACCGGCCGCGATCACCACCGGGACCGGGGCAGTCGGCGATATCCACACCGTCGGAGTGTTGTTGCTGCTCAAGGCATTCTCCAGCGGGTGCGCGGCGCTGACCGGTGTCGAGGCGATCGCCAATGCGGTGCCGAGCTTCGCCGTGCCGAAGGTGAAACGCGCGCAGCGTGCGGAGGTGGCGCTCGGCGCACTGCTCGGCATCATGTTGATCGGGCTCGCGGTGCTCATCCAGAAATTCGCATTGCGCCCGATCGAAGGAACGACCGTACTCTCCCAGGTCACCGAGGCGGCGCTCGGGCACGGAATCGGCTACTACATTGTGCAATTCGCGACGGTCGTGCTGCTGGCGCTGGCCGCCAACACTTCCTATGGCGGATTGCCGACGCTCACCCGAATCCTCGCCGACGACAACTGCCTGCCGCACCGATTCTCGGTCACCTCGCCACGTCAGGTGTACCGCTACGGCGTGCTCACCCTGGGCGTGACTGCCGGAGTGCTGTTGATCGCGGCGCGCGGCAATATGAACGCGCTCGTTCCCTTGTTCGCGATCGGCGTCTTCGTCGGATTCACCATCGCGCAGACCGGTATGGTCCAGCACTGGCGGCAGACCAGGACCGCGGGCTGGCACTGGCGGATCGCACTCAACGGCTTCGGCGCACTGCTCACCTGTGTCGCCGCGATCGTCACCACCGCGATGAAATTCACCGACGGCGCGTGGTTGATCGTGCTGGTGCTGCCCGCACTGGTGCTCGGTATGGAGCGAATTCGCGGTGCCTACACCAGAATCGGTGGCTGCCGCGGCAACGGTGCCATCCCGGGCCAGCCGCAGGCCACCGGCACGGCGATCGTGGTACCGATCTCCGAGGTCTCCGAACTCAGCCGCGAGGCGCTCTCGGCCGCTATGTCGATCGGCAAAGACATTGTCGCCGTGCATGTTTGCCTACCCGGCGAATCGGTGCGGGCATTCACCAATGCCTGGGAGGCCTGGCATCCCGAGGTCCGGCTGGTCCTGCTGGAGGACTGCGATGCCACCGTCGGCGGACCCGTCGCCCGCTATGTCCGCGAGAACTTCCCCGGACGGCGCAAGGTCGTCGTCATCGCTGAGATCGATCCGCCGAGCGGCTGGGACCGAGTGCTGCCCAGCCACCGCAGCGATGAACTCGAACGCGAACTTCGTCGGATAACCGACACGGTGGTCTGCCACCTGCGCGTGCAGGTGGTCTGAGCCCGACGAGGCTCAACCGGCCGCGGTGGTGCGCTGCGGCCACACTCACGCCACCGCGGTCGAGCCCGGGTCAGCTGGTGAATGTGCCGATTCCTCATTCTTGACGCGTTGAAACCCTCGCCCCCCTGGTCGGCGACCGCGCGGCGGTCCACGAGCCACCCGAACGAATACCGGCCGCTCAAAATTCCCATCACTGGGAACAGTACGCGTTCGCCCTTACTCCCCGCGCGGTGTGCGAATCAAGCCCTCCTGCACAACCGCCGCGACCAACTCACCCGCGCGGTTGAAGATCTTGCCGCCGGTCAGCGCGCGACCGAAGCCCGCGGACGGGGAGGACTGGTCGTAGAGCAGCCAGTCGTCGGCTCGGAACGGGCGCAGGAACCACATGGCGTGATCGAGTGAGGCATTCTGGGTCGGCTCGTCGGGGTGGGTCACCTTCGAGGAACCGAGCAGGGTCATATCGCTCATGTAGGCGAGGGTGCAGACGTGCACCACCGGTGCGTCGGGCAGCGGATGCCGGTAACGGAACCACACCTGCTGCGGGGAGACCACGCCGTCGCGGCGGGTCACTACATCCTGCGGCACGGTGCGGATATCCCAGTGCTCCCATTCACGCATTGCCCACAGTCGCTCAGGGCTGAGGGTGACGCTGGCATCGGGCAGCTCATCCGGACCCTGCACCGACGGCATTTCGTCCTGATGTTCCGGCCCCGAGTCGCCGACATGGAACGACGCCGACATGGTGAAGATCGCGGCGCCGTCCTGCACGCCGGTGACCCGCCGAGTACAGAAGGACCGGCCGTCGCGGATCCGCTCGACAAGGTACACCGTCCGCTCTGCCGGATTTCCGGGCCGCAGGAAGTACCCGTGCAGTGAATGCACCTGGAACCGGGGCTCCACCGTCCGCACCGCCGACACCAGCGCCTGGCCGGCAACCTGTCCGCCGAACGTGCGCTCGAGCTGGGTCTTGGTGGACGCGCCACGGAAGATGTCCCGCTCGAGCCGCTCGATCTCCAGCGCCTCTTCGATTGTCGCCATGACGGCGAGATTATCCCGAGCGCCCACGCGGCCTGTCGGTGACCTCTCGGCAATGGCCGCATCCGCCGCCCAGAACGGGGTTCGACAGCATCGTTTGGTGGAATGGATCGGTGCCGCATTTCGATCCGATCACCCGGGACGGCCTCGTCGAACTCATCACCGATCGCATCCGCGAACTCGGCGGGCGGGTGCTGATCGCCATCGACGGAGCCGACGCGGCCGAACCCGTGACTGCCGCGGACCACATCTCCACCGCACTGCGCGACACCGGCCGCGCCGCCGAGGTCGTCTCGCTGCATGACTACATCCGCCCCGCCTCGCTCCGTATGGAATTCGGCCGCACCGACGAAATGTCTTATCGCACCGCCTGGTTCGACTATGCGGCACTGGACCGCGAAGTCATCCGGGCGCTGCGTGACGACGCCCGCTGGCTCGCCGCGCTCTGGGACGAGGATCGCGACCGCTCGGCACGGTCCCCCATCCGCACCGCCGCCCCTGGCACTGTCCTGCTCATCGCGGGTCCCATGCTTTTGGGTCGAGGTCTCGACTTCGATCTGAGCGTCCATCTCGACATGTCCGAACCCGCGCTGTACCGCCGTACCCCACCCGTCGACCGGTGGACCATCCCCGCCCTCCTCCGCCACGACCGCGACAACCCCAGCGCCCCAACCTTTTTCATCCGCTGGGACCACCCCGATCGTCCGGCACTCCGAATAGACGACATTGCTCGTCGGTAGACATCTTCATCTTCACCCGAGAAAGTCGACTTTCCCCTCCTCTGCAATCTTTTTGGGAGACAGACATTTCCGCACCCTCGACCGCGAATTCGCATACATATTTAAATGCGCATATCCCAGTATCGACATGCGTTTGTACCATCAGAAGCCCTTCTCGGGATCCGCCACGGAAGCCCGTGATGGAAAACGCGATGAGGCGGCGAGCACAGTGCTCGCCGCCTCGAATCACCCACTCCCCCGGCCGAACCGACTGCGGCCGGATCAGGACTAGCCGCAGGCCGTCGACTGCTGACCGAGGTTGGTCAACATGGTGCAGGCCCAACTCTTTTCGACCTTCCACTTGCCGTCCTCGGCGACGAAGGGCACATCGACGATGTTCTCCTGGCCGTTGATGGTGAAATTCGCCTTGGCATTGAGTGCGTCACCGAAGGCATTGACCTCGGTGACCTCGGCCTTGGCGCCGGCCTGCTGGTATGCCTGCGCCAGGCGGTTCGGCAGTTCCGGATCCGCCTGCGCACCCTGTACCAGATCCAACTTCTCCGAACTCGGCACCGACGGGTCCAGCGCACGGAGCAGCTGGGCGTTGAGGTCGGCAACGCTCGGGGTCGGCGGGATGTTCGCAGTCGACTTCGTCACGCTGGTCGAGGTCTTGGTCGGCGTGGTCGCGGTTGTCGAGTCATCGCTGCCACACGCCGACAGGCTGAGCGCGGCCACGGCGGCCAGACCCGCGATCGCGATGCGTCCGGTCTTACGAAGCTTCAACTGGTCATCCTTTGCTGTTCGGATAGGTCCGTGAGCCCGACGGTGCCGCACCAACCAGGCGCACGGCCGCCGATATGCACTGAATTCCGAAGCTAGCCACCAACTCTGTGGCGGGCATAAGACAACAGTGAGGGCCGCGACAGTTTCTGCCCCACCCACCATCGCCCAAGACGAGCAACGCCCGCGGCGGTGGATCACACAATCCCGGTGCCGCGGGCGTCGATTCGGTTCGGCGCTAGCGCAGAATCACCAACCGCGCTCGGCCAGCCGATGATCGACCGGCAGTTCCTCGACATTGATGCCGACCATGGCCTCGCCCAGACCGCGCGAAACCTTGGCGAGCACATCCGGGTCGTCGTGGAAGGTGGTCGCCTTGACGATAGCGGCGGCGCGCTCGGCCGGGTTGCCGGACTTGAAGATGCCTGAGCCGACGAACACACCCTCGGCGCCGAGCTGCATCATCATCGCCGCATCGGCGGGGGTGGCGATACCGCCCGCGGTGAACAGCACGACGGGCAGCTTGCCGGTCTGCGCGACCTCACGCACCAGGTCGTACGGTGCCTGCAATTCCTTGGCGGCAACGAACAGTTCGTCCTCGGGCAGTGCGGACAGCTTGCGGATCTCGGCGCGGATCTTGCGCATGTGGGTGGTGGCATTGGAGACGTCACCGGTACCCGCCTCACCCTTGGAGCGGATCATGGCCGCCCCCTCGGTGATCCGACGCAGCGCCTCACCGAGATTGGTCGCGCCACAGACGAACGGCACGGTGAAGTTCCACTTGTCGATGTGGTTGGCGTAGTCGGCGGGGGTCAGCACCTCGGATTCGTCGATGTAGTCGACGCCGAGGCTCTGCAGGATCTGCGCCTCGACAAAGTGGCCGATGCGCGCCTTGGCCATGACCGGGATCGAGACGGCGGAAATGATGCCGTCGATCATGTCCGGGTCGCTCATCCGGGAGACGCCGCCCTGTGCGCGGATATCGGCCGGCACACGCTCCAGCGCCATCACAGCGACCGCACCGGCGTCCTCGGCGATCTTGGCCTGCTCGGGGGTGACGACATCCATGATCACCCCGCCCTTGAGCATCTCGGCCATCCCGCGCTTCACGCGGGCGGTGCCGATGGTGTTGGTGGTCTCGGGCGTGGTCACGGCAAACTCCTGAGTCATGTGCGCCAATCGGGTCGCTTGAAACTAACGTCACCGATTCTAGGCGGGCCGCTCGAGCCACTTGATAGCCAGTTGGACAGCACTGGCCTTGCCCCGACCAGCGGGTCTGCGTTCGACCCGCGACCACTGGACCGGTCACGAGGCGGATCCGTCGGGCCGGCGCAAGTCCGGCGCCGCCCCGACGAACACCCGGTCGGGAACTACAGCGGGCTGACTACCAGCAACTGAGCCCAGTACTGCGCGGCGTCGGGACCCAATAACGGCAACAGGAAATCGAACAACAGGTAGGACATGTACTGCTTACCTTCCACACGCCAATGGACTATCTCTGTAGTGGAAGTACCACCAGAACTCCCCGGCAGCGCTCCCCCACCAGCACTACCCAGGCGGCGGCAATCCAGTCGCGACGCTATCACGATCGTGAAACACATCACAGTCGAAAGATTCAGGAGCGCATGCTGATCGGGGGCGATCGGCCTGAGCGTCGATTCAGCGGAAGCCGCGCAATCGAGAAAGAAGTGCGCGTTCAGGCAATTCCGCCTACCGAATGGACCGCACCTCGGGATCGGAATCGCCCGACGCGGCCGCTGCGGCTTCCGGAAGCAACTGATCGAGGTGGTAGGGGTAGACCGTCTCGCCGGTGTGGTCGAGCGCGACGATATCCGAGCCGGTGCACCACTTGTTGTCGGTGATGCTGCGGCGCTCGACCGCGGTCAGATCGGCCGGCTTGGGGTCGAAGGCCGGGACGCGCAGTGTGAAGAACAGCTCCTCCGCGCGGATGAGTTCACCGTCGAACGGGAATACCGCGACCCGCCGCCAGATCGGACCGCGCAGGCCGGCCGGATCCGCGGTGTATCCCGTCTCCTCCCACAGCTCCCGCACCGCGGCACTGCGCAGAGTCTCCCCCGGTTCCACGCCGCCGCCGATGGTGAACCAGAAGGAGACATCGGGAGTCTTGGGATCGTTGCCGCGCATGAGCAGTACGCGGTCCTGTTCGTCGAGCAGCACCACGCGCGCCGAGGTGCGGACCGTGTCGACGACCAGACCGGTCGAGGCGGCGGGGGTGGCGCGTTCACTGATTTCGAAATACGTCGGCAGCGGTGCGGTACCACCCAGGTGCAGGATGCGGACCGGGCGGCGGGTGCGCAGAGCGAGGGTATCGCGCACCGCGTCGTTGTGGAAGCGGCGCGCGATCAGCACCCGGGCTTCGGCATCGGCGAGTTCGGCGACCTGCTGTGGCCGCAATTGGGCGATATCGATCGCGGAAAGCGCTGCGGAGAGCTGATTTTCGATGGTTTCACGGTCGGCGCGGCCCGCCCGCTCGGCCCGATCGGCGAGTGTGGTCAGCCGTTTGGCCTGCTCCACCAGCGCGGAATCGGCGGTCGGGCCCGCCATGGCCACGGCAATCGACCTGGCCACCACCGCCCTTCGCGCCAAGGCGCCGTCCAGGGCCTGCCAGGACTGATCCGACCGCACATGCAGCCGGTCGAGCCGGTTCGCCGTCGAGGCCGCCCAGAGACCGATCGCGACGACCACCGCCGCGATGAGCGCGAGTACGAGAACCGTTGTGGCGGAGAACGTAATCATCCAGCAGCCTGCACCATGCTATCGCCGATATCGTGACGCGTTCCGCGCATCACCCACCCCTTGATCATCCGGCGGCCCGCACGCGCGTCTCCCCCACCGTGACGGTTTCGTAGACCCGCAGGATCTGTTCGGCGACCACCGGCCAGTCGTACTCGCCGACCACTTGATTGGCGGTGTGGATCTGGGCCTCGCGGCGAACATCATCGGTCAGCAGGGTGTCCAACGCGGCGGCGAGTCGAACCGAATCCCCTACCGGAACGAGCGTTCCCGCCGTGCCGTCGCGCAATACCCGACGGAAGGCGTCCAATTCGCTTGCCACCACTGCGGTCCCGGCCGCCATCGCCTCGATCAGAATGATGCCGAAGCTCTCACCACCGAGATTCGGTGCGACATACACATCCGCGCTGCGCATCGCCGAGGCCTTCTCCGCGTCCGACACCTGGCCGAGGAAGCACAGATGCCGGGCGAGCGACCCGGCCTCGCGGCGCAGTCGATCCTCGTCACCCCGCCCGACTATGAGGATCTCGACATCCGGATGTCGGCGCACCAATTCGGGCAGCGCGCCGAGCAGGACCTCCATCCCCTTGCGTGGTTCGTCGTAGCGACCGAGGAACAGCACCGTCCCACCCGCACGGGGATAGCCGGGCAGCATCGGGGCCCGCGCGAAGGCTGCCACATCGACACCGTTGGGGATCTCCACCGCATCCGAGCCGAGCGCCTCCACCTGCCAGCGTCGCGCCAGCTCGGAGACCGCGATGCGCCCACTGATCTTCTCGTGATAGGGCCGCAGCACACCCTGAAAGGTGCTCAGCACCAACGATTTCGTGGTCGAGGTATGGAAGGTGGCCACGATCGGTCCCTCGGCGATCTTCAGCGCGAGCATGGACAGACTCGGCGCGTTCGGCTCGTGAATGTGCAGCACATCGAAGTCGTTGCCGTCGATCCAGCGCCGGATCCTGGTGTAGGCCATGGGGCCGAAGGACAACCGGGCCACTGAACCGTTGTACGGAATCGCCACCGCGCGACCGGCCGACACCACGAAGTCCGGCAGCGGAGTGTCCTCCGATGCGGGCGCGAGCACGCTCACCTTGTGACCGCGCTCGATGAATACCCGCGCCAATTCCACGACATGGGCCTGCACACCGCCGGGGACATCGAACGAATAGGGGCAGACCATGCCGATTTTCATGGCGTCTTCTCCCCATTGGCGCTTTCCATCCCGGCCTGCGCCGCGGCGATCCTGGCTCGCCGCTGCGCCGAAAGGTCCTGCTCCCATTGTGGCTGCAACATATGCCAATCGGCCGGATGCTCGGCGATATTGGCCGCGAACCGGTCGGCCAGCGCCTGGGTGGTCGCCGCGACACCGCCCGAAACATCCAGCGGCGCTTCGGTCTTCATCCCCCAACCTTCGCGACCATCGGCATCGACGGTGAACCAGACGTGCACCGGGATCAGCGCGGCGCCGGTCTCGATGGCCAGCTTCGCCGCGCCCGCCGGCAGCCAGGTGCGCTCGCCGTACATCGTCACCGGGACACCCTTGCCGGTCAGGTCCCGCTCGCCCATCAGGCATACGACATTGTTCGCGCGCAGGCGCGCGGCCAGCGCGGTGAACGGCGGCTGCTCACCACCGGTCAGCGGGAAAACCTCGAAACCCAGGCTCGTACGGTAGGCGACGAATCGCTCGAACAACGACTCCGGCTTCAGCCGCTCCGCGACGGTCGTGAGGGTGCCATTGTGGTTGACCAGCCAGACCCCGGCCGCATCCCAGTTCCCGGAGTGCGGCAGCGCGAGCACCACACCGCGCCCCCGCGCCAGTGCGGCATCCAGATGCTCCACGCCGGCCACGGGTGAACCGGTCAGCGCCGAGTGATCCATCGTCGGTAGTCGGAACGCTTCGCGCCAGTAACGGGCATAGGACCGCATGCTCGCGCGGATCAGTTCGTCGGGCACCTCTGCCGGAGTCACGCCGAGCACGCGAGCGAGATTGCGCCGCAACTGATTCGGTTCACCACCGGCCCGGAAGGCGCGATTCGCCTTGTCCGCGACCCGATTGCCGCCCCAATCGAATGCCCGCCGCGCCGTCGCGTCCGGCAGCGCGCGCACCAACCGCCAACCCGCCGCAAAGGCCCAATCCGTCAGTCCGGACTTGATCCGCGAGCCGACGCTTTCGGACTGGGAACTCACGAGGGTAACTCCGTCGCGTCCGCCGGATTCTGCGGCGGCGCGGGCGGAATCACATCCCGCGCCCCCGGGGAGTTCCGGACCGCCAACACTCGCTGGAACACCGTGATAATGCTCAACACCGCCAGAATCCACATCGCCACATGCACGGCCCAGGTCAGCCATTCGATCCCCCAATACCCGCCGATACCGGTGAGTCCGGCACCGACCAACACGATGATCAGCCGATCCGGCCGCTCGATGAGTCCACCGTCCGCGGAGAGGCCACTCGCCTCGGCGCGCGCCTTCGCATACGAAATCACCTGGGAGGTAACCAGAACCACCAACGTTGCCGCGAACAGCGGCTTACTGTTCTCGTGATACACCGCCCACCAGGCCAACCCGGCGAAAATAGCGCCGTCGGCGAGGCGGTCACAGGTGGCATCCAGTACCGCACCGTATTTCGTGCCGCCGCCACGCGCCCGTGCCATGGCTCCATCGAGCATGTCGAACATGACGAACAGCCAGATCACCATGGTTCCCCAGAACAGATGTCCGGTCGGGAACAGGGTGACCGCGGCCGTGATCGAGGCGACAGTGCCGATCACCGTCATCGCATCGGGGGTGAGCCCGGTACTGACAAGCGCTCTGCCCAACGGCGCAGTCGCTTTGGAGAACGTCTCGCGGCCGAAGAAGCTGAGCACCCTACTCGACTTCCTTCCACGCCGCCGAAAGCAGCGCCCGAGTTTCCCGCAACAATTGCGGCATGACCTTCACACCGCCGACGACGGTGATGAAGTTGGCATCCCCGCCCCAGCGCGGCACGATGTGCTGATGCAGATGGTCAGCGAGCGAACCACCGGCCACTCCACCGAGATTCAGGCCGACATTGAAACCGTGCGGCCGCGAGACCTGCTTCATCACCCGGATTGCCTGCTGGGTGAAAGCCATCAGCTCGGCGCTTTCCTCCAGCGTGAGATCCTCGAGGTTGGCCACCTTGCGGTAGGGCACCACCATCATGTGTCCGGGGTTGTACGGATATAGGTTGAGCACGGCGTAGACGTGCTCGCCGCGCGCGATGACCAGACCGTCCTCGTCCGACATCTTCGGGATATCGGTGAACGGATGGCCCGTCGCATCTTTCGGACTGGCGGCCTCGGCGATATAGGACATCCGGTACGGAGTCCACAACCGCTGCAACCGATCCGGCTCACCGGCCCCGGTATCCACAATGCTCCCCTGCTCGTCCGAGTCCGCGTTCACATCCGCGAACCCGGGCGCGGTCCACTCACTCATGCTCTGTCCATTCTGGTATGAGCGGGGCCCCTCCGTGGTTACGCAAGCTTCCTCCTCCGGGCCCTGACCGGTCATACCGTGCCCTTCACCACAAAACCCTCGGCGGTCGGCGAGGCGTTCTCCCGGTTGGCGATCCATTCCACGATCGTGGCCACCGCGGCGGCGACCGGCACACCATTGACCTGAGTGCCGTCGCGGAAGCGGAAGCTGACCGCGCCCGCGTTCACATCGCGCTCGCCGGCCAGCAGCATGAACGGGATCTTCTGTGCGGTGTTGTTGAAGATCTTCTTCTGCATCCGGTCGTCGCTGCGATCGACCTGCGCGCGAACGCCCGCGTCCTGCAACTGTTCGATGACCGAATCCAGATGCGGTGCAAAGGTTTCCGCGACCGGGATGCCGACGACCTGGACCGGCGACAGCCAGGCCGGGAAAGCGCCCGCGTAATGCTCGGTGAGCACGCCGAAGAAGCGTTCGATGGATCCGAACAGAGCGCGGTGGATCATGACCGGCCGCTGCTTGGTGCCGTCGGAGGCGGTGTATTCCAGATTGAAGCGCTCGGGCAGGTTGAAGTCGAGCTGGATGGTCGACATCTGCCAGGTGCGACCCAGCGCATCCTTGGCCTGCACGGAGATCTTCGGACCGTAGAAGGCAGCGCCTCCCGGATCCGGGACCAGCTCCAGTCCGGAGGCCGCGGCCACCTTGGCGAGGGTTTCGGTGGCCTCGTCCCAGGTCTCCTCGGAGCCGACGAACTTCTTCGGATCCTTGGTGGACAGCTCGAGGTAGAAGTCGTCGAGGCCGTAATCGGCGAGCAGGCCGAGCACGAATTGCAGCGTGCTGGTCAACTCGGCGTGCATCTGCTCCTTGGTGCAGTAGATGTGTGCATCGTCCTGGGTCATACCGCGCACCCGGGTCAGGCCGTGCACGACACCGGACTTCTCGTAGCGGTAGACCGAACCGAATTCGAACATCCGCAGCGGCAGTTCCCGATAGGACCGGCCGCGCGAGCGGAAGATCAGGTTGTGCATAGGGCAGTTCATCGGCTTGACGTAGTAGTCCTGGCCGGGCTTGCGAACGGTGCCGTCCTCGTTCAGCTCGGCGTCCAGGTGCATGGCCGGGAACATGCCGTCCCGGTACCAGTCCAGGTGACCGGAGACCTCGAACAGGTGCCCCTTGGTGATGTGCGGCGTATTGACGAACTCATAGCCCGCGGCGACGTGGCGGCGGCGCGAGTACTCCTCGAGCTCCTTGCGGATGATGCCGCCCTTGGGGTGGAACACCGGCAGACCGGAGCCGAGTTCGTCCGGGAAGCTGAACAGATCCAGTTCCAAACCGAGTTTGCGGTGGTCGCGGCGCTCGGCTTCTTCGAGCAGGTGCAGATGCTCGTCGAGGGCCTCCTGCGATTCCCAGGCGGTGCCGTAGATGCGCTGCAGATCCTCGCGGTTCTGGTCGCCGCGCCAGTAGGCGGCGGAACTGCGGGTCAGCTTGAAGGCGGGGATGAACTTGGTGGTCGGAATGTGCGGGCCGCGACACAGATCGCCCCAGACCTTTTCGCCGGTGCGCGGGTCCAGGTTGTCATAGATGGTCAGCTCTTTACCGCCGACCTCCATGACCTCCGGATCGTCGATACCGGACTTATCGCTGATCAGCTCGAGTTTGAACGGCTCCTTGGCCAGTTCGACCCGCGCGTCCTCGACCTCGACCACCCGGCGCGAAAACCGCTGCGCGCCTTTGACGATCTTCTTCATCCGGGATTCCAGCTTGGCCAGATCCTCGGGGGTGAACGGCCGGTCGACCCGGAAGTCGTAGTAGAAGCCGTCCTTGATGGGCGGGCCGATGCCGAGCTTGGCCTCCGGGAACTCCTGCTGCACGGCCTGGGCCAGCACATGCGCGGCCGAATGCCGGATAACGCTGCGGCCGTCCTCGGTATTGGCGGCGACCGGCTCTACCTCGACATCGGTGTCCGGGGTCCAGGACAGATCCTTGAGCCCCTCGGCATCGCGCACGACGACGATGGTGTCCGGCCCCTTCGTCGGCAGCCCCGCCTCGCGCACCGCGGCACCCGCCGTCGTCCCGGCCGGCACCCGAACGAGGGCGACAGGGCTGATAGGTGCTGAGGTGGTCACGGCGAGAGACTCCTTGGCGTTCGCTGGCGGGCGTGTTCCCGCGCTGGTGCGGGCGGTTGCCCACGGGTCATCGTCGGAGGCGAATTTGCTCCGGCGCGACCATGCTATCGGCACCCTGGCGGCCCCGCGTCGATGGACTCGGATCGCCGCGTCGCGGGTCGGCCGGTGCCGATGGACGTGACCCGAACGTGACATCCAGCAATCGGTTCGCCTCACGCGACCGCATTTTTGCCACATTCCCGCGAAAGTGCACGCTCAGACCTGGCGCGAACCGTGGCGCACCCGGCGTGAACACCGAATGACCTTGCGGGCGATCAGCTTTCGGCCGCGAGCCGAGCCAGGAGTGTCTTGCGTTCGGCGGCCGGCCGCTTCGGGCAGCTGGTGCACATTTCGCAGCCGGGCACGTCGAAGACCAGGCAGCACGAAATCCGGCGGACAAAGGTCCGCCCATCGACGTCCACGAACCGCGGTACCGGCAGCTTCCCGCCGACCTCGGTCGCGAGCCGCGCCCCGGCCTCGGGATTTCCGACATCGAGGGCCCGGTTCCCGATGGCGTCGGCGGCAATCGCCCAGAGTGACGGCACGCCCGCACCGGAGACGGCCGCCACGGGACCGATCACGGCGGCCAGGGTCTCCCGCAGTGCTTTCGCGCAGGCGTTGCCGAGCGCGGCGTCGGACTCACCCGGCGCGGCGTCGAGACCGTGCCCTTTGGGGTGGATGTGGACTCGTTCTATGCCGCCGTCCGGACGGACCGCACAGTCGAGGCGGTCCAGGTACGGCTCCGGCGCGGGTTCGTCGCTCGCGTAGGCGCGCGCCAGCTGTTCGACCAGTGCCGACGCAACCATGCACCACCAGAGCGTGCCGGAGACCCGGGGTTCGGTGGTGCCCCAAGCGCGGCCCATTTCCGCGATGCGCGCCGACAGCCAGTCCGATTCGGTCAAGGTGCGGCCAGGGACCATATTCACCACTTCAGGGGACTGTGCAACCACTGCCATTCGACTCCGATCCAGCCGCCGACCAACCCGATTGTTCCCAATATCCATAGTGTCGTGAGGACCAGTGCGAAGGTAGCCACCGCCGCGGACACCCGCATGGCCGGGCCTCGTGCCGAGTACCACGCCATACCCCGCCGATACTTGTCACGCAGCCAGTAGAGCGTCCGGCGCGCCCAGGCGAATTCGGTGGCGAGAATGCCGAGTCCGGCGAATACGGTCGCCCAGCCGGGTCCGGGATACGGAATCGATACGATTCCGATGACCAGCACCGCAACCCCGACCACCGCGACCCCGATCCGGTAAGCGAGGTTGAGCGTAGGCCGCGCGACCAGTCGGGCGCGGACAGCGCGCCAACCGGTGCGCGTGGGCGCGGGTTCGGACTCCAACTCGACACTCATCACCACCAGCGTACGAGCGCGATCGACCGGAACGGACCCGCCCGAGCGAGGTCGGGCGAATCCGGTGTCATTCGGCTCAGACGAGTTCCGACGCAGTGCGCGCACCGGTGTCGTCGATATGGGCAAGCCCGTCCACGGTCACCTCGATCACGCGCGCGCTGGCGATATCGAAGAACAGCCCCGATACCGTCACGTCACGCTCGGCCATCGCCGCACGTACCACGGGATGCCGGTGCAGCGTTTCCACCTGCACGGCCACATTGACCATGCTCAGCTGGTCGGCCGCACCGAATCCGGCGGCCGCGGCCGCCAGCGCCACCGGGTGCCCGGCCTGGAATCGCTCCAGGCTCGGCTGCGCATGCATGAGCCATGGCCCGATCCCCGGCCCGCCATCGGTGCCGGAATACAGCGCCTTCATCGCACCGCAGGACGAATGCCCGCACACCACGATGGACCGCACATTCAACTCGTTGAGCGCGAAGACCAGCGCGGCCTCCACCGACGCATCGCCGCTGTCGGGCACCAGATTGCCGACATTGCGCACCGTGAACATGTCGCCGGGACCGCTGTTGGTGATGATGTTCGGAACCACTCGGGAGTCGACGCAGGTCAGGAAGAAGGTGTCGGGATCCTGACGGTCACGCAGTTCGTCCAGATGCGGCCGCACGACATGGGCGTGGCTGCGGTGGTAAGCGGCGACACCCGAGGTCACCCGGTCGGCATTCTCGTCGTCGCCCCGCCACGGGCCGAGGATCTCGTCGAGCATCGTGCGGCCGAACCCGCGGGCCGGCGGTCCCGCGGTGGCGTGCGCCATTCGCGCACTACCGATTTCCACGAAATCCACTGTGCCGCCGCCACTTTCCTGCTGACGCACCCAGTCCTCGATAGCTTCGAAAGCGGCATGATCGAGGAAGTCGACCGTCATCTCGACGGTAACATCCACGCCCGCCGGCACTTTCGCGAATTCCGCGGACAGCTTCGGCAGCGCGAGGAACGTGCAGGAACCGTCGATGGTCAGCAGCCAGCGCTGCGAACCGGGAATCTGCTCGGCCGCCACGGCAACTCGCACGACACGCCACAGCAGCAGCCCGAAAGCCAGTCCCAGACCGATGATTACACCTTCCAGCAGATTCAGGAAGACCACGCCGACGACGGTGACGGCGTAGATGATCAGATCTCCGGTGTGCCAGGCCATCTTGATGTGCGCCAGCTTGACCAATTGGATACCGATGACGATCAACAGACCCGCGAGCGCGGACTTCGGAATCTGCTCTACCACCCCGGCCAACGCGACCGAGAACACCAGAATCCAGCAGCCGTGCAGCACCGCCGAAGCGCGGCTGTGCGCACCCGCCTGCACGTTGGTCGCACTGCGCACGATCACGCCGGTAACCGGCAGACCACCCAGTAGACCGGAGAGCACATTAGCCGAGCCCTGACCGATCAGCTCACGGTCGAAATTGGTGCGCTTACCGGTGTGCATCTTGTCCACGGCCACCGCCGACAGCAGGCTCTCGACACTGGCGATGAGCGCGACGGTCAGGATCATCAATGCCACTGCGGACCAGTTGCCACTGGGGAGCTGCGGCAGTCCGATCGCGTCGAACAGCGAGCCGTTCAACACGATTCGCTCGGCCTCGAACGGCGGCACAAGTGACAACACCGTGCCGACCAGGACCGCGACCAGCGGACCCGGCACCACCCGCACCTTGGCGGGCACCCTGCGCCAGCCGAGCATGATCACGATGACAACCGCGCCGATGATCGCGTCATCGCCGTCCAGCGACAACAACTGCGACGGCAACAAGGTGATGTTGTTCCAGGCGGAGCTGCGCGAGGACCCACCCAGTAAGACGTGAACCTGTTGCAGCGCAATGGTTATACCGATGCCGGCGAGCATCGCGTGCACCACCACCGGCGCAACGGCCAACGCCGCCCGCGCAATCCGGCTGAGCCCGAACAGAATTTGCAGCACACCCGCCGCGACGACAATGAATGTTGTTGTCCGCCAACCGAATTGGTTGATGGATTCAGCGACGACGACGGTCAGACCCGCCGCGGGCCCGCTGACCTGCAGCGGTGAACCGCCGAGCGTGCCCGCGACGATGCCACCGATGACGGCGGCGATGAGTCCGGCGGCGACGGGCGCGCCGGAAGCGACGGCGATGCCGAGGGACAGCGGCAACGCGACCAGGAAAACCACGATAGAGGACGGCAGATCGTGGCGCAGGATCGATGACAAACGATCAGACAGAGGTTCGGAACTGCGATGGCTCTTGCCCTGTTCAGCGGGCGGAATCGGGGGTACGGCTACAGCGCTATCAATAGCCATTGACTTCTCCTTCGCCGACTCGGCGCGAACGCCGAGGTCGGTTGACGATCAAAATGTCCAGCAGGGCATAGAACGCGAACCGGCATCTCGCGGTGAAGCAGGTCCCGACACAGCGATGGGTCGAGATGTAAAGCATGTTAAGGCTATTGGTAAAGACTTAGCAAAGCCTGAGAAGTTGCCCGAAGGTGCGCCGAATCCGTACCTCCAATCGATGTGAAATGCAACATATCGGAGCCGAGTTCGCCTGTCGGGCCGAATCATTCGGCCCGACAGCCCGCGACTAGACGGGCTCGGCGGTGACGCCGCGCACCTCGGCCAGTTCATCGAATGCTTCGACCGTCAGCTCGTCGTCGAACTCGGCAATGCCGTCCATGGCGACCTCGATGACCCGGGCGGTCGCGAGATCGAAGAACAGTCCGGACACCGCAACGCCACGCTCCTCCATTCCACGCCGGACCACGGGGTGGGCATGCAGCCGTTCCAGTTGCAGTGCCACATTCACCATGCCGAGCTGGTCGACCGGTCCGAATCCGGCGAATGCCGCGGCATCGGCCACCGGATGTCCGAGCCGGAACCGGTCCAGGCTGGGCCGCGCGTAGGCGAGCCAGTCGCCCAGCCCCGGCCCGGCGCGCACCTCCCGATGCAGTGCCTCCATCGCCCCGCAACCGGAGTGCCCGCAGATCACCACGGCACGCACGTCGAGCTTCTCCAGCGCATAGACCAGCGCGGCCTCCACCGAGACATCGCTACCGCCGACCGGAACCAGATTGCCCACGTTGCGGATGGTGAACAGATCCCCCGGCCCGCTATTGGTGATGACGTTCGGCACGATGCGGGCATCGGCGCAGGTCAGGAAGAACGTGTCGGCGTCGGGCCGGTTGCGCAATCCATGCAGATGGGGACGCATCAGATGCGCGTGGCCGCGGTGATAGGCGGAGATACCCGCGGCGATCGGATCCGCCCGATTACCCGTCCGCCGCCACGGCCCGATGACCTCATCGATGACCTGACGCGAGCGCCCGCGCTCCGGCGGGCCCGCCACCGCGGTCGCCATCCGCGTGCTACCGATCTCGACGAAATCGACTGTGCCACCGGCGGCCTCACGCACACCGGCCCAGTCGGTGATCAGCTCGCAGAAGGCGTGGTCGAGGAAGTCGACCGTCATCTCGATGGTCACATCCACGTCGGCGGGAACCTTCGCCAGTTCCGCGGTCAGCTTGGGCAGCGCGAGGAAGGTGCAGGTGCCGTCGATGGTGACCAGCCAGCAGCGGGCGGCGGCTACCGGTTCGGCGTGGATGGCCACCCGGACCACCCGCCACAGCAGCAGGCCGAAAGCAAGTCCGAGACCGATCACCATGCCTTGCAACAGGTTCAGGAACACCACACCCAGCGCCGTGACCACATAGACGAACAGATCGCCGGTGCGCCGAGCCAACCGGATATGGGCCAGCTGCACCAGTTGCACGCCGATGATGATGAGCAAGCCGGCGAGCGCCGCCTTGGGAATCTGCTGCACCAGCCCGGCCAGCGCGACCGCGAACAGCAGGAACCATACGCCGTGCAGCATGGTCGCGACCCTGGTTCGCGCCCCCGCATGAGCATTGGTGATGCTGCGAACGAGCACGGCCGCGATCGGCAGACCACCGAGCAGACCCGACACCACATTGGCCGAGCCCTGCCCGATCAGCTCGCGATCGAAATCGGTTCGATGGTCGGTCCGCGACTTGTCCACCGCGACAGCGGAAAGCAGGCTCTCCACGCTGGCGATCAGTGCGACCGTCACCATGGCCATCGCCACCGCGAACCAACTGCCGGACGGGATCGCGGGCAAACCGATGGAATCGAGCAGCGACCCGTTCAGCACGACACGCTCGACATGAGTCGGCAGTACCAGCGACAGGATCGTGGCGACCACCACCGCGACCAGCGCCCCGGGCAGGACACGGATCGAGCGTGGCAGGAACCTCCAGCCGATCAGGATAACGATCACCACCAGACCGACGAACAGATCGCCGCGATGCACCGACATCAACTGATGGGGCAACTGGGTGAGGCTGGCGTATGACGAAATCAGCGAGTTGCCGCCGAGCAGAATATGGACCTGTTGCAGCGCGATGATGACGCCGATACCGGCGAGCATCGCATGGACCACCACCGGCGCGATGGCGAGCGCGCCGCGCGCAACGCGACTGAGCCCGAACAGAATCTGTAATAGACCCGCCCCGATGGTGATGAAACAGGTAGCGGCCCAACCGAATTGGCGCACGCTCTCGGCGACGACGACGGTGAGGCTCGCCGTCGGACCGCTGACCTGCACGGCCGAGCCACCTAGTAGGCCGGCGACGACACCGCCGACGACGGCGGCGATGAGTCCGGCGGCGACCGGTGCGCCGGAGGCGACCGCGATGCCGAGCGAAAGTGGTAGTGCCACAAGAAAAACCACGACCGAGGCGGGTAGGTCATGGCGGACGATTGCGGCGAGAGTCCGTGGCGCGTGATCGGTGTCGTTGGACATTATTCCCCTTCGCCGAATCGGCGTGGAGCCGATCGGTTCATCGGTCGAACAAGTAACTGGCATCGAAAGCGAGCGGCGGGGCGAAGCTTTGTCGAGAACGCGGTGCTACGTGTGCTCTGCGTGAAGCGGCTTCGCGGGACCCGACCCCATGATGCGAAGACCAGGCGTAATAGTAAAGAGTTAGCAAAGCGCATGGAAGGTTTCGATGCAAATGTGGTCAACTATTATCAAAATGTGACCCAAGTCATAGTGCGGCGAAGCCCGTTCCGCCAGGCCTGGGCGCTCCACACCTGACCCGGTGACGAACTTCGAGAGCACTTCACCGACTTCAACGCCGACTACGCACGCCGACTCGGAACTAGCTAGCACGACAGTTGTATTTCGTTGTTTCATAATCGCTTTGGTCGATAGCGGAGTTGTCGGGCGTGGTGTTGGTGGTGGCGGCGCCAGTGGCAGG